>CAYQOV010000049.1:0-20190 GCA_964419245.1 uncultured Bacteroides sp. | reverse complement strand
TTTCTACAAAGGTACTAACTTTTTTCGCTTACACAGGTTTTTTACTATGCGCCTTGTCTTCCTTTACTTTTTTATACAAATTACCATAAAAATAAAGGGACGCTGCATCACGCGGCATCCCATTTATTTTTAGTTAGTTTTTATAAGATTTTGAGAGAATTGAAACTTCACAGCCTCAAGTCGTTTTAATAAAGCACACTAACTATTTTTTAAAGCAAATGAAAATGTATATTTAAAAACAATGAAAATTCATCTTTTTTCGGTCTCTCCCTTCTTGTCAACACGAGCCAAACTATCCATTAGTTCTTTTTCATGACTATCTGCCGGATTACCCGAAAGTGCTACTGAAGGTGTAGACATCTGCTTCCCAATCGTATCAAGAGAAACAACTCCTGCATTATTATCGAAAACAGAGTGTTGCATGACATTACCCAATGAAAACATCAAGGCTATCACTGCAGCAGCCTTAAACAACGGCATGAAACGTGAGGATAATGTCATACGACGAGCTTTGACAACCGGTACTTCTACCTGCGCCAGCACCTTCTGGTCGAAATCCTCGCCCAAGCCGTCTTGTTGCAGGAACTCCTGATATACGAACAGATCCTTGTAACGGAGCAAGTGTGCCGGCACATCTTCGTTATTGAAAAACGAACGAAGCTGTGCTTCCTCTTCTTGGGAAGTCTCGCACTGCCAATAACGTTCCAATAATTGTTCTATATAATTAGAGTCCATAATTATCTATATCTATAAATTTCTGTTTTACCTTTTGCCTAGCTCTGAACAAGTTTACTTTGACCTGCTCTTCCGTCAACCGTAAGGCAGCAGCTATCTCTTTATAACTCTTACCCTCCACATCACGCAATTGCATAATCATGCGTTGCTTCTCAGGCAATTCACCGACCAATCTGTGCACGAGTTTCAACCGTTCCTTGTTCACCAATCGATCATATGGGCTTGATGCATCAGGCGTCTGTTCAGCTTCTATGGTCAGTTCCATCGTCTGCGAGTCTTTCTTCTCACTGCGGTCGATTGCCAAGTTGCGAGCCACTGTTAGACAATAAGCCTCTACCGATTCCAACTCATCCCATTCATCACGCTTATTCCAGACACGTATCATCGTCTCCTGCACAATATCCTCCGCCTCTGCTCTGTCGAAAGTTATCCGCAGAGCCAACCGAAAGAGTTTATCTTTCAGCGGAAGAATATCTTTGCGAAAATCGATTTTCTGCATCTTCTAATGAATTGACGGTTCAGCAGGATAAAAGTTACAGTAGATAGTTACTTTTTTTCAAATTATTTTCGGATACGGGTACCTCCCTGTTCGTTGATAGCTGATGCTAAGGTAATTACGACCTCGGACACACCTGCTTCCAAGGCCTCAAAAGAGTTCTCCAGTTTGGGAATCATGCCACCTTGTATCACACCGTCAGCTACCAATTGATGGAATTCAACCTGATTGATTGTAGGGATAACACTGTCGTCGTCGCTCTCATCGCGTAGCACACCTTTTTTCTCAAAACAATAAACCAGAGTGACATCAAACAAGGCTGACAAAGCCTTGGCTGTTTCGCCCGCAATGGTATCAGCATTGGTATTCAGCATATGGCCTTCTCCATCGTGGGTCAAGGGAGCCATGACGGGCACTACACCTTTGGCTATCAAATCGCCCAGCAGCGTAGCATTGACTTGTTTTACATCGCCCACAAAACCATAGTCGATGTCTTTCACTGGGCGTTTTACAGAGCGAATGACATCCATGTCGGCTCCCGTCAGTCCCAGTGCATTGACACCGCGGGCCTGCAGACCTGCCACAATGTTCTTGTTGACCAGACCACCATAGACCATCGTCACGACCTTCAGCGTCTCGGCGTCGGTGATGCGACGGCCGTTCACCATGCGGCTCTCGATGCCCAGGCGTTCGGCCAGCTTCGTGGCCGAGCGGCCTCCACCATGCACCAGCACCTTGCGGCCTTCGATGGCGGCAAAGTCGTCCAACAATTGATGGAGGGTCGCTTCCTCCTCTACAATCTTGCCGCCTACTTTGATGAGTGTGAGTTTCTCTTTCATATTCCTTTATATATGAGTTCACCACAGAGGCCACAGAGTTTCACAGAGTTTTCTTCTCCCTCTGTGCTACTCTGTGTCCTCTGTGGTGAAAATTACTTTATTCCAAATAAGTATATCCGTACAGACCCGAACGATAGTTGGCCAGGAACTCCTTGCCTTCCTCGAGCGAGATGCGGCCTTCCTTGACGGACTGGGTCACCCATGTCTCGAGCTTGCGCACCAGCTTCTTGGGGTTGTACTGCACATAGTCGAGCACCTCGGCCACCGTCTCGCCGTCGATGAGCTGGTCAATGGAGTAGCCCTTGGAGTTGACCGAGACGTGCACGGCATTCGTATCGCCGAAAAGGTTGTGCATGTCGCCCAAAATCTCCTGATAGGCACCTACAAGGAAGACGGCCACATAGTAGTTCTCCTTGTCGCGCAGGGAATGCAGAGGCAAGGTCGTGGCATCGGGACGGGAAGTGACGAAGTTGGCAATCTTGCCGTCGGAGTCGCACGTCATGTCTTGCAGTGTAGCCTCTCGGTCGGGCTTCTCGTCCAGGCGCTGGATGGGCATGATGGGGAACATCTGGTCGATGGCCCACGAGTCAGGCAGTGACTGGAAGAGCGAGAAGTTGCAGAAGTACTTGTCGGCCAGCAGCTTGTTCAGCTTGCGGAACTCCTCGGGACAGTGCTTCAGCCCGCTGGCGATGGAGTTGATTTCGCGACAGATGCTCCAATAGAGCTTCTCAATCTGGGCACGGGTGTTCAGGTCCACGATGCCGTGGCTGAAGAGGTCGAGCGCCTCCTCGCGTATCTGCTGGGCGTCGTGCCAGGGCTCGAGCATGCTGCGCTGGCTCAGGTTGTCCCAGATGTCGTAGAGTTCCTTCACCAGCTCGTGGGCATCCTCACCCGGCTCCCAGTCGTCGTCCATCTGCGGCAGGGAAGCCGTCTCCAGCACCTCGAAGATGAGGACGGAGTGATGGGCGGTCAGGCTGCGGCCCGTCTCGGTGATGATATTGGGATGCTGGAAGCCGTGCTTGTCGGCCGCATCGACGAAGGTCGATACGACGTCGTTCACGTATTCCTGTATGGAGTAATTCACAGAGCTTTCGCTGTTGCTGGAGCGGGTACCGTCGTAGTCCACGCCCATGCCGCCGCCCGTATCGACGAACTCGATGTTGAAGCCCATCTTGTGGAGCTGCACGTAGAACTGCGACGCCTCGCGCAAGGCGTTCTTGATGCGGCGTATCTTGGTAATCTGGCTGCCGATGTGGAAGTGAATCAGCTTCAGGCAGTCCTTCATGTCCTTCTTCTCGAGGAAGTCGAGTGCTTCGAGCAGTTCGCTGGACGTCAGGCCGAACTTGCTGGCGTCGCCGCCGCTCTCTTCCCACTTGCCGCTGCCGCTGGAGGCCAGCTTGATGCGGATACCGATGTTGGGGCGCACCTTGAGCTGCCTGGCCATCTTGGCGATGAGGTTCAGCTCGTTCAGCTTCTCGACGACGAGGAAGATGCGCTTGCCCATCTTCTGGGCCAGCAGAGCCAGTTCGATGAAGCTCTCGTCCTTGTAGCCGTTGCACACCACGAGCGAGTCGGGATCGGTGTTGACGGCGATGACGGCATGCAGTTCGGGTTTCGAACCTGCCTCCAGGCCGAGGTTGAACTTCTTGCCGTGGTTGATCATCTCTTCCACGACGGGACGCATCTGGTTCACCTTAATGGGATAAATGATGAAGTTCTCACCCTTGTAACCATACTCTTCGGCTGCCTTGTGGAAACAGCAGGACACCTTCTCGATGCGGTTGTCCAGTATGTCGGGAAAGCGCACCAGCATGGGAGCCGTCACGTCGCGCAGCTGGAGCTCGTCGACCAGTTCCTTCAGGTCAACTTCCACGCCATCCTTGCGGGGGGTTACCACTACATGCCCTTTCTCGTTGATACCAAAGTAGGAAGTGCCCCAACCCGTGATGTTGTACAGCTCTTCCGAATCTTCAATACGCCATTTTCTCATTCTTCTGTAACTTAGCGGTTTTTATATAGGTTTGATTATTTAGTGGACAAAAATACACATAAATCCTGTAACAGCATCTTTTACGGACGAAAATACATACGAAAGACAAACTTTTACAGCTCCAACAAACGACGCAAGCTGCTGACCGACTCTGCTATCTGATGACGATCCTCCAGACGACTGCCGTCAAAACGATAACGGGCCTGCCCGTAGAAAGAGCGTCGACCGTCCAACGCACGCTCAATAAAGGTACGAAGTTCTTCATCCGTCTTGCCTTGCAAAATGGGACGTTGCTGAGTTGCTACACGCAAGCGACGAAAAAGCACCTCGACAGGGACATCAAGAAACACGGTCTGCCCCTGACGATTCATATACTCCATATTGTCGAAAAAACAAGGCGTGCCGCCCCCAGTAGAAATAACGACATCCTCAAACTCGCCTGCCTCGTGCAACATATTACGTTCCAGCTGGCGAAAGCCATCCTCACCTCGCTCATGGAAGAGATCGGAAATAGAACGATGGAAACGTTCCTCGATATACCAGTCGAGATCGATAAAGGTCAGTCCCAATTCGCGGGCAAAGGCCTTTCCAAGGGTTGTCTTTCCGGCACCCATGTAACCGGTCAAAAAGATGCGTATCATATCTATTACAGTAACAGCCTGTGGTTTGTGGACAAAGATAAGCAATTCTGCAATGCGCAGAGCCAGAAACAGAAAATATTTGTACCTTTGCCACATGAGCAAGAAACAAAAATACTACGTGGTATGGGCAGGCGTCATGCCCGGCATCTATGACAGCTGGACGGACTGCCAGTTGCAAACCAAAGGATATGACGGCGCCCAATTTAAATCGTTCGACACGCTAGAGGAAGCAGAGCACGCCTTCGCCTCATCACCCTATGCCTACATTGGACAAAAAAAATCGATAACAGGACGTCCTCAGAAGGCAGTCAGAGATGATGATAGTGAACTTTCACCTGAAGTCGTAGAAAACAGCCTGGCTGTAGACGCTGCCTGCAGTGGCAACCCTGGTCAGATGGAGTATCGTGGCGTACACGTAGCCTCACGCCAACAAGTATTTCATCATGGTCCCGTCTACGGCACAAACAACATCGGCGAGTTCCTGGCCATCGTCCATGGATTGGCCCTGCTGAAGCAAAAAGGACTAAACATGCCTATCTATAGCGACAGCCGCAATGCAATCAGCTGGGTGAAACAAAAGAAATGCAAGACTAAGCTTCCTCGCGAACCACGTACAGAAGCCCTGTTCCAACTTATAGAACGGGCAGAGAAATGGCTACACGAAAACTCCTACACCACTCCCATCCTAAAGTGGGAAACCGACCGTTGGGGCGAAGTACCAGCTGACTTTGGGAGGAAATAGTTCCATACTATTTATTCACTCTTTTCTCAACTTAGCGACTGCATATCGTTCAGTCGCTTGTAGTATCCGTTCAGAGCGAGCAGCTCCTCGTGGCGACCACGCTCCACAATCTCACCTTCGTAGAGGACACAAATCTCGTCAGCGTTGCGAATTGTAGAAAGGCGGTGAGCTATAGCGATAGTGGTACGTGTCTTCATCAGACGTTCCAAAGCCTCCTGCACCAGACGTTCACTCTCTGTATCAAGAGCCGAGGTGGCTTCATCAAGGATGAGGATTGGCGGATTCTTTAAAATAGCGCGAGCAATACTGATGCGCTGCCGCTGGCCGCCGGAGAGCTTGCCGCCGCGGTCGCCGATGTTGGTGTCGTAGCCGTCGGGCGTCTCCATGATGAAGTCGTGGGCATTGGCAATCTTGGCCGCCTCGACGACCTGCTCCATCGTGGCCCCCTCCACGCCGAAGGCGATGTTGTTGAAGAAGGTGTCGTTGAAGAGGATGGCCTCCTGGTTGACGTTGCCGATGAGCGAGCGCAGGTCGCGGATGCGCACGTCCTTCACGTTGGTGCCGTCGATGAGTATCTCGCCCTGCTGCACGTCGTGGTAGCGCGGCAGGAGGTCCATCAGCGTCGATTTGCCCGAACCCGACTGGCCCACCAGCGCGATGGTACGGCCGCAGGGCACGGTCAGGTTGACGTGCTTCAGCACCTCGCGCCGCCCGTCGTAGCTGAAGCTGATGTCGCGGAACTCAATCTGATGCTCCAGCCCCTTCAGCGGTTTGGGCCGGGCTGGCTCCCTGATGGGATTCTCGGCCAAGAGTATCTTGTCGATGCGCTCCATCGAGGCGAGCCCCTTCGGAATGTTATAACCCGCCTTGGAGAACTCCTTCAGCGGATTGATGACGCTGTAGAGGATGACGAGGTAGAAGATGAACGACGGGGCGTCTATCGTGGAGCTGTTGTTCAGGATGAGCGTGCCGCCAAACCACAGGACGATGACGATGAGACACGTGCCCAGAAACTCGCTCATCGGATGGGCCAGGGCCTGGCGCGTGGCCACGCGGTTGGTGGCGTCGCGGTATTCGTTGCTGCACTTGTCGAAGCGCTCCTCCATCTTCTTCTCGGCGATGAAGGCTTTGATGATGCGCAGGCCGCCCAGCGTCTCCTCCAGCTGGGACATCGTGTCGCTCCACTTGCTCTGCGCCTCGAGCGACTTCCGCTTCAGCTTCTTGCCCACGGTGCCCATCACCCAGCCCATGGCGGGGACAACGAGCAGCGTAAAGAGCGTCAGCTGCCAGCTGACGGCAACCATCGTGGCAAAATAGACAATAATCAGGATGGGGTTCTTGATGAGCATGTCCAGCGAGCTGGTGACGGACGTCTCCACCTCGGTCACGTCGCCACTCATGCGGGCGATGATGTCGCCCTTCCGTTCCTCCGAGAAGAAAGCCAGCGGCAGGCGCAGCACCTTGTTATAGACCTGCCGGCGGATGTCGCGCACCACGCCCGTGCGGAGCGGTATCATCACGGCCGACGAGCCGAAGTAGGCCAGCGTCTTGAGCAGCGTCATCACGGCCAGGAACACGCCCAATATCAGGAGCGTCAGCGAAGCGCCCTGCTCGGCAATCAACCGGGACACGCCGTAGTAGAAGTTGTTCACCGCCACGTCCTTCAAGCCCATGCCCGCCGTATCCCAAGGGATGAACTCATAGACCTTCGTGTCCATCTTGAAGAGAATCTGCAGGATGGGGATAATCAGTGTAAAGGAGAATATGTTCAGGAAAGCCGACAGCAGGTTGAGGAACAGCGCCCATGCCAGGTACTTCTTGTAGGGTGGCACGAAGCGGCGCAGCAGTTGGAGGAATTCTTTCATAATCGTCACACATTAAATATCTATAGGCGGACAAAGGTAGTGAAAAAAGCGTTACCTTTGCCTACCTGAAACAAAGAATGCACATGAAAGTAATCGTTGATGACAAAATACCCTTCATCCGTGAGGCCCTGGCTACGCTGGCCGATGAAGCCGTCTATGTACCCGGCAAAGGCTTCACGCCCGAACTTGTCAGGGATGCCGACGCCCTGATTGTCCGCACCCGTACCCGTTGCGACCGCCGCCTGCTCGAAGGCAGCCGCGTGCGCTTCATCGCCACCGCCACCATCGGCTTCGACCACATCGACACGGCCTGGTGCCAAGAGGCGGGCATCACGTGGCAGAACGCCCCCGGCTGCAATTCAGCCTCCGTAGCCCAATACATGCACTCCTCCCTCCTGCTCCTCCAACGCCAGAAGGGCTTCCGACTGGAAGGCAAGACGCTGGGCGTCATCGGTGTAGGCAATGTAGGTACCAAAGTGGCACAGGTAGGTCGCGAGCTGGGCATGCGCGTCCTGCTGAACGACCCTCCACGCCAGGAGAAGGAAGGAGAAGACCTCTTCTCCCCGCTGGAGCAACTGATAGAGGAATGCGACGTGCTGACCTTCCACGTCCCCCTCATCCGCGAAGGCGTCCACAAGACCTTCCACCTGGCCGATACCGACTTCTTCGACCGCCTGAAGCGCCGCCCCGTCATCGCCAACACCTCGCGCGGCGAAGTCATCGAGACGGAGGCCCTGCTCCATGCCTTGCAGGCAGGACAGGCGAGCGACGCCATCATTGACGTCTGGGAGCACGAGCCAGACATCTGCCTCGACCTGCTCGACCGCGCCTTCATCGGCACGCCCCACATCGCCGGCTATTCGGCCGATGGCAAGGCAAACGCCACCCGCATGTCGCTCGACGCGCTGTGCCGTTTCTTCCACATCGACGCCCGCTACCGCATCGAGCCGCCTGCACCACCCCAGCCCCTTATCGAGGCCCATGACCTGACGGAAGCCAGCCTCGCCATGTACGACCCTCGGCGCGACGACCAGGTCCTGCGCCTCCACCCCGAGCGCTTCGAGAAGCTTCGTGGCGACTATCCCCTGCGACGCGAGAAAGAAGCCTTCCAAGTGAAGTATATTTAAGCGAAAAAGAAAAGGCTGTTTTCCTTCGACGAAAACAGCCTTTTCCTTCCAGGAAAGCGATGCTTTCCTCTTCATATATCTACTTATCCCATCTCAGCCAACAAGCCTTCGATGACCTGCGGATAGTGTTCGTATTCCAACGCATGCACCATTGCCGCCACATCTTCCGCCGTATCCTTTGGAAAAACAGGACAACGGAACTGGGCGATGATATCTCCTTCGTCATAGTGTTCATTGATATATTGGATGGTGATGCCGCTCTCGCGCTCGCCTGCCTCCACGACGGCCTGATGGACACGATCGCCGTACATACCTTTGCCACCAAACTTAGGCAGAAGCGAAGGATGAATATTTATGATACGTTGTGGATAAGCATGCAACAACGCATCGGGCACCTTCGCCAGGAAGCCAGCCAACACAATGAAATCCACCCGATAGTCGGCCAAAAGCTTCAGAACCTCTTCGCCTGTCGTCCACTTCTCCTTACCTATATAAATACAAGGAACATGCAAATTCTCCGCCCGTTTGAAAACATTCACATTCTGACGGTTAGACACGACCAACGCCACTCCGTCTTCCCCACCTTTTTCTTGGAAATAACGGATGATGTTTTCGGCATTCGTACCATTGCCTGAAGCCAAAATTGCAACATTTTTCCCCATAAAACCTCCTTATTTTTGCACAAAAGACTATTTTTTGTGCAAAAAATCGCATTTAATTCGTCAAATATTTGCTCAGAACAATAAATATTCATTCCTTTGCAACGCAAAATTAAAGAAATAAACTCAAATTATTAACTAAAAACTTAAAGTTATGTCTGAAATTGCATCAAGAGTGAAAGCGATTATCGTCGATAAATTAGGCGTAGAAGAATCAGAAGTTACAAACGAAGCTAGCTTCACTAACGACCTGGGAGCTGATTCTCTTGACACTGTAGAACTTATCATGGAATTCGAAAAAGAATTCGGCATTTCTATTCCTGACGATCAAGCTGAGAAGATTGCTACCGTAGGCGACGCCGTATCTTACATCGAAGAGCACGCTAAGTAATTTTTATCCATCAGTTTTTAGAACATGGAATTAAAAAGAGTTGTAGTAACAGGTCTCGGTGCCATTACCCCCATTGGTAACAATGTCCAGGAATTCTGGGACAATCTTGTCAATGGAGTTAGTGGGGCGGGACCTATTACTCATTTCGACGCATCATTATTCAAGACCCAATTTGCCTGCGAAGTAAAGAACTTCAATGCAAATGAATATATCGACCGCAAGGAAGCCCGCAAGATGGACCTGTACACTCAGTATGCCATCGCTGTGGCCAAACAAGCCGTTACAGACTCTGGTCTTGAAGTCGAAAATGAGGATTTGAACAGAATTGGTGTTATATTCGGTGCCGGTATCGGCGGTATCCGCACATTCGAAGAAGAAGCAGGCAACTATGCACTGACAGGCAAGGAAAACGGTCCCAAATTCAATCCGTTCTTCATCCCCAAGATGATTTCGGACATTGCGGCCGGACAGATTTCCATTCTGTACGGTTTCCACGGACCCAACTATGCTACGTGCTCGGCTTGCGCCACTTCGACCAATGCCATTGCCGATGCATTCAACCTGATCCGTCTGGGCAAGGCCAACGCCATCGTAACAGGTGGTTCGGAAGCTGCCATTGCCGCTTGCGGCGTAGGCGGATTCAACGCCATGCACGCACTGTCCACCCGCAACGATTCACCTGAAACAGCATCACGTCCGTTCAGCGCCAGCCGCGACGGCTTCGTAATGGGTGAAGGAGGTGGTTGCCTCGTGCTGGAGGAACTGGAGCACGCAAAAGCGCGCGGCGCCAAGATTTATGCTGAGGTAGCTGGTGTAGGCATGTCGGCCGACGCTCACCACCTGACAGCATCACACCCCGAAGGACTGGGAGCCAAACTCGTGATGAGAAACGCTCTGGAGGATGCAGAGATGCAACCCGAACAGATTGACTACATCAACGTACACGGTACATCCACTCCGGTGGGCGATATTTCGGAAGTTAAAGCCATTCAGGAAGTATTCGGCAAGCACGCCTACGAACTGAACATCAGCTCGACCAAGTCTATGACAGGTCACTTGCTGGGTGCAGCAGGTGCCGTAGAAGCGATTGCCAGCATTCTGGCCATCAAGAATGGCATCGTACCTCCGACCATCAACCACACTGAGGGTGACAACGACGAGAACATCGACTACGACCTGAACTTTACGTTCAACAAGGCTCAGAAACGCGAAGTCAACGCAGCCTTGTCCAACACCTTTGGTTTTGGCGGTCACAACGCTTGTGTCATCTTCAAGAAATACGCAGAGTAAGGTCGTGTTACGTAACCAGATAGACAAAATAAGGCTCTTGTTTCATAAGGAACGGGAGTCTTATTTTTGTTTTTATCGTATTTTGGGATTTTTCCCTCGCAATTTAAAAATCTACCAGCAAGCCCTGCTCCATAAATCAACTTCTCTCCGTTCGGAAGAAGGAAGGCCCATCAACAATGAACGCCTGGAATTTTTGGGTGATGCTATCCTCGACGCCATCGTAGGTGATATCGTCTTCAAACATTTTGAAGGCAAACGTGAAGGTTTCCTGACCAACACCCGTTCCAAAATCGTACAACGTGAAACACTGAACAAACTGGCTGTAGAAATAGGTTTGGACAAGCTAGTAAAGTACGCTTCGCGCTCTTCCTCACACAACAGCTACATGTACGGCAATGCATTCGAAGCCTTTATCGGCGCCATCTATCTCGACCAAGGATATGACCGATGCAAGCAGTTCATGGAAAAGAAGATCTTCAAGCAGTACATCGACTTGGACAAGATGTCTCGCAAAGAAATGAACTTCAAGTCGAAGCTCATTGAATGGAGCCAAAAACATAAGGTGGAGGTTTCGTTCGAACTCATCGAACAGTTCATTGATCGCGAAAACAATCCGATGTTTCAAACAGAAGTACAGATAGAAGGACTTCCTGCAGGAACTGGTACAGGATACTCCAAAAAGGAATCTCAACAGAATGCAGCTCAAATGGCTCTCAAGAAGCTCAAGTCTGACGAAACCTTCAAAAGCGAAATCGAACGATTAAAAACCGAGCACCAAGCCACCCTAGAGAACACAAACAAGCCACTTACTACAAACGAAATACCTGTAACCGAAAATATCGAAACTGAAGCCTCATCGGTTATCGTTGAAATAAAAGTATCAGCTCCTGAACTACCGATAGAAGAAAAACAGGAAACAACGGACGAAGTTCCCTGTTCTTCTGAAATTTCTTCCTATCCGAAGCAGACACCCATCTGACGTCCTTGTACTACCAAATCATTGTCTTCTGTTACCAGTTTCAATTTTCCAGCCACTTCCTCCAGTGGAAGAGACGAGATGTCGTTTCCCTGCAAAGTGACCATACGTCCAAACTGACCGGTAGCTATCAATTCTGTAGCATGACCACCCATACGAGTCGATAGATTACGATCAAAAGGTGTCGGAGAACCGCCACGTTGGATATAGCCAAGCACGGTTTCTCGTGTTTCAATGCCAGTTTCGTATTCAATTTCCTGAGCGATATATTCACCTGCCCGCTTTCGTCCATCAGTCGGAATTCCCTCAGCTACCACCACAATAGAGTAAGGACGCCCTTTGCGCAAACGATCCAGAATAACCTCGCCTATATTATGGATATTATAAGGAATCTCTGGAATCAAAATAACATCGCCACCACCAGCCATACCCGAATACAAGGCTATCCAGCCGGCCTTATGCCCCATTACCTCGATGACCATCACACGCTTATGCGAACTTGCCGTAGAATGTAGACGATCGATAGCGTCAGTAGCAATGCTCACCGCTGTATCAAAGCCGAAAGAAAAATCTGTTCCCCAAATATCATTGTCGATGGTTTTCGGTACGGATACGATGTTCACACCCATCGCCGCAAATTTAGCAGCTGTCTTTTGCGTACCATTTCCACCAATACAGACAACACAATCCAACCCCAGTTCTTTAATATTCTGGATTATCAGTGACGGTTTGTCCACACCATCCATCAGGCCTCCCCGCTTGAAGGGTTTCTCTCGCGATGTACCAAGCACTGTCCCTCCCAACGTCAGCAATCCCGACAGAGAATCTTCCGTAAATGTTTCCACATCTTTGGTCATCAATCCCTGAAAACCACTATGAATACCAATCACTTCCATACCATAGTGACGGATGGCCGTTTTACACACACCGCGAATTGTCGCATTAATCCCCGGACAATCTCCCCCTGAAGTCAAAATACCGATTCTCATATAATACCTCCGTTCCTTCTTCCTCCTTTTGGAGAATATTTTTATCATTATGTCGCATAAAATGGTCAACATGTCAGTTTGCACCATAAATGCAGCCGTAAAGATAGAAAAAAAACAGAAAAAAGATAGAGATGACCGGAAATAAGATTACTTTTGCGTGCAGAATCTGATTTCAATAAGAAAGATGAATATAACGCGATTCCTCAACAATATCTATTTCAATTCCCGCGTAAAGGAAATAGATCAATATGCCGGACACGCTGGAGAGATACAGCATCGTGTACTGATGCGTCTCATCGGCAAAGCCGCCCAAACGGAGTGGGGTCGGAAGTATGACTTCAGTTCCATACATACCTATGAAGACTTCAAGAACCGCCTGCCTATACAGACTTACGAAGAAATAAAGCCCTACGTAACCCGTCTGCGAGCCGGAGAGCAAAATCTGTTGTGGCCATCAGAAATACGCTGGTTTGCCAAGTCATCGGGTACAACGAACGACAAGAGTAAATTCCTGCCCGTCAGCAAGGAATCGCTACACGACACACACTATCGCGGCGGTCAGGATGCTGTAGCTCTCTACTTACGTCAGAACCCTGAAAGCCGATTCTTCTCGGGCAAAGGACTAATTTTAGGAGGAAGCCATGCTCCCAACCTGAACACGAACCACAGCCTTGTGGGTGACTTGTCAGCCATTCTGATGGAAAACCTCAACCCGCTGGTCAACTACATCCGTGTGCCGAGCAAGCAAACAGCCCTAATGGAACACTTCGAGCCGAAAATGGAAGCCATCGCCCGCGAAACCATCCATGCCAACGTCACCAACCTGTCGGGCGTGCCGTCGTGGATGCTGGTGCTCATCAAGCACATCCTGGAGAAAACGGGCAAGCAGAGCCTGGAGGAAGTGTGGCCCAATCTGGAAGTCTTTTTCCACGGTGGCGTAGCCTTCACGCCCTACCGCGAGCAATATAAGGAAGTGATCCGCAGCAGCAAGATGCACTACGTAGAGACCTACAATGCCTCTGAAGGCTACTTCGGCACGCAAAGCGACCCCGCCGACCGCTCCATGCTGCTGATGATTGACTATGGTGTCTTCTACGAATTTATACCTTTGGAGGACATCGGCAAGGAGAACCCACGCATCTGCTGCCTCGAAGAGGTGGAACTAAATAAAAACTACGCCATGGTCATCTCTACTTCGGCTGGCCTCTGGCGATACATCATCGGCGATACGGTGAAGTTCACCAACAACCGACCCTACAAGTTCGTTATCACGGGCCGCACCAAGCATTTCATCAACGCCTTCGGCGAAGAGCTTATCGTAGACAATGCCGAAAAAGGACTAGCCAAAGCCTGTGCCGAAACGGGTGCACGCATTACAGACTACTCCGCCGCTCCCGTTTTCATGGATACAAATGCCAAGTGCCGTCACCAGTGGTTGATTGAATTTGCTCAGATGCCCGACGACCTCGGCAAGTTCGCCCGCATCTTGGACGACACGCTGAAGGAGGTCAACTCCGACTACGAGGCCAAACGTCAGAATAACCTGGCCCTGCAACCGCTGGAAGTCATCGTGGCACGCTCGGGTCTCTTCCACGACTGGCTCGACCAAAAAGGCAAGCTGGGCGGCCAGCACAAGATTCCCCGCCTGAGCAATACGCGCGAGTATATCGAAGAAATGCTCCGCCTGAACAATAAATAAAAGAGACCCCAGCAAGAGACCTCTCAAAATCATACGACCTTTTGCTCCAAAAGCAGCAATGTTTTGGAGCAAAAGGTCGTATGTTTTAGCTTAAAACATTATAAGATAATTCCGCCTCCGAGCAGCAACCCTTCCGCATCATAGAAGGCGGCTGCCTGCCCCGAAGCCACGGCCTCGAGCGGGTCAAGCAAGCATACATGGAGGCAGCCGTCACTCGTACGCGAAACGAGGCAGCGGTTGGCCTGTTTGCGGTAACGTATCTTCACGATGACCGCCTTGCCACCCAAAACACGGGCCTCATCTACAAGATTCCATTCCTTCAGCCACATCTCCGTCCGATAAAGGGAGGCGAGCGGTGCCAGTACCACTTCGTTTCGTTCGCGGCATATCTCTTTCACATAGACAGCCCGATTCAGGTGGATACCTAGTCCGCGCCGCTGACCGACGGTGTAAAAGGGATAGCCTTCGTGCCACCCCAAAAAAGCACCGTTTTCATCAAGAAAGGCTCCCTTTCCTGGCAGAAGCTCAGGCGAAACAGCACGGCGCAGAAAAGCGCGATAGTCCATCGGGCAAAAGCACACGCCCAAGCTGTCCTTCTTCTCCGCCACACGCTGGAAGCCACGACGGGCGGCATAGGCACGAGCCTCGGCTTTGGTCAGCTCGCCCATGGGCAGAAGCATGCGCTTCAGTATATCCTGCTTCAATCCCCAAAGAAAGAATGACTGATCTTTGTCAGCATCGGCGGCAGGAGCGATATACCATCGCCCGTCATGGTACACCTTGCGTACGTAGTGCCCTGTCGCAATGTTAGAAATCCTCCTTTCATCAGCCAGACGGGCCAAGAGTGGCCATTTCAGTCGATTATTACACACGGTACAGGGCACGGGCGTACGGCCCGCCAGATATTCTTCGGTGAAATAGCGGACCACCAGCGCTTCGAAAGCCTCGCGGGCGTCGTATTCGAAATGTTCGATACCCAGACGGTCGGCCAGACGGGCAGCCTCTTCAGCAGCTCGTCCTCCGTCATCGTGCAGACGAAGGGTAACCCCCGCCACCTCGTATCCGGCATCCTGCAACTTTATGGCCGCCACAGAGCTGTCGGTTCCTCCGCTCATGCCCAGCAATACACGTTTCTCCATCGTTCGGTCTGTTAAGCGTTACGGAGGCAAAGATACAAAAAAAGGATGCCACGACGGACATCCCTTTTATCGGTATCAGACTAACTTGCAGTTATTCATTCGTTTTACTTATTTTTTCTTCATCTCAAAAGTGAAGGCTGTAACAGGGAATGCAGAGAAAGGTTCGTCATTAACCTTCACTTCACCAGCCCGGATACCCATATTCAGATTTTTCGTCTCAAATTCATAGCTACCCTTCTCTCCAGCTGCTACTTCCACCGTTACAGACAAAACATTGTCTTCGGACAAAGGTACAGAAATTTCCAACGGTTTCGGGTCGAATGCCATGTACACACTATCCTTAGCGGCAGTCATCGTAGCCTCATAACCCACTTTGTAGCTCACCTTACCAATAGCTTCAACAATAGCATCAGCCTGTTCCTCGCCAACGATAGAAACAATCAGGTCGCGTACGGGAAATTCATCGAAGTAAACCGTATCATTCTTCACTACAGCATTTACGTCTACACCGGCAGGTTCTTCACCTTCTTCTCCTTCACGTACAGACTTTTCCAGAATAGTTGTCTGCATCGTACCGGTATAGTCACCGTATACGTCTTCTACTTTCGGTTCAGTGGGAGTTTGGGGATCGTCGTCGTCGCTACATGCTACAAAACCCAGCGTACAGCCGGCAATCATTAAAGATACAAAAAGACGGTTGAATTTCATTTCTTTTTTCATAATAGTTATTCAGTTTGGTTAAGTTAGTCTTTGCTTTAAGAAAGACGGAAAGGCCGAAAATACTGCACGGGCGAATCCTAACAAACGTTAACGAGGAGAGAACGGAATTACGATGACGACAAAAAAAACAGGGCCATCATAGAGATACTTATCCGAAAAACAGTAACTTTGTGCTTTCAATCGGAAATAAAAACCTAACAATATGGAACATCAACTGACGATTTACAACACGCTGACCCGAAGAAAAGAAATATTCAAGCCACTGCACGCTCCACATGTAGGCATGTATGTCTGCGGTCCTACCGTGTACGGTGACCCACATTTGGGACATGCCCGTCCAGCCATTACTTTCGATATTCTCTTCCGCTACCTCAAGCATCTGGGATATAAAGTGCGCTATGTGCGTAACATCACCGACGTAGGACACCTGGAGCACGATGCCGACGAAGGCGAAGACAAGATTGCTAAAAAGGCTCGTCTGGAACAGCTGGAGCCGATGGAGGTTGCACAGTATTACGCCAACCGCTACCACGAGGCCATGGATGCCTTGGGCGTACTGCGCCCCAGCATCGAACCGCAAGCCTCGGGACATATCATCGAGCAGATTGAACTGGTAAAAGAGATACTGAAGAACGGCTATGCCTACGAAAGCAAGGGCTCCGTATACTTCGACGTGGCCAAGTATAACCACGACCACCACTACGGCAAACTGTCGGGCCGCAACCTGGATGACGTGCTCAACACCACCCGCGAGCTGGACGGACAGGACGAGAAGCGCAACCCAGCCGACTTCGCCCTGTGGAAAAATGCGCAACCGGAGCACATCATGCGTTGGCCCTCGCCTTGGGGCAACGGTTTCCCCGGCTGGCACTGCGAGTGTACGGCCATGGGACGTAAGTACCTGGGCGAACACTTCGACATCCACGGAGGCGGCATGGACCTCATCTTCCCCCATCACGAATGTGAAATTGCACAGAGCGTGGCCAGTCAAGGCGATGACATGGTGCACTACTGGATGCACAACAACATGCTGACTGTCAACGGGCAAAAGATGGGCAAGAGCTATAACAACTTCATCACACTGGAGCAGCTCTTTACCGGCACACATCCACTGTTGGAACAGGCCTACACACCTATGACCATCCGCTTCTTCACCCTGCAGGCACACTACCGCAGCACTGTAGATTTCGGAAACGAAGCCCTGAAGGCAGCCGAGAAGGGATTGGTCCGACTGATGGACGCCGTCAGCGGACTGGAAAAGATAACATCCGCACAGGCATCGACGGTCGACGTAAAGGCGCTGCGCGAGAAGTGTTACGACGCCATGGACGACGACCTGAACACGCCCATCGTCATCGCCCACCTGTTCGACGGTGCCAAGATGGTGAACAACATCCTGGCCGGTAACGACACCATCACAGCAGCCGACCTGGACGAACTGAAAGAGACTTTCCGCCTCTTCTGCTTCGACATCTTAGGTCTGAAAGCCGAAAACGCCTCGAACGCTGCCCGCGAAGAAGCCTTCGGCCACGTCGTAGACATGCTGCTGGAAGAGCGCGCCAAAGCCAAAGCCAATAAAGACTGGGTAACAAGCGACAAGATACGTAACGAATTAACCGCTCTCGGCTTTGAAATCAAGGACGGTAAAGACGGATCGGAATGGAAGCTAAACAAGTAATACGCGACATTCCATGATTATAAAAAGAAAGGGTACATCAACAAATGTTTGATGTACCCTTTCTTTTTATTCCACAAATACGAATGTCCCCAACCGTTACAACTTATCTCCGTACGCCAAATCGCCCGCATCACCCAGACCTGGAACTATATACGAACGTTCATTCAACTCAGGATCAATAGCCGCACACCACAATGTAACATCATCCTCAGGGAAAAGGCGCTGAAGATGTTCCACCCCCTGACGGCTGGCAATAACACAAGCTATCAGCAGACGTGCCGGACGTCCCTTGCTCAGGAAGGCACGATAGGCCAGCTCCATACTCTCACCCGTAGCCAGCATGGGGTCGACGAGCATCAGCGTCTTCTGCGTCAGGTCGGGCGTAGCAATATATTCGATATGCACATCCAGCTCGCGGCACTCCTTATCCCTATAATAGCGGTAGGCCGACACAAAGGCATTACCTGCACGGTCGAACACATTCAGGAAGCCCTGATGGAGTGGCAGACCGGCACGGAAAACGGTAGCAATGACCACATCGTCATCAGGCGTGCTGACCGGCGCCACACCCAAAGGCGTCTGCACCTGCTTTACCGAATACGTCAGTTCTTTACTCATCTCGTAAGCCATCAACTCTCCGATTCGCTCGATGTTGCGGCGGAAACGCATGCGGTCACCCTGAATGTTCACGTCGCGTATTTCCGCCACGTATTGATTAATTACAGAATTCGTCTCTGCAAAATTGATTACTTTCATAGCATGTATTTTGTTTATTCCGAATGCAAAAATACGATTTTCCCACCACATAAAACCACTTGCTCGATGGAAAACGTTATCTTTGCTACAGAACATATAAACATAAGGAAATATGAAAAAGACATTCATACGAAACGAGAGTTTCAAATTACTGTTCTTCTGCGCCTTACTTTTCTTTGCCTATACCTCATTAGCCGGTCAAGAAAAGACTTCTTCAAACGCCGATTTGACGGAATTTGATTTTGGTGTTCAAGAGTTAGAAACCAATTATGTAGGATTTCCCACTTTGGTGACAGAGCAAACCCGAAATCAATATGAAGCACTAAAAGCCCGTTGCCGTCAGCAAGTGGACAAACAGGAACGAAAGCCTTGGGAAGCTTTAGGCGAACTCTATGCCTGGTTTGGCGATTTCCACTTACGAGTAGGCATCTATTCACAGCCATACATGCGGAAAGTACCGACGTATGAAGAGATGAAAGAATATAACCCCACCAAAACCTTCCGGAAAGTGACTGACCATACCTTCCTCATCCGTTTCCCATCTTGTATGGGAGATGACCCGACATTGGAATGGGTACATCAATCCATTGACGCCTACCTGACCTCGGGGTGCGAAAATCTGATTATTGACATCCGAGGCAACGGAGGAGGAACCGATGAAATATTCAATCCATACGAGAAACTGCTGTACGACCGGAAGGGGTATGTAGACGGAGTTGAAATACGCAACACACCCGCACACATCGCCGAGATGGCAGAGATTGAATTGGATTGGCTCCAGCAAGTAGTGGAAACCATGAAAAAATCGCAAGACGAGTTTGTAGCCATGACGCCCAGACAGGTAGAACTTGTTTATGACACCATTTTCCCACTCCCCCACCAGGCTGCACTGATTATAGACGGCCAAGTAGCCAGTGCCGGTGAACAGATGGTTCTGAATCTGCGGTCATGCAGCCAACGTACCACCATCTACGGACAAGACAATACGAAAGGATGCCTTGATTATTCAAACTGTCGCGGGGTTAATCTGCCCCAATCCGGCATTACTCTTTATATTCCCATGACACGTTCCTGCCGCCTGCCCGATAATGGTGTCGACCAGACGGGGATTGCTCCCGACGTACGCATTCCGTTACCTCTGCCCGAAACATTGACTGACAACGTGGACGAATGGACACGATGGGTAGCCAAGGAATTGGAAAAGAAACCCAACTCATTTTAAAATTCCCCTGTTTCAAAAAAAAGACAAGTTTTGCAACATTCAGTTAGCAGATATTGTTATGGATTTATAAAAGACGCGCAATTAAAGAAAAATTTCTCCAATTGAGATTTTCTTTCAGAAGAAAATCGTACTTTTGTACGCGGAAAACAAGGGAGTGTCTCCCGACACCTGTAAAGCAGTCTAAATACGGGCACTTTCTTATTCCAACATTAAGGTAAAGAGATTATAAACCAAAA
>CAYQOV010000048.1:0-20253 GCA_964419245.1 uncultured Bacteroides sp. | reverse complement strand
TCTTCCGCCTCTGCAAGCTCTATGCCTAAACACAGGTTTTTTACTATGCGCCGAAAAAGGCTTCAGAAACTCAATCCGTACCTTAATTTAATTGAGGAAAAATTTCTCTATTTTGCAAGAAATGACTTACTTTGTACCAAGTTTCATGGATTTTCAGAATCAGTGTTCCCTGTTCAACCAAGAGCATCCTGCATTCGGAATCCGGAAACAGAGAATTCAAACCCGTATTCTATTTACGATTAAAAAGAATAAAGTTATGAAGATTTCACACATTGAGCATTTGGGCATTGCCGTAAAGAGCATCGAAGAAGCCCTGCCGTATTACGAAAATGTTTTAGGTCTGAAGTGCTACAACATCGAGACTGTTGAAGATCAGAAAGTAAAAACAGCCTTCCTGAAAGTGGGCGACGTGAAAATTGAACTGTTGGAACCGACTTCTCCGGATAGCACGATTGCCAAGTTCATCGAAAAGAACAACGGAAACGGCGGGATGCACCACCTGGCTTTCGCTATTGAAGACGGCGTAGCCAATGCATTGGCATCGGCCGAAGCAGCGGGAATCCGCCTGATAGACAAAGCACCCCGTAAAGGTGCCGAGGGCCTGAACATCGCTTTCCTGCACCCGAAATCAACTTTAGGCGTACTGACCGAACTTTGCGAGAAACCGGAATAAGAAACAAGAATCATACATTACTAAAATTCTAATAACGATGAGCAATCAATTAGAGAAAATCAAAGAGCTTATCGACCGTCGCGCCGTAGCGCGTCAGGGCGGTGGCGAAAAGGCTATTGCCAAGCAACACGAAAAAGGTAAATATACAGCCCGTGAGCGTATAGCCATGCTGCTGGACGAAGGCAGCTTCGAAGAGATGGACATGTTCGTTGAACATCGCTGCACCAACTTCGGCATGGAGAAAAAACACTACCCGGGCGACGGTGTCGTAACCGGATGTGGTACGATTGATGGCCGTCTGGTCTACATCTTTGCACAAGACTTCACCGTTTCAGCCGGGTCTTTGTCCGAAACCATGTCCCTGAAAATCTGTAAGGTAATGGACCAGGCTATGAAGATGGGCGCCCCCGTCATCGGTATCAACGACTCGGGTGGCGCACGTATCCAGGAAGGTATCAACGCTTTGGCCGGTTATGCTGAAATCTTCCAGCGCAACATCCTCGCTTCAGGTGTCATCCCGCAGATTTCCGGCATCTTCGGTCCCTGTGCCGGCGGCGCCGTCTACTCTCCTGCCCTGACCGACTTCACCCTGATGATGGAAGGCACATCCTATATGTTCCTCACCGGTCCGAAGGTAGTAAAGACTGTAACGGGCGAAGACGTAAGCCAGGAAAACCTGGGCGGCGCAAGCGTACACTCCACGAAGTCCGGTGTAACCCACTTCACCGCCGCAACAGAAGAAGAGGCACTGGTCCTGATCCGCAAGCTGTTGAGCTACATTCCGCAGAACAATCTGGAAGAGGCTCCCTACGTGGACTGCACAGACCCCATCGACCGTTTGGAAGATTCACTGAACGACATCATCCCCGACAGCCCCAACAAGCCGTATGACATGTACGAGGTAATCGGTGCCATCGTGGACAACGGCGAATTCCTGGAAATCCAGAAAGACTACGCCAAGAACATCATCATCGGCTTCGCCCGCTTCAACGGACAGTCGGTAGGTATCGTAGCCAACCAGCCCAAATATCTGGCAGGCGTATTGGACAGCAACGCATCGCGCAAGGGTGCACGCTTCGTCCGCTTCTGCGATGCCTTCAACATTCCTATCGTATCGCTGGTAGACGTACCGGGCTTCCTGCCGGGCACGGGCCAGGAGTACAACGGCGTCATCCTGCACGGAGCCAAGCTGCTCTACGCCTACGGTGAAGCGACTGTACCCAAGGTCACCATTACCCTGCGTAAGTCCTACGGCGGTTCACACATCGTGATGAGCTGCAAGCAGCTGCGCGGCGACATGAACTACGCATGGCCTACGGCCGAAATCGCCGTAATGGGTGGTGCCGGCGCCGTAGAAGTATTGTACGCAAGAGAAGCCAAAGAGCACGAAAATCCGGCTCAGTTCCTGGCCGAGAAGGAAGCCGAATACACGAAACTGTTCGCCAACCCGTACAATGCAGCCAAATATGGCTACATCGACGACGTTATCGAACCGCGCAACACACGTTTCCGCATCATCCGCGCCCTGCAGCAGCTGCAGACCAAGAAACTTACGAATCCGGCCAAGAAGCATGGAAACATTCCGCTCTAAGGAAGAAAGAACAATTAATAAATTGATAATAAAATCGAATTTATGAAGAAACTTAATATCGGAATATTTCTTTCATTGGCGCTGGCACTTGGCTTCTTCACTTCCTGCGGGAAAGAAAAGTCGAACAACAAACTGCTGCTGAACGAAGTGCTCGTAAGCAACGTGAGCAACTATCAGGACGACTACGGCATCCACAGCGCATGGATCGAAATATTCAACAAATCGTATGGAAGCGCCGACCTGGCAGGATGTTACCTGAAGTTCAGCAGCCAGCCGGGCGACACCGCTTCCTATTTCATCCCGAAGGGAGACATACTGACCGTGGTGAAACCCCGCCAGCATGCCCTGTTCTGGGCCGACGGAAAACCCAACCGCGGAACGTTCCACACCAATTTTACGCTGGATCCGCAAAACAGCAACTGGATTGGTCTGTACGACTCGGGCCGCAAGTTGCTGGATCAGGTCGTGATTCCGGCCGGAGTGCTGCAAGCCGACCAGTCTTATGCCCGCGTGAACGACGCAGCAGCCGAATGGGAAGTGAAAGGTGCCTCTGCCGACAAGTACGTAACGCCGAGCACCAACAACAAGACCATCGACCGCAACGCCAAACAGGAAAAATTCGAACAACATGACAGTATAGGCATCGGCATGGCTATCTCAGCGATGAGCGTGGTGTTCTCAGGCCTTATCTTGCTCTATATTGCCTTCCGCATCATCGGTAAAGCATCCGTCAGCCTGAGTGCACGCAATGCCATGAAGGTAAAGGGCATCACCGACAAGCAGGAAGCCAAGGAAAAACAGCTGGGACGCGCTCCGGGCGAAGTCTTCGCAGCCATTGCCATGGCAATGCACGAGATGCAGAACGACGTACACGATGTGGAAGACACCGTGCTGACCATCACCCGTGTAAAGCGCAGTTATTCACCGTGGAGTTCCAAGATTTATACGCTGCGTGAAACGCCGCACAAAAAGTAAAGTCACCCCAAAAACAGTCAAACAATGAAAGAATATAAGTATAAGATTAATGGCAACCTCTACAAAGTTACCATTGGAGACATAGAAGACAACATCGCCCACGTGGAAGTAAACGGTACCCCCTACAACGTGGAAATGGAGAAAGCCCCGAAAAAGACAATAGCCGTAAAGCCAGTGGTACGTCCCGTACACACCGACGCTCCTACCGCCCCCACTACCCCCATCGCCAAACCTGCGGCCGTATCGGGTGGCAAGTCGGGCGTGAAGTCTCCGCTGCCGGGCGTTATCCTCGACATCAAAGTAAATGTAGGCGACGCCGTGAAGAAGGGACAAACCATCATCATCCTGGAAGCCATGAAGATGGAGAACAACATCAACGCCGACAAAGACGGCAAGATTGCTGCCATCAACGTTAACAAAGGAGACTCTGTTCTCGAAGGTACTGACCTCGTAATCATCGAATAATATGGGAGAATTTATCACATTCATAGGAAACAACCTGGCCGATTTCTGGGGCTATACGGGCTTTGCCAATGCAACGGCAGGCCACATCATCATGCTCCTGGTAGGTTTGTTTTTCATTTACCTGGCAGTAGCCAAGGAATTCGAGCCGATGCTGCTGATTCCTATCGGATTCGGTATCCTCATCGGCAACATTCCCTTCAACATGGAGGCCGGCCTCAAGGTGGGCATCTATGAGGAGGGTTCCGTACTCAACATTTTGTATCAGGGAGTGACCTCCGGCTGGTATCCGCCGCTCATCTTCCTGGGTATCGGTGCCATGACCGACTTCTCGGCCCTGATATCCAATCCGAAGCTGATGCTCATCGGCGCAGCCGCCCAGTTTGGTATTTTCGGTGCCTACATGATTGCCTTGGGCATCGGCTTCGACCCGATGCAGGCAGGTGCCATCGGCATCATTGGTGGTGCCGACGGCCCGACAGCCATCTTCCTGTCGTCCAAGCTGGCTCCTAACCTCATGGGTGCCATTGCCGTATCGGCTTATTCCTATATGGCATTGGTTCCGGTTATCCAGCCCCCTATCATGCGTTTGCTTACTACCAAGCACGAACGCCTTATCCGCATGAAACCGCCGCGCGTCGTTTCACATACGGAGAAGGTAATGTTCCCCATTGTAGGCCTGTTGCTGACCACCTTCCTGGTACCGTCCGGCCTGCCCTTGCTGGGAATGCTGTTCTTCGGCAACCTGTTGAAGGAAAGTGGTGTGACCCGTCGTCTGGCCAATACCGCCAGCGGTCCGCTGATCGACACCATCACCATCCTGCTGGGTCTGACGGTAGGTGCCTCTACCCAGGCTTCCGAATTCCTCACAATCGACTCTGTGAAGATCTTCGCACTGGGTGCCCTTTCGTTCGTCATCGCTACCGCATCGGGTGTCATCTTCGTGAAGATATTCAACCTCTTCCTGAAGAAAGGCAACAAGATCAATCCGCTTATCGGTAACGCCGGAGTATCCGCCGTGCCCGACTCGGCACGTATCTCGCAAGTGGTAGGTCTGGAATACGACCCGACCAACTACCTGCTGATGCACGCCATGGGCCCGAATGTGGCAGGTGTTATCGGTTCGGCTGTAGCAGCCGGTATCCTGCTAGGCTTCCTGATGTAAGCCTGTATATAAAGAACAAAACATATGAAAAGAGGGTCTCATTCAAAAATGTACCCTCTTTTCTTTTTCATCATAATATAAATTTGCTATAACTAGCAAAGACTTCCACAAACACTCTATAGCCTCACAGCTCCATTAAAAACATCTTATCCCTCCTAAATTATAAGATGTTCAAAGGGCAAAAAAAGAATCATATCTCACCTTCAAACATCAAACAGATAGACTCTAATCTATCTACAATGCCTCACCAATATCCAGAATCAAATCTAGATGAGAATTCTTTAATATAAAGAATTCATATATACAACTTACTCACACCAATAAGCGAACGTGCATATCTTACGACATAAAAAAGCGCGGATGGCAGAAGCCATTCGCGCTTTTCTTATTATTAACCGGGATAAACGAATTATCCGCCGAAGTTATCGTACATAATGCTGGCAGATTCAACACCCAGACTATCAAGCATGTTGACTACAGCCTTAGACATCGGACCAGGACCGCACATGTAATATTCAATATCTTCAGGAGCTTCATGATCCTTCAGATAAGTGTCGTACATAACGGTGTGAACAAAACCCGGAGTGTACTTCACACCTGCTGCATCCGCTGCAGGATCGGGACGGTCGAGTGCCAAGTGGAAATGGAAGTTGGGGAACTCCTTCTCAAGTCCGAGGAAGTCATCCAGATAGAACACTTCGTTCAAGGCACGAGCTCCGTAGAAATAGTGCATTTCGCGATCGCGTGTATTCAATGTCTTGGTCATGTGCATGATCTGTGCACGAAGCGGAGCCATACCGGCACCACCACCAACCCAAATCATTTCTTTCTTGGAATCGAAATGCGGATGGAAGTCACCGTAAGGACCACTCATGATAACCTTGTCACCCGGCTTCAGAGTAAAGATGTAAGAAGAAGCAATACCCGGATTTACATCCATAAAGCCGCTACGATCGGGCTTGAACGGAGGAGTAGCAATACGCACAGTCAGCATGAATACATCACCCTCGGCCGGATAGTTGGCCATAGAATAAGCACGTACAGTAGGCTCAGGGTTGACGCACTTCAACGGGAAGAGACCGAACTTCTGCCATGCAGGTAAGTATTCATCGCCAATCAGACTCTTGTCGATATCCTTATCATAGTCCATCGTGAATGCGGGAATCTTGATCTGTGCATAAGAACCCGGCAAGAAGTCCATGTGGGCACCAGCGGGAAGCTGCACCTTGAATTCCTTGATGAAGGTAGCCACGTTCTTATTGGAGATAACCGTACATTCGTATTCTTTTACGCCCAGTACGCTTTCGGGTACCTTAATAGACATATCACCCTTCACTTTCACCTGGCAGCCCAAACGCCAATGGTCTTTCTGCTGCTTGCGGCTGAAGTGAGGAACTTCGGAAGGCAGGATTTCACCACCGCCTTCTACAACCTGACATTTGCACTGGCCGCAAGATCCCTTACCACCGCAAGCGGAAGAAAGATAGACGCCATTGACAGCCAATGTGTTCAGCAACGTGCCACCGGAAGCAACATCCAGCACCTTGTCGCCATTCATGGTGAGTTTTACATTACCTGAAGGCACCAAGAATTTCTTGGCTACCAACAGAATTACAACAAGCAGAAGAACCACCACGAGGAATACTCCAATGCTTGCCAATATCATATTCATATCCATTGTCTTATTCCTTTCTTTTTTAGATGTTCAAACCGGAGAAACACATAAACGCGATGGCCATCAAACCTACCGTAATGAACGTGATGCCCAAGCCCTTCAACGGAGCAGGAACATCGGAATAGGCCATTTTCTCGCGGATAGCAGCCAGACCGACGATAGCCAGCATCCAGCCAATACCCGAACCCAAAGCATAAGAGATGGCATCACCCACCCCACCGATATACTTAGGATCACTCATGCCAAGATTGATACGTTGCTGCATGAAGAGCGATGCACCCATGATGGCACAGTTCACAGCGATCAGCGGCAAGAAAATACCCAGCGAAGCGTAAAGCGATGGGCTGAAACGCTCGACAATCATCTCCACCAACTGAACGATGGCGGCAATGACGGCAATGAAAAGAATAAAGCTCAGGAAGCTGAGGTCAACACCCTCAATGATGGCATTGGGACCCAGCACCTTGGTCTGCAACAAATAGTTGACCGGAAGGGTAACTACCAACACAAAGGTTACGGCAATACCCAAGCCAACGGAAGTCTTCACAGTCTTCGACACGGCCAGGTAAGAACACATGCCGAGGAAGAATGCGAATATCATGTTATCCACAAAAATGGAGCGGACTAACAAAGTAAAAAAATGTTCCATAATCGTTATTTAATTGATCATTGATAATTGACAATTGATAATTTCATTATCATTATCCTCTATCCATTCTCCATTAATACTTATTTATCTTGCAACTCTTTGTGGCGGGCACGCTGATACCAGATGATACAAGCCACGATGATCAATGCCATAGGCGGCATCAGCATCAAGCCGTTGTTCTGATAGCCCAACTGCTTCAAAGGTTCGTAGTTGAGGATGTTGAAGCCCAGCAACGTACCAGAACCCAACAGTTCACGGAAGAAGGCCACGATAATCAAAATCTTGGCATAACCCAAACCGTTGCCTACACCATCCAGGAAAGATTCCCAAGGACCGGCCTGCATGGCAAAAGCCTCCAGACGTCCCATCAGGATACAGTTGGTAATGATCAGGCCGACGTATACGGAAAGCTGAACACTCACGTCGTAGGCAAACGCTTTCAAAATTTCACTCACAACGGTAACCAACGCAGCCACAACAACCAACTGTACGATGATACGGATACGGTTGGGGATGGTCTTACGCAACAACGAAATTACTACATTGGAGAATGCCGTAATAACCGTTACGGAAAGTCCCATCACAATGGCCGGCTCCAACTTGGCCGTTACGGCCAATGCCGAACAGATACCCAACACCTGTACGGTGACAGGGTTGTTCATTCCCAATGGAGTAGAGAATATTTCTTTATTCTGCTTTGAAAATAATTGTCCCATATTCTTTTATTCCTCCACATTATTGGTTAAAAAACTCTTGTAATTGCCTAGACAGCCTTTAATCATGGCATCCACAGCCAAAGATGTAATTGTACCGCCGGAAATTCCGTCTACCTGGTAATCGGGATTCTCCACCTTACCGTTCTTTACTACACCGAGAGCAATTTCACCGTTCTCCAGTGTCTTCTTGTTCAAGAATTCACTCTGGAAATGGTCAGTAGCGATTTCAGCACCCAGACCCGGAGTTTCACTGGCGTGTGAGAAGTAAGTTCCATACACGGTATTCTTGTCCTCGTTCAGAGCGATATATCCCCAAATGGCACCCCAAAGACCGGTACCGTAAACAGGGAATACATACTTTTTAGCGCCGTCTACTTCGCAAACAAATACATGCAGACGATTGTTTTCCTTCACTTCTTTCTCGTAACCGGTAGCAAATGCACCCGTGTTCTCGGTCAGCGTACCGTCAGCGTTCATCAGCATGTCGGCCTTTACATATTTATTATATTCCGCATCGGCATCTTTCACGTCACGAACGTTAAGTGCAGCCAGAATTTGCTTCTTGGTGTCCAACTCCACGTTCTTGTTCTGCGTCTCTTTCAAAGAAGAGCTTACGAATGCCAGCAGGAATGCCACGATAACAACCATTACCGAAGCATAAATGATAGTATAACTGTTACTATTGGTATTCATTTCTATTCGGTATTTTAATTGTTAGACTTGATTGCACGTTTCTCGCGACGGCTGATGTTGTTCTGTACCACACAGTAGTCGATAAGCGGAGCAAAAATATTCATCAGCAGAATGGCGAGCATCATACCTTCAGGATAACCGGGGTTGAGTACACGGATAATGATAGCCATCACACCGATCAGGAAACCGAAGATATACTTGCCTGTTTCGGTACGGGCCGATGTAACAGGGTCTGTAGCCATGAACACGGCACCGAAGCAGAAACCGCCCAGCACGAGGTGTTCGTACCAAGGCATCTTGGCCATAGCCGTATCGGGACCAAACTCATTGAAAATCCATGCCATGAAGGCACCACCTACGAATACGGAGAACATGGTCTTCCAGCTGGCAATGCCGGTCCACAACAGGATGACAGCACCAATGGCGATAGCAATAACACTGGTTTCACCAATAGAACCCGGAATCAGACCTGTTACCATATCCCAGGAGAAAGGCAGGTAGCCATCAGCTGTAGGAGCTACAGAAGCTACACCCAGGGCAGTGGCACCCGAGAAGCCGTCTACAAACTTGTCACCACCCAGACCGAAGATGCTGTCGCCGGATACCCATACAGAATCACCGGACATCTTGGTAGGATAAGCGAAGAACAGGAAAGCACGAGTGATAAGGGCTACGTTGAACACGTTCATACCCGTACCGCCAAAAACTTCCTTGGCAAAAATAACAGAAAATGCAGTAGCAATGGCCAGCATCCACAACGGACAATCAACCGGCACAATCATCGGGATCAGAATACCGGAAACCAGGAAACCTTCCTGAATTTCCTCATTCTTCCACTGGGCAACCACAAATTCGATACCCAGACCCACTACATAAGATACAATGATTTTGGGCAATACAGCCAGGAAACCATAGCCGAACAATTCGATGAAGCTTCCTTCGATGCCCGTAGCACGGAAGTGCTGATAACCCACGTTGTACATACCGAACAGCAAAGCCGGTATCAACGCAATGACCACCATCGACATGATACGCTTGCTGTCAATGGCATCATGAATATGCGTTCCCGATTTCGAGGTGGTGTTGGGCACGAACAGGAATGTTTCGAAACCGTCGAACACCGAGCGAAATGCGTGGAATTTGCCGCCCTCTTCAAAGTTCGGCTTTATCTTGTCGAGATAATTTCTTAACGCTTTCATTTAATTTATTTTCGATTTAGCAATTTACAACTTACAATTTATGCCATTTCAGCACGAAGCATGTCGAGTCCGGCACGTACGATGCGCTGAACTTCCACCTTGGACGAACATACAAACTCGCACAGGGCAAAATCTTCGGGAGCCACTTCGTAGATACCCAAAGCTTCCATACGGTCGATATCACCTGCAATGATGGCTTTCACCAGATATTCGGGATAGATGTCCATCGGGAATACACGGTCGTACTCATTGGACATGATCATGTGGCGTTCACCACCCTTCACACGGGCATCAAACACATATTCCTTCTTACCCATCAGCCAGCTGAAATAAGAATGGTTCACACTGAACTGATTGAAACGAGGCATGATCCAACCCAACATTTCATGTACGTCGTCACCTTCGGGAATTACGGTCAGCTGGTTGTGGAAAGCGCCCAGGAAACCGTTGGGAGAAACTTTCTTGCCCGTCAGTACATTACCACTGATATAACGCAGTTCCTTGCCAGTCGTTACATTGCCCTGGAATACGTTGGTCAGCAGTGCACCCACTTTCAGTTTGCAATAAGCAGGCTTCTTCACCTCACTGCCCGTAACGGCTACCGTACGGGTCATGTCTACACGACCGGTGTTCATCAGACGGCCAATGAAGATAACGGCTTCGGCGCCGATAGTCCACACCGTCTCACCCTTTGCGATGGGCGAAATATGATTGATCTGCACACCGACATTGCCGGCCGGATGCGGACCGTCGAAAGCTGTGATGGTCACATTCTTGGCCTGCGTCAGAGCAGCAGCCTTCTGCTTCACACTGATACTCAAATAAGTTTTGGCTATCTTAGCCAAAGCGTCAAGACCTGTCTGGAAGTTTGCTTCCTCACCCTTCAGCGCAAACTCAAAATCGGGCGCCAACGGATTGCTGTCGAAAGCAGAAACAAAAATTGCTTTCGGCTCCACAGTCGGATCCGCAATTACATCATACGGACGCTGACGGATGAAAGCAAACATTCCGGCATTGAGCAACAGTTCCTTGACCTGCGCGGCATCCATCTTCGACGGATCCTTCTTGCCGAATTCCTCATAGTCTTGTTCTGTGGCAGCCTCAACGACAATGTTCATCACCTTACGGCGTGCACCTCGTTCTACGCTCGTCACTACACCACTTACGGGTGAAACAAATTTTAATTCAGGATGGTTCTTGTCGATAAACAAGGGTCCCCCGGCCATCACATATTCCTGCTCTTTGACCACCACCTTGGGAGTAATTCCGGTAAAATCATCGGGAACAAGCGAATAGAATCCCGGTTCTTTCACAGAGAAGAACTCTTCGGCAGCTTTGCCCTTCAGGTTAATGTCAAGGCCTTTACGTAACTTAATTACATTTGCCATGTGTTTATTTAAAATAATGGTTTCATTAATTTGCCGCAAAATTAGCAAAAAAGAATGTGATTTAAGAGCAAATAAGAAAGGAATTACGGAGAAATTTCCGTAATGGATTCCGTTAACGAACACGAAAAAAGTAAAGTGCCACTTTAGACTCGTAAAGAAGAGCTTTACGGCGCTAAAGTGGCACTCTGGAAAACAGTAACGGAGGTTTAATTTTCTTCTGCAAACATGGGGTCCCAAGCCGGCAGACGGATAGGCTTCTGCTTGAAAAGCTTCATGACCTTTTCAGGAACGTATTTGGTCTCCACCACCAGGCGGAACATGTATTCGTCGAACCAGCGGTCTGTCATAATCAGATGTCCCTGATAACCGGATGCGGCTCCCCAGCTGTTTTCCACCATCCATTTCACAGGCTTTCCGTCTTTGTCCAGATCTACAGCCATCAGCGTCATGGCATGGGCCGACATACTGGCAAAAGTCTGGATACGCTGTTTCTTGTCCATGCCAAACGTCACACCGAACAGCGAGCCATAGTCATAATTATCGACATCCAGATAACCGCGCTTGGCATCCAGCTGGGTAACGTCGCTCGAAAAGTACATCCGCGTGCTATCCTTCAGCGAAGCAATGGCCATCTCCTTGATTTCCTCGACAGGGAGATTGACATAAGTCCAATTGCGGCCGTCGTAACGATGGCGGTCGTACTCAATCTCATAACATTTGTAATACTCCCGGCTGGGATCGTTCATAACCATCACGTAGTTGGTAAGCAAACCGGTATCGCCGTATTTCTCGAGGAAGGACATCGGAGTGTGGTGCTCCACTTCCACACGTCTGCCCTGCGCATCCTTTCGCACATAGTCGAAAGAGGTAGGAGGTACTCCCAAATTCAAAGCCAACATGCGATAAACGGTACCCAGCATTTCGGTCTTTGCCTTCTCCAAATCGGAAGCACCGGCCCCTTTCTGCACCATCTCACGCAAAGACAAACCGTATTCCTTCAATTTGAGCCCGATGAGCGACGACATGAGGCTAGTGTGCTCACTACTGTAAGTTTCGGGCATGGCTTCTTTGGGAACGAGTCCATATTTCCCTACAATATCGGCCACGCCGGTAAACGTACCTCCATCGCTCAAAGGATGTTTGAAGAGCCACTCCACCGTCTGGTCGTTCATCGGTTTTTCAGCCGTATCGATAATTCCCTGCAAGAACAGATTAGACTTCTCCAGCTGATCCCAGAAGAACGAATACGTTTGCGAGAACTCCAATCCCGGCAGGCCGAAACGTGCGATGGCCTTGGCACGCATCACGTTCAGCCCCGTGAAAAGCCAGCATCGGCCTGACGACTGCTGATCGGTAATCCCTTTAGACTCCACCTTAACAGAAAAATCAGTATCAATCCCGACCTGCTTCTCCTGGTTCAAAGTCAACGACTTGATGCTGTTACTGCCGATAGCATTACGCAAGGCTTTGTCAGAAGCCGTATCTTGATAGCTCTGGCGTATCTGTCCCAGCATTTCCGGGCTGATACCGCCACTCTTGTCCTGAGCCTGCACACTCAACAGGCCTGCACACAGAACAATCACAGAAATCATTTGTTTTTTCATCTGTAGCAATACTATTTAAATTACAATGTTAACAATGACAAAGATATTAACTATTTCTGAGATTTTTAGTACCTTTGCGTCACATTTCCAACAAGTATGAAGAATTTAATAACCATTCTGCTTCTGTTTACGCTAGTGGCGACCGGCGTACAAGCCCAACAACAGAACGATACGGCAGCTGTCAATGACAGTACCCCGCCTCTCAGCAAAAAAGAATTGCGAAAGCTCAAGAAAGCCAACCGCAACTTTCACTACAATATCCTGGGCGGACCGAGCTATTCACCGGACTTTGGCCTGCTGGTAGGCGGAAGTGCCTTGATGACATTCAGCATGAGCCCCCAAGACACGACACTGAAACGGTCGGTAGTCCCCATAGCCCTGGCCTTCATGTTCGACGGAGGCATCAACTTGTTTTCCAAACCCCAACTGTTCTTCAAGCACGACCGTTTCCGCATCTTTGGAAAGTTCAGTTACAAAAACACGGTGGAGAATTATTACGATATCGGCTATACGACCAACAGAGACTACATTCGTAGCGACTCGACCAGCCAATACCGGTACAGTGGTGTACAGATCAACCCCTGGTTCCTGTTCCGACTGGGCGAAAGCGATTTCTTCGCAGGTCCACAGATTGATATCAACTACGATCATTTCACCAACCCGGCTAAAGGCCTGACAGAAAACCAGTCATACCAAGATGCCGGCGGCACCTCCCACGGATACAAGAACTTCAATTCCGGTCTGGGCTTCCTGTTGACATACGATAGCCGCGACGTTCCTGCCAATGCCTACAAAGGTATCTATTTGGATTTCAGGGGCATGATGTACCACAAGATATTCGGAAGCGAACGAGACTTTTACCGTTTGGAACTGGACTACCGACAATATAAGGAAGTAGGCAAACGTAAAGTCATTGCCTGGACAGCTCAAACCAAAAACGTATTCGGCGATAACATACCCTTGACGCAATACGCCCTGACGGGTACTCCTTTCGACCTCCGAGGTTATTATCAAGGGCAGTATCGCGACAAATCATCGCACATCGTGATGGCTGAATACCGACAGATGCTGAATACTGATCAGGAGACCTGGTTGACGCGTATCATCAACCACCTGGGCTTCGTCGTATGGGGAGGATGCGGATTCATGGGGCCTACCCCCACTAAAATAGAAGGTGTATTGCCCAACTACGGTGTCGGCCTCCGCATCGAAGTACAGCCCCGTATGAATGTCCGCCTGGATCTGGGCAAAAATACAGTGAATAACCAGACACTGTTCTACTTCAACATGACAGAAGCGTTCTAAAACATAAAAAGAGAGTGCATCCCATTGATGCACTCTCCCAATCTGTTGCCATCTACAAGCTTTTTACCACATGCACAACTAATACATGCCAACACCTATCGATAACCGACCATGAAACAACAGATTATGCAAAAATATCACTGCGCTGAACGTAGGCTATCACGTCGCCCTTGTTGACCACAGCTCCCTGTTGAGCGCAAACTTCTACAACACGTCCCGTAAATCCGGTATATATTTTCTCATATTCACCCCATGGAGTAGAAATGTAACAAAATACCTCATCGTGTTGGTATTTGCGTCCGACAAACGGTGCTAACGAAGGACCATCTACGGAAACTTCCCAAAGAACCTGTCCCTTAGAGGGTGCAACCACCGGATCTGCTTTAGCGCGCTTCAGTTTCTTCACTTCCTCTTCCGATACAGCTCCCTTAGACAAAGCTGCGTCTTTGGCACGCATCAGCTCTTCTTCGAAACGCTTCTTGGCAACGCCCGATTTATAGTCACGGTACTGACGGTCATGCATAGCCAGTTCAAACAATTCTTCATCGTCTTCGCCATATTCCCAACCGTTTTCATCCATTTCTTTGCGATACTGATCCAAAGCATCAGGATAGTTGGCCTGCGGATCGGTATCCACAAATTCATAACCTTTCTCTTTAGCCAGTTCCACAATCTCAGGCGCCAGTGCTCCTGGCAGACGTCCACTCTTGCCAAGAATCATGTCCCAAGTGTGGTTGTCAATCATCGTCCAGCGCTCTTCACCTTTGACAAGCTGCATCACGTTCATCAGCGCCACATTCTTGACATACTGGCTGAACGGAGTAACCAACGGAGGATAGCCCAATTTAGGCCATACGTATTCCACTTCATCGAACAGCATCACCAACAGATCGTCAATGCTCATGGGCGACTGATTCTTACTCTTCAAAATCATATTGATACCTGAATGCACTCCCTTCAAGTCGGCCATCATCGAACCCATCATACCACCCGGCAATCCACACTTCAACAAAAGTGAAGACATATGTTTATTGGTAGGATCCATAAAATAGCCCAGGAAGTCATCGATAAATTCCTGCGTCATGGCACGTGCCTTCATATAGGCTTTCATGTTAATTTCGGGCACCTGGAAACCCTTATCCTTCAACATGGCTTGCACAGAAATCACGTCAGGATGCACCTTACCCCACGACATCGGCTCCATAGCCACGTCGATAATATCAGCACCGTTTTCACATACTTCGAGGATAGAAGCCATCGACAGGCCCGGACCACTATGACCGTGATACTGGATGATAACCTCGGGATGCCGCTCCTTGATAGCTTTGGTCAGACGCCCCAACATGCCCGGGCGGCCAATACCGGCCATATCTTTCAGGCAGATTTCAGGCGCACCCGCTTCAATCAGCTTATCGGCAATTTCGGTATAATATTCTACGGTATGAACCGGCGAATAGGTGATACAGAGTGTAGCCTGTGGTATCATACCTGCCTCCAAAGCATATTGAATGGAAGGAATGATATTGCGAGTTTCGTTCAATCCGCAGAAGATACGGGTAATGTCTACACCCTGTGCGTGCTTTACTTTATACATCAGGCGGCGCACATCAGCTGGCACAGGATACATACGTAAAGCGTTCAATCCACGGTCCAGCATGTGGGTTTGGATTCCAGCTTCATGGAAAGGCTTGGTAAAAGCACGTACGGCTTTGTTCGGATTTTCACCATAAAGCAGATTCACCTGCTCGAAAGCTCCGCCATTGGTTTCCACTCTTGCAAAACAGCCCATCTCGACAATCAATGGAGCAATGCGAACCAGTTGGTCCACTCTTGGTTGATACTTACCGGAGGATTGCCACATGTCTCTGTAGACGAGACTGAACTTAATTTCTTTTTTCATTGTAGTCAGGTATTAGTGATTCTTTTTCTTTGGGTTAACTTAACATATACAAATATAGCAGTTTTAATTGACATATCGGCATATAAATACTAAAAATATTCATATCAAAAGATATGTTATATATCATATTGTCACATTTACCCCAATTATCCGGTTCCAAACCACTTTAGAAATACGATAATTTCGGAAGTAAAAAGACAAATAAATGTGATTTTTTTATAGTTTTGTAGACTGATTAACCAACAAAAACACATCAATCGAAAAAAATGTAAAGTTATGAGAGTCATGAAACTGAAAATGCTACTATGTCTGGCCATTGCCGTCATAGCCATGCCAGCCTTTAGTCAGGGGCTGAAAGCATTCAAACTGAAAAATGGTCTTTCCGTATATATATGGGAAGACGCATCCAAGTCGGACGTGTTCGGACTGGTTGGTGTACGCGCCGGCTCCATCAACGAGCCGGAAGAATACACCGGACTTGCCCATTACCTGGAGCACGTCATGTTCAAGGGAACAGACAATATCGGTGCCCTCAACTGGACGGAAGAAGAGCCTATCTACAAGGAAATCATCGCCAAGTATGACCAGCGGGCTGCCGAAACCGATCCGGTAAAGAAAGATGCCCTGAACCAGGAAATCAACGAACTCACTCTGAAGGCTGGCAAGATCAGCCTGCCAACCGAATATTCCAGTCTGATGGAAAGTATCGGTGCCAAAGGCGTGAATGCAGCAACAAGCTACGACTATACGTTCTACCACAGTTCCTTCCCAGCTTATCAGATAAACAAGTGGCTCGAAATCTCTTCACAACGCTTCATCCATCCTGTGTTCCGTTCTTTCCAACCCGAACTGGAGAACGTGTACGAAGAGTACAACCGCGCACAGGACAATCCCAATCAGGCTGTCAGCAGCTTTTTCATGAGCAAGGCATTCGAAGGACACCCCTATTCGCGCGACATCATCGGCCTGCCCGAACATCTGAAGAACCCGCAACTGAGCAAGCTTATCGAATTCTATGACACCTGGTACGTACCCGAAAACATGGTGCTCGTGCTGGTCGGCAACATCAACGCCCAGCAGGTAGCCGGCCGCATCGCCGGCACCTTTGGCCGTCTGGCCAAAAAGCCAATGCCCGAACGCAAAACCTACACGGACATGAACATCCAGGGACGCAAACAGTACACCGAGAAAGTGGGTTACTATCCGCAGGTGGCCATGGTGTTCAACGGTGTACCGGCCGGACATCCCGACGAGGATGCACTGGACATCGCCCTCTCTCTGCTGAGCAACGGCAGCCAAACAGGCGCATTGGATAAACTGGTATTGGACGGCGAACTAACCAGTGCCGGAGCTTACGCACAGACTTTCCGTGAACAAGGACGCTCGGTCGTAGTAAGCATACCGCTTTACGATGAAAACCAACGCCGCTTCGAATCGAACAAAAGCGCCGAGAAAAAAGCTCTGGAAGCTATCGAGAAGATAGCCAACGGTGAGTTCGAAGATTGGAAAATCAATGCCATCAAGGCGGAAATGTGCCGCCAGTTCGACCTGGCCATGGAGAAAAACGAGCAGAAAGCCATGATTCTGATGAATGCTTTCTACAATGAACAGGACCTGGGCGAAATCTTAAACTACAAGGACAAGATCATGGCTGTAACAAACGACGACGTAAAGCGCGTAGCCAAACAATATCTGTCCAAAAACTACCTGGCCCTCTACATCGAACAGGGCAAGGCCAAGAAGGGTGAGAAAATAGCCAAGCCCAACTACAAGCCCGTGGAACCGCCCGTAGGCCAGCAATCGCTCTACGCCCTGCAATTCAAGAGCCTGCCTATCGGTCATGTAGCTGAAAACCTGATTGACTTTAGCGACGTACAGGTAAAACAACTGAACGACCGTTCCAAGATGTACTACACGCCAAACAAGGAAAACAACATCTTCCAGCTCGTCCTGCAGTACGGAGCCGGAACCGAAGAATTCCCCAAACTCGACGTAGCCGCCAGCCTGATGAACAACGCCGGCGTGATGGGACTCTACGAACCGCAGCAGCTGAAGGAGGAACTCAGCAAACTGAATGCTACCTGCTACGTATCGGCCAGCTCCAACTACCTGACCATCGTCATGGAAGGATTTGAAGAAACCTTGCCCCAGGCCTGCCAGCTCCTCTCCCGCCAGATTCTGATGCCCAAACTGGACGACAAACAGCTGGCACAACTGAAAGGTAACATCCTGAGTACACGTCAGCAACGCAAGGAAAACGTCAGCACACTGAACGAGGCTTTGCGCCAGTATCTGCTCTACGGTGACAAGTCGGACTACATCGACGAACTGACGGACAAAGAAGTACTCGAACTGCAGATCTCCGAACTGACGGGTGACATCAACCGCGCATCCAATTTCGAATCGAAAATCTTCTATACCGGTACCCTGCCCTTCGACAACGTCTACAGCATCCTGAGCCAGAACCTCCCGCTCGTAGCCAATGAGCGCCCGTCTGAATCGCCGCGCGTGAAACCGATGCAGGCTGTAAGTGAAAATACCATCTACTTCCTGCCCAACAACGACGCCGAACAGGCACAGATCCACTTCTACCTGCCGATGCAGACGGCCGACAAGAAGGATGACGTGCTGCGCGATGCCTTCAACCAATACTTCGGTCTGGACTTCACCGGACTGGTATTGAACGAAATCCGCGAGAAGCGTTCCATGGCCTATACGGCTTACGCCTACGCAGCCACACAAGGCATTGCCGGCAAAGCCAGCTACCTGTACGGCAGCATCGGTACGCAGAACGACAAGGCCAACGACGCCATCGACGTGTTCATGGGCCTCATCAACGACATGCCGAAGAATGCCGACCGCATCGACAACATCAAGAGTTATCTGCGCCAGTCGGCCTTGACCAACCATCCCGACTTCCGCAGCAAGGCGATGTATCTGGTTAACCTCGGTTACCAAGGCTATGCTGAAGATCCTGCCAAGGAACAGTTGCCGCAAATCGATGCACTGACCTTCGACGACATCGTAAAGTTCTACGAGACGAACATCAAAGGCAAACCCTATGCAATCGCCATCATGGGTAACCCCAAGATGATAGACCTGAAGAAGCTGGAGAAATACGGAAAAGTAGTCAAACTGAACGACAACAAACTGTTCAACACGAAAGATACGCTGTTCTAACCAAAATGACCCGTATTATGACCTTCTGAGAAAGCACTGCATGGCACCGTCACGAAGTGCTTCCTCAGGGGATAACAAAGCACTGCATGAGAGGGTGACGAAGCACTTCGTCAGACCCTCAGAAAGCACTTCATCAGAACAGAAAGAAAAACAGATACGGACGATGTGAAAACTGAGCATCACATCGTCCGTATCTATTTTTTCTACTTATAACCTTCTAACTAGTCCTCCTTTTAAGCGTGTCCCGACAAGGTCGGCAGGCATATCTTATACTTCACTGCCAGAATACGTGTCAGAAAGACCACCACCCCACAAGCTATCTGGCAGATGTAGTCGTCCATCTGTGCCAACGCGCACACCCAGTAGACCAATCCGCCTACCACACAAGCCATCGCATAGATTTCTTTACGGAATATCAGCGGAATCTCATTAATAAACACATCGCGAATAACACCGCCGGCCGCACCCGTCATACTACCCATGATGATAGCCACCCAAAAAGGATAACCCAAGGACAGACTCTTCCCTACACCTACGACCGTGAACAGAGCCAGACCGATGGTATCGAAAAAGAAAAACGTATTGTTCAGGTGAATGAGATGCTTGCCAAACATGGTCACAAAAACCAACGCAAGTCCTGTACATATAAGATAAATAGGATCGGTCATCCAGCCTGGAGTCACGTCAAGCAACAAATCGCGCAACGTACCGCCACCCACGGCCGTAGCAAAACCAACCACGTATGCGCCAAACCAATCAAACCGTTTGGCCGATGCCAGACGAATGCCACTGATCGCAAAAGCAAACGTCCCCACAAAATCGAGTATCTGAACAAATGTAGGCATATAGATGAAATTTCCTGCAAAGTAACGAATAAAATTCCATTAGAAAACGTACTTTTGTGAAAGATTTAAAAGGTTCGACTCATGAAAATAACGATTGTAGCGGGCGCACGCCCCAATTTTATGAAAATAGCCCCCCTGTGCCGTGCCATCGATGCCGCACGTGAAGCCGGTCAGGACATCAGTTACCGCGTAGTATATACCGGCCCGGAGAACGATCCGGCACTGGCAGCCTC
>CAYQOV010000047.1:0-20373 GCA_964419245.1 uncultured Bacteroides sp. | reverse complement strand
AAAGCCTTTTTTATTTACTTCTCATCGAAAAATTCTAAATCCGAAACTTGAGTAATCAAGTTGTGCGTTCAATCCAGATGTTTGATGGGAAGAGTAAAATTGTACTTTCCCAATACATCCTGAGCATTTCTTCATTGGCAGCATAAATCGCCCGTTGTTGGGCTATCAGTACCCGTTGCTTGATTTTGCGAAGCAGTTCCACATAACCGCGAAAGCTTTCTGACGTGTTATCAATTGCTTGTTTACCTGTATTTTAGCCATCATTTCCTTTGATATATTCACAAAGTTACGTTTTTTATAATGCAACACTTTAGTGCACATACAACACCCAACCCACGCAGCGGATAGTTTTAATCTCGATATCCGAATCATCCTCGAAGAGTTTGCGAAGTTTGGATATGAATACGTCGAGACTACGCGAGGCGAAATAATCATCCTCCGTATTCCAGCAACGGCTCAAGATGGCTTCGCGACGAATAATCTCGTTCTTATTCTGAGCTAAGATTTGCAGGATTTTGGCTTCCATCAGTGTCAATACCCGATGCCGGCCGGTACGGTCGTCACGCAGATTGGCGTGTTCGGTATCCAGAGTATAGTGTCCGAACCGGCAAAAACCGGTTTCCGTTCTGCTGCCAACCCCTTCTTTCAGCTTCAGAATGGCTTTCATGTGCGCATCCAGTTCGTCGGCGATGAACGGTTTTTTGATGTAGTTGTTCACGCCCATTTCGTAGCCTTTCCGCACGTCCTTGGGTGAGGTCAGCGCTGAGGCAAACAATACAGGTGTTTCACGATCTATTTCCCGAATGCGTTTCACCATCTCGAAACCGTCCATTCCCGGCATGTCAATGTCGCTGATGATGATGTCGGGCTTGAATTCTTCCCAAACTCTCAGCCCTTCTTCACCGGTAGCAGCTGTACGTACTTCGTAACCGCCGATAATATCTTCCAAACCGCCTTGTATCACATAGCGCAGATTGGCATCATCTTCCACTAATAACAATTTAATCATAGAAACAGCTTTTATTTCAAATTTTGCACCAACAACGGCAAAGATATAACAAATTCGGTATACAGCCCCTCGCTGCTGTTTACGAATATACTTCCACCATGCGCCTCCACCACTTGTTGCACAAAGTGAAGTCCCAGGCCGAATCCGGAAGTGCCTTGTTTGCGTTTCCGGCGCCCGGCAGCGCCACGCTCGAATTTATTGAATACCACCTTCTGGTCTTTTTCCGAAATACCTATCCCGTTGTCTCTCACTATGAGAATGGTATGACTGTCGTTGCACGACGAACTGAGGGTGATTTCCACACTCTCTTTGGAATACTTGACGGCATTGTCTATCAGATTATCCAACACCTCCTCCAAATATTCCTCATCGGCATAGACCTCTGTAGCTTGCAAGTCTTTCACAAAGCGTATCGGCTTATCTGCTTTGGCAGTAAACTTATCGACCAGTTTATCTACCATGGGAGCTAATTCGATTTCCTCTTTCTTCATATCCAGCTTATGCTGTTCCAATTTGGAGATTGTCAGCACTTTATTGGTCAACGTCAATAAATGGTCGGCTTCATTCTCGGCGATTTGGAAATACTTCTCTTTTCTTTCCGGCTTACCTTCCAACCGGCCGGTATGCAACAAGTTAAGCGTCATAACGATTGTGGTAAGTGGAGTTTTCATATCGTGAATCATGGCATAAGAGAAATCTTCGCGGATTTTGAAGATTTTATTCATGTGGGATATAATCCTAAGTTGGTAGATAATGCAGAAAACAATAAATGATGCCATCATTAAGGTAGCTACTATCAATAGTACCATACGCTGCAAAATAACAATATATGGATTGCGCAATACAAGCTGCACCCCTTTAGACAAGTCCAATTTAAGTGGTATAATATCTGATTTTATCACAAAAATATCATCCTCACCACTTACATTATCTCTTTTTGTATCTAGATAACGAATAGTAAATTCACAATTCAAATTTTCCTCTCTCAATAATAGACTGGCTATAGAATCTATTCTATCATTAGAAAATTCCATTCCAAGTTTCAGTAACCCATCATAAAGATAAGTACATTGAGATATAGTTTCTCCCTCCGGTCCTCCTATAATTTCTACCCCTTCAGGCAAATTTAAGGCAATCACACTTACTTCCCTTTTTAGGGAGCTCTCTAGAATCTCAGAAATTTTCTCTCTTATATCGGTTTGTATAAGAATATATGTATTATATAGCCATGTTATTTGTAAGAGTAACATAACCACTATACTGATAGAAGTAATCCAATAAAAGCATTTATTATTCTTCAAAGATTTCATAGCATTTTTTACAAAGTTACATTTTTTCCCAAACAGAGCACTAATTGCATGTCACAATTTTAAATTAATTATCAATTGTAATTTCATCCATATTCACCAAAGATCTTATCGACCAATAATTCAACATATTACATCAATAGATATTAGCATATTCTCTTTATTAACGTAACGATAACAAAAAGAAAACTTTTCACCTCTCTATCTCATACTAAATTTGCAGCATAAATAAAAAAAATAGAATATGAAAAAAATAATGAACGAATTAAGTAAAGAAGAGGCTTTAAACATCTTTGGTGGAGAAAAATATAAATGGGTTGTAGTCAATGGGCAACTAATATATATGATAGTAGGTACAAAAAAAGATTAATAACCATAGTTTATAAAAAAATATCCTTGGGGTTAATAACATAACATTAACATAGAAACAACTTTCATTATCTGCCCTATGACTTACTTTTGCGACAGAAATAACGACATATTAGATTCTAAAGTATGAACAATTTATTAAAACAAAATAGCTTTTACCGTTTCTCATACGAGAACAAGAAATATGTATTCTTTTCCGGTAGTCAACGGATTTTAGAGATCGGCAATCCACTTATGGATGCCTATTTCACCCTTTGTACCGGGGATGAAACAGCCGACAAGATCTCCGACAATGAGATTGCACAAATTACCGCTACGTTGAACTCCCTTTGCACACCGCCCAAGCATCCGGCAACCGAACCCCGACAAGACATGCTGACGCTGAACGTGACGCATGGATGCAACATGGCCTGCAAATATTGCTTCGCATCCACAACGCAGGACAGGAAAGAAGTAATGTCTTTGTCAGTAGCCCGGAAAGCGATAGAAAATATGCTGAAGACTAACCCTGCAAGCGGTCAATATACGATTTACTTTTTCGGAGGAGAACCTTTGCTACACAAATCCTTTCTACACGAGGTTGTGGCAATGGCTAAAGAAGAAATAGTTGGGAAACGTGGTAAAAAGGTGATATTTTTAGTCAACACCAACGGAACACTGATTGACGAAAGCCTGTTACGACTGTTCAAAGAAGAAAAGTTCACTGTTACTGTCAGCATGGATGGTCCGGAAGACATAAACGATGAAAACCGGATTTTCACCAACGGAAGAGGAAGTTACAGACGAATTATCAGGAACATTGAGAAACTGAAAGAACATCACATCCGCTTCAATATCCGTGCAACCATCCATCCCAATACCCGAAAGTTGTTCAAGATAATCCGCTTCTTCGAAACCCTGAAAGTGCCCTACTCCTATGCATTCACCATGGATTCCGGAACAGAAAGGAAATACACTTTCGACTTTGGAGAAATTGACCTCGACAGGCTCGACCAACAGTTGGCCGAATGTACAGCCTATCTGGTTGCGAAACGGATGAAAGGAGAACCAATATACAACCTGGACTTTTGCAACGGACTGAAAACACTGAAAGACAAAACTGTACGTCTGCAAGGATGCAGCGCAGGCAGAAGCAATCTGATAGTGGACGAGCAAGGACGTTATTATGCCTGTCAGAACATGCTTCCCCTTCGGGAAACAAGCCTGGGCGACGTAAACAGCGGCATTCAGGAAAACCGGTTGAATGAATTCCGTTCCCAAGACGTAGCACAACTTGACAACTGCCGGCAATGCTGGGCCAAATACTTGTGCGGGGGATCCTGTCTGAACGAACGCTACCTGCACGGAAGCCAATCAGTCTACATAAACATGAAGTGCCGGTTAATTCGGACGATTTGGAAACACCGAATACACTCTTACATTGCATTAGAGAGTTTTATTAACAATATGTCTAACTAACTAAATTTTATCGAATTATGAAAAGTTTAAAAGATTGGGGACTTGTTCCCATTGAGAAAGAAACCTTAGTTGCAACTATTGGCGGTGGATATCCCAATAATCCAGGGCTTAATCCCATAGGACCTCCAATTGTTTGCTGTTACAACATCCCACCTATGACTGAAGAGGAAGGATTATTGTTCCCATGGTTAAATCCTAAACTATAGAAGGAAAGTTATGCAAAGAAAATGTCCACATTGCCACAATATCATCGATCTTAGAACAAGATTGTTATATTGTTGGCACGGAACAAATTATCCCATACAATGCCAACAATGTGGGAAGACACTCCATCCTTCCAAAGAGCCATTACCATTTTGGACGTGTTTTTGCATAGGGGCACTATCTTCCTATTTATCCTTTTGGATATACATTAAATTTATAGAAGACCATTTCCTTCATGCAATTGGTTTCGGAGCATGTATGTCAGCTATAGCCATACTAATCATAGGTATCATAGTTGTCAGAAAAATCGAGTTCAGATAAGTTTTAATAGGTTGCAGAACCAAAATATTAACAATTCAATTATTTATCAAGTCATGAAAAGTTTAAAATAATTGCAACTTATTTCCATTAAGGAAGAAGATTTTGCTGCAACTATTGACGATGGATATCCTTACAATACTGATATGAATAAATTAGCAAAGATTATTATAGCAATAATAGCATTAACGATTATTGCAACCGCATTAAAAAACTACATCCACATTCCCAACATAAATTACATTGTGCTTGTACCTGCCTGCTTATGTTTCAGATTTTTCTCAAAAAAACAGTCTATTTATAAAGAATGGTTATTTTCCACACTAGTGGCTATAGCCTTCTATTTATTAACATATTGTTTCAACTTAGAGGAAGGCTTTTCTGTAATATTTTGGTCTCTAATTGGTTCACTTATTACCCTCATAAGTATCTGGATTTATCGGTATATTCTAAATAAAAACAATTACTCACACACATAATCAAGTTATCTATTAAGTGGTTTCATTAGCCACTACGGCAATATAAGAGTGAAACAATGGTGGCAAAATTGAACTGAAACCAAGCATCTAAATAGCAGACAACGATATGTATAGAAAAGGAATTAAAATAAGGCAACACGATATTACGGACTGCGGAGCAGCGTGTTTGGCTTCGGTGTGCGCCCATTACGGACTACAATTTTCCATAGCACATATCCGACAATACGCGTTTACCGCCCGGAAAAGCACCAATGTACCGGGAGGGGTGATTGAAGCGGCCAATCGCTTGGGACTTTCAGCCAAAGGAGTTAAAGCCCTGTTCGAGGCATTGCGTATCGTACCCAAGCCCACCATTGCCCACGTCATTGTGCACGAACGGTTGCAGCATTTTGTAGTCATCTACAAAGTGAAGAAGGAACATATCACTTACATGGATCCAAGCGATGGCCGGATGCACAAAGTGACCAATGAAACATTCGTAAGTATGTGGACAGGCGTACTGATCCTGATGGAACCGGAAGAAAGTTTCAAAAAAGGCAATATGAAGACCAGCATGGTCCGCAAATTCTTTTCGTTACTAGCTCCTCACAGACATTATTCTTAAAAATGTGTCTTTCCGCTATAGTTCCGAGTTGAACTTGACAATTAAGAAAGGGAAGACAACGACAGTTATCAGTAAGAATGGTTCGGGAAAGATTCCAAGTCGTAGGTTTTATAACCGATTGTGTAACACGGCACAAAGGCATGCCTCAATCTGAGCATGCCTTTGCGTCATGTCCGCAATGTTTACTACCAGTCTCCGTTGGCCTTAATGAGCTCGATGAGCTTCTCTACCGCCTCTTCTTCGGGAATGTTCTTCTCGATGCATTCCTTCTTCTTGTAAAGACTGATTTTGCCGCGTCCGGCACCCACGTAACCATAGTCGGCATCGGCCATCTCGCCCGGTCCGTTGACGATGCAGCCCATGATGCCTATCTTCAACCCCTTCAGGTGCGACGTGGCGGCCTTGATGTGGGCGATGGTGCTCTGCAGGTCGTAGAGCGTGCGTCCGCAGCCGGGGCAGGAAATGTATTCGGTCTTGCTGGTGCGCAAACGACCGGCCTGTAGGATACCGAAGGCGGTGGCGTCCAGCGTGGTGGCGGGGATACTGCCCTGGTTGTAGAGGAAAATACCGTCCGTCAGGCCGTCGAAGACAAGAGCGCCCATGTCGGCTGCCGCCTTGATCTGCAAGTTTTCCTTCTCCTCCTCAGCATAGTGCTGGAAGAAGACAACAGGATTGGACAGACCTTCCTGCATCAGTTGGTGGACAAGCGCACGCTGCTCACCCAGCCGGTTGGGATGGTTGCTCTGTGCCACAAGTACAATTTCGGGATGGTACTTCAGACAGGCGAGCGCCTCGTCGTTCAACCCCATGTAGGTAATGAAAAGGAACTTTAGTGCGGCGTTGCAACTGCTTACGAAAGGCATTTGGTCGCCTTTGAAGGCAGGCCAGGTGTTGGGTTTTCCTTCCCACACGTCGGCATCGACAATGTACTGCACACCTTCTCGTACGTCGGCAGGCAGCTGGTGGCCGGTATAGATATAGTCGGGAGCGAACTGCGGGTCGGTCGTCAGGTCACCGTCCAGACGGGCGGCAATGACGACGGGCACATTGTCGCCGCCGATGTTGCGCACGGCCACGGTCTGTCGGCGCGAAGGAGCCAGGTAGTTGAAGGTCGGGATGTTCGGACCGGGGATATAAGGATGATCCTTGCGGCGCGTCACGTAGTCCACTAGCTTGCGGGCCACGGGAATCTCGGCCTCGGGCGCCTCGCTCAACGATACACGAATGGTGTCGCCCAGTCCGTCGGCCAGCAGGGCGCCGATGCCCAGGGCCGACTTGATGCGTCCGTCCTCGCCGTCGCCTGCCTCGGTCACACCCAAATGTAGTGGGAAGTGCATGCCTTCCTTTTCCATGACGGCTGCCAGCAGGCGTACCGTCCGCACCATGACGACCGTGTTCGAGGCCTTGATGGAGATGACTACGTCGGTGAAATGCTCGTCTACACAGATGCGCAGGAACTCCATGCACGATTCTACCATGCCCTCGGGTGTGTCGCCGTAGCGCGACATGATGCGGTCGGACAGGGAGCCGTGGTTCACGCCGATGCGGATGGCCGTGTGGTTCTCCTTACAGATGTTCAGGAAGGGAACAAAGCGGTCGCGTATCTTCTGCAATTCCTGCGCATATTCCTCGTCGGTATACTCCAGGTGCTTGAAGGTACGGGCAGCGTCTACGTAATTACCAGGGTTGATACGTACCTTCTCGGCATAGAGAGCGGCCACGTCGGCCACGCGCGGATTGAAGTGTACATCGGCTACCAGCGGCGTCATGTAGCCGTCGCGGCGCAGGGCAGCATTGATGTTGCGAAGGTTTTCGGCTTCCTTCACGCCTTGTGTCGTGAGCCGCACGTATTCTCCGCCCGCATCGGCTATACGTTTGGCTTGGGCTACGCAGGCATCAGTATCCTGAGTAGCGGTATTGGTCATGCTCTGTATGCGGATAGGATTGTCGCCTCCCAACGGAGTGGCACCGATATTGACTACAGATGTTTCCCTGCGGGAATAGTTGAATAAATCCATAATGAATGAAGAATTAAGAATGAAGAATTAAGAATGGGGATGCGATGACCGATTCTTCATTCCTAATTCTTCATTCTTCATTTTTTAGTTCGTCTTGTACTCGTATCTTACGTCCTTCAGGTCCTCGTTGGCCTTGGTGATTTTCTTCTTCAGGCCTTCCTTGTAGGCGGCGAAAGCTTGTGCGAGAGCTGTATCGTTCAGCGACAGGATTTGTACGGCCAGGATGGCGGCATTCATGGCACCGTCGATGGCTACCGTCGCTACAGGAATGCCAGGAGGCATCTGAATGATGGAATAGAGGGCATCCACACCGTCGAGTACAGCGCCTTTGACAGGTACGCCGATGACGGGCAGGGTAGTGTTGGCGGCAATGACACCTGGCAGGGCTGCAGCCATACCTGCGGCAGCGATGATGACCTTGATGCCACGCTTGCGGGCGTTCTTGGCAAACTCTTCTACGGCCTCGGGCGTACGGTGGGCCGAGAGTGCGTTCATTTCGAACGGAATGTGGAAATCATTGAGCAGCTGGGCGGCCTTCTCCATGACAGGAAGGTCGGACGTACTACCCATGATGATGCTTACGATTGGAGTCATGATTAGTAGTTAGTGATTAGTGGTTAATAATCAGCGGTTAGTGATGTTTACGTACAGCTTGCTGACCGTCAACCACTAACCGCCAACCGTTTATCAATTATTATTCGTTGACCAGTGCCTTGTAGGCTTCGGCGTCGAGCAGACTATCGAAGTCGGCATCAGCAGAAGGTTTGATCTTGATGAGCCAACCTTCGCCGTAGGGGTCCTGATTTACCAGTTCGGGCTGATCGGCCAGGGCTGCGTTCTGCTCCAGCACTTCGCCTGCCACGGGGATGAAGAGGTCGGAGATGGTCTTCACCACTTCGATGGTACCGAATGTTTCGCCGGCTTCCAGTGTCTCGCCTTCGGTCTGGATGTCTACGAATACGATGTCACCCAGTTGTTCCTGAGCATAGTCGGTGATGCCTACATAGGCTACGTCGCCTTCCTGGCGGATCCATTCATGTTCTTTGGTGTACTTTACGTTGCTTGGAAAGTTCATGATTTTTAGTTTTAGAGGTTAAAAATATAAGTGTATCACTGATAATTGACTTTTAATAGGTGAACAGCAGCTGACGAAAGAAGAAGTAGAAGCTGTTGGCGATGGGATGGAGCACCATCAGCGAACAGATGAAGCCCACGGCAAATCCTCCCATCACTTCGCCCAGCGTATGATGCCCCAGAATGATACGTGCCGTACCCAGCACACCGGCCACCAGAATGAAGAGGCAAAGCCACCAGACCGGATTATAACCGAACAGGGCACTGAAAGCCACCAGTCCGCCAATGACGGCACCGGCACCGGCCATGTGCTCACTCAGCTTCCATTTCAGGTTGACCACAATGCAGATAACCATCATGATAAGGGCTGCCAGAATGATGCCACTCATGTACCACGGAATGTTCAGGCGGTTCATCATCAGCAAGCAGAATACGTAGGAGGTTATCGTGAGGAAAAAGGGAACGTAGCGTTTCTTGCGCTCGCCCAACTCCTGCGCACTGAAACCGTTGATCTTCTTAAATATGAAGATAGCCAGTACGGGAATCATGATGGTGAAGCAGTAGACAATGCCCAGCACAATGAGTTTGTACTGAATGGGCATGATGCTCAGGTATGAGAACAGGAACAGTATCAGGAAAGCCAGGAAAGGTATGGAGAACGGCGTGAATACGGCCGATACCATGCGGGCTACCCGGATAAGAGTCTTTTCTTCTATGAGTTTTACTTCCATCTTTCTTTGTTATGTCTATTTCCGCAGACGAGCTACGGGGATGTTCAGCTGCTGACGATATTTGGCTACGGTACGGCGGGCTATCGGATAACCTTTGGCGGCCAGCATCTCGGTCAGTTCGTCGTCGGTGTAGGGATTCTTCTTGTCCTCACTGTCGACACATTCCTTCAGGGCCTTTTTGATTTCGCGTACCGACATTTCTTCACCGTCTTCCTTCGTATAGCCGTCGCTGAAGAAGAACTTCAGCGGGTAGATGCCGTAGTTGGTCTGCACGTACTTGCTGTTGCTCACGCGCGAAATGGTAGAGATGTCCAGCTTGGCCCGCTCGGCCACGTCCTTCAGGATCATGGGGCGAAGCAGCGACTCGTCACCTTCCTCGAAGAAAGGGCGTTGAAGGTCGATAATGGCCTGCATGGTGGTGAGCAACGTGTTCTGCCGCTGCTTCACGGCGTCGATAAAGCCCTGCGCAGCGTCCATCTTCTGCTTCAGGAAGAGCATGGCCTCCTTGGATTCCTTCGACTGGTTGGCCTTGTTCTTCGTGTGTTCCTCGACCATCTCCGAGAAGTCGCGGCTGATGCGCAATTCGGGGACGTTGGGGTTGTTCAGCGAAAGGTTGATGGTACCGTCGTCCTCGGTCTCGACGATGAAGTCGGGTACAATCTGCTGCATGTTCTTCCCCACGGCTTCGCCCAGCGAGGCACCGGGCCGGGGATTGAGTTTGCAGAGCTCCTTGATGGCGCGGTCGAGCTGGTCTTCACTGATGCCGATCTTCTGCTGTATCTTGTCCCAATGTTTGCGGGTGAATTCTTCGTAACAGTCGCTGATGATGGTGGTCTCCAGCCGGAGTAGGCTGTCGTCGGCCTTGGCGGGCAGCTGTTCCTTCTTGTGGCGAAGCTGGATGAGGAGACATTCGCGCAGGTCGCGGGCTCCCAGTCCGGCGGATTCGAAGTCCTGGATGACCTTGAGTGCCTCTTCCAACTGCTGGGGAGTGGCCTCGATGCCGGAATAGATGGCCAGTTCGTCGGCGATGCTGTCCAGCGGCTTACGCAGGAGGCCATCGTCATCGAGCGAGCCGATGAGATATTCGGTCAGTTCGCGCTGATGGGGAGTGAGGTTGCGTTCGCCCAACTGTTCCTTCAGAGTTTCGTAGAAGGAGGTGGAGTCGGAGAACGGGATTTCCTCAGCCTGCTCGTCGCGGCTGCGGTTGTTTTCCTGGAGCTTGTAGTCGGGGATGTCGTCCTCGTTGAGGTAGTCGCTCAGCGAGTCGTAGTCGGTGTCGCCGCCGTCTTCTTCGCTGATGGTCGATTCGTCGGCCGTGCGGACATCTTCTTCCTCTCCGTGGGTTTCCTCACGTCCTTCTTCGAGGGCGGGGTTTTCCAAGAGTTCAGCCCGGACGCGGTCTTCCAGCTCCACGGCGGGAAGTTCCAGCAGTTTCACTACCAGAATTTGTTGGGGCGAGAGCGTCTGTACCTGCTGCTGCGCCTGGGTCTGTATCTGTCGGGAGCTTTGTGCCATATCTTTTCTTAAATAGTAGCGCAAAAATAGTGAAAGGTGAGCGTACTGGCAAATGAAAAACAAGGTTTTTCGTTTGTTTCTGCCCTCGCCTTTCACTATCTTTAAATAAGACAGGATGCGACTCGGCATAATCAAACTGAAAACTGAGTTTTCATTTGCTTCTACACTCGCCTTTCGCTATCTTTGCAATCAATCAACCTTTAAAGCAAGAAACACCATGTTTGCGAAAGAAACTTATGTACAGCGCAGAGCCCAGCTGAAGAAAACCGTGGGCTCGGGTGTCCTGCTGTTCCTGGGGAACGACGAACAGGGACTGAACTACGAGGACAACACCTTCCGCTATCGTCAGGATTCTACTTTCCTTTATTATTTCGGACTTTCCTTCGCCGGGCTGTCGGCCATCATCGACATCGACGAAGACCGTGAAATCATTTTCGGCGACGAACTGAGTATCGACTACATCGTCTGGATGGGTACGCAGCCCACGCTACGCGAGAAAGCCGCAGCCGTGGGCATCGCCGACACACGCCCCGCGGCGGACATCATGGCCTACCTGCACAAGGCCGTGCAGAGCGGTCAGAGCATCCATTACCTGCCGCCCTACCGCGCCGAGCACAAACTGAAGCTGATGGACTGGCTGGGCCTGCCGCCCGCACGCCAGGAGGGGTCTGTACCCTTTATCCGTGCCGTGGTGGCGCAGCGCAACTACAAGACGGCCGAGGAAATCGAAGAAATCGAGAAGGCCTGCAACGTGACGGCTGACATGCACATCGCCGCCATGAAATGCATCCGTCCCGGCATGTACGAATACGAGGTGGTGGCCGAGATGAACCACGTGGCCGAGCGTAACAATTGCGAACTCTCCTTCGCCACCATCGCCACCATTAACGGGCAGACGCTGCACAACCACTACCACGGCAATAAAATCAAGCCGGGCGACCTCTTCCTCATCGACGCCGGCGCCGAGCTGCCTTCGGGCTATTGCGGCGACATGTCGTCCACCATCCCCGCCGACAAGACCTTCACTCCCCGCCAGCGCGCCGTCTACGAGATTCAGAACGCCATGCATCTGGAGAGCGTCAAGGCCCTGCGCCCCGGCATTCCCTATATGGACGTCTACGACCTCTCGGCCCGTGTCATGGTAGAAGGCCTGAAGGAACTGGGCCTGATGAAGGGCAATGCCGAAGATGCCGTCCGCGAAGGCGCGCACGCCTTGTTCTATCCGCACGGACTGGGTCACATGATGGGCCTCGACGTGCACGACATGGAGAACCTCGGCGAGCAGTGGGTGGGCTACAACGGCCAGCCCAAGAGCACCCAGTTCGGCCGCAAGAGCCAGCGTCTGGCCATTCCGCTGGAGCCGGGCTTCGTGCATACCGTGGAGCCGGGCGTCTACTTCATCCCCGAACTCATCGACCTATGGCGTAGCGAGAAGAAATTCACCGACTTCATCAACTACGACAAGGTGGAGGAATACCGCCACTTCGGCGGCATCCGCAACGAGGAGGACTACCTCATCACCGCCGACGGTGCCCGCCGCCTGGGCAAGAAGATCCCCTTGACGCCCGACGAGGTGGAAGCCTTGCGCTGATTGCCGTCTGACGGGTGTTGGCACAAGTCGTGGAAACACCTGATGTTTTGAGGAGGCTCAAAATAGAGAAGTGCTAACATTTTGTCATTCTGAACGAAGTGAAGAATCTCGAAAACAGCTGTTTGTGTATTGAGATCCTTCACTGCGTTCAGGATGACATTGCGTTTTGATTACACCTTTTCTATTTTGAGCCTCCTCATCTTTTCTGTATTCATCACTCCTAGCTTTCTTTCCCCTTCCTCCCGTTTTCCTTTTCCCTTTCCTGCGGGAAAGAATCGCATAAGTCCGTAGAAATTCTATATCTTGGCCGCTCAGATGTATATCTTGCGGGCTAAGATATGCATCTGACGTGCCAAGATGTACATCTGAGCAGCTAAGATATAACTTTCTGCACGGGTAAAGCTGTGCTTTGTACGGAGGAAACCATCCTTTTGTCTGCTTTATACCAGCGCTTTGTCCGTCTTTTGCTTCCACTCTGTACCACTTGCAGGGCGGATATGCTCGCTTTTTCGGACAGAAATCTTATCTTTGCGCAGAAAACCTGAAACATATTCATTCTAAAAACATACAGCTGCATGAAGACAAACATCTACAGAAACCTGTGCATGGCTGCCCTGCTGGGCGCCTCGATGGCTACCTACGGCCAGACTGATGCTGCACGGACGAACCCTTTCCTCACCGAGTACACCACTCCCTACGGCGTGCCGCCCTTCGAACAGATTACGCTGGCCGACTACCGCGAGGCCTTCCTCAAGGGTATGGAGGATCAGAAACGGGAAATCGACGCCATCGTGCGCCAGCGTTCCGTGCCCGACTTCGACAATACCATCGCCGCCCTCGACCGCAGCGGCGCGCTGCTCACGCGCGTCTCTCTTGTCTTTGGCGGACAAAACAGTTGCAACACTTCGCCCGAGCTGCAGGCCCTAAGCAAGGAGCTCTCGCCCCTGCTCTCGGCGCATAGCGACGACATCTCGCTCAACGCCGCCCTCTTCGCCCGCGTCAAGCAGGTGTACAACAACCGCGAACGCCTCGGCCTGGACAAGGAGCAGACGAAACTGCTCGAGGAGACCTACAAGGACTTTGTGCGCAGCGGCGCCAACCTCAGCGAGGCCGACCAGCAGAAGCTGCGCGAGCTGAACAGCCGCATCGCCCTGCTCCAGCTCACCTTCGGGCAGAACATGCTGCAGGAGACGAACGCCTACAAGCTGGTCATCGACAACGAAGCCGACCTCTCCGGCCTGCCCGCCACGCTGGTAGCCTCGGCCGCCGAGACGGCCCGTCAGCAGGGACTGGAGGGCAAGTGGGTGTTTACCCTGCAAAATCCCAGTGTGATGCCCTTCCTGCAATATGCCGACAACCGCGCCCTGCGCGAACAGATCTTCAAGGCCTACACCAACCGCGGCAACAACGGCAATGACGCCGACAACAAGGCCGTGGTGCACGAGCTGCTGGAGGCCCGCCTGGAGAAGGCCCGCCTGATGGAGTACGAAGATTATGCCTCGCTGGCGCTGGAAACGCGCATGGCCAAGACACCCGACAAGGTGTATGCCCTGCTCGACCAGATATGGGAACCTGCGCTGGCGAAAGCCAAGGAAGAGCTGAAGGACATCCAGGCCGAAATCAAGAAGGACGGCAAAAAGTTCAAGGCCGAAGGCTGGGACTGGCGCTACTACTTCGAGAAGGCCAAAAAGGCCAAGTTTGACATCGACGAGAACGAAGTGCGCCCCTATCTGGAGCTGAACCACGTGCGCGAGGGAGCTTTCTATGTGGCTACCCGCCTGTATGGCATCCGTTTCCGCCCGCTCACCTACATGCCGCTGCCCCATCCCGAGGCGCAGGTCTTCGAGTGCATCGACAAGGATGGCAAGACGTTGGGTATCCTCTACTTCGACTTCTTCCCCCGTGCCAGCAAGCGTGGAGGCGCCTGGTGTGGCAGCTACCGTCCGCAGGGGTATGACAAACACGGCAACCGCATCACCCCTGTGGTGACTATTGTTTGCAACTTCACCAAACCCACCGAAGGCCAGCCCGCCCTGCTCAGTGCCGACGAGGCTTCGACCCTCTTCCACGAGTTCGGCCACGGGCTGCACAGCCTCTTCCGCGACGTTCACTATTCGGGTGTCAGTGGCGTGCCCCGCGATTTCGTGGAGCTGCCTTCACAGATCAACGAGCACTGGGCGTTTGAACCCGAAGTCCTGAAATACTATGCCCGCCACTACCAGACGGGTGAGATGATGCCTGCCGAACTGGTGAAGAAGCTGGCCAAGAGCGGCAAGTACGGACAGGGCTTCGCCACGGTGGAATACCTGGCTGCCTCATACCTCGACATGGACTTCCACACCCTGAAGTCTATTCCCGAGGATATGGACGTGATGACTTTCGAGGCCAAGACACTGGGCAAGCGCAAGCTGCTGAAGCAGATTCCCTCGCGCTACCGCACCACCTACTTCAACCACACGATGGGTGGCGGCTATACGGCGGGCTACTACAGCTACATCTGGGCCGAGGTGCTGGATTGTGATGCCTACGGTGCCTTTACCGAGAGCGGCAACATCTTCAACCCCGACCTGGCCGACCGCTTCCGCCGCTATATCCTGACGCCCGGCGGCATCGACGACGCCATGGACATGTACAAGAACTACCGTGGGCAGGAGCCCGACGTGAAGTGGCTGCTGATCAACCGTGGTCTGTATCAGCCGGAGAAATGACAGAATGAACGGAAAACAGTCTTTGAACCGATACAAACCGATGGAACAACAGATACAGAGACATGCGCGCGTGAACGTGGCCGACGTGCTGCGCGGGCTGGCAGTGATGGGCATCATCCTGCTGCACTCGATTGAACACTTCAACTTCTACTCCTTCCCCGACGAAGCGGGACGGAGTGTCTGGCTGGCCTTTACGGACCGTGCCGTGTGGGACGGCCTCTTCTTTCTCTTCGGCGGCAAGGCATATGCCGTGTTTGCCCTGCTCTTCGGCTTCAGCTACTTCATCCAATACGACAACCAGCGTCTGCGCGGGCGTGATTTCCGCCTGCGCTTCTGCTGGCGGCTGGTGCTGCTCTTCCTCATCGGCAATCTGAACGCTTCGTTCTTCACGGCTGAGGTGTTGGTGCTCTATTCGCTGGTGGGCTTCATCCTGCCGCTGGTATGCCGCCTGCGCGACAAGTGGCTGTTCATCCTGGCCTGCGTATTGCTGGTACAGCCACTGCCGCTCTACTATGTGATCCGTGCTGCCTTCGACCCGACGTTCGTGACACCTGCCTTGCCTACAGGTAACCTGTGGGCCGCTACATTCGAGGCACAAAGCCATGGCACCTTCCTCGACACCCTGAGCGTCAACCTGTGGGAAGGCCAGCTGGCCAGTCTGGCCTGGGCGTGGGACAACGGACGTGTGTTCCAGACGGCAGCCCTCTTTATCTTCGGCTATCTGGTAGGCCGCCGGGGCTTGTTCCTGAAGGAGAATCTGAAATTCTGGAACAAGGTGCTGTGCGGATCGCTCGTCGCCTTCTTCCCGCTCTACGGACTGGGCAACATGCTGCCCGATTTTGTGGAGAACCCCTCGGTGCGCACGCCGCTACTGCTCGTAGTGTCCTCTCTCTATAAGTTTGCCTTCATGCTGCTGCTCGTATCCGCCGTGCTCAACGGCTACTACCGCACCCGCCTGTGCAAACGCCTGGACTTCCTCATCCCCTATGGCCGTATGAGCCTGACCAACTACATCACGCAGAGCATCATCGGTTCCATGCTGTTCTACAACTGGGGCTTCGGCCTGCACGACAAGTTGGGCATCACAGCCAGCGTCCTGGTCGGCGCGCTGATCTTCGTCATCCAGCTGGCCTTCTGCCGCTGGTGGATGCGCCACCACAGCCACGGCCCGATGGAGTACCTGTGGAAGCGGGCCACGTGGCTGAAGTAGCCGGTCAGGGTCACGCACGGACATAAAACGAGGCACGGACTACGCGGAACAATAGGTCGGTGGGCTTTTCCCGCCGCGAAATTCCGTGTAGTCCGTGCCTCGTTTTTTTAGTCGCTATGCACTCACGCGTGCAGCTCCAGAATGAAGCGTGCACCCTTCGTGTAGCCTTCGTCCAGTGTCAAGCTGCCGTTCATGCGGATGGCCATCAGGGAACAGATGGGCAGGCCCAGTCCGTCGCCCTGCGTCAGGTCCTTGATTTCGCTGAATGGCTTGAAGAGTTTGGCGCGCTGCTCTTCGGAAATGCCGCAGCCGGTGTCCGTCACGATGAACTGGTGGGTGTGTGCGCCGCGTTTCTTGAAGTCGAGCGTCACCTTGCCGCCGTCGGGCGTGTAGCGGACAGCGTTCTCCAGCAGGTGCAGCAGGATGTATTCCAACTGTTCAGGACAAATCTTGACGTTCAGTTTCGGAGCGTTGACCGACAAGGCGAGGTCTTTCTGGTTCGCCTTCTGTATTTTCTCCATCAGCCCCTCGCAGAAGGTGCTCACGTTCTTTTCCTCGGCCTCGTAGGGCTCGGACAGCGACTGCTCCAGGTCGGAAAGTTCCTGAATGTGCTGCGCAAAGCCTCTCAGGGCCTGTACACCCGGCTGGCGGTCGTCCAGCGTGGCCAACGTAGGTTCCATCTGCGCCGAGATGTTCTGGATGAACTGCGTCTTCAGCTCGTTGTGCTCGTTGGCCAGTGCGATTGCTTTCTTCTGCTTGCGGCTCAGCACAAAAAAGCGCAACAGGATGACAGCCACACCAACCAGAGCTGCTGCCAGAATGATGGACAGAATGCCAAGGCTGATGATAAAATACTGTTTGGCAGAGAGCGAGCTATCTTTTTCCTCGATAGTTTGGAGGCTCGCGTCGTATTGCTGCTTCAACGTGTCGTATTTGCTTTGAGCCTCGGCGGCCTGTTGACGATTGCTTTCCTCAATCAGCTGGCGGATGGTGGCATCCCCCTTGTCGTTCTGCCGCAGGGTGTAGAAATAGGCGGCCTGCGTGTAGAGCAGGTCGGTTTTCAGTGAGTCGCTGTCTGCTTTCTTGGACACGTCTTCCAGCTGGTCGAGCTGCGTCTTGGCATTACCGGTCTTACCCATATTCAGATACATGCGCATCCGCTCCTTAATGATGGGATAGCGCAGGGCGGGCATCTGCTTTCCGCTTTTCTTCTCACCCTCGCTTACCATCTGGTCAGCTCGGGTCAGCACTTCGAAGGCTTCCTTATAGTAGTTCTCCCGATGATAGAGAGCACAAGCATTGACTCCACACACAACAGCCTGCGCATAATCGCCCTCTGCCGTAAAAGCATTATAAGCTTGCAGAAACAGATAACGCGCTGTGATGTACGAATGCTTGTCCAGATTTTCCTGTGCCTGCTTCATCAGGTCAGCGGCACTGTTTTGGTTTTGTGCACGGCTGTGACCGCATAAACAGAAAGCAGCCACAAGCCCAATCAGAAGTATCTTTTTCATACAAATGTTGTTTTGTTGTGTGCAAAGGTAAGCAAAATCTGATATTTTGTATAAAAAGGATAAAAAGATATTGTCACCTCCATCAATATTTGAAACTGCTTCCGCCAAGGAACTCACGCAGGAGCGACGTAGGAGGTATTTCCTTATCCTGCACAGGAGTAAAATATTTGATAAACTTCAACAGACGGTAAGCCTCAGAATATTCAGAGCAGTTGCGTGGCACGCTGTTCAGTATCGGTTCGGCATGACAGCGCAGCACGGCCAGTTCGAAGAGCAGAGCCGAATTGAACATCACGTCCGCGTTCTCCTGGTAGGGGAAAATCCATTTATCCTCTCCAGCACGTACGCTGGGCCAGCGGGAGATCGTTTCCTGAGCCGAATAACCACGGTAGTTGTAGTCGCGGATGATGCGGCGTATCAGGCGGTTGTCCGTCGTGGGTATCCAGTTATGGTCGTCCAGCGAAATGGTAGTCAGAGCCGATACATAAATCTTATACTTGTTCTCATTGGGAATCTGAGGTGTCAATTCGGGGTTCAAAGCATGGATACCTTCCAAAATAAGGATAGTATGCTCGTCGATACGCAGTTTGTCACCTTTGAATTCTTTCTTGCCGGTCGTGAAGTTGAAACGAGGCAACTCCACTTCTTCACCACGCAGCAGGGCCTGAAGCTGCTCGTTGAACAGTTTGAGATCGAGCGCATAGAGCGATTCATAGTCGTAGTTGCCTTTCTCGTCGAGCGGCGTCTGTTCGCGATCCACAAAGTAGTTGTCCAACGAAATGGGATAGGGATGAAGTCCGTTGGTCATCAACTGCACACTGAGGCGTTTGCTGAAGGTTGTTTTGCCTGAAGACGAAGGACCGGATATCAGTACCAACTGTGCACGCGTGCCGTTTTGCGTCCGCAGAAAAATGTCATCAGCTATTTGTGCTATCTTTTTTTCCTGCAAAGCTTCAGCCACATTGATAAGATCTGTGGCATGCCCATCCAGACAAGCCTGGTTAAAATCTCCTACGTTGCTCAAGCCCATAATATGATTCCAACGTAAATGTTCCTTGAATACGTCAAGCATTTTTTCCTGTTTCACGACTTCTTCCAGCACGTTGGGATTTTCCTTGTTGGGAATACGCAGCAACAGACCGTCATAGTATTTCACAATGTCGAACAGCTTGATGAATCCCGTACTGGGAAGCAGGTTACCGTAGTAATAGTCCACCGTATCCCCCAATGTATAATAATAGGTATAGAGCGACCCTGACGTCTCCAACAGTTTCACCTTGTCGTCCATACCTCGTTCGCTGAACACGCGGACAGCCTCGCTGGTGTGACATTCGGTACGGTGAAAGGGAATGTCTTCGGCTATGATTTCCTGCATTCGTTTTTTAATCGCCTGAACGTCTTCCAACTCGATGGGGCGCCCGATACGCAGGTTGCAGAAATAGCCTCTGGATACAGGATGCTCCACGTAAAGCTTTCCTTCGGGGAAGAGTTCACTGACCGTCTTGTAGAGGATGAAGCAGAGCGATCGGACGTAAGTGCGCATGCCCGACGGATCGCGCACATCGAGAAACTCGACATCCTTGTTGTTGTACACCCGGAAGTTAAGCCCTTCGGAGCGGTTGTTGACCTTCGCACTGACCACCTGATAGGGAAAATTAAGATTAAGTCCGGAATAAACATCCAAAAGTGAGCTTCCGATAGGGAATTCTTTATAAATATTATTATTTTTGCAACAAATTTGTAACATGTGTTTCATAAGTCTTCTTTTTGGAGTTTGACAGCACTAAAGATAAGCTTAATAACAGATGGAGCAAAGAAACCCCTTAAATAATTAAAGATGGAGTATTCTTTTTATGATTTTTTAAAGCTGCTCGGTTCCTTGGCTTTATTCCTTTATGGAATGAAGATCATGAGTGAAGGCCTTCAGAAGTTTGCCGGCGACCGGCTCAGGAAAATCCTGACAGCAATGACTACCAATCGGGTGACCGGTGTGCTGACCGGCGTATTGATTACAGCCCTGGTACAATCTTCTTCCGCTACCACTGTCATGGTGGTCAGTTTCGTTAACGCAGGTCTGCTGACTCTTTCCCAATCCATCGGCGTCATTATGGGTGCCAATATCGGTACCACGGTTACGGCCTGGATTATTTCAGCTCTGGGCTTCAAGGTCGACATCGCCGCCTTCGCCCTCCCTCTGTTAGCCTTTGGTATTCCTCTCCTCTTCTCTCAAAAAAGTAACCGCAAGTCTGTCGGTGAATTTATTT
>CAYQOV010000046.1:0-20785 GCA_964419245.1 uncultured Bacteroides sp. | reverse complement strand
GACAGCCAATCTTTTGTTAACCTTAAATCTAATACTATGAAAAACACATTGCAAATGTAGCGCATTTTTCCAAACTTCCAAAACATCTGGAGAAAAAACTTCTCATTATAACACACTTTAAGCACCTTGCAATTTTATTAACAATAAAGATCTCTGCAAAAGAAGGTATGTCAAAATTTAGTAAGACTATTTACCTCCTACTTTTGAAAGGAAGAGAGCTTGAAGTACCTTTGTTTTGACATATCTTCCTTCCCACCTTCATATCATGCGACTTGGACGGCAGGAATTTGCGAAACTTAAATAAAGTATGTATCTTCACCCCCGAAAATTCTAAAAACACACATGTCATGATTTACTCTATACTCGACACCGACCTTTACAAGTTTACTACGTCATACGCCTACATCAAACTGTTTCCGTATGCATCGGGCACATTCTCTTTCACCGACCGCGACCAGACTGTCTGTTCCGACCATTTCCTGGCCGAACTGAAAGAAGCCATCGACCAGATGCGACGGATTGCCCTGACCGGTGACGAACTGGAGTACATGACACATACCTGCCGGTTTCTGCCCCGTGTCTACTGGGAATGGCTCTCTTCTTTCCGCTTCCAACCCGAAAAGGTAAATGTCTGGCTGGACGAGGAACGCCATCTCCACATGGAAGTGACGGACTATATGTATAAGGTGACACTCTACGAAGTTCCGCTTCTGGCGTTGGTGTCCGAGGTGAGAAACCGGGTCATGGGACATGTTCCCGATCTGGATAAGGTAGTTTCCCGACTGGTGGACAAGGTATCTCTGTCCAACCGCAATCATCTTTCCTTCTCCGAGTTCGGTACACGCCGCCGCTTCTCGTTCGAAGTACACGACACGGTCATCGGCTACCTCAAACAGCACGCCCTGTATTGCACGGGAACATCCAACTGTTATTTCGCCATGAAATACAACATGAAGCCGATGGGAACCCATCCGCACGAATGGTTCATGTTCCACGGCGCTCAGTTCGGCTACAAGCATGCCAACTACATGGCACTGGAAAACTGGGTAAATGTCTACGACGGTGACCTGGGTACCGCCCTCTCGGACACCTATACGTCCGATGCTTTCCTGAGCAACCTCAGCCGCAAGCAGGCCAAGTTGTTCGACGGCGTCCGCTGTGATTCGGGCGACGAATTCGAATTTACCGAGAAACTCATTGCCCGCTACAAGGAATTCGGCATAGACCCGACAACCAAAACCATCATCTTCAGCAATGCGCTCAACTTTCCCAAGGCGCTCGACATCCAACAGTTCTGCCAGGGACGCATCCGCTGCGCGTTCGGCATCGGTACCAACCTGACCAACGACACCGACTTCACCCCTTCCAATATTGTGATGAAACTGACCCGCTGCCGGATGAACAACAACCAGGAATGGCACGAATGCGTCAAACTGTCCGACGACGAGGGCAAACACCTGGGCAGCAGCATGGAAGTGAAAGCCTGCCTTTACGAGCTGCAGTTAGGCTAATCGGTCTGTTTTCCTGAGGTCTTTTTCCGTTTATAGGCAAATTCCTGCCACTTTTCCTCCGGCCAGTTCTGGCGTTGCATCTCCATGCGTGCCATGACAAAAAACAGGTCGGACAACCGGTTGACGAAACACAGGATAGCCTCATCCAACTGGCTCTGCCGATGCAATGTCCACAGACGCCGCTCTGCCCTGCGTGCCACCGTACGTGCAAAGTGCAGCTGGGCCGAAACAGGTGTACCTCCCGGAAGCAAGAAATAACCGTGGTCGGCCAACTGTTCCGTCAAGCGGTCCATCTCCTGTTCGCAACGAAGGGTTAGCTCGGCCGCATGCAGTTCGTTCGGGTTTACCTTGTCCGATGGCGTAGCTACATGGCTCATCACGACCATCAGTTCCCGCTGTATCGCGTGCAGCAACTGCTGCCACTCATCCTCGGCAGACAACATGGAACGCACGATGCCTATTACGGCATTCAGTTCGTCCAGACAACCGTTGGCCTCGATGCGGATGTCATCCTTGGGCACCCGCTCTCCTCCATGAATACCGGTCATTCCCTTGTCGCCGGTCTTTGTATAAATCCGTTTCATTCTTCGTTCTCAAATAACTTGTCCAAATCAATTTCTCCCCAATACAAATGGGTATAACTGGCCAGCAGGTTCTTGTATCGGAACACCGGCGTGTTCACCTTCTCCCCGCGGGCATCGTACACCTGCGCCACCGTCGGAAGCAACCGTTCACCCGGCCGTTGCACATATTGGGTATAGTGGAATTCGTGTCCGTACAACGTTTGTCCATTATAATCGAAACGCCGGTAACCCAGGCTCAGCCTTCGGTCTTCCTTCCGGTTTGAAATGGAAAATGGCAGCACACCCGCCATCGGCAGGAAATCGGGCTGTTCGTCCTGGCAGATTCCCTGCGACAGGTAAATCATACCCCCACACTCGGCCAACGCTTTTCCTCCACCTTCAATATAACGACGTATGGAATCCAGCGTAACGTCTGCCGTTCTCAAAGCTTCTGCATGTTTCTCGGGATAACCACCCGGCAGGTAAAGCAAATCGGTACCGTCAGGTAGCGGAGCTGACTCTTCCGGATTGAAAAAGAACACTTCCCCGTAGCGCTTCAGCAAGTCCAGGTGTTCCGTATATAGGAAAGAAAAAGACTCGCTGTTGCGTGCCACCGCAATACGTCTGTTTCCCAGCCTTTCATTTTCCGTCCGGTTCTCAGGCAAAGACAGGGAGGTGATTTCCAACAAACGATCGATACGTATATGGGCTTCCAACAATTCCAGCAAGCGACGACAGGCTTCTTCCGTTTCCTGTTCGCTGAAGTCCAGACCCAAGTAACGTGAGCCCTGCTCCAACAAACCGTCTTTCGGCAGATACCCCAGACACTCCACCTGAAGGTCTTCACAAACCTCCTGCAACATTCCGAAATGGCGCGTCGACCCTACCCGATTGAAAATGACACCCGCAAAACGGATATCAGAACGGAAATGCAGAAAGCCCTGCAACAGAGGTGCCAAGGAATAGGCTGCCGACCGCGCGTCGACCACCAATACCACCGGCAAACACAACAGCCGGGCCACTTCTGCCGACGAGCCACGATCGCGTTCATAACCGTCGAACATCCCCATCATACCTTCCACCACACAGGCATCCGCGCCGACAGCATAGCGGGCATAAAGCTTTCGTACATGCTCCTCCGAAGCCATGAACAAATCTAGATTGACCGACGGACGTCCGCAGGCACGTTCATGAAACTTTGTATCGATGTAGTCCGGCCCGCATTTGTATGGCTGCACGTTCAGCCCTCTTGCCTTCAGCAGAGCCATCAGCCCACGGCTCACCGTTGTCTTTCCACTGCCCGATGTGGGTGCGGCAATCAGAAATTGAGGAATGTTTTTTGTCATTTTTCCTGTATTTATTTGGGCAAAGATAACCATATCTGAACAGAAAACCTTATCTTAGCTGCCAAAATGACTAAATCTATGATTACAGAAGAACTGAAAAAGCTATATACAGCCTATACCGGCCACGAACCGGATAGTATCGAAGAAATGCCCGCATCGGGATCCAACCGTCGTTATTTCCGCCTGAAAGGCACTCCCAACCTCATCGGAGTAAGCGGCGAAAGTGTGGAAGAAAACCGCGCCTTCCTCTATATGGCCGAACATTTCCGCCGTCAGGGATTGCCTGTTCCGCAAGTGTTCATCAAGTCGGACGACGACATCTATTACCTTCAGGAAGACCTGGGCGATACGCTGCTCTTCAACGCCATTGAAAAAGGACGTAAGACCAGCGTCTTTGGTGAGGACGAGAAGCAACTGCTACGCAAGACGCTCCGCCTCCTGCCCGCCGTTCAGTTTGCCGGTGCCGAAGGCATGGACTTTTCCTACTGCTATCCGCAGGCTGAGTTCAACCGCCGTAGCATCCTGTGGGACCTGAACTACTTCAAGTATTGTTTCCTGAAAGCCACCGGTCTTGACTTCCAGGAAGACCGCCTTGAAGACGATTTCCAGAAAATGGCCGACGTCCTGCTCCGCAGCAGTTCCGCCACTTTTATGTACCGCGACTTCCAGAGTCGCAACGTCATGATCAAGGATGGTGAACCGTGGCTCATCGACTTTCAGGGCGGACGCAAGGGTCCTGTCTACTACGACGTGGCTTCCTTCCTGTGGCAGGCAAAAGCCAACTATCCCGACAGCCTCCGCCAGGAACTGCTCCGCGAGTACATCGACGCACTGCGCAAATATCAGCCCGTGGACGAAGCCTACTTCATGGCCCAGCTTCGCCACTTCGTGCTGTTCCGCACCATGCAGGTACTGGGTGCCTACGGTTTCCGCGGCTACTTTGAGAAGAAACCCCACTTCATTCAGAGTGTACCCTTTGCCATCGAGAACCTTCGCCAGCTGCTCCGTGAGCCCTATCCCGAATATCCTTATCTCTGCCAGGTGCTGACCGAACTGACCGAACTGAAGCAATTCACCGACGACCTGCAGAAGCGCCGCCTTGTGGTCAAAGTCACCAGCTTTGCCTACAAGAAAGGCATTCCCGAAGATCCGTCGGGCAACGGCGGAGGTTTTGTCTTCGACTGCCGCGCCGTAAACAACCCCGGCAAGTACGAACGCTACAAACCCTTCACGGGACTGGACGAACCTGTCATCCGCTTCCTCGAAGACGATGGTGAAATCACGACCTTTCTGGAACACGTCTACGGTCTGGTCGACGCTTCTGTCAAACGCTACATGGAACGCGGTTTCACCAACCTTTCTGTCTGCTTCGGCTGCACGGGCGGCCAGCACCGTTCCGTCTACTCGGCCCAACATCTGGCCGAGCACCTGAACCAAAAGTTTGGCGTTCAGGTCAACCTGATGCACCGCGAACAGAGCATCGAACAAACCTTCAAAGCCCGCAACTGACATGAAAGCCATGATATTTGCCGCCGGACTGGGTACCCGCCTCCGTCCGCTTACCGATCACATGCCTAAAGCCCTGGTGCCTGTAGCCGGTGTGCCTATGCTCCAGCGCGTAATACTGCGTCTGAAAGAAGCCGGTTTCCACGACATCGTCATCAATATCCACCACTTTGGCGAACAGATTCTCGATTTTCTGAAAGCAAACGACAACTTTGGTGTCCGCATCCTCATCAGTGACGAACGAGGCGAACTGCTCGATACGGGTGGAGGCATCCTGAAAGCCCGTCCCCTACTGGATGACGGCGAACCGTTCCTCATCCACAACGCCGATATCCTGACTCACATCGACCTGGCCGCCTTCTACCGGCACCACGTGGAAAGCGGAGCCGATGCGACCCTGCTGACCAACCACCGGCAGACCTCCCGTTACCTCCTGGCCGACGCCGACAACCGCCTGTGCGGATGGGTCAACAAGGCGACAGGCGAAACCCTCCCTACAGGTACCGTCTACGCCGAAGGCCGTTACAACGAACTCGCCTTCGGCTGTGTCCACGTCCTCTCGCCTTCCATCTTCCACTACATGGACACCGACCGCTGGAAGGGCAAGTTTTCCATCATCCCCTTCTACATAGACATCTGCCGGCAGGCCCGCATCCAGTGCTACCCCATCGACACCGAAGGCTGGTTCGACGTAGGCAAGCCCGAAACACTGGCGCAGGCCGATGCCTATTACCGGAAGGTGAAATAAAAATTTTCACTACCTTTGCATTCATAACCAAAACCTGACGCCCTTGAACAAATTTCAGCTTACATCCGACTACCAGCCCACGGGCGACCAGCCCGAAGCCATCCGCCAGCTCACCGACGGCATCCTGCAGGGACTGCCCGCCCAGACTTTGCTTGGCGTCACGGGCTCCGGTAAGACATTCACCATCGCCAACGTCATTGCCAACATCAACAAGCCCACACTCATCCTGAGCCACAACAAAACCCTGGCGGCTCAGCTCTACAGTGAGTTCAAGGGATTCTTTCCTCACAATGCCGTCGAGTATTATGTCTCTTATTACGACTACTACCAGCCCGAGGCCTACCTGCCCGCCTCGGATACCTATATCGAAAAAGACCTGGCCATCAACGACGAAATCGACAAACTCCGTCTGGCCGCCACTTCTGCCCTGCTCAGCGGACGAAAGGACGTGATTGTCGTCTCCTCCGTGTCCTGCATCTACGGCATGGGCAATCCGGCCGATTTCTACAACAACAGCATCGACGTTGTCCGGGGCAAGATGTTCAGTCGCAACGTCTTCCTGCGCCGCCTGGTAGACAGCCTCTACCAGCGTAACGACCTCGACCTCAACCGTGGCAATTTCCGTGTCAAAGGCGACACGGTTGACATCTTCCTGGCCTACAGCGACAACCTCCTGCGTGTCGTCTTCTGGGGCGACGAAGTAGACAGTATCGAGGAAGTGGACCCCGTCAGCGGGGTCACCCTCGGCACCTTCGACAGTTACAAAATCTATCCGGCCAACCTCTTCATGACCACCAAGGAAAACACCCTTCGTGCCATCCACGAAATCGAGGACGACCTCCATAAACAGGTCGAGTTCTTCGAAAAGGAAGGCCGTATGCTGGAGGCCAAACGCATCTACGAACGGGTCACCTACGACATGGAAATGCTGCGCGAACTGGGCCATTGCTCCGGCATCGAAAACTATTCGCGCTACTTCGACGGCCGTGCTGCAGGTACCCGTCCCTACTGCCTGCTCGACTTCTTCCCCGAAGACTATCTCATCGTCATCGACGAAAGCCACGTCAGCGTTCCCCAACTCCGTGCCATGTATGGAGGCGACCGTGCCCGCAAGGAGAACCTCGTCGAATACGGTTTCCGTCTGCCTGCCGCCCGCGACAACCGTCCCCTCACCTTCGACGAGTTCGAAGCCCTCGCCCGTCAGGTCATCTATGTCAGTGCCACCCCCGCCGACTATGAGCTGGTACGCTCCGAAGGTATCGTGGTCGAACAGGTCATCCGTCCCACCGGACTACTCGATCCCGTCATCGAAGTACGCCCCACCCACAACCAGATCGACGACCTCATGGAGGAAATCCAGCTCCGCATCGAACGTGGCGAACGTACCCTCGTCACCACTCTCACCAAGCGCATGGCCGAAGAACTGACCGAATACCTCCTCAACCACGACATCCGCTGCAACTACATCCACAGCGACGTCGAGACCCTCGAACGCGTCAAAATCATGTCCGACCTGCGCGAAGGCATCTACGATGTCCTCATCGGTGTCAACCTTCTGCGCGAAGGTCTCGACCTGCCCGAAGTGTCACTGGTAGCCATCCTCGATGCCGACAAGGAAGGCTTTCTCCGCTCCCACCGTTCGCTCACTCAGACCGCCGGACGTGCAGCCCGCAACGTCAATGGCCGCGTCATCATGTACGCCGACCACATCACCGACAGTATGCAACAGACCATCAACGAAACAGAGCGCCGCCGCGAGAAACAGCTCCGTTACAACCGGGAACATGGCATCACTCCCCAACAGATAAGAAAAAGCCACACCTTCAATCCGCTGGCAGCCTCCTCCACCTCCGAACCTGCAGAACGTTCTGCCGCTCCCCGTCCCTACGTCGAGCCCGAACCGTCCCGCCTCATCGCTGCCGATCCGGTCACCCTCCACATGTCGCCCGAACAACTCCGAAAGAGCATCGAACGCACACGCCGCCTCATGCAGGAAGCCGCCAAGAACCTCGATTTTCTCCAGGCTGCCCAGTATCGCGACGAATTGCTCAAGATGGAAGATATCCTGGAAAAGGAAACATGACAGAAAAAAAAGAAAATTTTAAACTTAAAATTTTCAATCTATAAAAGTTATAACACTTATTTTCCTTACATTTGTGCACAAATAAAATAAACCATCGCACTATAAAGAAATGAATGCCCATCCGAAGACAGAGAATACCCTGACAATCCAGTCTCCCGTTCCCCGGAAACAATGGCTGGTGGCTTACGTCAAGTCCTGCATGGAAAAGAAGACTGCCGAACGCCTGACCGCCATGGGCATCGAGCATTACCTGCCTGTACAGACAGTGGAACGTCGCTGGAGCGACCGCGTCAAGCGGACGGAGAAACTGGTCTTACCGCTGATGATTTTCGTGCACGTCACGCCCAAGGAGCGTCCACTTCCCCTTACCCTGTCAGCGGTCAGCCGCTACATGGTCCTGCGCGGCCAGCACACACCGGCTGTCATCCCCGACCAGCAAATGGAACGTTTCCGTTTCATGCTCGACTACAGCCCCGAAGCCGTCAAATTCAGTGCCTCTTCCCTCTCTCCGGGCGACCCGATTCGGGTCATTAAGGGTCCTCTCACCGGTCTGGAAGGCGAATTGGTCAATCTGAACGGCAAGCATCAGGTTGTCATCCGCATCGACCTCCTTGGCTGCGCCCACGTAGAAATTCCGGTGGGTTATGTGGAAAGAATTGGAAATTGAGGGCAAACAATCTCCGTTTTCCGGCTTTTATTCCAACATTTCTTCATATCTTTGCAGCCGCATCCGCCTGTTCGGGTAAAAGGAAGCGAAGTGTTATACAAGCGGAAAAGAGTTTAACGTGACAATCATCCATATCAAAAACGAACAATAACGATTGATAATTTTACTAAACTAAAAATTGATGAAACATTTCAGGAAATCCATTCTATTTGCTATCGTATGTATGCTGTTCTCTCTGTCCGTCCATGCCCAAATGAACGACGAGCAAGTCATACAATACGTCAAAGAAGCCTATGCTGCTGGAAAAAGCGAGCAGGAGATGGGACGTGAACTCTTGTCACGTGGTGTCACCCGTGCCCAGATGGAACGCATCAAGCAGCGCTACGAAGCAAGTAAAGGAAGTACCGAACAGATGGTCACAGGCGATGCCAATATGGAACGACGTACCCGTTCATCTCTTCCCAGCTCGTTCGATGACCCCAACGCCGGCTTTATGAACGGTTTCTCTGTCCTCTTGGAAGATTCCGTTGCACCTAAAGATACGATTCCTCCCACGATGACGATTTTCGGGCATAACGTATTCAGCAACCGCGCACTCACCTTCGAGCCGAACGAAAACATGGCTACACCTGCCAACTATCGCCTCGGCCCCGGTGACGAAGTAATCATCGACGTTTGGGGAGCCAACGAAACTACCATCCGTCAGGAAATCACACCCGAAGGTAATATCATGGTCAGCCAGATAGGTCCCATCTATCTTAGCGGCATGACCATCGAGGATGCCAGCCGTAAGATACGCCAGATGCTTTCTTCCAAATACGCTGGTATCTCGGGCGATGAATCACAGATCAGTGTCACGCTTGGCCAAATTCGCAGCATTCAGGTCAACGTCATGGGTGAAGTTGCCGTCCCCGGTACCTACCGTCTCTCGTCTTTCTCCACTGTGTTCCATGCACTCTACCGTGCAGGAGGTATCTCCGAAATCGGCTCACTGCGCAACATCAGTCTGATACGTGGCGGTAAGAAGATCGACGAAATCGATGTCTACAACTATATTCTTCAGGGAAAGACCTCCGATGATACCCGCCTGCAGGAAGGCGACGTTATCATTGTTCCTCCCTATGACATGCTGGTCGACATTCGTGGCAACGTGAAACGTCCCATGTTCTACGAAATGAAAAAGGACGAAACCCTGGCTGCCCTTCTCAACTATGCCGGAGGATTTGCCGGTGATGCTTACAGCAAGGAAGTACGTCTCATCCGCCGCACAGGCAGCGAAAAACAGATCTACAGCATCACTGAAAAACAATACGCTTCCTGGCATCTCGCTGACGGCGACTCTGTCACCGTTGGTGCTATCCTTAATCGTTATGCCAACCGCGTCGAAATCCGTGGTGCCGTCTATCGTCCCGGCATGTACGAACTGGGTGGTGGTCTTACGACTGTCAAAGAACTCATCAAGCGTGCCGAAGGACTTACAGGCGATGCCTTTACCGGTCGTGCCATCCTGACCCGCGAACGCGAAGATCTTACGCACGAAGTACTGGCTGTCGACCTGGCCGGACTCCTCAACGGTACCACTCCCGACATACCTTTGCGTCGTGAAGACGTACTGGTTATTCCCAGTATCCACGAATTGCAAGCCCAGGGAGCTTTCACCATCAGTGGTGAAGTGACCCGTCCGGGCGTCTACCCGTATGCCGATAACACCACACTCGAAGACCTCATCGTCCAGGCAGGCGGCCTGCTCGACGGTGCATCTACCGTCCGTGTGGACGTATCCCGTCGACTCAAGAACCCCAAAAGCCTTGAAGCGACTACCCAATTAAGCGAAACCTTCACCTTTGCATTGAAAGACGGTTTCGTCATTGACGGTACCCCCGGCTTCATCCTCTATCCTTATGATATGGTAGAAGTTCGCCGTAGTCCCGGCTATCAGGAACAGCACCGTGTAAAGATTGGCGGTGAAGTAGTTTTTGCCGGCGGTTACACCCTTCAGCAAAAGAACGAACGCCTCTCCGACCTCGTTAAGCGCGCCGGTGGTCTTACCCCCTCTGCTTATGTACGCGGTGGCCGTCTCATCCGTCAGATGAACGAAGAAGAAATAGCCCAGCGCGACGCCGCCATTGCCATGGCCCGCATGAGCGCAGGTAGCGACTCTGTTTCGCTCGCCAAACTCAATGTCTCCGATTCCTATGTGGTAGGTATCGAACTCGACAAGGCACTGGCCAATCCCGGCAGCAACTATGACATCGTGTTGCGCGAAGGCGACCGTCTCTACATTCCTGGTCAAATCAGCACTGTTAAGATCAGCGGTGAAGTACAGTTCCCCAATACCGTGGCCTACATCGCCGGCAAAGGGGTATCTCATTACATCGATCAAGCCGGTGGCTACAGTCGCCTTGCTAAAAAGAGCCGCGCCTACATTGTCTATATGAACGGTACTGTCAGCCGTGTCAAACGCCTGCGCAATGCCAAGATCGAACCTGGATGCCAGATCATCGTTCCCAGCAAGAAAGAACGCCGTCCGATAAGCCTTGCCGAAGTGCTCTCCATCGGTACATCTGCCGCTTCTCTGGGTACAATGGCTGCTACGCTCTACAACATATTTAAATAATGGAAAATGGAGAAATATGGAACAAGATAATAAACAACTCCCTGTTGAGGAGCAGGAAATCGACCTCCTCGAACTGGCCCGTAAAGTGTGGGCAGACCGCAAGCTTGTCCTGAAATGGTGCGGCATAGCCGCTGTAGTCGGACTGGTCGTAGCTTTTAGCATTCCCAAGGAGTACACAACCAACGTTACCATCGCCCCCGAAAGTACCAGTGGCAGCCGCTCAATGGGTGGCCTGTCTGCCTTGGCAGGCATGGCAGGCATCAACTTGAATGCAGGAAGCAGCGCCGATGCACTTTCCCCTGACCTTTATCCGGACATCGTCTCTTCAGTCGCCTTTACGACCGAACTGTTCGACGTACCTGTACGCGATGCCGACGGCGAACTCCAGACCACTGTCTACGATTATCTTCAGGAGCATCAGCGTTCTCCATGGTGGAGCACCGTGATATCCCTGCCGTTCAAGTGCATCGGTTGGACCGTCTCCCTCTTCTCCGGTGACGAAGAACCGACTGATAGCACGGCGACCGTCAATCCCTTCCAGCTCACCAAGAAGGAAAACGAGATTGTCAAAGCTCTCAATAACCGCATTGCCGTAAGTGTGGACAAGAAATCGCTCACTGTATCCATTGCTGTCACCATGCAGGATCCGCTCATTTCTGCCACGCTCACCGATACAGTCATGCAGAAGCTGCAAGATTACATCACTGACTACCGTACCAACAAGGCCCGTCACGACCTCGACTTCACACAGAAGCTCTACGACGAAGCCCAGCAGAAATATTACGAAGCCCAGCAGCGCTATGCCGACTATGTAGACAAAAACCAGAACATCCTGCTCCGCAGCGTCCAGACCCGTCAGGAACGTCTGCAAAACGAGATGAACCTGGCCTACAACCTCTACAACCAGACTGCCCAACAGCTCCAGCTCGCCAAGGCCAAGGTACAGGAGAACACGCCGGTCTACACCGTAGTCCAGGCCGCCACCGTTCCCCTCCGTGCCTCCAAGCCTTCCAAAGCCATGATCCTCATCGGTTTCGTATTCCTGGCCGGTGTCGGTTCCGTAGGCTGGATTCTTTTCGGCAGAGACCTGCTCCGACAGTTCAAAGGTTCCAAAGAACAAGCCTGATATCCAATATCTTCTATAAACATTACGCGGATTTGTACAGGAAAAAAGATACTGTACAGATCCGCGTAATGCATATAGGGGTACAGTTCTAATCGATCAGAACAAACGGCGCCCAGTAATAGGGAGAACGGTACGGATAGATCGGATCCTTACTGCAATCCACTACTACCCGCCTGAGTGTTTTCCGCTGCAACACCACCTTTTTGGTAATCTTATAATTGCGCAATGCCTCCCGCGCCTGACGGAATGCGACATACAGATCCTGTTTTTTCACTTTCCAGTTTTCATAAAGTGCCTTCATGAACAGTGCCGTTGCCTTGTCGTCTACCGACCACAACGTCGCAATGACCGTCTTCACTCCGGCCCGTTTCAATCCGCGTACCAGTCCTGCCGGACCTTCATCCGACACCACTCCTTGTGCCGTCTGACAAGCCGACAATACCACCAGTTCCGTACCGGTAAGGTCCATATCACACAATTCTCTCGCCGACAGCAAACCGTCTTCTGCCCGCTCCATTTTTCCTGCCACGTTGGCCCCTGTCAACGCGATCCCACTTGCCAGCAACGACTGATCTTCCTGTATGCTGTCACGCATAAAATAAAGCGGCTCGTCCAAAGACACCTTCAGACTATACCCATGCGTGGCCAAATGCGCAATACGACTTTCTCCTAATCGATACTTCAACCATGCTTCGTCCGCTGTTACGATGCTTTCCGTCTTCAGTATAGCAGAAATGCTGTCAGCCTCCATTCCAGCTCCTTTCAGATAAGCGAAGTTCATAGGCCGACCGTAGTTTCGTATCACGTAGTCATACGCAATCCTGTTAGATACGGATACCGTATCCGGCTCCGGCAGACATTCATTATAAGCCAGTCCTCCCACAACCAGAACACCTTCCGCACCGTTTTTCTTTCCCGACCCTACTTGCCGGGGCACAATCTGCGCCGTCGAAGACAGTCTGCGCACCTCCAATCCCTTCAAATCCTCAGATGACAAGTATTCGATGCCCAACATCTGAAACAACCCGTCGGGAGCAAAATAAAGGGTTTGAGTCCCTGCTGGCAAAAGCTTCACAATCGGCTGCCAGATTTTTTGGGCCAACACCGTATCTTCATAAATCTGATCCACATAACGGGCTCCGGTACAAACCGCCTCGTCCAGTGTCACTTTCCCTACCCGATGGCCGTGCAAATCCTTGCGGGTTCCAAGCGCTACATGCCGCACCCGATCCCGGCTGGCCACCAATGCAATATACATCGTGTCTGCCGACAACAGATCTTTATAGCAGGCAAATTCCACCGCTACTTCTTTCGGCCGCAAAGCCTTTCGCACCTTGCGGGAGTCTATCCTGCAAAACTCGTCCAACGACTTTCTGTCCGCAACCGCTTTCCTGTCCAGCAAAGCAATGTGCCTTCGCAACAACGCCACGTCATACAAGAATTCCGGACAAGCCTCTCCCAAGGAAAAAATTTCCGATAGCAGCGGTTTCTCCTTTTTCCAGAAATCCAGCCGGTTCTGCTCGGTCATCCCGACAAAATTCCGCTTCACATAGTCCAGTTCCGCTTTATAGAACGAGCGAAACAAACGTAACGCTTCCTCCCGTTCTCCCTTCTTTAGCAAAATCTCCGCTTTCTTCCGCAGCGAGATGATATAGTCCGGATGTCCGGTACCGATAGACGGTTGTTCGCCCTGCCACGCCAGTACCGAATCAATGTGGCACAAAGCCTCTTCATAAAGCCTTAGCTCCGCTTCAACAACTGCCAGATTGGCCAATGTCAGGTAATAACGTTCTCCCTGCAGCGCAAGCGAAGCCTTTTTCAAGTCCTCGTAAGCCCCCCGGTAGTCATGCATTTCCCACTTGATAAACCCTTTGTTCTGCAGCAGCGTAGCCCGTGTTTCCTTCCCGCACCTGTCCTCCGGCACCTGTTCCAACAGTCGGATGCCCTGTTCCCAGTCGCCCATATAAGCATAGGCCACAGCCAGGTTGGCAAGCCGCTTCCCCTCCTGCTGTTCCTCCGCAAATTCCATATCGGCCAGCAGATCCACCACTTCTTCATAACGTCCGGTCTGCAAAAGCACCCCAGTCTTATTAAACAGGATTCTATTTTTCAGCTCCGGTGTATCCGCCAGTGCTTCCGCTTGTCCATAGTCAGCCAAAGCCTGCCTGTAATCAGCCAGTTGCTTATAACAGCCCGCACGGCTGTTCAGACAGTCCATCCGTGCCGTCGGATCAGGTGTAGCAGCTATCACACGCGAATAGAGTGCCACAGCTTCCTTGTATAAGCCATTAGCCCGTGCCTCGTCCGCCTGCCTGAAATCCGCAATCCAACTTTGTGCCTGAAGCTGCACCGAACACAACAATCCTATCCACCACCATTTACACATAGAAACCCTTCTCAATTTACTGCAACTACAAAGGAAGCTTTCCGCTCCGACCTGTTTTCAATCCGGAACAGAAAGACACCTTCTTCTTCTCCCATATTCCATTCTACCCAGGCTACCCTACCGTCCGGTTCCGCTTTTCCTGCATATTCTTTTCCGGTAGCCGTTTCCACCACCGTCAGTGTCAGTCCGGCTCCCTGGGCCGAAAGCAACATCAGCTGGCACTGCCCGCTCCCAATTGCCTTGAACTCCAGCGTTCCGTGAGCCGGCACTGCCTTGTTCATCACCAGCAAATCAGCATTCCCCACACCATCCACTTCTCTCATCAGGCTGATTTCGTCCAGCGGCACAAAATCAAAGTTATGGCGCAGCAGCGAGTCGGCAAATTCTGCATCAAAGTACACTTCCGGCACCTTGTCCGCCTCTTTCACCCCTGTATCTGCAGCCACCACATCCTGCCAGGTACTCACCTTGACCCGTCCGAACCATTCCTTGGCTTCATACAGGTCATATTTATCCTTTTCCTCCATGGCCTCCAGCATTTTCAGGCAACCGTTCCGATAGTCCGCCATCGGTACGGACATTCCGGCCTGCTGCGCCCCTGCCGAGATGGATAATCCAACCAGCAGACATACGATCCATCTTTTTTTCATGTTTATCATTGTTAGCTATCTTTATACATCAATTCGCGTCCAGCAAGACGAACGGCGCCCAGTAGAAAGGCTGCGGATATACCTTCCGCACTTCGTCTGTCGCCTTCCGCAAAGCCTCCCGTTTCGAAAGGCCTTCCAACCAGTAGCGGTAAAACGCCGACATCAGCAACGAGGTAGAATGATCGTTGACACTCCACAGACTAACCAGCAGCGACCGGACGCCAGCTTGCTTGAACCCACGCGGCAAACCGAACACACCCTCATACGAATAGTTCCCCAGTGCCGTCTCACAGGCCGAAAGCACCACCAGCTGCGTATGTTGCAGGTTCAGTCTGGAAACCTCGTCAGCAGTCAGAATCCCGTCATTTTCTCCGGTATCCATTCCCTTTCCACACCAGGCTGTTTCCGCATTGGCCAGCGCCACTCCGGCCCGGTACATTGCATAATCCGGTTCCCGGTTCTGGAAGAAAGGAATATCCAGTGCCTGCTTGCGGTTTGCCACAAAAAATCCGTGTGTAGCCAGGTGGATTACCGCCGGGCCGGCTGCTGCAAGTTCCTTCAACGCCTGTTCGCTAGCCTCCATCCCTTTCTTTACGGTGATGTCATCCATGTTCCAGTTGTTCCGTCCCAATTCAGCCGTTATGTCTTCCACCTCCCGGTTCGTAAAGGGCAGATACTTGAAGTGATCCTTGCTTACTCCCCGCTCCTCAAAATCATCGATACCGAAATCGTCTACTGTTCCCCTCACCTGTTCTGCATTCGTCGTCCCTGCCAGCAACCGCTGTTTCTCCGAATAGAAGATATTTCCCATCAACAGTGCACTCTGCGGCCGTTCTTCGCTTTGGGGTCTCAGCAGCATGGCAGTCGTCGTCAGCGGACACAAATCATACTTGTCGATCAAGTATCCCCCGTCCGGTGTGGCAAAAGCAGCAAACGACAGGTTGTTCAGGATTCCCGGCGTAGCATAGTACACCGTTCTGACTTCCTTCAGATACGGCTCCAACGGCGCCCACAGCAAGGCATACAAGTCCAATGCCCGTTCGTTATACAACTTGACAGCCATCCGTGCCGACGTCTTGGCATCCAATGCCTGCAACCCTTTCATCAGCTCTTCGTTTTTCCCCAACCGTACAGGAATCGGTTTCCGGCTGTTCTTCTTCAGGACAAGCGCCATGATGTATTCCCGCGAAAAGACAAATTCAATGGCCGCCTCGTCGTTCTTCAGTTTCTCCCTGATCTGGTGCCAGCTGGCCTCCGTTGCATATCGCCTGCGATAAGGCTCGGACCGTTCGATGAGTTGACGCTCCAATGCATCTATCTCGTAAGTCAACTTTCCGATACTCTGCATCTGTTCATTGAATGCAAGTCCCAAGACTCCGTAGTCCACCTTGAAATTCTTCCGTTCCAGTTGCAGCCGGTTCATCTGCTCTACCAGCCGGATCAGTGCCGTGTCCTTCGAAGCCAGGATAGCCATACGCGTTTGCCGTTGCGAACGCAGCTGCATCCCCGTCCTGTACAGCACGGCGTCATATACTTCCGCTGCCAACTCTTCCGGCATCTGCTCCAACAGACAGGTCAACCACATGGCCGGATCCCGATAAGTATCCATAAAATTGTTCTGTTCGCTCTCTGTCATCAGCTGGAAATTCCCGTCCATCATCTCCTTCACGTTGGCATAAAAAGCCCGAGCCGGTACCACCATTTCTTTCCATTTCCGCTCTTCCACATACGTGTTACAGAGTCTCACAATTCCTTTCAATTTATCATTCACAGTTACTCTGGGCGAAGAATTCAACTGTTCATACGCCTTTTCATAGAAAGGAGCTGCCTCCTGTTTCTTGTCCATTCCCCAATACAAGTCCCCTAAGTCAAACCAGGCATCCCAATCATCCGTTTCCTGTTGCTCCACCAGTTCCCGGTATGCCAATAGGCAACGGTCTCTCTCCGCTTCGTTGTATTCCATATGCTGATAATACAAAATCTGAGATTTCACCAGATTTCTGTAAGTAACGTTCTTACTGAAATTCTTATCCTGTTCCCTAAAAATCTGTTCCAATTGCCCGAATATCTCCTTCACATTGGGAAACATCCCTTTCAGGTACTTCATTTGTTTTTCATACACAGCTCTATCATTTTCATGCAAAGCATCCACGTCCATATTCTTTGTCCATACCATGGACTGCGTTGCTATATCAAGAAATTCAATCAACAATGGAGTGACATAATTCATCATGAACAAAGGATCCTGTCCATTCTGTGCATATAGCATCTGAGATACCTGCAAAAGAGGCATCAGGAACTCGTTTCTCTGTACCATGTCGTAAGCATTTTCTCCCTTTACCAAATAATAGCATTCCCACAAATAATTCAATAGCGTAAGGGATCCAACCGTCTCTTTATTCCGGAACATTTTTTCCATTTGCTCCACCATCAACTGCTTGGCCTCAACCATTTGATTCAAGCCATTATACATAACATGTGTTTTCAAGGAAATCATTTCCAAATACCGGGTGTCGTATATATTATCCCCATTCCGTTCCAGACACAGACCGATGCCTTCATCCAGTATAGTGACCGCTTCCTGATACCGTCCCCTTTCGATCAGGTACTGCGCAGCCGTCTGATAATTCTCTATCCAGACATCCGGTTCTTCTTTTCCCCGGACCAGTAATTTCTTTCCCTCCTCAAAGAGGCGGTCACAGTCCCTGCTATCTTTGTTCATCAACTCCCGGATATAGGCCAGTCTCAACAGGAAATTGGCCCGTTGGGCACAAGGATCCTCCTCCGTAGCGTTCTCCACCAATTGCGTATACTGCTTTTCCGCCAACCTGTAATCCCGAATGCCAAACAAGTACTCCGCATAATTCATCATGGCAATCTGATAATTCACTCCGTACTTTCTAATCCGTTCGATCAACTGCGGATAGGCAGCCCGCACCTGTTCTTCTTTCTCTACGTCATTCTGACATACAATCAACTGGAACAGTTCTTCATTCAAGCTGACAGGCGACTCCTTCCCATAATATCCCTGAGCGTCCGAACAGACATACGCCTGCATTTCCATAGCCTGTTTCATATTACCTACTACCGAATAACAGTCCCAGACAATCAGTCTTCCCAATGCCAATGACAATCCACTGGGGTTGTGGCATTCCCTATATAGGGCATAAGCTTGTTCCAGCTTGCCTACCGCTTTTTCCGGCTGCCGATCCCTAACCGAAGAATACAGCCAATACAGCATATAGGCTTTTTTCAAGGGCTGGCCGGAATAAATCCGTTCCATCGTCCGGTCCCATTCATCCAGCAGCCGATCCGCTCCGAACGGATAATCATACACCGCAATCAGAACAACATTCGTCAGCATATTGAAGTAATACGAATTATCCTCTCCCAGATACCGCTTGAATCCCTCAACCATCTGCGAACAGAAAATGGCATCGTGGTTCTTCATGCCACTCTTCCACCGGGCCATCCACCAATCTAACCGCGCCAACAGGCTCTCAGACGATTCCGAAGAATAATAAGTATCCGCATACAGTTTGGCTGTCCGACACGCCTCCTCCAGCTCCTCATTCAACAACTGACTGTTTATCTCAAAATTCAATTGACACCTGCGTATCATGACGAGCTCCGGATGCCCCTCCGAATAAAGCTGCCTGTACAGCAAGACAGCCTTTTCAAAATAGAAGCCCACATTACTTATCGTTCCGTTCGCCAAAGACTTGTAGGGAGTATTCTCTATACCTCCCACACGTTCTTGTGCCAGCTTCAGTTCGTCCACCTGCGACATGGACGATTTCACCTGAGCCAACGTAAAATAAAGAAATGCCCGCGTATGATCCACCGTCTTGTCATCTGCCGGATACAGGGCCAGCGCTTCCTGTTCTGTACGCAGCACGTCCTCGTAATCACGCGGATCGTCCACCAGATTATTACGCATCCTATTGGTAAACTGGGACAATTTCACGATACAGAGCAAAGCCTTCGTCTCACGGTCCGGTTTCCGCTTCACGGCCTGTTGCAACACCCCGATCAGTTCGTCCGTCGGCTTCACTACGTCTTCCATATTCACCAGCTGGCTGAGATACAAATATCTGCACCAGCCGGTCACGACGTGTTCCCGCCCCAGCTGCTCTTCAGCCGCATCAGCCACCCCCTTCAACGTACCCAGTAAGATAGCATACTTTTCGTCTACCTGTCCGCTCTCCAGCCAGTCCAGGTAAGCTCCCAGTTGTGGTACCCACTTCTCTGCCACCCGCAACAAAGCCTTGGCTTCCGGTTCTCGCAGGCCGTCCAGCACGGCAAAAGCCGCTTCTTTCAGCAGCGCTTCCTTACTCAGTTCTTCCCCTTTCGGATAGTGCTCGCTCATCCACTTCCGATGGGTTTCTATCCAGTCGTAGGCCGATTGTGCCTGCACCGCCTGCCCCAGTACAAGCAGGACGGCTACCATTATCCATTGCAAGGCGGTTCTTTTCATAGCTTATCTTTTTTCCGATCCGTTATTCCGGTGCCAGTCCCAGCTTGTCAATCACGTCCTTGGTGATAATTCCGGCCGGTGCCTGCAGGGTAGTGATTACCCACGACTGTGCCAGTTCGTCCCAGTGTTGGTTGGAAATTGTCTGCCAGCCGTTTTCCCAGATACTTTCCTTCTCCATCAGTTTCTTGCGGCGTTTCCGGTCCTTCTTCCAGTTTTCCCGATACTGTTCGGTCACGTCGCATGTCTCCTTCAGTTCGATTTCCAGTTTGTATTCGCCGGTTCCCCAGATATTCTTATAATTGTCATCTTTGTCGCGATACCCCATGTACGAACGTGGCACGATAAAACTCTCTCCCACAATCTTGTAGGTCGGTTCCTCATTCCGATTCCGCACATACCTCAGGAAGCCCTTCTCATCCAGTTCCTCCGGATCTACTGGCACATTCAGCACAAATGCGCCCAGTTCCTGGTTCTTCTGCAGTTGTACGATTTCATTCATCCACGATGATATCAGCTTGATATTCATCGACAAGGTAAAGTTGTCGCGTTCGGCAAAGGAATATGGCAGATCCAGATACGTGTTGGGCAGGTTCGAATGAGTCGGACTCACGATCAGCGTATCCAGCACCAGTTCAAATTTCGAATGCTTCACAATCCGGTCAATCTTACTCCGGTCGATATGGCACGACAGGTAGAAGACCGTATCGTTGTCCTCCAGCCTCAGGCAACCGATACCGTCAAAGCGCATGCCTTTCGGGTCCATCGCCCCCTCGAACGAAGCTTCCTTATAGAAATCATTGATTTCAGACACCGTGCTGATCTTTGTTTTGTATATATTTTCGGCTTTCACCGTTTCTTCCCACTCTTCCTTCAGCCGTGCGTTCCGGGTCAGCAGACTGCCAATGGCATTTACGCCCAGGTCGATAAAAGATGTCACATATCCCGAAGCGATTCCTTTCAACGATTCTTTACTTGCATTAAGCAAATCGCCCAGATACCCTCTGTCCTTTCTGTTCACCAATTCACTATGCCTGGCTATTTCTTCCCCCAGGTTACATTGTTTTCAAGGGATTTTATTGCTTTCCTCTTCTGCTCATCGGTAACA
>CAYQOV010000045.1:0-24020 GCA_964419245.1 uncultured Bacteroides sp. | reverse complement strand
AAGCCTTTTTTATTTACTTCTCATCGAAAAATTCTAAATCCGAAACTTGAGTAAATTACTATTTCACTGCTGCTGTCCTTTACATCTGAGATGATGAAATAATCCAATGTCCCTTCTGGAAGAAGGAAACGGTAACCGTTGTTTTCCATGACTGATGATGATTTGTTGCAGGCAAAGTTACAATTTTATCAGATTCACCCCTCAGATTGTTACGTTGACCCTTGGTTTGCTGAAAGATAAGTTCATATTTTCAAAAAATGAGTTTTGACACACCCTCTTACACAGAACCACTATGCCATCTGAGTATGCAATTTGAAAATTTCCTACGTTTCCAAATACTTGATGCGCATAACGCTTCTTCTTTTTCTTATGTCCTGGAAAGAGTTCTCCCAATCCATCGCGAATATACGCAATATAATTGAAAGTCGGTAAAATAGAGTCGTAAACTATCAGGATTATATCTTTGTGCTTTCACCGTGAACCCTGTATGTTTCACCGTATTGCATTCGTTTCCAATCTCTTGGAATGGCGTGAAGGCGTGAAGGCCTCAAGGGGGAAATGTTTTTTCAAGGTGGTTCTTCGCCGTAAACATCTACTTGGGCACGCTAAACATCTACTTTACGGACGTAAAGAGGGACTTTGGCAAAGGGGAGTACTTCCTTTTCGATGGGAGCGTTGCTCCTTGACTTGTCTATCTGTTTTTTATTCCTTATTTTTGCTTCCAACTTATCCGAACCGTACGACATGCTGAAAAGACTTTTCGATTTTGACCCGAGGACGATGACTGTCCGCAGGGAGGTGGCGGCTGGTCTGACTACCTTTCTGACTATGGCTTATATTCTGGCTGTCAATCCCAATGTGCTGGGTTCGGCAGGCATGGACCGCGACGCACTGTTCACGACGACGGTCGTTGCCTCCGTGTTTGCGACGCTGGTTATGGCCTTCTATGCCAAACTGCCCTTTGCACTGGCACCGGGCATGGGGCTGAACGCTTTCTTTGCCTATACGGTTTGCCTGACGATGGGCTATCCCTGGCAGTTTGCCCTGACGGCTGTGCTGATTGAGGGGATTCTCTTTATCCTGCTGACCGTTTCAGGCATTCGGGAGAAGATTGTGAACGCCCTGCCCGAAGTCATCCGCAACGCGATAGCGCCCGGCATCGGCCTGTTCATCGCGTTCATCGGCTTGCAGCAGTCCGGTATCATCGTTCGGAGCGAGGCGACACTGGTCACGCTGGGCGACGTCACCAGCCCGCAGGTGGTGCTCACGCTCGTCGGCCTGCTCCTGACTTCTGTATTGCTGGTACGCAAGGTGGCGGGGGCGTTGCTCATCGGCATTCTGGTAACTACGCTTCTGGGCATACCGTTCGGAGTGACCCGCTGGCAAGGCTTGTGCAGCCTGCCGCCATCGCCTGCTCCCGTCATGTTCCAGTTCGACCTTGAACACATCTGGAGCCTGGACATGCTGGTGGTGGTCTTTACCTTCCTGTTCATCGACCTGTTCGACACCATCGGCACGCTGGTAGGCATGTCCGTGAGGGCCGGCATGGTGGACAGACAGGGCAAAATCCGTCGGCTGAACCGGGCCTTCATGGCCGATGCGCTCGGTACGACGTTCGGGGCCCTTATGGGGACGAGTACCGTTACCACCGTGGTCGAGAATGCGGCCGGCGTGAACGAAGGCGGGCGCAGCGGCCTCACGGCCTTTGTGACGGCGATGGGTTTCGTGCTCGCCCTGTTCTTTGCGCCGTTTTTCCTGTCGGTGCCGACGGCGGCCACGGCTCCGGTGCTGATATTGGTGGGGCTGATGATGCTTTCCACGCTGAAGAACATCGACTTTTCGGACTATTCCCGCTCCATCTCCGCCTTTCTTTGCCTGATTATGATGCCGCTGGCCTACAGCATCTCCGAGGGCATTTCCATCGGCATGGTCAGCTATGTGCTGGTGAACCTGCTGTCCGGCCACCGCAAGCGGCTCACGGCCACGATGTACATCCTGACGGCATTCTTTCTGCTGAAGTATCTTGTCTGACCGGGAAAAGGCCGTTTCGGGCGGGGTAACGCAGTGCTTTCTTACCCTGCCATGCAGTGCTTTCTGAGGTTGTCATGAAGCACTTCCTCACCACCTGACGAAGCACTGTATGGGAGGCTCACGCAGCACTTCGTCAGGGCGGGTGCAAAATAGTTTCGCAGACTGATGGATTTTTGCCGGATTATTTTATCTTTGCAGGTGTAAAACTGTCAGGAACATGAACCGTATCTCCATCTTGTGCAAGCGGCCTTTCGTGCGTCTGGCCCGTTTCCGCCATCGGTGCGGCTACGGGGTACATTCGCCTTTTGCCTTCCATCTGATAACGGGAGTCATCTGCGAGGCCGCACCTTATTATAAGTACGCTTCCCTGCTGGAGGAGGAGAAGCGGCTGGCGTCGCAGCGCTCCAAGGGCTGGAGGGGGGAACCGTTGCGGGTGAAGCGGCTTCTGTTCCGTCTGGTCAACTATGCGCGGCCGGAGACGGTTGTCGATGCGGGACCTCTGTCCGCTTCGGGGCTTTATCTGAAGGCAGGCAGGGAAGGGGCGGCCTATACCGCCGCCACGGAGCCGGACGAGCTGTTTCTGGAGGCGGACGTGCCTGTCGATTTCCTGTATCTGCACGACTGGCGCCGCCCTGATTTTGTAGAAGAGGTGTTCCGTCAGTGCGCGGGGCGTACGCGCGGCTGTTCGGTGTTCGTCATCGAAGGTATCCGCTACACCCGGAGCATGCGCCGCTTGTGGGAGGCGATGAAGCAGGACGAACGCTGCGGCATCACGTTTGATTTGTACGACCTGGGTATCATCTTCTTCGACCGTACGAAAATCAAGCAGCATTATCTGGTGAGTTTCTGAAACTTGCTGAAAACATAAAAAATGACTGATATTATGAAAAAAAGAATTCTTATCTGTCTGGGTTCGCTTCTTGCAGCCGTCAGCCTGTTCAGCCAGGAACCGGTTGATTACGTGAATCCCTTTATCGGCACGACCAATTACGGAACGTGCAATCCGGGAGCCATCTGTCCCAACGGACTGATGTCTGTTGTTCCCTTCAATGTCATGGGTTCGTCGGACAACAAGTACGACAAGGACGCCCGGTGGTGGTCCACGCCCTACGAACACAACAACTGCTTCTTTACAGGTTTCTCGCACGTGAACCTCAGCGGAGTGGGATGTCCCGATATGGGCTCCCTGCTGCTGATGCCCACTGCCGGCAAGCTCGATGTGGACCTGCGGAACTACGGAAGCCGTTACAAGGACGAGACGGCCAGTCCGGGCTATTACAGCCTTTTCCTGACGAAGTACAACATCAAGGCAGAAGTTACCGCCACCCTCCGGAGCGGCCTTGCGCGCTTCACTTTCCCCGAGGGCGAGAGTCACATCCTGCTCAATCTGGGCGAAGGGCTTACGAACGAAAGCGGTGCCTTTCTGCGTAAGGTGAGCGATACCGAGGTGGAGGGCATGAAGCTTCTGGGTACGTTCTGCTACAATCCGCAAGCGGTATTCCCCATTTATTTCGTGATGAAAGTCAGCAAGGCTCCCAAGGCCTGCGGCTACTGGAAGAAGCAGCGCGAGATGCAGGGGCCCGAAGCCGACTGGGATATCTACAGCGGCAAGTACAAGCTCTACACGAAGTATAGCAAGGAGCTGGCCGGAGACGACATCGGTGCCTGGTTCTCGTTCGATACAGCCGGAAACGAAGAGGTCGAAGTGGCTATGGGTGTATCTTTCGTAAGCATTGAGAATGCCCGCGAGAATCTGGAGAAGGAACAGGGCGGGCGTCATTTTGCCCAAATCCATCAGGAGGCGCGTGACCTGTGGAACAGCCATCTGGGACGCATCAAGGTGGAAGGCGGCACCGAAGACCAGAAAACCGTCTTCTATACGGGGTTGTACCATGCCCTTATCCATCCCAGCATTCTTCAGGACGTGAACGGCCAGTATCCGGCTATGGAGACGGGCGAGATACGGACTGCCCAAGGCAACCGCTATACCGTCTATTCGCTGTGGGATACGTACCGCAACCTGCACCAGCTGATGACGCTGGTCTATCCGGAGAAACAAATCGAGATGGTGAGAACCATGGTCGATATGTATAAAGAGCACGGCTGGCTGCCCAAGTGGGAGCTTTACGGCCGGGAAACGCTGACGATGGAGGGAGACCCCAGTCTGCCGGTCATCGTAGATACCTGGAAGAAAGGGCTGAAGGATTTCGATATCGAGACGGCCTACGAAGCCATGTACAAGTCGGCCACTACGCCGGGTGCGCAGAACCTGATGCGTCCCGATATAGACGATTATATCAGCAAGGGGTATGTTCCGCTGATGGAGCAGTACGACAATTCGGTGTCCCATGCGCTGGAGTACTACATTGCCGACTACTCCCTCTATACGCTCGCCAGGGAATTGGGCAAGAAAGACGATGCGGATCTGTTCTATAAACGCTCTATGGGGTACAAGAACTATTATTGCAAGGAGTTCGGCACGCTGCGCCCCATTCTGCCGAACGGTGAGTTCTACTCACCCTTTGACCCGAAGCAGGGCGAGAACTTTGAACCCAGTCCCGGCTTCCACGAAGGCAACGCCTGGAACTATACCTTCTTCGTACCGCACGACATCAAAGGACTGGCCAAACTCATGGGCGGACCGAAAAAGTTTGTGGACAAGCTTCAGATGGTATTCGACAAGGGCTACTACGACCCGGCCAACGAACCCGACATTGCTTATCCCTACCTGTTCTGTTACTTCAAGGGAGAGGAATGGCGCACGCAGAAGCTGGTGAAGGAACTGCTGGCCAAGCACTTTACGAATACGCCGGGCGGTATTCCGGGCAATGACGACGTGGGCACCATGTCGGCGTGGGCTTTGTTCAGCATGATGGGTTTCTATCCGGACTGTCCGGGTGTGCCGGAATATACCCTGACGACTCCCACTTTCGACAAGGTTACCATCACACTCAATCCCGACTTCTACAGCCGGAAGGAACTGGTTATCGAAGTGGCCAATAAGGAGTCGGACTCCGACTACATCCAACGGGTGGAGATGGGCGGAAAGAAATGCGGCTTCCGCATCAATCACAATGACCTGATGGAGGCGGGCAAATTGACTTTCTACAAGAAATGAGTGGAACATTGTTTCGTCGCGTTTTTATAATTCATTAAAAGAAGGCATTGATATGAAGAAAAGTCTGATATACACACGTACGGGCGACAGCGGCAAGACGTCGCTCGTGGGAGGGACGCGCGTCCCCAAAACACATGTCCGCCTGGAAGCCTATGGTACGGTAGACGAGTTGAATTCTTTTCTGGGGTTGCTGGCTTCGCGTTTGTCCAACGATGAAGACAAGGATTTCGTACAGTGGGTACAGAACAGTCTGTTTGTCGTGGGCAGTTATCTGGCTACCGACGGCGAAAAAACAGAACTTCGGCCCGCCAGCATCGTTACCCCGGGACAGGTGGAAAAGGTGGAGGCGGAGATCGACCGTCTGGACAGCCGGCTCCCGCCGTTGAAGGCATTTGTGCTGCCGGGCGGTGATGAGGCGGCGGCGCTTTGTCACGTCTGCCGTACGGTCTGTCGGCGTGCCGAGCGCCGTATCCTGGCTTTGGCGGAAGAGGTGCATGTGGCGGACGAATTGCTGGCTTATATGAACCGTTTGTCCGACTATCTGTTCGTTCTGTCCCGAAAAATCAACTTGGATAATAAAAAAGACGAAATATTTTGGCAGAATAGTTGTGAGTGAAATAAATTGTTATACTTTTGCCGAAAATATCGAGAGAACGAATATTGTACACAAATTAAAGGCTTAGAAACTATGTATTGGACATTGGAACTGGCATCGAAGTTGGAAGATGCCCCTTGGCCGGCAACTAAGGATGAACTGATTGATTATGCTATGCGTTCGGGTGCTCCGCTTGAAGTGATTGAGAATTTGCAGGAGATGGAAGATGAAGGCGAGATATATGAAAGCATCGAAGATATCTGGCCTGATTATCCCAGTAAGGAGGATTTCTTCTTCAACGAGGAAGAATATTGATTGAGTTTGTCGGAAGCGATAACAGCTTTGCTACAAATTGAATTAGAAATAAGGAGAGGTGGTTCTGAAGGTCTGTGTCTACAGCCGGCTGACCACCTTTCGCTTTTATGATTACATCGTATTTCAGGAATATCATGACTGTACGAAATATGAACGGGTATCGTCTGCCGGTATTGGATAGCCAAGGATTGCCTTTCGGATGCCGGGAAGAAGTGGGTAAGCTTTTGAATGAAGTATACGGCTACCGGCAGTTCCGTGAACTGGAGATATACAAGAACTTATTCGACGGAAAGGAGAGGGCCGTTCTGTCGCAGGGACAGCTGGTCGAACACGTCATCCGGGAAGCCGAAAAGGCTAAAGACGGTCGTGAGCGGCCGGACAATGTCCTGCTGACTGCTCCGACGGGGTCTGGCAAGTCGTTGCTTTTCCAGCTGCCCGGCATTTATTTGGGACAAGCTTACGGGTTGCTTACGCTCATTGTTTCTCCCTTGAAGGCGCTGATTGTTGATCAGGTGGAGGGCCTGCAAGACCTGGGTTATGAGCGCGTGGCATACGCCTCGTCCGACCTCTCGCCCGAACAGAAAGCCGAGGTGTACCGCCGGGTGCGCGAGGGTGAGGTTGACCTGTTCTACCTCTCGCCCGAGTTGTTGCTGTCCTACGACATCCGTCACTTTGTGGGCGACCGTCGTATTGGGCTTGTCGTAGTCGATGAGGCTCATACGGTGACTACCTGGGGTAAGGAGTTCCGTGTGGACTATTGGTTCCTGGGACGTTACCTTTCCAGCCTGAAACAGACGTTGGGCTATGACTTTCCGCTGTTTGCCCTGACGGCTACGGCGGTATGGAATCCGTCGGGCGACAACGATATGGTTTTCGAGACGGTCCGTTCGTTGCAGATGGAGCCGTGCGTACTTTACATCGGTACGGTGAAGCGCCGGAATATTGGTTTCGATATCCGCCAGTTGCAAATGGAGGGAGGGGAAACTTACGACAAGGCCAAGCAGCGTGCGGTTTCCGCCCGGGTGGACAACTATCTGGACGGGCATAAGACGCTGCTCTATTATCCCTTTGCCGGGGGCATCGACATGCGGATCAAGTCGTGGGTGAAGCCTGCCGACTGGCCTTTGGTCGCTTCCTACTACGGGAAGAAGGACAAGGTGCAGAAGGCTGCCATTGTAGACGCCTTCAAGGATGGCAGTAAGCGGTTGATCGTGGCCACCAAGGCTTTCGGTATGGGAGTGGACATCAGTGACATCGACCGTGTCTACCACGTGGCTCCTTCGAGTACGTTTGTCGACTACGTGCAGGAGATCGGACGTGCCGCCCGTGATGCATCCGTACAAGGCATCTCGGCCACCGATTTCCACGAGCGCGATTTCTATTACATGAACCGTCTGCACCAGACGGGAGCTATCGCCCAGGAGCAACTGGCACTGATTCTGCAGAAACTCATTGAGGTATATCACATGAAAGGACGGAAACAGGAGATGCTGGTGTCGCTTTCCGACTTCGAGTTTGTGGTGAAACTGCCGCGTACAAAGAATAAACTGGAGTATGAAACGGAATTGGGCCAGTTTGTAAAGACTGCTTTGCTGTGGCTCGAAGAAGACGTGCAGAAACGTTTTGGCTCCCGCTTGCTGGAGGTCAGTCCTCAGAATCTGTTGGTAGAGGGCTATATACAGGACAAGACGGGGGATGCTTTTGCCCGTGCGTATGCCGGTTATCTGACTCCGGTGGAGGGGGAGGATAGCGTTTATCTGGCCCGTCTCGACCGTTTGTGGGAAGAGTGTTTCCCCGAATTGGGCTATAAGGAATTCAAACAGAAACTGAATAACGGCACGCTGTGTGAGGGTGCCCGTCCGGTTGCCGTAGGCAAGCATGAGGTGCTGCTGAAAGAAGATGCCGATACGCTTCGCTGTCGTATGGACGAGCTGTTCAAGAGTCTGGTTACGTTGCTGAAAACAGCTTTGCAGAAGAGTAAGGGGCGTTTCGATGAAGACGCCTTGCGTGCCGTCTTTGTCGAACATGCGATGGATGTCCGTTCGGCCAAGCGCTTCATCGGTTCCCTGCTCGAGAGCCGTACGGAGGAAGGGCGAAGCGTGAGTTATATCAGCAGCCAGAAGAAAAAGGAATCCAACGAACTTTCGTTTACCGTAACCCGTGGTTTCGACCTGTTGCTTTCGCGTTATCAGAAGTTGTTCGCTCAGCGTATCACGGGGCATAAGGGTGACCGTTTGCAGTTCTACTGCACGCCATTCTCCGATTTGAATATGTTGCTTAACCTGCTTTCCATGCTGGGGGGCTTGTCGTTCAGTGTGGCAGGGGGCGGTACGCCGTGTGTCCATGTGCGCATCAACGATGCGGATAGGCTGGAACAGCTGGCGGCAGCCGACGGTTATCGTAATCTGATTCTGGATGTTAACGAACGCATCTTCCAGGAACAGATCGAACTGTTTACGATGTTTTTCGGTACCGACCGTATGACCGACGAGCAGCGTTGGAATTTCATAGAGGATTATTTTACCGGCATGTCGGTGGAGGAGCTGAAGAAGAGGTATTGCTAGCGGTTGGTGGTAAGCGGTCAGTGCTTGTTTACTCATCGTTTACCGTTCATCGCCAATCTTTTGGTACGCCAACCGTTCGTCACCGTTCATCAGGTAGATGATGCCGCAATAGCGGAAACCGTGTTTTTGCAGGATGTGTTGCAGGATGAGGTTGTCGCGGTGGGTGTCTGCCCGTAGGTTTTGTATTTGGGTGTAGCACCACTCCAGGCAGGCGGCAGCTACGCCGTGGCTGTTTTCTGTACTGGCCAGGCGGTGGATGGTGGCATAGGGACGTTCATCGTCCAACCATTGTCCTTCGTAGATGCGGGCATATGTAGGGTCCTTGCCCGGCATGAAAGTGAAAGTTCCGATGATGCATTCCTGCTCATTCAGGCATACGTAGCTGTTACCGGATTCTATGTCCTTTTGTATAAGCTCTTTGGTGGGGTATCCGCCTGTCCATTGCTTCATGTTTCCGCTTTTTCGCATGATGCGTTTCCCTTGTTCGAAGATGTCCATCAGGCAGTCGATTTCTTCTATACGGGTTTTTCTGATTGATATCATAAGGGTGGTTCGTGTTTTTGCAGGTGGTTGAATACAATTTGTGATATCTGTCCGATAATCATCTCCGTTTGCGGGGCACTGTATCCCGAGTTTTTGACGAAGACCGCCAGGATGTATCGGGTTCCGTCGGGCAGGGTGATGAATCCGAGGTCGTTGGTGGCTGCCAAGCGTCCGTCCGCTGTAGTATATCCGCTTCCGGTTTTATGGCCTATTGTGGCTTGGATGCCGAGCAGCGGGGCAGGCAGGCGTTTCGTGCCGGTCTGGCAGGTGATCATCGTTTCCTTTATGAAGGCTTTGTAGGGCTCTTTTATGAAATCAGTTTCCAGAAAGTGTTTCAAAAGGTTGGCTGCTGCATAAGGCGTACTCCAGTTGCCTTTGCTGAGGTGGTGGTCTTTCTGCATTTCTGCTTCAGTATAGGCAATGCCGAAATCTTCTGTCAGTCCCAGGTTTCTGATAAAACGGTCTGTCTCGGCAGGCGATACGAGACGGGCGAACAGGATGTCACAGGCATTGTTGTCACTTTGTTGCAGGGTATATTCCAGCAGGTTGCGGACACTGATGTCCATTCCCTTCACGTATCCTTCTTGCAGATATTTGTCTCTGAGCGGGCTCCAGGTATCGGGTTGTAGGTCGGCGGACGTGATGTGGAGCAGGGTATCGAGCGACTGGTTGCGGCGGTATAGATAGTCGCATACGGCCAGTGCCTGGTGGAACTTGAATACGCTCATCATCTCGTAATGTTGGTGATTGTTGAGTGTCAGGCTGTCTCCGTTTTCCATTAAGAAGGCGATACCGATTTGTGCATTCAGGGTGTCCGTATAGGCCTGGAGTTCCGTACGTAGTTTCGTTTGCCGATCTGAAGCGGGACGGCATCCGTGAATTGTTAAAAAGATAGCCGTCAGAACGGCGATAATGAACATTTTCATGGCGCATGATGTTTATAAGAACAAAAGGATGCAAATCTTGTAGCCAGACTTACATCCTTTTCAGCGGAAAGACAGGGATTCGAACCCTGGGAACAGTTGCCCGTTCACCGCATTTCGAGTGCGGCCCGATCGACCACTCCGGCATCTTTCCTTGGTTTGGTCGTGCAAAGGTAGCAGTTTTCTGTTAGATTGTACTCTTTTCGTGGAATATTTTACATATATTTGCCCAAAACTTAAAAAGAAGAATATGAAAAAGGTTTTTAGTATTTTGTTAGTAGCCGTGTGCTGTTTGGCATTGGCTACGCCTGCTCAGGCCCAACTTAAGTGGGGTGTGAAAGGCGGTGTGAATATGTCGAAGATTGACTGGAACGGTGGATATGACGGCAATAAGGATAATAGTACCGGTTTCTTTATTGGTCCGATGGCCGAATTTACAATACCTGTTATCGGTTTGGGTATTGATGGCGCTGTAATGTATTCGCAGCGTGGTGAAGATGATTTTAAGCAGCAGGGTGTGGAGATTCCTGTCAATCTGAAATATACGTTAGGATTAGGCAGCATGTTCGGCATTTATGTGGCTGCAGGACCGGATTTCTTCTTCAATTTTAAGGATATTGATTTACAGGATTTTGAGGCAAAGAAAACGCAGGTCGGGTTGAATATCGGTGCCGGTGTGAAGCTGCTGCGACATTTGCAAGTCGGAGTGAATTATCAGATTCCTCTGGGGGATAGTTTCACCTGGAAGAACGTACAGGAGGCTAATTTCAAGACCAAAACCTGGCAAATCTCATTAGCATATATGTTTTAGAAAAAACAATTGTTTGACAAGTCAATGGCGCTGCCAATCTTTTTTGATTGGTAGCGCTGTTTTTTTGTCGTATCTTTGCAGTCACGATGGAAAAGTTTGTCGACATCATATTGCCATTGCCCCTGCATACCTGTTTCACGTATGCCCTGCCGCCTGAGATGGACGGACAGGTACAGATAGGCTGTCGGGTGGTAGTATCCTTTGGGCGGAAGAAATTCTATACGGGTATCGTGCGCAATGTGCACTACCTGAAGCCGCAGGAATACGAAGTGAAGGAAGTGTCGGCCGTGCTCGACGGGCACCCCATCCTGCTGCCCTTGCAGTTTCGGTTCTGGGAGTGGCTGGCCGACTATTATCTTTGTACGCAGGGCGATGTCTACAAGGCGGCCTTGCCGTCGGGGCTGAAGCTGGAGAGCGAAACCGTAGTGGAGTACAATCCAGACTTCGAAGCTACAGAACCTTTATCCGCGCGCGAACAGAAAGTGCTGGACCTGTTGGCTGTCGAACCCGAACAAACGGTGACTAGGCTGGAAAAGGAAAGCGGTTTGAAGAACATTCTTGCTGTAGTGAAGTCATTGCTCGAGAAAGATGCCTTTTTTGTAAAGGAAGAGTTGAAGCGCACCTACAAGCCCAAGACCGAGACACGTGTGCGCCTTACGGAAGCGGCGCGCAACGAACGGCGGCTGCATTTCTTCTTCGACGAACTGCAACGCCGGGCGCCCAAGCAGTTGGATCTGCTGATGAAGTACATCGAACTTTCCGGTTGTCTGGGAGGCCAGGCAGTCAAGGAGGTCTCCAAGGCTGAGCTGCTGAAACGTTCGGGTGCTACACCCGCTGTGTTTAGCGGATTGGTAGATAAAGGCGTGTTCGAAGTCTATCAACAGGAGGTGGGGCGATTGGAAACTATTTCACAAGCTGTGATGCCCCTCAATGAGCTGAACGTACATCAGCAACGGGCTTTTGACGAAATCCGGACTTCGTTTCGCGAGAAGAATGTCTGCCTGCTCCATGGAGTCACGTCCAGCGGCAAGACCGAAATCTATATCCATCTCATTGATGAGGCTGTTCGTCAGGGCAGGCAGGTGCTTTATCTGCTGCCCGAAATCGCCCTGACCACCCAGATTACCGAGCGCTTGAAGCGGGTCTTCGGCAGCCGGCTGGGCATTTACCATTCCAAGTTTCCCGATGCCGAACGGGTGGAGGTGTGGCAGAAGCAGCTCTCTCAAGAACCCTACGACATCATCCTCGGCGTGCGCTCGTCCCTTTTCCTGCCCTTCCAGCGGCTGGGACTGGTCATCGTCGACGAGGAACACGAGAATACTTACAAGCAGCAGGATCCCGCTCCCCGCTACCACGCCCGCAACGCGGCTATCGTATTGGCTTCCATGTGCGGGGCCAAAACCTTGCTGGGGACTGCTACGCCCAGTGTGGAGAGCTGGTACAATGCCACCGAGGGTGGTAAATATGCCCTGGTAGAGCTGAAGGAACGCTACAAGGAAATCCAACTGCCCGAAATCATTCCGGTTGACATCAAGGAACTGCAACGCAAGAAGCGCATGAATGGTCCCTTCTCACCCTTGTTGTTGCAATACGTGCGCGAGGCGCTGGAGCAGAAGGAACAGGTCATCCTCTTTCAGAACCGCCGCGGCTTTGCACCGATGATCGAGTGCCACACGTGCGGCTGGGTGCCCAAGTGCAAAAACTGCGACGTCAGCCTCACCTACCATAAGGGGCTCAACCTGCTGACCTGCCATTACTGCGGCTACACGCAGCCTGTGCCCCGCCAGTGTCCTGCTTGCGAGGGAGTGGACCTGCGCAACCGTGGCTTTGGTACGGAGAAGATTGAAGACGATGTGAAGGCTCTCTTCCCCGAAGCACGTGTGGCCCGTATGGACCTGGACACCACTCGTACCCGTACGGCCTACGAACGCATTATCCGCGACTTCCAGCAGGGGCGGACGGATATCCTCATCGGTACGCAGATGGTGTCCAAAGGGCTGGACTTCGACCACGTCAGCGTGGTGGGCATCCTCAATGCCGACACCATGATGAACTATCCCGACTTCCGCGCCTACGAGCGTGCCTTTCAGCTGATGGCACAGGTGGCCGGGCGGGCCGGGCGCAAGAACAAACGCGGACGGGTGGTATTGCAGACCAAGAGCATTGACTATCCCATCATTCCGCAGGTGATGCACAACGACTTCGAGGGAATGGTGGCCGGGCAGCTGGCTGAGCGGCAGTTGTTCCGCTATCCGCCTTACTACCGGCTGGTATATGTTTACCTGAAGCACCGCAATGAGCAACTGCTCGACGTCATGGCACAGACGATGGCCGCCAAGCTGCGTGCAGTCTTTGGTGCACGGGTACTGGGACCGGACAAACCGCCCGTGGCCCGTATACAGACGCTGTTCATTCGCAAGATTGTCCTCAAGATAGAAACGAATGCTCCGATGGCACGTGCACGGCAGTTGTTGGTGCAGGTACAACAGGAGATGGTGGCCGAGGATCGTTTCAAGTCGCTCATTGTTTATTACGATGTCGACCCGATGTAGAATATAATTAGGATATAGATATGAAGATTGCATTAGACGTACACACGCACACGTTGGCCAGCGGACATGCTTTCAGTACTCTGCAGGAGATGGCGCAGGCCGCGGCCGACAAGGGGCTGGAACTGCTGGGCATCACCGAGCATACGCCCGGTATCCCCGGCACTTGTGACCTGATTTATTTCCGTAACCTGCATGTCGTGCCCAGACGTATGTATGGGATTGAGTTGTTGCTGGGAGCGGAAATCAACATCCTTGATACGGAGGGACGGCTCGACCTGGATGAAGCGCACATGAAGAAGCTCGACCTGCGCATTGCCGGTATCCATTCGCTCTGTTATCGTCCGGGAACGTCCGAGGAGAACACGGAGGGCATGCTGCAGGCGATAGCCAATCCCTACATCCACATCATCAGCCATCCCGGCGACGGAACGGCCCGTTTACTGTTCGAACCTATTGTTCTTGCGGCGAAAGAACATCACACACTGCTCGAGATCAACAACAGCTCCCTGAAGCCTTGCCGGCATAAGGAGGAGGCCCGTCCCAACAATCTGGAAATCCTACGTCTGTGCAAGCGGTACGAAGTGCCCGTCATCCTGGGGAGCGATGCCCACATCTCTTTCGATATTGCCAACTACGAATACGTGCTCGAACTGGTGCTGGAAGCCGACTTCCCCGAGGCACTGATTCTGAATTCCGACGTGCGCCGGTTCAAGGAATATTTGGAAATAGATTTGACAAAATAAGGTTCAAAAATGAAGAAGCGTTACCATTTTGTCATCCCGCACTTGATGCGGGATCCATAATCTGCTGATTTCTTGTGTGGTCGTGGATCCCGGCTCAAGGCCGGGATGACGCGGTATCTGTTTTTTTATTATTTCTTGATAGATTCTTTAGGAATCACAGTACCCTTCGGTTTCAACCACGGTTCCCGAATGTTTGAAACATTCCGATGCCTCCGCTCAAAATGAACTCTGGCGGCTCTTGGACCTTTTTTCAATTGGAAATGATTTTGTTTGACAATTATAACGCAATTATATGGAAAGTAAATACCTGAAAACCCCGAAAAAACATCGTATCCTGTTCGTCTGCCTGGGTAACATCTGCCGTTCTTCTTCGGCCGAAGGCGTGATGAAACATCTGGTGGAGGAGGCCGGAAGGACTGATGAATTTGTGATTGACTCCGCCGGTATCTTGAGTTACCATCAGGGCGAGCTGCCCGACCCGCGGATGCGTGCTCATGCTGCCCGCCGCGGTTACAACCTAATACATCGTTCGCGTCCGGTCCGCACCAGCGATTTCGATGACTTCGACCTTATCATTGGTATGGACGACCGTAATATCGAGGATCTGAAAGAACGTGCTCCTTCGGTCGAAGCAGAACGGAAGATTTGTCGCATGACCGACTTCTGTACCCGCTTTACTGAAGCTGACCACGTTCCCGACCCCTATTACGGTGGTGCCGAAGGTTTCGAATATGTGCTCGACATGCTGGAGGATGCCTGTGCAGGACTGCTTGAGGAATTGATAATGGAGAATTGATAATGGATAATGGAAGACTCCCCCTTTTACTAATAATTTTCAATTTTCAATTCTCAATTTTCCATTATCCATTATCCATGATACACGTCGTGGTAGTGTCGTTTTTCGTCGTTGAGGCTGCATGTGGCGTCGATGCCTGCCTGCCGGAGACGTTCGGCAATTTCGTTGAGCTGCGTGCGGGGTACGCGGCCGATGTAGAAAAGGCGGTAACGGTACGTCTTGTCCAGCACTTCCATGACGTGCGTGGCGTTTGGCTCGCGGGCGAAGTCGAAGTTCACTTTTAGCAGGTCGCTGTAGACATAATGGATTTCGCGTCCGGCACTGACTACGGTCAACCGGTCGGTCTCCAGGCAGAGGTAGCAGAAGCGCACCTGTAGTAGGTAGATACTGTAGAGACTCATGCCGAAGAAGAGGACGGACAGCACAATGCCTGTCCATTGCTCGATGTTTAGGGTATAGAAAGCCATACTGAGGCAGAGAACGAACAGTACGAAATACCAAAACATGTAGAGTGACATGCGGCGGTAGACAGTTGTTCCTGTTGGCCTTGTACTATTTCCCGTGTCGACTGGATGATTGTCGAAACTGATACCGCGGCTTATCAGAGTACGTATCAAAGCCGTCGGGTGGTTGCGCAGATGGACGATCCGTATTCTTTCTTCACCCGACTTCAGCCGTAAGGTTAGGATGCCGGGGCCATAAACGTTGGCCGGGCTATGGCGGTCGGGTTCGGGCGTATGGCGTTGCATGAAGCTGAATCCGGCGATCTGTTCCGGTGTCAACTGGTTTCGTCGCAGGAAGCGCAGGGCGCGTTGTCCTTCTTTGGCAGTAGGTTTCATGGCTCTGTCGGGGTTAGGTCTCACTTTTTTCTCTTCTTATTTTTTCAGTTCGGGGTAGCTGATGCGCGTGTGATAGATAGTCTTCAGTTTTTCCTTGAATATGTCTTTGACGGTTGCAATGTCGCGGAAGGTGATGGGGCAGCGCTTGAAATAGCCTTCTGCCACCTGTGAGTCGATAATCTTGTCTACCAGGTTTCCGATACTGTCTTCTGTATATTCCGATAGGCTGCGTGAAGCGGCTTCCACCGAGTCGGCCATCATCAGAATGGCCTGTTCCTTAGTGAAGGGGTTAGGGCCGGGGTAGGTAAACAGGGCTTCGTCTGGCTCTTCTCCAGGGTGTTCGTTCTTCCACGAAATGTAGAAATATTTGGTTTTTCCTTTGCCGTGGTGAGTCGTTATGAAGTCCTTGATGACTTTGGGCAGGTTGTTTTTTTCGGCCAGTTTCACGCCGCCGGTGACGTGGCTGATGACCACCTGTGCGCTTTGTTCGTAGTTCAGATTCTTGTGGGGATTGATACCTCCCCGCTGGTTTTCGGTGAAGAACACGGGATTCTCCATCTTGCCGATGTCGTGGTAGAGAGCGCCGGTACGCACCAGCTGGCTCTTGGCGCCGATACAGTTGGCGGCTTCGGCAGCCAGATTGGCCACTTGCATGGAGTGCTGGAAGGTGCCGGGCACGGTTTCGGACATGCGGCGCAGCAATGGATTGTTGATGTTGGACAGTTCGACCAGCGTTACGTTCGAGGTGAAACCGAACGTTTTCTCCAGTACGAATAGTAACGGATAGGTGAAGAGCAGGAAGATGCCGTTGATAACGAAGTAGATATACATCCGTCCGTTCACCTTCGACAAGTCGTTTTCCGTAATCATCTCGAAAGCGAAGTAGAGGGCGGCATAGGTCAGTATGACCAGCACGGCTGTCTTGAACAGCTGTGAGCGTTGTGACAGTTCCCTCAGGCTATAGATGGCTACCAGGCCGGCGGTTATCTGCAGCAGGATAAATTCATGCGGATAGCGGAGGCAGATGGAACATACCAGGATGGTGATACAGTGCGTCAGGAAAGCTGTTCGCGAATCGAGGAATACGCGGATGATGACCGGCAGCATGGCATAGGGAAGGATGTAGACATTGAACAGGTTGTAAGCCATCATGATCGAGGTTACCACGCAGTAGAACATCATCAGTGCAAAGAGTAGTGACAGGCTTCCTTTCCGGTTGTAGTAGTCCTTGCGGAAGAGGTCGAGGTAGAGCATGAAGCACAGCATGAAGATGCTGACATAGAGTATCTGTCCCAGCAGTGTCAGGCGGTTCTGTCCGGCCGAGGCACTGCGCTTGATGGACTCCTTGCGCAAGCTTTCCAGGATGTTGTAGGTTTCCGGGCTGACAATTTCGCCGCGGTCGATGATTTTCTGTCCGCTCAGTACGATGCCGTTGGCCCACGAGTAGTTCTCCAGCATTTCCTTGCGGGCCGCCTCTGTACGTTGTTCGTCGAAGGTCAGGTTGATGTTCAGGTAGTCGTTCAGGGAACATTGGCGCAGAACGTGGGGACGGTAGTGCAGGGAGTCGGCCGTCAGGATGTAATGGTAGGCCGATTTGACGGTGAACAGTTTTTCTGTACCCTGCTGTTGTGCCATTTTGTCGCTTACGGTCATAATGCTTCGCGTGCTGTCTTTTTGCAGCGTTTCCATTGCCTCGGACGACAGGATGCCTGCTTGGTACACTTCGGTCAGTTTCTTTTCGATATATTGCAGATAGTCGGCTGTCAGGTAGGGGGCGTGCAACCGGTTCTGGTAGTCTTTTCTCAGCTTTTTCAGGGCTTCTGTGGCGATGCTCTTGTCTTTCTGGAAATAGGGCTGGAAACGGGACAGGATACTGTCCTGCTCGTATCTGACTACCTCGTCCGTCTTGTAGATGGGGAAGTCGAAGGTAGCTATCAGCTGGCCGTACTTCCAGGGCTTGTTGACGTCAAACAGATAGTTGAACTTTCCGTCGCGGGGCAGGAAATAGACGATGACCGCCACCGTGCCGATGAAAAGGAGTGCTTTGTATAGCAGATCTCTATAAAAGTTGTGTCTTTTCTCGTTGCTTTTATCCATGTTGCTCTAATTTTTTGCGAAAAGTACAAAAAAAAACAATCATGTGGAAAAAAAGGCTTAATTTTGCTGCCTAAAATATCAATATATCAGATATATTATGACAGAAAGAAGAGTCAGAGTCCGTTTTGCCCCGAGTCCTACGGGCGCTTTGCACATCGGCGGTGTGCGTACCGCGTTGTATAATTACCTTTTTGCACGCCAGCATGGAGGCGACCTCATTTTCCGTATCGAAGACACCGACAGCAACCGTTTCGTTCCGGGTGCTGAAGAATATATTCTGGAGTCGTTCAAGTGGCTCGGCATCCCCTTCGACGAGGGTGTCAGCTTCGGCGGCGAACACGGCCCTTACCGTCAGTCCGAACGCCGCGATATTTACAAGAAGTACGTCCAGGTGCTGCTCGACGCCGGAAAGGCCTACATCGCCTTCGACACGCCCGAAGAGCTGGAGGCCAAGCGCAAGGAAGTGGTCAACTTCCAGTATGACGCTTCCACCCGCCTGCAGATGCGCAACTCGCTGACGCTCTCCAAGGAAGAAGTGGATGCGCTGATTGCCGGGGGCAAGCAGTACGTGGTGCGCTTCAAGATCGAACCGAACGAAGACGTGCATGTGCACGACCTCATCCGCGGCGAAGTGGTCATCAACTCTTCCATCCTCGACGACAAGGTGCTCTACAAGTCGGCCGACGAACTGCCTACCTACCACCTGGCCAATATCGTGGACGACCACCTGATGGAGGTGTCCCACGTCATCCGCGGCGAGGAGTGGCTGCCTTCGGCTCCGCTGCATGTGCTGCTCTACCGTGCCTTCGGCTTGGAAGACACCATGCCCCAGTTTGCCCACCTGCCCCTGCTGCTGAAGCCCGAAGGCAACGGCAAGCTGAGCAAGCGCGACGGCGACCGTCTGGGCTTCCCCGTCTTCCCCCTGGAATGGCACGACCCCAAGACCGGCGAAGTGTCTTCGGGTTACCGCGAGGCCGGCTACCTGCCCGAGGCCGTCATCAATTTCCTCGCCCTGCTGGGATGGAACCCCGGCAACGACCAGGAACTGATGTCGATGGACGAGCTGGTGAAGCTCTTCGACCTGAGCCACTGCAGCAAGGCCGGTGCCAAGTTCGACTATAAGAAAGGAATCTGGTTCAACCACGAATACATCCTCCAGAAACCCGATGCCGAAATCGCCGGGCTGTTCAAACCTGTATTGGCAGCCAATGGAGTAGAGGTGGCACAATACAGCGACGAGTTCCTGACCCGCGTCGTGTCACTCGTCAAGGGCCGCGTCAACTTTGTGAAGGAACTCTGGGATCAGGCGCGCTTCTTCTTCGTGGCTCCTGAGTCCTATGCCGAGAAGGACGTGAAGAAACGCTGGTCCGAAGACACGCCCCGCATCATGGGCGAACTGGTGGAAGTGCTGCGCGGCATCGCCGACTTCAGCTCGAAGCCGTCCGAAGACATCGTCATCGGCTGGATCACGGAGAAGGGCTACCACATGGGCAACGTGATGAACGCCTTCCGTCTGGCCGTCGTTGGTGAATGCAAGGGCCCGCACATGTTCGACATCACCGAGCTGCTGGGTAAGGGGGAAACGATCCGCCGTATCCAACGTGCGGTAGAGGTTCTGAAGTAACCGGTATTTTACATATGCTATATATAACAAAGCACTTCCTCACCACTTCATGCCGTACTGCATGAGGTCGTGAGGAAGTGCTTTATGAGGGGGTGACAAAGTGCTTCGTCAGAGGGTAAGGAAGCACTTCGTCAGGGGGTGACGAAGCACGGCGTCAGCGTGTCATGCCGTACGGCGTCTCATTCCTTGTACCATCCGGCGTACATCAGGTAGTTGTGCGCAATCTTCTGGTTCAGCTCCTTGGCCTGTTCGGGGTCCACCTTCTTGATGAACTTGGCGGGTACGCCGCCCCAGATGCTGCCCGGCTCGATGACCGTGTTGCTCAGCACCAGCGAACCGGCGGCCACGATGGCGCCTTCGCCCACGACAGCATGGTCCAGCAGCGTGGCGCCCATACCGACAAGGGCATAGTCCTTCACGGTGGCGCCGTGGATGGTGACGTTGTGGCCGATGGACACGTGGTCGCCTATTTCGATGGTCGATTTCTCGTAGAGCGTGTGCAGCACGCTGCCGTCCTGTATGTTCACACCGTTGCCGATGCGGATGGAGTTGACGTCGCCGCGCAGCACGGTGTTGAACCATACACTGCAGTCGCGGCCCATCTTCACGTCGCCCACGAGGGTGGCGTTGTCGGCCAGGTAGCAGTTTTCTCCTATTTCGGGCGTAAAGCCTCTTACTGATTTGATTAATGCCATTCTTTGTAGTGGTTAGCGGTTAGTGGTTAGTGGTGAGTGGTGAGTGGTTAACGATGGTTACTGACCGCTCACCGTTAACCGCTCACCGCTCTGTTTAAATCCTCTTGCAAGCCTTCTCCAGCCATAGCCGTTCGTCTTCGTCGAGGCTGGGCGAGAGTTGTTCGTACACCTTGTGGTGGTACTGGTTCAGCCAGTCGATTTCTGCCGGAGTCAGCAGGTCGCGGATGATGCCGCGGGTGCAGATGGGGCAGAGGGTGACGGTCTCGAACTTCAGGTAGCGGCCGAACAAGCCTTCGCCTGCAGGAACGGTGAGCACAAGGTTCTCCGTGCGGATGCCGTGGCTGCCGGCCTTATAGATGCCCGGCTCGTTGCTGGTGAGCATGCCCGGGCGCAGGCTGACGGGGTTCTCGTTCATGCGGATGCTTTGCGGGCCTTCGTGCACGTTGAGGAAGTGGCCCACGCCGTGCCCCGTGCCGTGCAGGAAGTTCATGCGGTGTTGCCAGATGGGCATGCGGGCCAGTACGTCGAGCTGGGCGCCACGCGTGCCTTCGGGGAAGACAGCCATGGCTAGGTCGATGTGCCCTTTCAGTATCAGGGTGTAGTCGGTCTTCTCTTCCTCGGTCAGCGGGCCCAGGGCGATGGTACGGGTGATGTCCGTGGTGCCGTCCAGGTATTGTGCACCCGAGTCGAGCAGCAGGAAGCCGCGGGGCTCCAGCGGAATATCCGTTTCGGGTGTGGCTTCGTAGTGGACGATGGCTGCGTGGGCTCCGTATCCGGCGATGGTGTCGAAGCTCTCGCCCATGTAGAGCGGTTGGGCGGCACGCAGCTCATGCAGTTTCCGGTCCACGCTGATTTCCGTCTCCTTACCTTGGGGAACGGCTTCTTCCAGCCACTTCAGGAACTTCACCAACGCCACGCCGTCGCGCTGCATGGTCTGGCGCAGGCCGGCTATCTCCTGCTCGTTGCGCACCGCTTTCAGCAGAGCGACCGGCGAGGCGGCTTCGATGACGCGGCACTGTTGCGGTATGGCCGAGCGGACGGCATAGTTGGTCTTGCCCGGCTCTAGCATCAGGCTTTCCGCCGGCAATTGGGCAAGGTAGGACTCGATTTCCTGATAGGTGTGTAGTGATACACCCGCTTCATGCAGATGCTCGGCCACTTCGGGCGTCACCTTCCGTGAGTTGATGAAGTAGTGTGCGGCGTCGTGCCCAACCAACAGGTAGCTGACCACGACCGGATTGCAGTGCACGTCGCTGCCGCGCAGGTTCAGGGTCCATGCTATTTCATCGAGGGCTGAGAGCAGCAGGCTGTCGGCTTCAGCCTTTTTCATTTCGGCGCGAATGGCTTCCAGCTTTTCGGTACAGGTACGTCCGGCATACTTCGTGTCGTGGATGAAGGCCGGGGCTTGCGGCATTTCCGGTCGTCCGTCCCAAATCTGTTCCATCGGGTCGGCGGTGCTTCTAATTGAGATACCTCTGTGTGCCAGCTCCTTTTGGAGCAAACGTGCCGCGTCGGCGGCAAATACCTTGCCATCGATGCCCACGGCCTGTCCATCTTTCAGTCGTTCGGACAAGAAAGCGGGGATGGAGGGTGTTTCGGGCAGCATTTCCTTGTAGAGGTCTATACCGGTGCCTTCCAGTTGCCGGGCGGCTTGCAGGAAGTAGCGCGAGTCGGTCCACAGGCCGGCTTCGTCCTGTGTGACCACGACGGTTCCTGCCGAGCCTGTGAAGCCGGAAATCCATTCTCGGCTCTGCCAGTGGGGAGCCACGTATTCGCTCAGGTGCGGGTCTGTGCTGGGGATGATGAATGCGTCGGTCCCAGCTTGCTTCATCCACGCGCGGAGGGCCTGGATGCGTTCTTTAATGGTGTCGTTCATAATTCACTATATAAATATGTATAATCTTGCGGAATATGATATTCGTCTGATGCAGGCATTACGGCTATCAAAAGTACATAAAGAACATGGACGGTGCAAGCTTTTGTGCCGTTTTTGGGATTTTTTCTCGCTGTTGGCTGCCACTTGTGCGAACTGCATGGAGAAAGAATATCTGCCTGTCAGCTAAGATTTTGCGGAAAGTTTTTTGCGAATCAAGAAAATATGTGTACTTTTGCGGCTCGAATTAATCGTGAGATTTTTTAAACATTAACTTTTTAACTAATTAAAAACAATGATTGTAGTACCTGTAAAAGAAGGCGAAAACATTGAGAAGGCGCTGAAGAAATTCAAACGTAAATTTGAAAAGACCGGCATTGTAAAAGAATTGAGAAGCAGACAACAGTTTGACAAACCGTCTGTTATTAAGAGACTTAAGAAAGAACGTGCCGTTTACGTTCAGAAACTTCAGCAAGTAGAAGATTAATAATTCGTAAAATCCTTTGAATTATTGAATTCTTTTCATACATTCGTTGCACATTTAGTTATGTAGCGATATGTTGCAGACAGACTCTTTTCTCGATTATCTCCGTTATGAGCGGAACTATTCTGATGATACCGTAAAGGCTTACGGTGAGGATATCCGTCAGTTTCAGGAGTTTGGTGGAGAAGATGTCGGTCTTCAGTCTCCTGCGGAAGTAGTGGTGGATGTTGTTCGCGAATGGATGATGCATTTGATGGACCGCGGTTATGCAGCGACTTCCGTGAACCGTAAGCTCAGTTCGCTTCGGTCATATTATAAGTATCTTCTGAGGAAGGGGGAGGTGAAGGTTGATCCGTTGTGTAAGATCATGGGGCCTAAAAATAAGAAAAACCTGCCCGTTTTCGTGAAGGAAAGTGAGATGAACCGATTGCTGGATGATGTGGACTTTGGGGAAGGATTTGAAGGTTGTCGCGATCATTTGGTTATTGCCATGTTTTATGCTACTGGCATAAGACTTTCGGAACTGATAGGTCTGGACGACGGAGATGTTGATTTTGCGGCATCGGTAATTAAAGTTACCGGTAAACGTAACAAACAACGTCTGATTCCTTTTGGCGAAGAATTGCGGGCGGAGATGGAGGCTTATGTCAAGCAGCGGGATGAGGCGATTCCGGTTCGTTCGAATGCATTTTTTATTCGTAAGACGGGCGAGCGGCTTTACCCTAATATCGTGAGGAAAATTGTGACGCGAAACCTTTCGAAGGTGGTGACTGTGAAGAAACGGAGTCCGCATGTGTTGCGACATACCTTTGCGACAAGTATGCTGAATCATGAAGCGGAGCTTGGAGCGATTAAAGAGTTGTTGGGGCACGAGAGTCTGGCTACTACCGAGATTTACACGCATACGACTTTCGAAGAGCTTAAAAAAGTGTATAACCAGGCCCATCCTCGGGCTTAAAGAAAAGGAGGTATGTATGGAAATAAGAATTCAATCAATTCACTTTGACGCATCAGAGCAATTGCAGGCTTTTATTCAGAAGAAAGCTGCGAAGTTGGAGCGATTTTATGATGATATACAGAAAGTAGAGGTGTCATTAAAGGTAGTTAAACCAGAAACAGCCGAAAACAAGGAAGCTGGGGTGAAAGTTTTGGTCCCCAACGGTGAATTGTATGCGAACAAGGTTTGTGATACGTTTGAAGAAGCAGTAGACTTATGCTTGGAAGCTTTGGAAAAACAGCTGGTTAAGTACAAGGAAAAATTACGTAATAAATAAAAAACCTGCAAAAATTTTGCGGGAATGAAATAAATGCCTAAATTTGCAGCCGTTTCGCACACGGTGTGGCGTGGACGGCTGCAAATTTAATGCCTCTTTAGCTCAGTTGGCCAGAGCACGTGATTTGTAATCTCGGGGTCGTT
>CAYQOV010000044.1:0-24244 GCA_964419245.1 uncultured Bacteroides sp. | reverse complement strand
TGGAGTGGTCTACGACCTGGGACGAGGTTTTATCATCTTGCAAAAGGAAGATCTCAAGCTATTGGATGATCTAGAAACCTCTAACATGCTAAATGCCGAACAAGCCCCTGTTCTAAAACCATTAAGAGAAGAAATCTTACATAATATCAACGCGATGGATAGCGTACTGGGCAAACTTTCGAGTAACTTCCCGAAAGCCTACAGACATGCTTTGACGCAGAAAGCCATACGCATGTTGCTCTGTAACGAACGGCGTACCATCCGGCAAATGCAGAATGACGGTATCCTATCGGACAAAGACGCTGAACGGTTGTATGAAAGTGTAGACGAACGCAGCGACCAGCTCAATTCACTTAGCCACACCATTCCTGCTTCTCTTTTAAGATGGCTGAAGATCAGGAAAAGGAAAGAATAAACTTAGCCCTAAAACCTATCTCTCAATAAAACAGACTGCATCGAGAAAAGTACAAAAAAGTGAAAACCTTGTTTACGCTTTTGTACTTCTCTCGGTTTACACTATCTTTGCGACCAATACAAAATGGAAACTTATGAAACGAATAAATCTTTTCCACCTGATAACCTCATACCTGATGTTGTTGGTCGCTACAACTTCATGTTGGCAAGATCGCAGCGGTGAATATTACGCTTTGGTGGGATCTAAAAACTGGATTTATACTACCATGCAGGAATATTACTTATACTATCAGGATCTGCCGGAAGAAAGCGAACTAGATTTTTTCCAGAAGCCGGCTGAGTTTCTGAGTAGTGTAGTATCAGAGAAAGACGGAAAGAACGGCGTAACCTATTCACATATCGACTCAATAAAGACCGCCGATACCCGTTCGTTGAGCGAATCACCGACCTTCGGTTTCGAAGCTGTTATGCTCCAAACGCAACAAGGTTCCTATGCCATGCAAGTACTTTATACTCAGCTCCAATCACCTGCTGAAGAAGCTGGATTAAAGCGTGGCGATCTTATTATCGGAGCCGACAATACGGAAATCAGTTCAGGCGACTACTCCAAATATGTCACCAACCCAACGACTGCACATTCTTTCATACTGGGAAATTATAATACCGAAACAGGCCAGATAGACACGACAGGCACTGTAGAAATGCCTGCCCCGCGTATTATTGAAATACAAAATATGCTCAAGACAACACTTCTTGATACTGGAACACGCAAAGCTGCCTACATCCTGTACAACGAATTCGGACAAGATGATATCGCGCAATGGCAGACACTATACGGCCAACTAGCCGCCACCCAGCCTAACGACATTATTTTGGATCTGCGCTACAATCCGGGCGGATACGTATCCACAGCACAAGCTGTCGGTACCTTGCTGGCACCTCAGAGCGCCCTCGGACAAACGATGCTCACCATGACAGGCAATGATAAACTAGGTAAAGCCGAAACCTATACATTCGATGCCAACCTGTTGCCCGGTGGAAGTGCACTGAGTTACCAGAATCTCTATGTTATTACTTCCGGCAATACAGCCTCGGCTTCGGAAATTATCATCAACTGCCTGCGCCCCTACATGACCGGCAATCTTTATCAAGTAGGCCAAGCAACTTTTGGCAAGAACGTAGCACAGGCACTCTATACCAACGACCAATATCCCCAACTCGAACTGTGGCTGACAACCTACTACCTGAGTAACTCAGAAGGCTACAAAGACTACGATGCAGAAGGGCTGCCCGCTGACTATACTCAATCAGAATCGTACGGAGGCAGTTTGGGTGAGTTGGGCACAGAAACAGATCCACTGATACAACCCATCCTGGTCCGCATGGCAACAGGCAGTTTCCCTAGCACCGAAACGACCACCCGCACCTTGGCATCGCCCCGTATGCTCATCGTGAAGAATTCCGTTGCAGACAAGGTAAAGACCGCACGCATCACCTCGCCTTACAAAGCACTTCCAAACGATTTGACAGAAAACTGAAACAAAGTTATCGAGTTTTCGAAGCTTAAACCAAATAAATGTGTACCTTTGCAGCCCGAAAACCAGAGAAAAAAAAGATGAATCATAAGTTATGCTGCATCGGGTATATCACCCGCGACAAAATTGTAACCCCAGACAACACAGTCTATATGCCTGGAGGCACGGCCTTCTATTTCGCAAAAGCGGTCAGTCGTCTCCAAGCCGATGATTTCCTGCTAGTCAGTGCGCTGGCCGAAGAGGACAAGGCGGCGGCAGAAGAAATCATCCGCGAAGGTATCGAAGTAAAGTTGGTGCCCACCACACATTCCCATAGTTTCGAGAACATCTACGGAAACAATCCCAACGAACGCCGCCAGCGAGTCACCGCACAGGCAGACCCGTTCCGCATCGAAGACCTGACAGAAGTGCAGGCCGAAATTATCCACTTGGGTACCCTACTGGCCGATGATTTCTCATTGGAAGTCATCAAGCACCTTGCAAGCCGAAGTACACTGGCTGCCGACGTACAAGGTTTCCTGCGTAAAGTGGAAAACGAAAAGGTATTCCCCGTGGATTGGGCGGAGAAGCGTGAGGCCTTGAAGTACATCCACACGCTGAAGGCCAACGAAAGTGAGATGGAAGTGCTGACCGGATGCAGCGAGCCGCACGAAGCAGCATTGCTCATCGCCGACTGGGGTGTAAAAACGGTATTGCTGACATTAGGTGATAAAGGCTCACTCATCTATAGCAGCGGACAGTTCTATGATATCCCTGCTTACCCCACCCTACAAGTTGTAGACGCTACCGGATGTGGCGACACATACATGGCAGGCTACCTGTACAAGCGTAGCCAAGGCGCTTCTTATCAGGAAGCCGGATGTTTTGCCGCCGCTATGTGTACCATCAAGCTCCAATCGCACGGACCGTTCAGCGGAACAGAAGAGGCGGTAAATGCAATTATATCAAGCATGAAACATTAAATGCGAAGTATTAAGAATAAAAGGACGCGGGCGACCGGAGGAAAAAGAATCCCCCAGTTGCCCGCATTTCTTTGTATAAAGGCCCGAGCTTACTTACGGTTTCTTGCGGCAGATACGCTTCAGCCACAAGTAGTAACCCGTCAGCGGGAGGGTGGCCCCCAACAGGGCGGCCAAAAACCAGAGGAATCGGGTCAATACTCCCCCCCAACTACCCACGTGGACAGAGTAAATCCAACCACGTATTTTACTTGAGTTGTCCAGGTCTCGGTAGAGAGTGCGACCGGTCAGTTCGCCGGTACGAGAATCAAAAGTGTAGCGGTCAATAGCGCGGATGTTACCGAAACGATTAGCAGGAATGCTAGCCGTACCGTCGGCGAGAGTGATTTGAGTGGCACCGGGATTTTCAGCTCGCAAGCAATCATATACCTCCTGCCAATGGGCAGTTTTATCACCTTTTTTCTTACCATGGGAGAATTTCTGTCCGTGGCTATCTTTGGAACCTTTCTTTTGCCCTGCAGCTGCGTTGCCATGCCCCATGCCTGATGACTGTGCCTCCACGCCGAAGAGGCGGTAGAAGCCTGTACGATACCAATTGAAGGACCACGTCAGCCCCGTCAATGCCATGACGAGTAGCAGCAAGAGGGCATACATACCGCCCGCCACGTGCAAGCCATACCAGAAAGGACGCCAACCTTTGCGGAAATGTATCTGCAAACTGTTGCGCAACGCTTTCCGCGTCCGCGGCCACCAGATGACGATGCCTGACAGAAGCACGAAGACGAACAGCAGGGTGCTGACACCCACGACCAGCTTACCCCAAAAGATACCGTCACCCGAGGGACGGCTGTCGAGCATCCAGCGGTGCAGACGGAACATGGCAGCAAAAAAGGGCAGACGCTCCGAACAGCCGGTGACATCGCCCGTATAGGGGTCGGCATAGACGGACATGCGTGAGGGCTGGGACAGGGGAAGCTGCCAAGCTTTCGCGGAGTCGGAGAAGACGGTGACGCCCGTCACCGTGATGTCTTCGGGCAGGGTAGCGGATACGCGGCGGACAACCTCGGCAACCGGCAGTGGCTGACGTCCTTGTGGGTCGACACGGAACACTTCGGGACGTGCCCATTCCGTCATTTCCTTTTCAAACACGAGCATGGCGCCGGAGAAGCAGGTCAACATGATAATCAGTCCGAACGGAACGGACAACCACAAATGAATGTTACGGAATAATTTTCTCATTGTTCATTTCTTTTTCAAAATCATCACTCACTCTCCAGACGGCCCACACCATTGAGTGAAGTAGCTTTCACGACGAGGCCTTTCATAGCTGTGGCCGTCGAAGGTTCCACGCGATAAATCGTGGGATAGCCCGATTCAGTCGTCACGGCGACATAAGCATTGCCGTCTTCCATATAGGGGGTGTTGCCGAAGCCGCTAACGTCCGAGGGCAAGCCGCTGACGAAGGAGAGCTCGCCACTAGTAACGTTGAAGACGGCCAAACGATTCGCTACCTTGTCCGAAGCTGTGATTTCCTTGTCGTACATCAGCAGCAGGAAATAGTCGCCACCGATGTACCAGCTGCGCAGGAAGGAAGCACCGTCGGCCTTATCTTCCAAGTCGTAGTAGTAGGCGTCGTCGAAGGTTTCGGTCGACGTGTTGATGCGCACCACGCCGGCGGGCAGGGTGGTCTGCTGACGGACGTCCGTCATGGTCTTGGCGTAAGAGGGCGAGAAGACGTACAGGTAGCCGTCGTCGGCCAGCCAGTCCATCTGGTAATACTGCGAGCGGTTGCGGCCGCAGGCGTAGCTGATTTTGTCGGTCTTCAGCAGCTTGTAGTCGGTCAAAGTCTGGTCGGTGAAGATAGCTATCCAGCATTCGTCGGGGTACTGGGTCCACTGGAGTTCGTCCTTGTCGTAGGCACCGCTGCCGCTACCGCCGGATTCGGTCTTGATGAGGTCTTCGTAGCCGGAGCGCACCCACTTATAACTGCCGTCCTCGTCGCGCTGCATGCAACCGTACTGGCTGAGGCCCATGGGCACGGCAGCGGCGTAGAGCTTCGAGCCCACTTGTTCGAGTCCAGCCAAGGTGACGTACTCACCGTTGCCCAGGAAGTTCTCGGAGAGGAAGGGCGTCGAGGTTGTGACGGAATTGCTGGTATAGGTCTGGTTCTCGACGTCTAAATAAGAAATGAGAAAAGATTGTGGCAAATAGCCATTCTCGTCTTTCAATTCCGAAGGACCGTCACCTGTAGAAGTAGTCATGATATAACTGTCGTAAAAGCCATAAGTTGTGAAACGGTTTACATAATATTCTTGCGAACGTTTCTCCAACGATCCGGAAGAATTTAATATGAACGACTGAGTAGTACCGGCCTCGCCCTGGTTGTAGTTTAGGGCGTAGAGATACTGGTCGCCGTAGAATACCCAGTAAGTGGCACCTTCGTTCACCAAACCGTTGCCTTGCGTGGTCACTTCGCCTTCGTCCAAAGATTCTGCCGCCAGCAACACGTAAGTGTCGGTGCTGCTGCTGGTCACGGTGGCAGCTATCACATAGTTGCCGGTGGAGGTCGTGTCTCCGTTATTGGTTCCTCCGTTGTTCAGTTCGTCTTCCGAGCAGGAAGCGAAGGCCACGCCGGCCAGTACGGCGGCAAAGAGGCCTGTCAGTAAGTGATTCTTGGTCTTTTTCATTTTTTCTTCTTTTATGTTTATGAATTGTCTTGTATTTCAGTCAGCCGACATAGGTCGGCGGGACAATCAGTCGCCGAAGCAGACGCGCACCTTACCGTAGAAAGCGCGTCCGGCCTTCTGGAGGCTGAAGTTGTCGTAGAGGTTGGCGTCGGTCAGGTTGCGGCACTCAACGGAGAAGTTGTAGCGGCCGCCCTTCAGACTGTAGCTCAGCGAGAGGTTGTGGGCGAACTGGTTGGGGACGTAGTAGTCGCTGCTACTGCCGATGACCTCGGAGTAGTAGGAAAACGAATGCGTCCACTGGTTGTCGTAGGTCAGCGTCAGCAGGTTTCCTGTTCTTCCCAAATCGCGCCAATAAAAGTTGGCGTCGAAGTCGGCAAAGCGGTAGGGTACGTTGGGCATACGCGAGCCGTAGCCCAGGTTCTCGACCGAGTTGCCCGTGCTACCTATCTGATAGCGCTCATTGTCGCGTACGTCCATCTGCGTGAAATTGCCGCCCAGGCTGAGCCAGCGTCCCAAGCTGTAGCGGGCGGAGAGGTTGTAACCTTTGGTGAGGACATTGCCGTAGTTGATGTAAGTAGCGTTCTCCTTACCGCCGCTCAGATCCTGCACGTTGCGCTGGATGTAGTCGTGCGTGTCGCGGTAGACCAACCCGCCCTCCAAGTAGAAGGAGTGGCGACCCAACGTGCGGGCATAGCTGAGGCTGAAATTCAGGTTATGGCTGTTCTCGGGTCGGAGGCTAATCTGCCCGCTCTCCAAGTCCTCGTCGCCGAACATTTCTTCGATAGTGGGCAGGCGATAGGCACGCTCGTAGGAAAGCTTGGCCTGTAGGCCCGACAGGATGAAGTAAGTACCCGCCGCGCCGTAGCCCCAAGAGCTGACCGTGCGGCTAGTGCGCAGGTAATTGCTGCCGGTGTCGTCCTCGGCCATGGGGCCGGCGACGTACTGGTGGTAATATTTTCCGAAGGCCGAAAGGTCCCACTTGTCCGACGGCATCAGGCGGTAAGAGAGTCCGGTGATGTTCTTGCGCGTCTGCTTGGCAATGGGATCGGTCTGCGCCTCGGCGGCAAGCAGCGAAGTGTTATCGCGACTGAAGGTGCTGAGGACGTGGTTCAACGTGAACTGGTGGACGCGGCTCAGGCGGTAGTTCAGCGTGGCCGTGGCGTTCCAGTTGTCGTTGTCGGCGCGGCTGTACTGGCGCGACTGTTCGCCGGGCGTGTTCAGCGGGTAGCGCTCGCCCAGCCAGTTATACTTGTAATGGGCAGTGTCCACGTTCATGGTGGCGTTGCGGTTGTAATTGGCAGAGAGCATCAGGTCGAGTCCTTTCAACAGGAGGTCTCGCTTGCTGTACTCCACCGAAGGGATGAGCGAATGGCCGAAACGGTGCTTCTCACCGAAGACGGTCTTCTGCCGGACACCGGTCTGGATGTCCTTGTACATGTGCGACCAGATGAATCCCAGCATCAGGCGGTCGGCCCACGGCTTGTCCACGAAGCCTGCTTTGGCGACGACGGCCTCGTTGTGATAGGTGTCATTGAAACGCTTCACGCGCACCAACTCCTTCTCGTTGAAGCTGCCCGTCTCAAAGTTCAGCACGGGGGCGTCAACGTAATAGTCGTTGTCCGAGTAGTTCTGGAAAGCGTTCACCTCGTAAGTGAAACCGTTCTTGAACGACTGCCCGAAATGGACGTTGGACTTGTGCGTGTTGAACGAACCGTAGGAGTAGGACGCATCGACAAACCATCGGCGGCGCTGCTTGTCCGTCACGATGTTAATGACACCGCCGATGGCATCCGTGCCGAATCCCACGGGCACCACTCTTTATAGACCTCGATGCGCTCGGCAAATCCCACGGGGATATTATTCAGACCAAACGAGCTACCGGCGCCCTCCTGCGGGATGCCGTCGATGAACACCTTGACATGCTTGCCGCTGAAGCCGTCCATCATCAGCTGCATGTCCGAACCCACACCGCCCGATTCGCGCAATTTCAAGCCGGGAGCCTTAGCCAATGCCTCACTCAGACTCTTGGTCGTATTTTGCAGTTCCTTAGTATCCACCGCCACGGCATTGAAGGCCGAGCGCTTGACGCGGCTCACGCCAGTGGAGACGACAGTCACCTCGTCCAGCTGCTGGACGTCGGGCGTGATGGTCAGGTCCACCACCTCGCGTCCGCCCCGTTCCAGCGTCAGGGAGCGTTCCACCGTCTTGTAGCCTACGGCCGAAACAACCAGCGTGTACCGTCCCGCAGGGGCTTTGATGCGGAAGCGTCCTTCGCCGTCGGTAGTCCCGCCGAAAGCAGTGCCCTTCAGATAGACTGTGGCAAAGTCAACGGTCTCCTGTTCGGTCGACGTCACCTTCCCTGACACGACACAATATTTTCCTCCATGATGTCCGCCCTGTGCACGGAGCGTCACAGTTCCCAGCAGGCACAACAGGCCTGCGATCCATAATGCAAGTGTAGTTGTTTTCAATCTCTTTCTGCTCTTGATTTCCGGCTGCAAAGTTCCGCAGAAATCATCTTTCCCGCAATCGCCAGTTTTCGGTATTTCACCCGCCCTTTTGCCCGATATTCCAGGCACGGTACCCCGTCAATCGCCATTTTTAGGTAAAATAACCCCTCGCATACCTACTACCGTGTATCCCCTTCTACATTTACCCTACATCTGGGTATTGAATGAAACAGGAGTTTCCCCGAACTTTGTGCCGCTGAAAAGTGTTATCATAAATAAAAGGATAATAAACCATCAAAACAAGAAACGTATGAAAATTGAAAAAATCATCGCCCGCGAAATACTCGACTCGCGCGGCAACCCCACCGTAGAAGTAGACGTAACGCTGGAATGTGGCGCACTGGGACGCGCCGCCGTACCCTCGGGCGCATCGACCGGCGAACACGAGGCCTTGGAACTGCGCGACGGCGACAAGCAGCGCTACGGCGGCAAAGGCACACTGAAAGCCGTAGAAAACGTGAACAACCTCATCGCCCCCGCCCTCATCGGAATGTCCGCTTTGAACCAGCGTGCCATTGACCACCGAATGTTGGAGCTGGACGGCACGCCCACGAAATCCAAACTGGGCGCCAACGCCATCCTCGGCGTGTCACTCGCCGTGGCCAAGGCAGCCGCCTGTGCATTGGACATTCCTTTATATAGGTATATAGGCGGTACGAACACCTACATTCTGCCCGTGCCCATGATGAACATCATCAACGGTGGTTCGCACAGCGACGCGCCCATCGCCTTCCAGGAGTTCATGATACGCCCCGTGGGAGCCCCGTCGTTCCGCGAAGGGCTGTGCATGGGAGCCGAAGTGTTCCACGCCCTGAAAAAAGTGCTCCACGACCGCAGCCTCAGCACTGCCGTGGGCGACGAAGGCGGCTTCGCCCCTGCATTGGATGGTACGGAGGACGCACTGGACAGCATCATGGCCGCCATCCGCGCCGCCGGCTACGAACCGGGACGCGACGTAAAGATTGGTATGGACTGCGCCTCCAGCGAATTCTATAAAGACGGCGTGTACGACTATACTATATTCGAAGGCGCAAAAGGCAAACGCCGCACCGCCGACGAACAGATAGCCTATCTGGAAGAACTTATCAACAAATACCCCATCGACTCCATCGAGGACGGCATGAGCGAAAACGACTGGGAAGGCTGGAAACGGCTGACCGAGCGCATCGGTGACCGTTGCCAGCTGGTAGGCGATGACCTCTTCGTGACCAACGTGGACTTCCTCCGCCGAGGCATCGCCGAAGGTTGTGCCAACTCCATCCTCATCAAAGTGAACCAGATAGGTACCCTGAGCGAGACGCTGGACGCCATCGAAATGGCACACCGCCACGGCTACACTACCGTCACCTCCCACCGTTCGGGCGAGACGGAAGATGCTACCATCGCCGACATTGCCGTAGCCACGAACAGCGGGCAGATAAAGACCGGTTCCCTGAGCCGTTCGGACCGCATGGCGAAGTACAACCAACTGCTCCGCATCGAGGAAGAACTCGGCGACCTGGCAGTATATGGCTACCAGCGCATCAAGTAACCTGCGCCGACCATAGATTTACTTGGGAATGCCCTCCACTGCGGCGGAGGGCATTCTTCGTTTTTATTCGCGGTTCATCAGCCTCTGCTCGGCCATGCGCTCATACTTGGTGTCGGGACGGCCATAGTTGGCATACGGATAAATGGAAATACCACCACGCGGAGTGAACAACCCCGTCACCTCAATGTATTTAGGACTCATCAGGCGGATGAGGTCCTTCATGATGATGTTCACACAGTCCTCGTGGAAAGCACCGTGGTTACGGAAGCTGAAGAGATAAAGTTTGAGGCTTTTACTCTCCACCATCTTCACGTCGGGGATATAGGAGATGCGGATTTCGGCAAAATCGGGCTGGCCGGTGATGGGGCACAGGCTGGTAAATTCGGGGCAGTTGAAGCGTACCCAGTAATCGTTCTCGGGATGTTTGTTGTCGAAGGCTTCGAGCACTTCGGGAGCATAATCTTGCCGATACTCGGTCTTGCGACCCAGCAGAGTCAGTTGGTCTTTCAGTTCAGTCATTGTTCGGATGGTTTAAAGAGTTTACTTTTCAGGTACAAGTTTTTGTTCGCCAGGTATTTCTCCAGCCCCTCGCGACGTAGTTTGCAGGAGGGACAGTGTCCACATCCGTCACCGGGGATACCGTTGTAGCAGGTCAGCGTCTCGTGGCGCACGAGGTCGAGCACGCCCAATTCGTCGGTCAGTGCCCAAGTCTCGGCCTTGTCAATCCACATCAGCGGGGTGTGGATGACGAACTGTTCGTCCATCGCCAAGTTGAGCGTTACGTTGAGCGACTTGATGAAGGCGTCGCGACAGTCGGGATAGCCGCTGAAATCGGTCTGCGACACACCCGTCACCAGGTGATTAATACCCCGCTCACGGGCATAGACGGCGGCGATGCTTAGGAAAAACAAGTTACGGCCCGGCACAAAGGTATTCGGGAAAGAATCGACCGGTTTTTCCTGATCCATTACCATCGAAGTATCGGTCAGCGAATTGTGACCCAGCCGACCGATAAACGACACGTCCATGACATCAAAATCGACACCGGCCTTTGCGGCAATCTGTCGCGCCAATTCCACCTCCTTCTGATGTTTCTGCCCGTAGAGGAAACTCAGGGCTACTACTTTCTTGAATTCACGTTTGGCCCAGAAGAGACAGGTAGTAGAATCCTGACCTCCGCTGAACACAACCAAAGCTGTATCACGGTTCATATTCGATAATTATTTAAATGTCCTTCACCTTCCACACCTTGTAGGAAATGCCCTCGTCGTAAACATCACTGCCGTCGATGCGCTTCACGGCCTTTACCACACGAATGGTGACAGGCAGGATGATGACCTCGTAGGCCGACTTCAACAGGATTTGCAGGGCCATCATCACTGCCAGTTCGCGCCAAGCGATGACGCCGCCAAAAGCCACCGGGAAGAAAATAAGTGAATCGGCCGTCTCACCCACGACGGTAGACCAAATGGCACGCGCCGAGAAATGGCGCCCGCGGCTGGCTATCTTCATGCGGCTCATGACGTAGGCGTTGAGGAACGAACCAACCAGGAAAGCCATCAGGCTGGCCGCCACGATGCGCGGCGCCATGCCGAAAACGAAGTTAAAATGCTCTTCGCCCTCCCAGAACGGAGCGGCAGGCAGCGACACGGCTATCAGTCCCAGCGTGACAACGAAGAAATTCATCAGGAAACCGCTCCAGATGATGAGACGCGCCTTACGGAAGCCCCAGACTTCGGCAATGCAGTCATTGATGATGTAGGAAATGGGGAAAACCAACAATCCGGCAGTAACAGTAAGGCTACCCAGTTGGATGACCTTGGTCTCAAGAAGATTGGCTGCGATGAGGCATACGTTGAACACAATGCCCATCAGCATAAAAGAAACAGATACTTTTTGCTTCATAACTCCTGTTTTTTACGTGGTTGTCCTAGAATACACGGCCGCTCTATTCACGGCATCACATTTTAAAATCGGGCGCAAAGATACATCATTTTATGAATGCATGCAACAAAAAAAATCATTAAAAAACGAACCAGATATCCAGTTCTTAAATATAAATAAATTTAAAATCTTTTTCACCTATTTGCAATTTTGATATCTTTTATTAACTTCGCGTATTAAACAATCATATACATACCATAAGAAGTATAAACTTTGTTTCTTAAATCAAAAACCTATTTGTTATGCTAAAACTATTGAAATCGGTGAACGCATTGATGTTGTTATTTGGAACGATTTTCTGCATCAACACCTCTTTGTTTGCAGAAACTCATGACATTTACATCACACAACAGAATGCAGATTGTAAAGGCGTAGTTAAAGACGCCACAGGTGAAACTGTCATTGGTGCCTCTGTCGTTGTCAAAGGGACCAGTAACGGTACGGTAACAGACATTGACGGTAGATTTTTCATACCCAATGTTAAAGTAGGAGATATCATACAAATATCCTTTATCGGTTATCAGACTCAAGAAGTCAAATGGAACGGACAACCCATCAATATAACTTTGATGGAAGATTCACAAGCATTGGAAGAAGTAGTTGTAGTAGGTTATGGTACCCAAAAGAAAGTAAACCTGACCGGTGCCGTTGCCATGACAGAAGGCGATATCCTTGAGAACCGCCCCATCTCCAATTTGGCGCAAGGCCTGCAAGGTGCCATTCCTAACTTGAACATTACAATGCCCAGCGGTAACCCAAACGAAACAGCCACATTCAATATCCGTGGTACCACCTCAATCAACGGTGGCTCGGCATTGATTCTGGTAGACGGTGTGGAAACAAATGACATCTCCCTCATCAATCCGCAAGATATTGAAAGCGTATCTGTACTGAAAGACGCCTCATCCGCCGCTGTCTATGGTGCCCGTGCAGCTTTCGGTGTAGTATTAATCACAACTAAAAAAGGACAGAAAGGACAGAAAGTGACTGTAAACTACAACAACAATTTCTCCTGGTCGAGTCCTTCACGTTTGCCAGACGGCATCTCTTCCGACAAATGGATTGATGCCATCAACCTGGCCAATTACAATACCAATGGTACCAATTATTTCAGCCAAACCATGGTAGATGCCGTACATGCCTATTGTGCAGATCCAAGCCGACCAGCCTCATTTGTAGATGAAACCGGTGCTTTCACGGCCGTAGGCCAATGGGCTTATGCCGGCAACACGGACTGGTTCGACGTATTTTACAAAAATGCAGCCTTCATGCAACAGCACAATGCCAGCATCCAAGGAGGAACCGACAAGAACACGTACTACGCCTCCATCGGCTACAAATCGCAAGATGGTCTGCTGGCATTCGGAACGGATACATATAAACGTATCAACATGTCGTTCAATTTCACCAGCCAGGTAACCGACTGGCTGGAAATCGGATTCCGCGCCAAATACAACCGAAACGAGTCCGACGAGCCGAATGCACAAAGCTACATGGGCAGTTCCCCCTACTACGAAGTATATCGCGCACATCCGTTCGTTCCGGTCTATTTGGAAGACGGTGTACATTTCGCAGGTATCGAGGGCAGTAACTTCAACTATAACTATGCCGGCATTTTGGCCGAAGCCGGACGTTTGAAGAACACCTATGATGACATCTGGTATACAGGTTCATTCAACCTGACCCCCATCAAAGGGCTCTCCATCAAAGGAGATTATACAGGAAACCGCTACTTCCGTACCCAGCGTGCCCACTACAAAACCATATATCAGCTGAATCCCGACGGTTCACAAACAGCCAAAGGCTCGCCCAACAATGCCTCATTGACCAAATATGACAACACCTATACGGCGTTGAACGCTTGGGCCGAATACAAAGGAAAAATAGACGACCATTCCTACACCATCATGGCCGGTTATAACCAAGAATCCCAGACGACCAGCAATATGTACGGTCTGGCCTCCAACCTGTATGTAAACGACTTTCCTATCATCGATATGGCTCAGAATATCCAAAGTTTAACGGAAGCAGCCACAGTTTGGGCCGTACAGGGCATCTTCTTCCGCTTGAATTATGATTATAAAGGCAAATATCTGTTAGAAGTAAACGGACGCTACGACGGTTCATCCAAATACGCTTCCGGCGACCAATGGGGATTTTTCCCTTCTGCCTCTGTCGGCTGGAGAGTATCAGAAGAAAACTTCTTCGAACCGGCGCGCAAACTCTTCCAGAATCTCAAATTACGTGCCTCGCTCGGTTCTTTGGGTAATCAAGTCACAAACAGCAATTTCGATTACCTCAGCACAGTAGGCAGTTCGTCACTGAATTACATATTAAACGGTTCACGCCCTACGGGTATCACTCCAGGTACATTGGCCTACCAGAACGTAACGTGGGAAAAAGTGACAACCGCCAATTTCGGTATTGATCTCGGCCTGTTGAACAACCGCCTGACCGCATCATTCGATTATTACATACGCTACACCAACGACATGGTAGTGTCGCGTTCTTATCCCGCCACGATGGGTAGCTCAGGCGGACGTGAAAACTTAGCCAACATGCGCACCAACGGCTGGGAACTCTCTATCAATTGGACCGACCGTATTGACGACGTAAAAGGCAGTCCGCTGACCTATGACATCGGCATCGGTATTTCAGACAGCTACTCTACTATCACCAAATATGACAATCCTACCGGCACGCTGAACGACCTTTATGTAGGTAAGCGTTTGGGAGAAATATGGGGTTATACAACGGAAGGCTTCATCGTAGACCAGGCAGATGCAGACTTACAGTCACAGCGTCAGTCTTACATATCCAACACCTGGATTCCCGGTGACATCAAATATGCCGACCTGAACGGAGACAATGTCGTGAACAATGGCGACAGTGAAAAAGGCCCCATCTACACACTGGAGAATCACGGCGACTTGAGAGTTATCGGCAACCAAACCCCCCGTTACCGCTTCAACATCAATTTAGGCCTCAACTGGAAAGGCTTCGACCTCCGTGCCCTGTTCGAAGGCACAATGAAACGAGACCTTTGGCTGAGCGGAGACGTATTCTGGGGATTCAATGGAATATGGAACAGTGCCATCAACGACTATCATGTAGACAATTCGTGGTCTGCCGACAATACGGATGCCTATTATCCTGTACCAACATTCAGCGACCGCAGCCGCCAGACGCAAACCAAGTATCTGCAAAATGCAGCCTACATCCGTATGCGCGACCTCACCTTGGGATACACCCTGCCGCAGGGATGGTTGACTCCGTTGGGCATATCCAAATTAAAGGTATTCTTCAGCGCACAGAATCTTTGGGAAGCTACCGGACTGTACAAATATGTAGACCCCGATATGACTGGCAATACCTATCAAAGCCAAGATGACGGTATGGTGGGTACACTGAACAGCGACTTGAAGAGCTATCCGTTCTGCCGCAGCTTTTCATTCGGCATAAATCTTACATTCTAAAAACGACCATTATGAAAAAGAAAATTATACTTACCGGAGGATTATTTTGCCTCGCAGCATTGTCGTCATGCGATTATCTGGACAAAGAGCCATTGGATGCCATCAGCAGCGACCAATTCTATGAAACAGCAAGTGCGGTATCCATGGAACAATATTGCAACTACCTTTATCCGCAACTCATTGTAGGTTACGGCGCGCCGCAAAGTTATGACTGGGGAATGCTTGGCGACGACCAGACAGGCGACGATTTATTAATGTGGGACCGTAACACCACCAGTTTCGGACTAGCCACCATTCCGTCGAGCGCCAGCGGCACCCAATGGCAATGGGTGAACATCCGTACCTGCAACGACTTCCTGAACAATTACGACCGCTCACCCGAAAGTGATGACGTGAAACACCGTTATGCCGGCGAAATACTGTTCTTCAAAACTTTGGACTATTTCAACAAAGTGAAGACCTATGGCGACGTTCCCTGGTACGACGAAGTAATGAATCCAGGCGATGAAGCCATGTACAAGGCAAGAGATTCACGCGTATTGGTCATGCAGAACATGCTGCGCGACATCGACCAGGCCATCGAATGGCTGCCCACCAGAGCTTCGGGCATTGACGTTACCCGCGTCACGCGCGACGCCGCTCTGGCACTAAAGGCGCGCATGTGCCTTTTCGAAGGTACCTGGCGCAAATACCACAATCTGGATACTGAAAACGACATTTATTTGCAAGAAGCCTACGAGGCAGCTTGCGAACTGATGAAGCCGGAATATGGCTATTCGCTCTATGAGGGGAGCGGTCCGTCCACCTGCTACCATGAATTGTTCTGCCTGGACGACCAAGCCGACAATCCGGAGGTGATCATGTCCAAAGCCTATGACCCCTCTTTGTCCCTGGGCAACAACCTGACCCGACAAATATATGTCGGCGAAACCGTAATGGGACTCAGCAAGAACCTGATCGATTCATACTTATGCGCCACGACCGGCCTCCCGATCTCTATCTGCGGATGTGAAGGGCACACTACATACACCACATTGATTGACGAGCTGAACAACCGCGATCCACGTCTGCTCCAGACCACGGCAACCCCCGATCCGAACAACACCAACGTGTGGAACTATCTGAGCGGCCATGCGCCGGACATCGCAACGATTACCGAGCTCGACCCCGACAATCCGGGCGATCCCAGCCGCAGTGCTACCGGCTATCCGGTCATAAAATTCTATGACCCCACGGAATATACCGCCGCGCATTATCAAGGGACAGAAGATGCTCCCGTATTCCGTCTGGGCGAAATCATGCTGATCCGCGCGGAAGCCGCAGCCGAGCTGGGCACCATTACGCAGACCGACTTGGACGAAACCATCAATGCCCTGCGGGCACGCGTGGGCTTCAGCCACAAGCTGACGCTGAACGTAGGTTTCTCAGACCCCGTCATTGAAGAAGCCTACCCGAATGTACAGGGAAACAACCCCGCATTAATTCGTGAAATCCGCCGCGAACGCCGCATCGAGATGTTCGGTGAAGGCGTACGTTATGACGACATACGCCGCTGGGCCTGCGGTCCAAGCCTGATGACGGCGCCGCGCCTGGGACTGAACATCTACGGTGCCGGATATTCACAACAACAAATCGACGCCCTGCTGGAAACCGTCGGTGTCAACGAAAAGGGAGAACTGACCATCTACGAAAAACGTTACATAGGACAGAATCCGACCCCCGTTTTCGAGGAGCCCAAACATTACCTCTCTCCCATCCCGACGGACGAAATCGGCCTGAACCCGAGCCTGACACAGAACCCGGGATGGTAATCCCACCGGCAACATTCTGACAAAAGACACTGCCCCCGCCCGGAACTCCGGACGGGGGCAGCTCTTTCTGTCTCTTGAGCAAACAGAAGCGAGAGGGGGATTATGAAGTGTCAGAACTTGTAGTCGATACCCACACCAAACACCTTGTTCGTACGGGTGAACACATCGGTACCCGGCAATTTGGGCAACTGGGAAGCCACCGACTCGGGTAGGCCGATGTTCTGGAGCTTCTGCGCCATGTTGTTGTAGTCGCTGCTCTCACGAGTATAGTCCTCGTAGTTGGTCCAGAAGTAGGCGATGTTCAGGTTGAGGTTCTTCGCCAGCTTGATGCCCGCGCCGAAGCCGAACGACCAGGAGCTGGTGACGAAGCTGATGTCTTCCATATAATCGTCCGTCAGGCCGTACCTGGTGCGCTGCATGCCGCCGCTGATCTGCACGCGCTTGTGCACGTCCCACTCCACGCCGGCCAGGTATTCGTTCGTGCCGGCCGAGAGCAGCTTCTGCTTGCCATTCGCCATGTCGGCCTGCTTGTCGAAGAAGTGGTGGTAGCCCACAGAGGCACGCAGCGTGGGCAGCAGGTCGTAGGACACGCCGACGGTCAGCAGTGCGGGGATGTCGCTCGGCGTGTTGATGCCGTGGTCGTAGGCGGGGAAGCCGGTCGTGTTGACGCGTGTGTCGTTCTCCACGTTCAGGTTGGTGTTGAACTCATATTTCACGCCGACGTTCAGGTGATTCCAGTTGAAGTCCAGGCCGATGATGGGCGTCAGTCCCCACCCCTTCTGGTCGCAGTCCAGCTCCTTGTCCGCAGTAGCTTCGGCCAGCTTGGCCAGCAGCGCCTTCTGCGTCTCGTCGGCCGCCATGCCCGCCATCGCCTTGAAAGCGTCTGAAGCAGGCACCATCGTCTCCGTGCCCGGCATGTTAATCTGAATGTTGCGCAGGTAGCCCGTATAGTTGTTGCTCACGTAGTTCATGCGACCGCCCACGAAGGCCGAAAAGTACTCGTTTATCTTATAGGTGACGCCCAGCTGAACACCGTAGAAGAACTGGCTTCCCTCCATGTAGCTGTCCACGTTGTAGCGGTTGATGCCCATGCTCTGTCCGAAGACGGGCAGCATGGAGATGATGGACTCGAACGAGGCCAGTCCCTGATTGAACGTAGCCTTACCGCCACCGCCCGTCACGGCAAAACTGCCCGAGAATACCCAATCTCCGTTCTTATAGGCCGCCTGAAAGCTGGGAATGACGGGAGCCGAAGCCTCACCCTTGAACAGCTTCGTGTCGCTGCCGCCGTTCTGCACGCCCGCGGCAAAGGGAGCAAAGGTGGAAGTTATCTGACGTGTCTGATAGGCGCTCTGGATGTTCAGCGACAGATGCAGGCCGTCGCCGCCCTCAATGAAGGCCAAGCCGGCCGGATTGGAATAGACGGCATCGATACGGGTCGAAGCATCACGCGCCAACATACGCAAGAACAAAACATTCTGATTGGTGTTGGTCAGAAAACCTCCTGCGAAAGTTGGAATTGAAACCATCAGCAGCACTGTGCCGATTAACAAGTTTTTTCTCATTCGTTCGTTTTTTTATTGATTTGCGGACGCAAAGGTATAACAAAATTGCACATCAGCAATAGTTTTGTGCAAATAATCTATCCAGAAGGGTACTGATAATTGAAAAACAAAACAGTTTCCAATGAAACGACTCCTTCAACCATTTCTTCCGTTTCCCTGCCGGCGGGCACATTTCCCATCGGTTGACATTCTGTCAGAAAGTGACACTTTGATTTTCAAACCGCCTGAGAATCGCTTCTTTCGGATTGAAGGACGAGCCGGTCGGAAAGAACGAAGCAAGAAGCACCTTACCAGCTATAAAACAAGCAGATAGCAAAATCTTCACATTTCAACCAGCAGAAAAAAGTCTGGAAAAACGACGTTTTGGAGCGACAAATACAACTTTCCAAGCCCAAATCTACTGTCTTCCCACACGAAACATACAATCTAACGAGAGAAAACAATGCTTTTCTCCACAGGAAACATACGATTTGACGAGGGGAAAGCGACGGTTTGTCCCGCTTAAAGCTGCCTTCCGACGGCTTTTGGGCGGCCGTTTCCCTCATTTTCCGCGCTATTTGCGCGTTTCCGACAAAAGCCGTTGTCAGCAAAAAGAGCCGAATACTATCTTTTTGTCAGGTCAAAGCTCCACTTTCCTAACCAACAAACTTTTTCGGCACAACGTTTGTTATAGATAGAAAACGAACATAAATTGATTCTAATAAAGATCCGTAAATCATGGCAACAACAATCGCATTCTTCGGCTCGAAGCCCTATGACGAGGCTTCGTTCAACGAAAAGAACAAGGACTTCGGCTTCGAACTCCGCTTTTACAAGGGACACTTGAACAAGAACAACGTCATCCTGACGCAGGGTGTGGACGTGGTGTGCATCTTCGTAAACGATACGGCCAACGCCGAAGTCATCCGCCTGATGGCCGCGAACGGCGTCAAGCTGCTAGCCCTGCGCTGCGCGGGCTACAACAATGTGGACCTAAAGGCCGCCTCCGAGTGTGGCATCACCGTGGTGCGCGTACCCGCCTACTCGCCCTATGCCGTGGCCGAATATACCGTGGCCCTGATGCTCTCGCTCAACCGCAAGATACATCGTGCCGCATGGCGTACGCGCGAGGGCAACTTCTCCCTGCACGGCCTGCTGGGTTTCGACATGCACGGCAAGACGGCCGGCATCATCGGCACGGGCAAGATTGCCAAGAAGCTCATCAGCATCCTTCGCGGCTTCGGCATGAACATCCTGGCCTACGACCTCTATCCCGACTACAACTTCGCCCGCGAGAACCAGGTGGTCTATACCACGCTCGACGAACTCTACCACAGCTCAGACATCATCTCCCTGCACTGCCCCCTGACGGAGCAGACGAAGTACCTCATCAACGACTACTCCATCAGCAAGATGAAGGACGGCGTGATGATCATCAACACCGGCCGCGGGCAGCTGATACACACCAACGCCCTCATCGAAGGACTGAAGAACAAGAAGATAGGTTCGGCCGGCCTGGACGTTTACGAGGAGGAGAGCCAGTACTTCTACGAAGACCGCTCGGACAAGATTATCGATGACGACACGCTGGCCCGCCTGCTTTCGTTCAACAACGTCATCGTCACCTCCCACCAGGCCTACTTCACGCAGGAGGCACTGAGCAACATCGCCACCACCACCCTGCAGAACGTCAGGGACTTCACCCTGGGCAAGACGCTGGAGAACGAGGTGAAGCTCTGAAACGGACGGCGGTATAAAGCCGCCTCCGCCCTATCAAAAAAATCAATAAAATAGCCGCCCGCAGGCGGAGTTTCAGCCATTTTTTCGTAATATTGCAGAGTGTACGAAGAATATGAGCATGAAACTGGACTATATATACCATAGTGGTTTTGCCATCGAAGCGGACGAAGTAACCGTTCTCATCGATTATTGGAAGGACTCGTCCGCCGAAGCGGGCCGGGGACTGGTGTGTGACCGCCTGCTCCACAGGCCCTGTCCTTTATACGTCCTTGCCACCCACTTTCACCCCGACCATTTCAATCCCGAGGTGCTAGGCTGGCGCGACGTCCGTCCCGACATCCGCTACATCTTCTCGAAAGACATCCTGAAGCACCGCCGTGCCAAAGCGGACGACGCTTTCTATATAAATAAAGGCGGCGTCTACAAAGACGACCACCTGCGCGTCCAAGCCTTCGGCTCAACCGATGTGGGTGTCTCCTTCCTCCTCGACCTCCAAGGCCTCCGCCTCTTCCATGCCGGCGACCTGAACAACTGGCACTGGAGCGAGGAATCCACTCCGCAGGAAATCCGCAAGGCCGAAGGCGACTACCTGGCCGAAATCCGCGACCTGCAACAGGTATCGCCCGTCGTCGACGTTGCTCTCTTCCCTGTGGACCGTCGGATTGGGCATGACTACATGCGCGGTGCCCTCCAGTTCGTGGAACGGATAAAAACCCGTATCTTTGTACCCATGCACTTCGGCGACGACTACGAAGGCGGCAACGCCTTCCGTCCGCAGGCCGAAGCCCACGGCTGCCGCTTCCTTACCATCGGCTGCCGCGGTGAAAGTTTTGACATCTAACAACAAAAAAATAGAACGCAATGAAAAAATTGACTCAACTCCTATTCGTTGTCTTCTGCCTCTGCCTGCCCACTGTGCTCCAGGCCCAGAAGCGCGACGACAGCAAGTACCTGGCCGGAGCCGTTCCCGAAGAAGACGGCAAAGTCGTATTCAGCAAAGAATTCAGCATCCCCGGCATGTCGCAAGACGAGATCTTCGCACGCATGCAGAAGTGGATGCAACTCCGCCTGAAGAAGAACCAGAACGAGACCAGCCGCGTGGTCTATACCAACCAGGAAAAAGGCCAGGTGATAGGCATAGGCGAAGAATGGCTCGTGTTCAGCTCCAGCGCCCTTTCCCTGGACCGCACCCTCATCAACTACCAGCTCAGCGCCTTCTGCCAGCCGGAAAAGTGTGAGTTCCGCATCGAAAAGATACGCTACACCTACCGCGAAGGCCGCGACCAGGAAAAGTACGTGGCCGAGGAATGGATCACCGACGAATATGCCCTGAACAAGAGCCGGACCAAACTGGTGCTGGGCCTCGCCAAGTGGCGCAGAAAAACCGTGGACTTCGCCGACGAACTCTGTAAAGAAGCCACCCAGGCACTGAGTGTGGCCAGCATCGACCAGATCATCGTCCTGACCGACGAAGAAGCGGAAGAAGCAAAAGAGAAGGAAGAAAGCAAAACCGTTGTCAACTCGGGCACCACGGTCATAAACACCAGGCAACAGGCCGGGACACCCGTCGTGACACCCGCCGCCCGCCCCGAAGCCGAGCCGAAGCCTGTCCCCACCCCGCAGCAGAACGCATACAAAGACATAGCCCCCGACCAACTGCCCGCCGACGCCATCCAGGTAGGCGCAGGCAAGCTTGTCATCGTCATCGGCACAGATGCCTTCAACATGACCATGATGACCGCCAATGCCGGAGGCTCGCTGGGCAAGATGTCGGGCAAGACCGTCATCTACACCTTCCTCACGCCCGACCAGCCGCACGAACAGCTCGACCAGGCCGACACCTACACCGTCCGCTTCTATCCCAACGGACAACAGGAACCCAGCATCGTACTCGAATGCAAAAAGTTGCCCTCGCAGGAACCGCTGGAAGGCCAGCCACGCATGTACATCGGTGAAATTGTGAAGGCACAGATGAAATAAAATTAAAAGAGTATATAACAAAGCACCACAGATTACACAGATTTCCACAGATGATAATTGATGAATAATGAAAACAATCTGTGACAATCCGAGTAATCTGTGGTTATACATATCCGATAAACCTTTATCCAGACCAATTATGGAAATCAAAAGCAAATTCGACCACTTCAATATCAACGTAACCAACCTCGAACGCAGCATTGCGTTTTACGAGAAAGCCCTGGGCCTGAAGGAAGACCACCGCAAGAAGGCCGCCGACGGCTCGTTCACCCTGGTCTATCTGACTGACGGGTGCAGCCCCTTCCTGCTGGAGCTCACCTGCCTGAAAGACCATACCCAACCCTATGAGCTGGGTGAAAACGAAAGCCACCTGTGCTTCCGTGTCAGCGGTGATTACGATGCCGTCCGCCAGTATCACAAGGAAAACGGCTGGGTATGCTTCGAAAACGAAGCTATGGGCCTCTATTTCATCAACGACCCCGATGACTACTGGATTGAAATTCTGCCTGCCCGATAATCCGCATTCTTCACCTGTAAACTGTAAAACTTATGAGTATAGAAGAAGCCATGATGGGCGGCATCGTCTTCAAAGGGAAAAAGGAAAAGCCCAAAGGCGAAGCCAAAGTGAAAACCAAAGCAAAAAAGAAAACCTACATTACCGGCCTCCACAATTCGGGAGCCGCCAAAATGAAAGCCGAAATCCGCCGCAAGCGCGCCAACAGACATAAGAAATGATATACACCGACCTGCTGACAACCGACAAAGACCCGATGGGGGCCGCCATCATCGACTATCTGGAACACGGGAAAGCCGACAAACTGCGCGTATTCTCCTCCCAGTTCGACGAAGACGAGATACCGGTCCGTACCCTGTTCCGCACCGAAAAGCAGATGTCCCCGCTGGAGCGGGAGGCCCTGCAGCTCGCTACCGGCCGCATCCTCGATGTAGGTGCCGGAAGCGGTTGCCACAGCCTGGCCCTGCAAGCGGCCGGCAAGGAAGTGGAGGCCATCGACATCTCCCCGCTATCGGTAGAAGCCATGCACAAACGCGGTGTAAGACAGGCCACACAGGCCAATCTCTTCAACGAAAGTTTCTGCGGTTCCTACGACACCCTCCTTATGCTGATGAACGGGTCCGGTATCATCGGGCGACTGGAGAACCTGCCCGCCTTCTTCCGGAAGGCCAAACAACTTTTACGCCCCGGCGGCAGCATTCTGATGGATTCCAGCGACTTGCGTTACCTGTACGAAGACGAAGACGGAAGTTTCGTCATTGACATCGCAAGCGACTATTACGGCGAGGTGGATTTCCGGATGCAGTACAAAGAAGTCACGGGCGATCCGTTCGACTGGCTCTACATCGACCTTCAGACCCTTTCACTCTACGCCGCACAAAACGGCTTCGAAGCCGAACTGGCAAAGGAAGGAAAACATTACGACTACCTGGCCCGGCTTCGTCCGAAAGCTTGAGAATCAGTCCTCGGCCAGCATCACGTCTATCTTTTCGACCAGCCGCTGGAATTCCTCCGGATTGTACAGACGGGTCAGCATAACGATTTTCCCGTTACGATCTATCAGTACGTTGCGGGTGATGCCGGCTTCGCGCTGCGCATAGAGTGCAAAGATATCCGCTCCCGGGTCCAAAGCCAGCGGATAGGTCACCTTGGTGGCCTTACCGAACGCGATGACCTTCTCCAGCGGTTCGTCGCGATCGATGCCCATCAGGTAAAAATCCTTGTTGCCCTTGTGCTTCTGCCAGATATCCTTTTCGATAAACGGCATCTCCTTGCGGCACACGCCACACCAGCTGGCCGTAAACTGAAGCATCACCACCTTGCCACGCAGGCTGGACAATTTCACACTCTGCCCGTCCGTAAGCTTTACCGTAAAGTCGGGAGCCTGTTCGCCCACCTTGACGATATAACCCGTATCATCCGCCTTTTTCTGCTGAGCACACGCTGTCAGCGCAACAAAAACTGCCAGGCACAAAAACAAATACTTGAGTCCTTTCATTTCACACATTATTTTAGAAGTTACAAGATATAAAACGACAAAAGCCGGCGCATAGTAAAAAACCTGTGTAAGCGAATAAAAGTTAGTACCTTTGCAGAAAG
>CAYQOV010000043.1:0-24327 GCA_964419245.1 uncultured Bacteroides sp. | reverse complement strand
CCTATATATATAAATGTATTCACGTCATCGCCCGGCGGGCGGAACAGGGCCTCACAGGGTGCCGTTGAACGGCGTACGGTTCACGATGCTGCGGCCCAGCGTCACTTCGTCGGCATACTCCAGCTCGTCGCCCACGGAAATGCCGCGCGCGATGACCGACAGCTTGACGCCAAACTTCTCCAGCTTGCGGTAGATGTAGAAGTTGGTCGTGTCGCCCTCCATCGTGGTGCTCAGCGCCAGGATTACTTCCTTGACGCCCCCCGCGCGGACGCGCTCCACGAGGCTGTCTATCTGTAAGTCGCTCGGCCCGATGCCGTCCATCGGCGAGATGACCCCACCCAGCACGTGGTACAGGCCTCGGAACTGCTGCGTGGCCTCGACCGCCATCACGTCGCGTATGTTCTCCACCACGCACACCACCGAAGCGTCGCGCTGTGGGTTGGAACAGATGCGGCAGACGTCCGTATCGGAAATGTTGTGACACACCTTGCAATACTTCACCTCGCGCTTCAACGTAATGATGGCGTTGCCGAACGCCTCGACCGCCGCCACGTCCTGACGCAGCAGGTGAAGCACCAGGCGCATGGCCGTCTTGCGTCCCACACCCGGCAGCTTGGCAAACTCGCTCACCGCCTTCTCCAGCAAAACCGAAGGATATTGTCCGTTCATATAACCCTAAACTTTCATAATGCGGACGCAAAGATACGCAAATAAGTGCTACCTTTGCAAAGGCAATAAAACTAAATTTTCAGATAGAACTCATGGAGATAACAAGCGCAGAATTCGTCATCAGCAACACCGACGTCCGCAAGTGCCCCGCCGGCAACCTGCCCGAATACGCCTTCATCGGCCGCTCCAACGTCGGCAAGTCGAGCCTGATCAACATGCTGACCGGCCGCAAAGGCCTGGCCATGACCTCGGCCACCCCCGGAAAGACCATGCTGATCAACCACTTCCTCGTCAACAAAAACTGGTACATCGTCGACCTCCCCGGCTACGGCTATGCCAAACGCGGCTTCAAGGGGCAGGAACAGATCAGGAACATCATCGAAAGCTACATCCTGCAACGTCCGCAGATGACCTGCCTCTTCGTCCTCATCGACAGCCGTCTGGAACCGCAGCCCATCGACTTGCAATTCATCGAATGGCTGGGCGAGAACGGCATCCCCTTCTCCATCGTCTTCACCAAAGCCGACAAGCTGAAGAGCGGACGGCTGGGCGCCAACGTCGAGGCCTACCTCAGAAAGCTGAAAGAACAGTGGGAAGAACTCCCGCCCTACTTCGTCACCTCTTCCGAGAACCGACTGGGACGGAAAGAACTGCTGGACTACATCGAAAGCATCAACAAAGAACTTAAACCGTAAAAAAGAACAGAATATGAACAAAAACATCTGGAAATACGTCTTCGTCATTGCGCTGATCCTGCCTTCTGGCATCCATGCGCAGTCCCTGAAAGACCTGCTGAACAAGGAAAATATCGAAAAGGTGGTCAATGCTGTCACCAACAACAGCAACATCGACATGACCGGCACCTGGACTTTCACCGGCTCGGCCCTGGAACTCGAATCGGACAACCTGCTGCAACAGGCAGGTGGCACCTTGGCCTCCTCGGCTCTCGAGAAGAAACTGGACGAGCAACTGAACAAGATCGGCATCAAGCCGGGCCAACTGTCGTTCACCTTCAATGCCGACAGCACTTTTACAGCCAATGCCGGCAGCAAACCCGTGAACGGCAGCTACTCTTACAACGCCTCTACACAGAAAGTAAACCTGAAAATCGCCAAAATCGTCGGGCTGAACGCCAAGGTGAACTGCACCTCCAGCAACATGGATCTGCTCTTCGATGCCGACAAGCTGCTGCAACTGCTCACCTACCTCTCCAGCAAGAGCAGCAACTCCACCCTGCAAACCCTCGGCAACCTGGCCGGCACCTACGACGGCATGCTCCTCGGCCTCGGATTGAAAAAAGCGAATAACTGACTCCAGTATTAATTTGGAACACGAACTGGCTACCTGTGTCATAGGATAGCCAGTTCGTAAACAATTTTCCCATTCTCACTTTACCGTAATCCAAACCCCTTCGCCCCGCTCCTTGGCTTCGACGATGAGCTGCTTCAGCAGGCGGACGTAGAGCGTGGAGCACTCCAGCTGGCGCGTTTCTTCGTTGTACTCGCCCACGAGGATGCACCCCTCCGTGTCCGCAGGCAGGTTGCCCGCATGGATGCGGATGCCCTCAAAGAAGGGCACGTTCAGCAGCAGGGGCAGCCACTTGCCGAACTTGGGGCTGAGGGTGATTACCACAGGGTAGCGCCCTTCGGGGATGGCCGTGCAGCCCTTCACCTTGCGTTCTTTCTTCAGGTCGCGCCACGTGGGTTCCATCGTGTCGCACATCTCTTTTCCGTCCACGGCCAGCACGCCCAGCGTGCAGCCTTTCCTTTTAGTAGTTCTTGTCAGTGTCAGTTCCATCTTTTTTGAATTTTAGTTTACTGTAATTGTAATTCGTAATTCTCGCAATATAGTTTCGGTAGCCCCACTGGTTCAACATATTTTGCGTACCTTTCTCGTCCATACCCGCCTGCAGACGTACCTCCACGGCCTCCCTATAAGAAAAGTTGTCGGGCAGCAGCTCCAGCAGGTTGCGAGGCCCCTTCTGTTTGTTGGGGTTAGCCGCCTGCGCTTCTTCAATAGCGGCTCCGAAGAACTCCATCTTGCAAGCCAGGTCGTACTGCAACGACCAGCTGATGAAGTCCTCGAACGTCTTGTCCCACTGGCAGCCGTTGGCTACATAGAGCACGCATGCCTTCAGCCAGGCGATGACGTTGGCGCGAAACGAGAGGTTCTCGTACACGCGGCTCTGCGAGAGGCGGGCGAAGTCGGCGCACTCTTCTTTCAATGTCTGCGCCAATTTGAAAGCCTGCGGACAATCTATCAACCCTTGCGCTTTGACGAGGTTCTCGATATAGGGACGGAGCTCCTCGTCGAAGGCGGCGTCATACGTGCCATAGACGGGCATGTCCGCGCCGATTTCGCGCTCGGGGATGGTGCAGAAGTTGATGCGCGAGATGGGGCCGTCTGTCAAAACTTTTGAGAAGTACCGCCGCCCTTTCTGAATGGTCGTGGCGGCATTCCAGTTGAAGCGGACGGTCACCTTCTCCGTCACGCTCTGCACGCCCACGCGCGTCTGTCCGTAGCGGTTGCCGGGGTCGAAGGCCAGGCACATGATCTGGAATTGCTGCCCTGTGCGCCCTGTGCCCTTCAGCGCGTCGAACTGGTCGATTTCGTTCAGTTTCGTGTAGAGGAAGTGTCCGTCCGCCTCGGCCATGCGCATCACGAAGGCAGGGTTGGTCATGTCCGCGTCAATCTCTTGGATAATCAAGCCTTCAGGACGCTGTCGCTTGTCCTTGTTCGCTCCTTTCGAAGTGACTTCGTTCTTCCACTCGCGTTCGCGGCGGAGGTTGTCCTCGTCGCGGCGGCGGATGTCCGCCATGATGCGGTTGATGGGCTCCGAAATACAGTCCTTGCCCGCGCCTGTGCCTGCCATCAGCACGTTCATCAAGGTGGCTTCGTGCTCCACGTTGTCAATATATTTAAACCTGGTATTATGCAGGTGCGCCCCCAGCGCAGGGAAGACGGCATGTGCCACGGCAGGTTTATAAACATCGGGCGTGCGGCTCACCAAGAGCTTGATTAAAGCGGGCAAGCGCTTTGGTAATGAAGAATGAAGAATGTCGGCTTCGCCTCCGAATGAAGAATTTTCATCATCCGCAGGCAATTCTTCATTCTTCATTTTTCGTTCTTCATTTTCAATCGCTTCCCGCATCATCTTCGGCATCGAATACCATTTTGCCGAGCAGGCGGAGTGTATCAGTCCCTTCATCTCCTCCTCGGACAGGCCGTAGCGGGGCATCACTTGCAGGAGCAGCGCCTCGTCGTTGTCGACGATGTAGCGCAGGTGCGAGGCCAGGCGATGGAGCTTGTCGTTGCGCTCGCCCTGCACAGGTTCGCCACCTGTCAGCTTGAACCATTGTTGAATAATCTGACTATATGGTATCCCCTTAAATGTATGGACGCACCACGGTGCGTCCGTCTGGGGCGTTTCGGCGGGGGCGGCAACATCCGCTTTGGGCGTATCGTTGGCATGGGCATCGTCATCGGACGCACCATGGTGCGTCCCTACGAAGGAAACGGCGGGGGCGAACAGCTTGTCTTCGTCGAGATAGAGCACATACTCCTCGGGCACCACGAACGACGAGCGCGCATAGTCCTTCACGCTGACGTCATAGTTTTCGTCGCCCATTTGCTGGGACATCCACCGCTGCGCCTCGGCCAGGTCCATCCCCGCGGGGATGATGAAGAACAGCCGCAGGCCCTCCGTGCTGGGCGTGATGTGGGCCAGCACCACGTAGCGCATCACGTCCCTGGCCTCCAGCTCCTGCCGCTTCTGCTCCCAGTAGCCGCGGGGATTGGGCAGGTGGTCCACGTCGTACATCGACAGGCCGCTGGGCACGGCGTCGGCGTTCAGTCGCCGCCCGTTCTTGAACGTGGCGTGCGGCGTGAAGATGGGCAACCGCTTCTTCAGCCCCGCTTTCAGTGTGTCATACTCTTCCTTGGTGAGCTCGCCGCGACGCAGCCGCTCCAGTCCGTCCGCTATCTCGGCGCAGACCTCCGCCACCAGCTCCGAACGCATCGCCTGGTGGAACAGCTCGGGGGTACACTCGCGTACCACCCGGCTCTTTACGTTATTGCTTATTCCGAAACTCATTTTAGTTGAAAATTGAAAGTTGAAAGTTTTGTTTACCACGGATTACTCAGATTTTCACAGATAACTATTCATCATTATCCGATTACAATCCGTGTTAATCCGTGTAATCTGTGGTGAAAATTTAAAGTTACCACGGATTACTCAGATTTTCACAGATTAATAAGATTATCAAGCAATTATAATCCGTGTCAATCCGTGTAATCTGTGGTGAAAAAATCAGAACTCCGCATCGAACACGCGGTCCACAAAGTCGCTCGCCTGCCGGCTTTCGTCCATGATTGCGTCTGCGGGCACGATATCCGCCTCGTCCAAGGCGATGCGCAGGGTCAGGCGCACATGGCTGTCACCCACGCTGGCCCTGCCGTGGGGCAGTTTGATGTACTTGCTGCCGGGCCTCGACGCGCTGCGGCGGTAGGCGTTGAAGTTTCCCTCCGTGGGGCTCACCAATCCCAGACTGCCTTCCAGACGTCCGTTTCCGTTCACTAAAGTCTTGTAAGCTTCGTCGCTCAGCTGAATTTTTACGTTCATAGTCGTGTCAATTTTTGAAATGTTGTGAATAGGTTGTATAAAAAATCTCCCGCAACCAAGGGGATTGTTTTTCCCTTGATTGCAGGAGCAAAGTTAGTGTAGGTGAAGCAGATTTACCTACTACGTAGGTGCTACGGCGTAGTACCTACATTTTATATAAAACATTGATTGATAGACGTATATAAATGGCTGTTTTTTTTAGATGCAGCTGTTTCGTCACTCTTCCATTACCCTCTTCACCCGATCCATGAACGCCGTCGTCTTGCGCTGTCCCATTCCCTGGTTATACGCCGTGCGTAAGGTTGCCGACTTCATATTCCACAACCGCCCGAAGGTCTGCCAGGGTGTGGACAAGTGCAGCCGGTCGGCCAGCAGGGAGGCCAGCACGCCCTTCTCCGAGCCCGACAGCCCCAGCGGTCTCCAGCATTCGTCCACGATGCCGGCGGCTGTCAGTTTCTTCAGCAAGGCTTCCGCCTCCTGCGTCTGTAGCTGGGGTGGCATGTCGTACTCCTCCTGTGGTGTGGCAAGAGCTGCGTCCCTCTCTTTATCCTCCTCCGCCTCCACGTGCATGTCACCCTGCACGATGGTCTGGAACTTGATGTCCGTCATCTGGCAGCGGTCGAAGTAGATGCCGCCATAGAAGTTCTTCACTTCCGTCTGTTGTTGCTTGTTGTCTTCCATGTCTGTTGTCAATTTTGGGGTAAACTTTGGCTGGCAGGCTCCGCATGGATACTGACACCCTTTATCTGGTTTCCGCTGAAGTGGTTGGCGCCTTCGTAGTAGTTGTACTGCGTGTGTGGCGCCCGGTCGACAGGCTTCTTTATGGCCCTGTCCACCCGTTCCACATGCTCTTTGACGCATTCCGAGTACTTCATGGTTGTCAGGCACGAGAGGAGCGCCACCAGCCCCGCTTTGCTAAACACCTCCACTGCCCTGTCTATCAAGGCGGCCATCAGCTTCGACCCAGATTCCACCTCCACGGCTGTCTCTATCTCCGTCCGGCAGAGGTCGAAATCTTCGGGCATCACCTGCGGCTTTTCGACTTCACCCGACGGAGGTGTACCAGGTGGACACTCTTCCCTCAGGTTGCAGTAGGATGTCTCGATGCATTCCAATATCTGCAACCGCTCGTTTTTCTTGTTCCAGCGGAAGACGATTTCCTTGATGTACGCGCAGTTGAAATGGTCCGTTGCCAGCATCCAGTCCTCGGTTGTCATGTCAGCACGCACATGATGAGCCGGTTCTGGCAGCGGAGCGTCCACATCGAAACTTGCCAGGTTGAACACATGATCCCAGTCGGGCGCTTTCAGAAAACCCAGAAACCAAGGTCTCGATCGTTTTCTCTCTTTCTGCCACAGAATGACAAATACGCTGTGAAAGAATGTGGAAGGCTTCCCGTGCTCGTCCATCAGATGTTTTTCCCTCAATATCTGCAAAATGTTCCACAACCTGCTCGATGGGTATTCTCATCAGGCACAGCGCCGCATAGACCAACGACAGACACAGTTGGGTGGCAGAAGAATCAGACTTCAGGTGCCTGCTCCGAAAGACGTACCCCTCCCAGATATCTTCTTCGTCAGCATGCTTCACCAGAAAAGCCCGCATACTCTGCAAGTATACTTCATTCAAAACCTCTATGGCGGGGATGGACAGTTTATGTTCTTCTTTTAAAGTCCGGAAGATGGAATAAATTTCGTTCCACAACTTGTTGTCACCGATAAGGTGGTCGATGTCTGCAAATTTACGACAGACTATTGATCGATATTGAAGATATGCTTTCTTAGTTATGCCCTCCCTTATTTTATGTTTGTCAACAAATATACAAATCCTATTCAAGTAAACAAAGCTAAATGCGGTTTTTAACACAACATTTTAATAGTCTATTACGAATTACAGATTACAGTTAGCCAAATCGAAATGTGCGCGCCACTTATACAGTTATATTATATATATATATATTTATATATATAATATAAAATTCTGTACACACTCTTTCAAATCGAAATTCACTTACTGTAATCTGTAATTCGTAATAGCACGCTGTCTTTTTCCTGGATTCAAAACAGCTCTTACGAATTACAGATTACAGTTACCAAACAATCTTTTCATGCTACTTCATAAAGAGTGCAAACGAAAGAGAACATCATGCCATCTGTAGAAAACAATGCTTTCCGCGCGCGAAAATGCCGCATTTCACACTGTAAATCAATGCGTTATTTTTATTAACACAATCCACCCGTTTCGTTAACACATTTTCACCTCCCAGCGGTCGTTTTTATTTGGCCGGCCGGAAAAGCCCCCTTATCTTTGCCTTCGTGAATAAGGAATGAAGAACGAAGAATGAAGAATTTGCCAGCGGCCGAGGCATGATCATTTTCAATTCTCAAATTCTCAATTTTCAATTAACCAAACACAATTTAAAACAACAAAGCTATGTCAACAATCGGAACATTGAAGTACAGACGTTACGCGGCCAAGTCGCCGCAGGATCCCGACGCACCCGCCAAGTGGTACGCCCGCGCCGTGCAGGACCGCACGGTGGAATTCGAAGACTTCGTCACCCACATTTCTGAACACAACTCGCCCTACTCGCGCGGCGTCATCCACGGCGTCCTCATCGACATGCTCGCCTGCTTGAAAGAGCTGGTACTCGACGGCAAGAGCGTCCGCTTGGGCGACCTGGGCCTCTTCTCCGTGGGCATCTCCTCGAAGGGAGCTGAGACGGCCGAGGCATGGACCACCAGCCTCATTACCGGCGTCCACCTGAACGTGCGCAACACCAAGACCTGGAGCAACGCCGAGCTGCGCAAGTCCGCTCGCCTGACCGAGCTGACGGTCTACACCGCCGGCGGCGCCCTCGAAGAAGACACTACCACTGAACCCGAGCCCGGCGGCGAGGACGACGGCGAAGGAGGCAGCCCGCTGTAATCGTGGAGAATGGATAATGGAGAATTGAAAATTAAGAATGCGGCCGAAATTAATTATCAATTCTCTATTTTCAACTTTCAATTGAATTAAAATTTTCAATTATCAATTAACGAAATGGACAAGAAAACAATTTGGAAAACCATTATCCAGACGCTGGTCACTATTCTGACCGCTATTGGAACTACGCTGGGCGTTACCAGCTGCATGGGGCTGTAAACGAAGCGCGCAGCCCACGACAACACAAGCACGAAGTAAAACACCCGCTGCCTCAGAGAAGAATGAGGGGCGGGTGATTTGTTTTGCATACCCATCATTTGCCATGGTTTATTTTAGGTACATTCCTCATTTTTAGCCATTCATTTATCGTGATTATTTTTAAATTGATTATCTTTGCAAAAAACAACTGAGAATGAAAAAAGAGTTCGGCAAATGGTTAATGGATATAGCCAAATATATAACTACGGCTGTTATCTTAACGTCCATTTTTGGAGACGTGCAACAGAAGTGGATTATCTATGCAGGTGGCGTCCTTGCTGTCGGATTTACTTTGGGATGGGGACTGTTCCTCGTCAAAGACAACAACGAATTAAAGAAAGGAGAATGATATGGGAGCTTTAGTTATGTTTGCAATGGTGATTATCATCGCCAACGTCGGCGGCTTTTATTTTCTGTCGAAAGACAAGAAAAACAAACATTCAATAGGCAAATAGGAACTACCTATTGCCCCGAACGAAACTTCTTACCACATAAATCACCCGCCGCCTCAGAGAAGAATGAGGGGCGGGTGATTTGTTTATTTAATTATGATGATTCAAAATATCAAATTTCTATATTGTTGCACATATAATTGTTCTATCTACTACGGTAGTAGCGTTTGACGGAAACTATCACTTAATATAATATCTTTTGCTGATTCAAAATCTAAATAAGTAGTGGAATATTCAATATCTAACAGCTTATCAGACAATAAATAGTCATATTTCTGAAACATTTTACATTGACGTGGAAGATTTGACACTATTTCTGTTGCACTTGGTAATTTTGTCTGTTTCAATAAATTAACATCTTCCTCTGTTATATTTAAAACATAAAGGCCATTATAAGAGCATTCTTTATTTAAACAATATTGCAAAAGCAAAGCTATCGCTCGATTTGCTTTTGTTCCAGCCCATGTAAAGAAGTAAGCGGCATCCCCATATCGGAGAAAAAAAGTATTTGACAAATTATTTTGTTGAAAAAATAATCGACTTTGATTCAAATGATTTTTCGCATCGGTATTATCATCAAGGTATGGATAAATAGTATCTGCTTGATATATTTCGTACATCTTTCCTGCAATCATACAATCAAGTTCAGCACCATCACCACTAAAGAAAGCCAAACCACCAGTTTTCATGTTAGAGACATACACTTTCATTGTGTTTTCATCCACATCTTCTACAATCCAGCGTTTTCCAGAAAGAATAATAACCATATTTTTCTGTGGTTTATATTGTATCATCCCTATATGTTTTGAATTTGCATTATTAATTACTGCAAACTCTATTGGAGAAACAAATGCCACATAAAAATCTGGTGATTTCAATATTTTTTCACCTAATTTACCAACTACAATTTGCCCGGTATCGAGCTGAGAGATAACATCCTTATTACCAAGAGATTTTAGTACTTCGAGAAATAATTCAGGAGTAACATTTTTAAATGCTCCATTCCTACAAAGCATTAACCAACCGTCTTTAGGATAGAACCCGCCAAATTGAGCTATAACAGCTAATATTTGTTGAATAAGAGTCGAGAAATGAAAATTATTAATTGATGGCTTTTCATACTTATGTTGACGCATTAACTCAATGACAGCTATATTTTGTACAAGGCTACTCCTCAAATTATACAGCAACAAGTTATTATCTCTGTTTTCAATAGAGAACACTCTTAAAATAGAAGGTTCGTTTCGTCTTCCAGAACGTCCAAGACGTTGTCGCAAGCCTGAAACAGAAGTAGCTGTACCAATCTGCGCTATTGATTTAACCTTGCCAACGTCAATTCCTAACTCTAATGTCGAAGTACAAAATACAGTTATAGGGCATTCACCCTTTTGCAAATCTCGCTCAACGGACTCCCTCTCTATTCTTGAGATACTGCCATGATGAACCCTAAACTCATTGGGTACTTCATTGATTTCACACATATCAGAAAGATATACTCCATACGATTCAGCATATCCTCGGTTGTTCGTGAACACCAGATTATTACTACCACGAAGTTTTTTATATATTTCTTGTGAAATAAAATCAGTTACATCTATATCCTTTGACTGAATATACTCCTTTACTAAAATTCTAATTTCATGATTACTATTACCTTGAGGTGGAATAGCGCATGGCAACGATTTATCATCGCGTAGAAAACACTTCACAGCGCTATAATTGGAGAATGTGGCACTCATCGCAATGCGAGGTATTTTCCGCTGGGTAATTTGCTCTATACGAGACAGCAAAGATTGCAATTGTTTTCCACGTTCTGTACCTATAAAAGAATGTAACTCATCTATAACAACATATCGCAATGAGGAAAAAACAGATGGCAGAAAACGTCTTCGATTAATCAAAAACGATTCAAGTGATTCTGGGGTAATGATAATAATTCCATTAGGATTTTTAAGCGAACGTCTTTTCTGAGACAGATCAATATCTCCATGCCAGGGCGTTACATTAATCTCCATTTCAATAGTCATATCTAGAAGGCGTCTGTATTGATCATTAATCAAAGCTTTTAATGGGCTAATATACAATACTTGAAATCCATTAGACGTACCACATTGCAATAATGATGTCAAAATTGGAAGAAAAGCCGCTTCTGTTTTTCCTCCAGCTGTAGATGCACTTATAATAACATCACTTTTCCCTTCAAGAACAAAAGGAATAGCATTCTCTTGAATATCTTTCAAAGAAGTCCATCCTTGTTTCCATATCCACTGACGAATGCGGATATCTAGAAGCTCAAATGACACAGAAACCTTTGCCATGAAAGTCTACAATTTAAATGAAGCAAATACATCGTTTTCTCCAATATTCTGTACTTCTGATTGTTGAGCAATTATTTCTCCAACTTCCGTTGATTCAACATCTTTTACTATTTCAACTTTTTCAATCATATCCGACCATTGCAAATCAGGATATTGTTCAAGCATCGATAATAAATCCAAGAAACCTTTAATTGTATTGCGCGGTGTACGAAAATAGCTATCGCCTATTTTATTTGCACAATGATTTAAATACGCGAGTAATGCCTCATCTGGAACTAAATATTTACTTTCATCGCCACCAGCAAAAACATTCCTCAAATTTTTTAGCAATAAGTATAATTCTTCTTTCGTAAGATTAGACAAACGTAATACTGTAGAATTGTAATCAACCAAGCCCAGTTTTTTTGAAAAACTATTTTCCGCCAAACGGGATTTTAATGCTTCATAACTATAAAGTCCTCTATTTCCATCAGTTAAAAATTCGGGGGTACCTGACATAATAAACCCTATATTCGTCAATGTACCTTGGAGTGTATTATTCAAAATATTCAAGATTTCTTCGTAATTTGCTTTACGAGAAACGCTATTGGATATTTTATATAAATTCACCATTTCATCCATGCAGATTAATAAGCCTTTATAGCCAGCTTTTTGTATGAGAATAGAATAAAGCTTCAAAGTATTAAATAACGAAGAGTCATCTATAAATTCACGTACGCCAACATCTCGTAAACTATCTGTTTTAGTCGTATATTCTGCTTTTAGCCAGCGAAGTGCACAGTCCTTTAATATATTATTCCCTTCTTCATAAGCTTCCCAATACTTTTTAATTACTTGTGCAAAAGCATATCCGCCGGGGTATTCATTCAATTCACTTAGTTGCTCATGAATAACTGATATTACATTTCGCTGGTGTTGTTCTGCCTCAGTTCGTGCCATGGCAATGAACTTTTCTAAAATATTCTGCAAAGCATTTCCATCTTGTTTGGTACGTGTGGACAGCGACGCTATTAGCTCTGATAAAAGAAGACGCGCTTGTCCGTCTGTTCCATGCAATCGTTTAGTAGGAGACAAATCAGCATTCATCGTTACTAAACCTTGCTGTAAAGCTATACTTCTTACTAAAGAAAGAAAGAATGTCTTACCAGAACCATATTCTCCAATAACCAAACGGAAAGAAGTTCCACCGTTAGCGATAGTTGTTATATTACTAATGAACGACTTCAGCTCGTCGCTTCTACCTACCTGAATATGCTGCAATCCCAAGCGTGGTACTACTCCACTTCTTAGTGATTGAATAATAATTTCACGTTCTTTTGTTTTTATCATATTAATTTCTCCTTATAATCTAATGTCACATACAAGTACTCACCATCATCTTCAACAACGACATCATCAACCTTGTCGTATGCAAAATCATTTATTTGCTCCAACACAGCTCCCAACATCAACCCCATTTCTTGGCATTTGTTTTCTATTTCCTCACGTTCCCATTTTTCTTTTGACAATAATAATGTTAGCACATCTTTCCATTTTTCTGTCGTAGGATTGTCTATAGTATTTCGAGATGCAGGAATATCGTCGTCAACAAATATTTCTGAAAGCAATTCTTGTGCATTTTTTGTTTGTTGTTCAAATATATGTAGTTTTTCCGAATTCAAAATAATTTTGGTATTAATCTGATTATTCTCTTTTCCTATTTCAGTATCTATTGCAAATTCAACAGCATCCGATTTCTTTTCTATGGTAGCAAAACCTTCTCCATCTGTCAATATTCTATGAATTTGCGAATGAATATTATCCACCTCTACTCCCAATAGAGGTAAAATTTTTTTCAAGCCTTCAACACGTTTTGGGTGCACATCTCCATCAATGCATGCAAGTTTCATCAATGCATTCCCCATCAAAGCACATTGCTCGTTTGTCAAAGCTTCAATAGCATTACGAACCTGCTTATCAATGGGAGGTCGTTTTTTTGATGAAAAACGCCATCGGATAGAAGCGGATAAATGACGCTGGTTCCCAGCTGTATCAGCATATAATGTAACTTGTTGTTCAACAAAAGCAAAGTCTTCTTCCAAAACTTTATCCATCAATACCACGTATGATGCTAGTTTGATAAATAGTTCTACACTTTTATATTTTAAAGTTCTTTCAGTGGGATAACCCTCTTCATTCCTATATATTACACATACATCTCCAAAACTAAATTTCTTATTATCAACTGTATAATCAGGAACAATACCAAATCCTATGCGCTGAAGACCACTAATTAGGGAATCAATATAACTTATATATATCTTTTGAGCATCTCGACGTTTAAATTCAAGTAAATCAAGTAACCAGTCAATAGGTTTTATCAAGTAACGATTAGTCTGCATTTCATTATCAATAAGAGTTATCAATTCTTGAATTGCTGGTATTTCTTGAAGGCGAATTTCAGGTGGTAGAAAAAATATAGCTATTAATGTTTCTTTCCCTGTACTGCGTTCTTTTTCTTGATTATAAGTTCGAAATCTTGATTTAATGTTCCAATACCCTTTTTCAATAGCATCATGAATTGTCCATAGACCTAAAGGGAGTGAATCTATTTGATAAAATAAATCTACTCCCTCTGAATAGAAACAACAATTACAATAATGATAATCAACAGATTGTTCAGTATTTCTTATCTGAAAATCGATATTTAAGCCTTTAATACTATTATCATAGGCATCTATAAAATATCGCTTGGCAATACTCTTACAAACTTTTGGAATAAGCTCATCTATATTATAAAATTCACATGCAATGTCAAATGCCTCTCCAGAATGCAAAACATTTTTATTTATTAAATTGATATAAATATAAAGATTTTGACATAGCCTGTTGTCTTTTAATAAATGTTTAATATCAAAATCATATAATTCATCACGAAAATATTTAATAATTGCATTACCAATAAAGTTACCTAACTTCTGCATTATAAGCCATTTATCCCCTCTATTATGTTGCCGTTCAAGGGAATTATATAACTTAATTGCTTCCGTTAATATATTTTTACGTTCTATTGTATTTGTTTGAGAATCAATAAACATCCTTATTTCCAAACCATAAACATAAAATAACAATATTTCTATTGATACATTGGAAACATTTCTTTTTTCGGATAACCACATTAAATATTCATATCGTAAATATGAAGACATATCCTTATATGAAGAAAATGGAACATAATTTTCAGATTCCCCATCGTTTATTGCAATTTGGGGATCAAGCACACTTCCATAGATATACGATTCATTATATCCATCATATTTAATTCTTTCTCTGTCTGCAATATAATTTGGTAAAAGAAAACACTCTCCAATATAAAAATTGCCACGTGTCAAATTAAATCCTTGTACTTCTACAGTCATTGTCGGTGTTACCCACTTGCATAATTGACCACGGGAATTATTATAATATTTTAATTTATTCTTAGTTTCTTCCTGATTCAAAGCAGCTATACTATTTAATAAAGTTTTAGACGTATATCTTGCCGTTACTGGATAATTTTCAGCCAATTTATCAAGTTGTAATTTGAGCAAATCATAATCTTTATGTTTTTTATAATCATCACAAAGATCAAACATCAATACAAAAGCATAGTTCGAATTATTTTCAATATTTAGATAATGCCCTTTTAAAAATTCTTCTTTAAAATAATTATAAAACTTTTTTTGGGCCCGATTAGCATTCTCTAAATAATCAGCTGAATATACGTAGGTATGTTCCCAGTAAGGGACTTTATTTATTGGATGATTGTTATTTCCTGCTTCGGAATCATAAGAATCCTTTGTAGAATATTCCCACATGTTATTATCAACAGAATCTATTTGATTATTATTATCTTCATTTTCTTTAATACTACTGGCATATAAACCTTCTATAATATTATCTTCGCAGGAAACCTCTTTCTTTATTTCTTGTTGCATAGCATGGTTTAGCAATCCAGATATAATTTGTGACACAAACAATGAATTTATAGACTTTTGCTTTTGTTCATATTCAAACATTCGTTTTTTAATAGTATTTTCCAATATCTATAATAACAGCTATTCAAATCGCAAGATTCTATCTCTTTTTTTATAAAGCCTATCTCTTTATCAAGTTGGCCAGTATTATGCAGTAACTGCGCCTGCTCTCTAGATAGAATTTGAAGTTTCAACCGTGTTTTATATAGATTAGCTTCCTCTCGTTGCATCGCATGGTTTAACACACCTAGTATAATTTGAGATATAGCAAATGAATTAGCATGAAGCTGTACTTTCTTTTCATCTTCGCCAACATTGGTTTCACAACATGTATTTTCAGAATCACAATTTTCAATCGTCTCATTAAGAAATAGATCTTGATCCATTTCATCTTGTTGTTCACTAATTATTTCATCAGAATTAATTGTAAAAGTATCATTAGATATATTTATTTCAGAAACATCATTTCTAGTTTTCTCCTCAGATATGGTATTTCGTCCTTTCAACCAATTGTAAAATAGTACTACCAACACTACTACAATAATAATTACTAAATATGGCAGTATCCATTTTATTAGCATAGCAAGAAGTATCAAAAGGTAAATAAGTGGCATAGTATAGTATACATTAATTTAAAGTTATAGTACTCGTAACATTTAAATTCTTTCAAATTGAATACAAAGTTATAAAAATATTGAGCAATTTATAGTTTCTCACATACATTTTAATGTCAAAGATCTCAGCCACATGTTTGCTTATACAATTGTAACACTAGTAACTTACGTTTATAAACACTTCCACTCTGAAGACATAAGTTTATTTAAAGGTAAATAGAATAAACTTGATACTTCATTTTCAATTTCATTTGAAAAGTTGTTTACATCTATTTGCCAAGTCCTTAAAAAAGCATCTAATAAATCTTTGTCAAGTAAATTGTATAACAATGGCGACATTGCATGAAATTCTGTTTGATATAGAATATCCACAAAAGCTGAACTAACAATATGTGGATATGGAGATTTAAATTTAGGTAAAACTTCATTCATCCATTTATTCTCAAACTCGTTTAAATACCCAAAAAGTATTATCGTCTTTCCATAATAAGGAAAAATATTTATAATATTTATTTCTTGATAATTGGTATTATAACATAATCCTCTGTTACTCCTAACATGGATTGGCGCAGAAATACAAAGATTAAACTGAAAGGGTAATTCTAAATATTGAAAACAGATATCGGTAAAGTTATTATGAGCGCCTCTCTCTAATAGAGATTTATAATGATCTAAAGTTACTTTTGTCAATTCTAAATTTGCCAGTTGATCATTTAAAGTCAGAATATTAGAATCACATTTCTTTATGTCTTCTTTTGTTAATATTTTATTGAATACATTTTGAATTACAATATTTGCATAAATTTCGCGACATATTGTGCGATAACTTAATAAATATTGTGATTCTTTTTTTGTCCAATCAACATACCCTTTTTGGGGTTCAATTGATTTAAACAAAACAGTATCATGATATTGACAATATCCCTTAAATTTAAAAGCATTTACAATAGGTTCTAGTTTATAACGAAAAATATCATCGTCTTTAAAGATTAATGGTCTTTGATAAAATTGATATATTTCTTTTTTTTCATTACTTATAGGTTGTAATATATGTGCACGAGAAAAAACGTGTGAACCAATTGCTTTCTCCGAACAATTAGGACACATACAAAACCTATCGCATTTTATTTCATCAGCAAAGTAATTATCAATGGAAACAAGTTTTATTTTTTCTACATTGTCTTTCATATCTTAGTCATTCATATCTTAGTCATTTTGGCATATAACCTAAAATATTCCGAATATCTTTCATGCAAAACTACACTTTACAAAATTAGACAAAAAAATAATCCATACATATTTTATTCATTTGTACTCTTACCAACATCCCGCAATTACAAATTACAATTACAGTTAGCAAAAAGGAATGTTGCACAACCCTGTTTCCTACTGAAAAACGGTCGGAAAACACTTGCGGATGATAGCCCTGTAGAAATCTGTGTCGGTCGGGGGTGTTTGTGGCGAGCCCCACCCTGCTTCTATCGTTTTGCCTCCTCGTTTTCCTTAGCCACCTCGTGGATATAGGAAAGGACATCGTCGCAGTTCAGGCGCTGGCAATTTCTGAATTTCGCCTCAAAGGCATTGATGATGTTTTCTTCCATGAGTTTGACCTTCTTCAGCTCCTCGAAGACTGCGGGGAAGGTGAGTTTCCTCTGATGGGTTAGCAGGTAGCGGTAGAACATCATCAAGCTGACGACTTGGTTGGTGAAATGCACCTTGTTCTTGCTGAGCTCCTCATCGCGGGCGATGAATGTCTTCATCAGTTCCATGCATTTCAGGTCTTCCGAGATCATGAAGCCGTCGTCTGAGATGGAATAGATCGTTTTGTCGTCTTCGTCCGTGTACAGGACGCGGTTGATGATTCTCGATTCGAAATAGGCCAGGGCCTCTATCCCGCTTCGGTTGATGCCCAGCGGTTGCAAGAACCGTTCTGAGTAGCGTTTCATGAAATGGGGCGTATATTCGCGGACAACGGGGGCGGAAGGGTTCGAGAGATAGGTCAGCAGACGGAGCTGCGGACCGTTCAGGGGGATGATGCTGTTGGAGACGCAATAGCCGTGCTTGATGCGATAGTAGATATGCCACTCGTTTCCGTTGCGTGTCTTGCAGATCTTATGTTTTTCCAGGGAGCCGATCATCCATTGGATGTTCTTTATTTTCTTCACCTCTTTGCTGAAAGCCTCTGCCCACGCGTTGATGGAGGGCATCAATTCCATGTAGTCATGTTTCAGCTCCTGGACTTTCTCTTCGGGTGTCATCGAACATACCAGCATAAATGTGCATTTTTTTAATTTTGCGGCACAAGATAAGTCTATTTTTTCAGAAAACCAAACGTTTTCAGAACTTCAGGTAGAAATCGCCCGTCAGGCGGCGGTAGTCGTCGGAATAGCTGCCGTCGGGCTGGTGGATGTAGAGCGCGTCTTCGGCCACCGGGCCCAGACGGCGGCCGTAGGTGAGCAGCACGCGGCGGGCGGGCTTGCCTGCCTTGGTGTAGACGCGCGTGCGACGCTGGGGATACAAGCCCTGCATCCAGGCGGCGTCTTCGGCCGCACGCTCCACCTCGCTGGGGATGATGACGCAGACAAGGCCGCCCTCGCCCAGCAACTGGACGGATTGGCGAAAGAGCACATCGTAGTTCAGGCTGCCGGCATGGCGGGCGGCATTGCGCTGGCGGTCGGGGCACGGCAGGGCATCGACGAAGTAAGGGGGATTGGAAACAATCAGATCGAACCCGCCGTCGGACTGAAAATTCCTGAAATCGGCACAGACGACCTCTATCCGATCGGGCCAGGGCGAACAGGCCGCGTTCTCGGTCGCCTGCGCAGCGGCGTCGGCATCCACCTCGACCGCCGTGACGTGGAGGGAGGGGTTGCGCTGGGCCAACTGCAAGGCTATGAGGCCCGTGCCTGTGCCTACGTCGAGCGCCGTGCGGACACCCTCCACAGGCGCCCACGCGCCCAGCAGCACGCCGTCGGTGCCCACCTTCATGGCGCAACGGTCGTGGCGCACGATGAATTGTTTGAACAAAAATGACGAGTCGGACATATCGCTACCAATGATTGAGAGGCCAAATTTAGCGAAAGCGGCACGAATATTATAGGGGAAAGCGGCAGTTTTTTGTCTTTTTAAAGAATTGGGGGCCGATTAATAGAAAGAAATAGCGTAAATTTGCAACTGCTTTGTGAACTCCCACAAGAGAGTACTAACTTAACATGACAGAAATGAAGAAAAGATTTTATATGGGTGACGACGAATCGCAGGGCGGAAAGGGCTTTTCCGTCATTGCCGACTTTGAAGGGAATGAGGAACAGCTGATTATGGATGTCGAAATAGACAACGTGCTGCCCGTGCTGCCGCTGCGCAACATGGTGCTGTTTCCAGGGGTGCTCATGCCCGTGTCGGTGGGCCGCAAGTCGTCGCTCCGACTGATACGTGACGCTGAAAGGAAAGGACTGTACATCGGCGTGGTGTGCCAGAAGGTGGCCGACACGGAGAACCCGCTGATGGAAGACCTGCACGACATAGGCACGGTGGCCAAGGTGATCCGCGTGCTGGAGATGCCCGACCAGAGCACGACCGTCATCCTGCAAGGGACGAAACGGATGCAGCTGAAGGAAATCGTAGAGACCACGCCCTACCTGAAGGGACACGTGACCACCATCGACGAGGAGCTGCCCGACAAGAACGACAAGGAATTCCAGGCGCTGGTCGAAGCCTGCAAGGACCTCATCGTGCGCTACATGCGTACGTCGGAGATGTTCTCGCAAGACCCCTCGTTCGCCATCAAGAACATCAGCAACCCCATTTTCCTCATCAACTTCATCTGCACCAACCTGCAGCTGAAGAAGGACGAAAAAATAGAACTGCTGCGGCTGACCTCCCTGCGCGACCGTGCCTACCACCTGCTGGAGATACTGAACCGCGAGGTGCAGCTGGCCGAAATCAAAGCCTCCATCCAGATGAGGGCCCGCGAGGACATCGACCAGCAGCAGCGCGAATACTTCCTGCAACAGCAGATCAAGACCATTCAGGACGAGCTGGGCGGAAGCACGCAGGAACAGGAGATAGCCGAGATGCGCCAGAAGGCGGAGACGGTGAAATGGAGCGAAGAGGTGAAGGCCACTTTCCTGAAGGAGGTGGACAAGCTGGAGCGCACGCACCCGCAATCGCCCGACTACAGCGTGCAGCTGAACTACCTGCAGACGATGCTGAGCCTGCCATGGGGCATCTATACGGCGGACAACCTCAACCTGAAGAACGCCGAAAAGACGCTGAACAAGGACCACTACGGACTGGAGAAGGTGAAGGAACGCATCCTGGAGCACCTGGCCGTGCTGAAGCTGAAGGGGGACATGAAGTCGCCCATCATCTGCCTCTATGGCCCTCCGGGCGTGGGAAAGACGTCGCTGGGGCGCTCGATAGCCGCCGCGCTGAAGCGCAAGTACGTGCGCATGTCGCTGGGCGGCGTGCACGACGAGGCGGAGATACGTGGACACCGCCGCACGTACATCGGCGCCATGCCGGGCCGCATCATCAAGAACCTGATCAAGGCGGGGTCGTCGAACCCTGTCTTCATCCTCGACGAGATAGACAAGGTGAGCGCCGACCGTCAGGGCGACCCGTCGTCGGCCCTGCTCGAAGTGCTCGACCCTGAACAGAACTCGACCTTCCACGACAACTTCCTCGACGTGGACTACGACCTGTCGAAAGTGATGTTTATCGCCACGGCCAACAACCTGAACACCATCCCCGGCCCCCTGCTGGACCGCATGGAGCTGATCGAGGTGAGCGGATACATCACGGAGGAGAAAATCGAGATTGCCCGACGCCACCTGGTGCCCAAGGAGCTGGAGAACAACGGCCTGAAGAAGACCGACGTGAAGCTGCCCAAACAGACGCTGGAGGCCATCATCGAATCATATACGCGCGAGAGCGGCGTGCGCGAGCTGGAGAAGAAGATAGGCAAGATATTGCGCAAGGTGGCCCGCCAGTATGCTACCGACGGAACGCTTCCGAAGGCGGAAATCAAGTCTGAGGACCTGTATGACTACCTGGGCGTGGCCGAATACACGCGCGACAAGTATCAGGGCAACGACTATGCGGGCGTGGTGACAGGGCTGGCATGGACGGCCGTGGGCGGCGAGATACTCTTCGTGGAGACGAGCCTGAGCCGTGGCAAGGGCGGACGCATGACGCTGACGGGTAACTTGGGCGACGTGATGAAGGAATCGGCCATGCTGGCGCTGGAGTACATCAAGGCCCATGCCTCGCTGCTGGAGCTGGACGAGGAAATCTTCGACAACTGGAACATACACATCCACGTGCCCGAAGGCGCCATCCCCAAGGACGGACCGTCGGCGGGCATCACGATGGCCACTTCGCTGGCTTCGGCCCTGACGCAGCGCAAGGTGAAGGCCAACCTGGCCATGACGGGTGAAATCACGCTGCGTGGCAGGGTGCTGCCCGTGGGAGGCATCAAGGAGAAGATTCTGGCGGCCAAACGCGCAGGCATCAGGGAAATCATCCTGAGCGAGGAGAACCGCAAGAACATCGACGAAATTCAGGACATGTATCTGAAGGGACTGACCTTCCACTACGTGAAGGACATCCGCGAAGTGTTTGCCATCGCACTGACCGACGAGAAGGTGGCCGACCCCCTCGACCTGACTGTCAAGAAAGATAAGGAACAAAAGGAAGAAGCATGAAATTCGAATTACAATATACCGACAGCAAGACCAACGCCCGCGCAGGCCTGATAACGACCGACCACGGGCAGATAGAGACGCCCATCTTCATGCCTGTGGGCACCGTGGGTACCGTCAAGGGCGTGCACCTGACGGAGCTGAAGGAGGACATCAAGGCGCAGATCATTCTGGGCAACACCTATCACCTGTACCTCCGACCGGGCCTCGACGTGCTGGAGAAGGCGGGAGGCCTGCACAAGTTCAATGGCTTCGACCGCCCGATGCTGACCGACAGCGGTGGTTTCCAGGTGTTCTCCCTTTCGAGCATCCGCAAGCTGCGCGAGGAGGGAGCCGAGTTTCGCTCGCACATCGACGGCAGCAAGCACATCTTCACGCCCGAACGCGTGATGGACATCGAGCGCACCATCGGGGCGGACATCATGATGGCCTTCGACGAGTGTACGCCTGGCGATGCCGACTACAACTATGCCAAGAAGTCGATGGAGCTGACCCATCGCTGGCTGGACCGCTGCATCGCGCGCTTCAACGAGACGGAGCCGAAGTATGGCTACCACCAGGCGCTCTTCCCCATCGTGCAGGGCTGTGTGTATCGCGACCTGCGCACGCGCTCGGCCGAGTACATCGCCTCGAAGGGGGCCGAAGGAAACGCCATCGGCGGACTGGCCGTGGGCGAGCCTGTGGAGAAGATGTACGAGATGATCGAGCTGGTGAACGACATCCTGCCCAAGGACAAGCCCCGCTACCTGATGGGTGTGGGTACGCCCGTCAACATATTGGAGGGCATCGAGCGCGGCGTGGACATGTTCGACTGCGTGATGCCCACCCGCAACGGCCGCAACGGCATGCTCTTCACAAAGGACGGCATCATCAACATGCGCAACAAGAAGTGGGAGACCGACTTCTCGCCCATCGAGGCCGACGGCGCTTCGTACGTGGACACGCTCTACACGAAGGCCTACCTGCGCCACCTCTTCCACGCGCAGGAGCTGCTGGCCATGCAGATAGCCTCCATCCACAACCTGGCCTTCTACCTGTGGCTGGTGGGCGAGGCACGCAAGCACATCATTGCAGGCGACTTCGCGACTTGGAAACCCATGATGGTCAAACGAGTATCTACTAGATTATGAAAAAACTGAAAGGCATACGGATGCCGAAACTGAATGTCAGCATATCCAGGCTGACAGGCGGATTTCTGCGGCGGATGGACATGTACATCATCAAGAAATTCTTGGGAACGTACATTTTCGCCATCGCACTGATCATCTCTATTGCGGTCGTTTTCGACTTCAACGAGAAGCAGGACAAGTTCATGTCGCACGACGCTCCCTGGAATGCCATCATCTTCGACTATTACCTGAACTTCATCCCCTATTTTGCCAACCTGTTCAGCCCGCTGTTCGTGTTCATTGCCGTCATTTTCTTCACCTCCAAGCTTACAGAAAATTCGGAAATCATTGCCATGTTTTCCTCGGGCATGAGCTTCAAGCGCATCTTGCGCCCCTACATGGTTTCGGCCGGCATCATTGCTGTTGCCACCTTCTGGCTGGGAGGATACGTCATCCCCAAGGGCAGCGTGACGCGCATCAACTTCGAGGACAAGTATTACAAGCCACGAAAGGCAAATTCGGCACGAAACATCCAGCTGGAGGTGGACACGGGCGTCATTGCCTACATCGACCGCTTCGAGAACTATCGTCAGACGGGCTACCGCTTCTCGTTGGACAAGTTCAAGGACAAGCAGCTGGTTTCCCACCTGACGGCCCGCAGCATCACCTACGACACGACTGCCTATCATCGCTGGACCATCAAGGACTATATGATACGCGAAATGGACGGAATGAAAGAAAAAATCACGCATGGGGACAGGATAGACACGACGCTCTTCATGGAGCCTGCCGACTTCCTCATCATGAAGAACCAGCAGGAGATGCTGACCAATCCGCAGCTGAGCGAATACATCGACCGACAGAAGCAGCGAGGATTTGCCAATATCAAGGAGTTCGAAATCGAGTATCACAAACGCATCGCCATGTCGTTTGCCTCCTTCATCCTGACATTGATTGGAGTCTCCCTGTCGTCCAAGAAGACCAAAGGGGGTATGGGACTTTATCTGGGTATCGGATTGGGACTGAGCTTCTCGTACATCCTGTTCCAGACCATTGCGTCTACATTTGCCGTCAATGGTAATGTACCGCCCATGATCGCGGTATGGATCCCCAACATCCTGTATGCCTTCATCGCATTCTATCTGTATAAGAAAGCACCTAAATAAGAAGAGGTATAGAAACATTGAAGCCCCTCCAGTCCTTGTGTCGCCACAAGCGCTGGAGGGGCTTTTTTGTTGTATTCATTTCCTCTTATCAACCACTCTCCTCCTGTCAGACCGATTGGAACAATCAGTTCAGATAGGACGAAAGCTCAGCAGCAGAGATGTTTTTGGCAATAATTACACCATTATCATCCAGTAAATAGTTTGTAAAACCACGACCTAAACGGTATTGTTTAAAGAGGTCGGAGTTTTCACCATCCGTTTCTACAAAACAGACGGGAGTAACTATTTGGTCCTTACGAATGGTTTCTTCGAATTCGGAACGATATTCATCGAACGAAACGGAAACCATTTCCACATTTTGATTGGAGGCCGCACGAAGCACATTGCTCAAACTTGCGTTTTGCATACGGGACTGCGCATCATAACTGGCCCTAAACCTCAATAACACGTATTTGCCTTTCAGATTTGAAAGTTCGTGTTGTTCATCAGACATAGATT
>CAYQOV010000042.1:0-24639 GCA_964419245.1 uncultured Bacteroides sp. | reverse complement strand
GGTATAAGAGGATGTTATTAAAACAAACGAAGATTGTTGCAACGATTTCTGACCAACGTTGTGAGGTTGTCTTTATCAGAGAACTGATTAAGGCAGGTATGAACGTAGTTCGTATGAATACCGCCCATGCCGGACGCGAAGGTTTCGGGAAGCTGATAGCCAACGTACGTACGGTCTCTAACCGGATCGCTATATTGATGGATACAAAAGGTCCTGAGGTGCGTACAACTCCTTTAGCAAGCGACCCCATCCCGTTCAAGGTAGGCGACAAGGTGAAGGTGACAGGAAATCCCGAACAGCCGACCACACGCGAATGTATCTCCGTTTCTTATTCTCATTTTGTGAACGATGTGAATGTCGGTTGGCATATCTTGATTGACGACGGCGATTTGGAATTGGTTGTGGTGGAAAAGGATGGCGACTATCTTTATTGCGAAGTACAGAACGAGGCCACATTGGGTAACCGTAAGAGTGTAAATGTGCCTGGCGTACGCATCAATCTGCCATCGCTGACTGAGAAAGATCGTAATAATATTTTGTATGCGATTGAAAAAGATATCGATTTTATTGCTCATTCTTTTGTGCGCAACAAGCAGGATATCCTTGATATTAAAGCTATATTGGATGAACATCATAGCGACATTCATAGCATTGCCAAGATAGAAAATCAGGAGGGTGTGGATAACATCGACGAAATTCTGGAAGTGGCTGACGGTATCATGGTGGCTCGTGGTGATTTGGGTATTGAGGTAGCTCAGGAACGCATTCCTGGTATTCAGCGCGTACTCATTCGCAAGTGTATTCTGGCTAAGAAGCCGGTAATTGTGGCTACACAGATGCTGCATACCATGATCAATAATCCTCGTCCTACTCGTGCCGAGGTGACAGATATTGCCAACGCCATCTATTATCGTACCGACGCTTTGATGTTGAGTGGTGAAACGGCTTATGGCAAGTATCCGGTAGAGGCTGTGAAGACCATGACCAAGGTAGCCGCACAGGCCGAAAAGGATAAGTTGACCGAGAATGATATCCGTATCCCGTTGGACGAGAACAGCAACGATGTGACGGCTTTTTTGGCCAAGCAGGCTGTGAAGGCCACTACCAAGTTGAAAATTCGTGCTATCATTACCGATAGCTATAGTGGTCGTACGGCACGTAATTTGGCTGCTTTCCGCGGCAAGTATCCCGTGTTGGCTATTTGTTACAAGGAGAAGACTATGCGCCACTTGGCTCTTTCCTATGGAGTGGAGGCTATTTATATGCCCGAGCTGGCCAACGGACAGGAGTATTATTTTGCTGCCCTGCGTCGTCTGTTGAAAGACGGTAAGTTACAACCTACTGATATGGTGGGCTATTTGAGTAGTGGCAAGGAGGGCACGCAGACTTCGTTCCTCGAAATCAACGTGGTCGAAGATGCCCTGAAACATGCTGAAGACAGTGTATTGCCCAATAGCAACCGATATTTATAAATTAATCGAAAATTGAGAATGTAGAATGGACAGTGATTTCATCCATTTTTTCATTTTCAATTTTCAATTTTCAATTTTCAATTGAATTTAGACGAATACATATTGCAGCATATCGATCCGGAGGGTGATTACTTACGAGCACTCTACCGCGACACACACCTCAAGCTTCTGTATCCTCGCATGGCTTCGGGGCACCTGCAAGGGCGGATGTTGAAGATGTTCGTACGGATGATTTGTCCCTACCAGGTGCTCGAGATAGGTACCTACAGCGGCTATTCAGCTCTCTGTATGGCTGAAGGATTGCCTGAGGGAGCCATGCTGCACACTTTCGAAATTAACGACGAGCAGGAAGATTTCACTCGTCCTTGGCTTGAAGGTTCGCCGTATGCTGATAAAATTCGCTTTTATATCGGCGACGCTTTGGAACGAGTACCACAGCTGGGGTTGATGTTCGACCTCGTTTTTATAGATGCAGACAAACGTAAGTATTTGGATTACTACGAGATGGCACTTACGTATTTGACTGACGGTGGATATATCATTGCTGACAATACACTATGGGATGGTCATGTGTTGGAAGAACATCCGCACAGTTCAGATCTGCAGACTATTCGTATCAAGGAGTTCAACGACTTCGTGGCTCGTGACCGTCGGGTGGAAAAAGTTATTCTTCCTCTGCGAGATGGATTGACTCTTATTCGGAAAATCCCACAATTTGAAAATAATTATTAACCATTACGCTTAATATGGAAACAACCCGTCAAAATAAGATAGCCCGCCTGCTCCAGAAGGAGCTGGGCGACATTTTTCTGTTGCAGACCAAGAGCATGCACGGCGTGCTGGTTTCGGTCAGTGCTGTACGTATCAGCCCCGACATGAGCATTGCTCGTGTCTATCTCAGTATCTTCCCCTCTGAGAAGGGTGAGGAACTCATTAAGAACATCAATGCCAACATGAAGTCCATCCGATACGAATTGGGTACCCGTGTACGTTTTCAGCTTCGCATTATTCCTGAACTGAAGTTCTTCTTGGACGATTCGCTGGACTATCTGGAGCGCATTGACGAATTGCTTAAATAAGGCCATCCTTTGAACCTGTCGTTCTACATAGCCCGCCGTTACCTGTTCTCTAGGAAGAAGCACAATGCGGTCAACATCATTTCCGGCATTTCGGTCTGCGGAGTGGCGCTGGCAACATTGGCAATGGTGTGCACCCTGTCGGTATTTAACGGTTTTCAGGACATGGTGGCCGGTTTTTTTACCGCCTTCGATCCCCAGCTGAAGATAACCGTTCGCGAGGGAAAGGTGTTTCTACCCGACGAGCCAGCTTTCCGACAGGTTCGTGCCTTGCCTGAGGTAGAGGTGTGGACGGAGACGCTTGAGGAGAATGCTATGGTGCAGTACAAGGATCGTCAGGTGATGGCTGTCATCAAGGGGGTGGAAGACAACTTCGAACAACTGACCTCCATTGACAGCTTGCTCTACGGTACGGGGCAGTTTATCTTGAAAGATAATATCGTGGACTATGGTTTCTTAGGCATCGAGTTGATGTCACGATTGGGTACAGGTATTCAGTTTGTCGACCCTTTACAGGTTTATGCACCGCGTCGCAATGTACGGGTTAATCTGGCCAATCCTTCTGCAGCTTTTAATCGTGAATACCTGTTTTCGCCCGGTGCTGTGTTTGTGGTCAATCAGGAGAAATACGACTCTAACTATATTGTCACCTCGCTGGATTTTGCCCGCCGTCTCTTTGGTTACGGGCGCGAGGTCTCTGCTATTGAGCTAAAGCTAAAGCCTGATGCAGATACGGAAGTTGTCCGACAACAGATTGTCTCTTTACTGGGTGAGCGGTTTGTTGTACAAAACCGTTACGAACAGCAGGCCGACGTATTCCGTATTATGGAAATAGAGAAATTCATTTCTTATCTTTTTCTAACGTTCATTCTGGTCGTTTCGTGCTTCAATGTGATTGGCTCCCTTTCCATGCTCATTTTGGATAAGCGGGAGGACGTGTTGACATTGCGCAATCTTGGGGCCGACGACTCTCTCATCGTTCGCATCTTTTTGTTTGAAGGCCGGCTGATTTCTCTTTTTGGAGCGATTGCCGGTATTGTAGCCGGGTTACTGTTGTGTTGGGCTCAACGTACCTTTGGATTTATTTCTTTGGGCGGAGGCAATGGCGACTTTATTGTTACCGCTTATCCTGTCAGTGTTCATGTGTCCGACGTGGTGCTCGTGTTTGCGACGGTACTTGTTGTAAGTTCTCTTTCGGTTTGGTATCCAGTGCGTTATTTGAGTAAAAGATTGCTAGGCTAATCTGAAATCCGTCGGTAAAATCGGCCTCTTGGTCGATTTGATTTTTTACATCCCGATTCATCCTTACATTTGCATCGCTACCCTGATGAAGGGTTAGAACTCTCTCTAAATAGCGTTTTTTCATGTATTATTGACTTGGGCCGTCCTTACCTGTGAAGGTAGGGACGGTTTTCTTTATTCTTTTTGTTTCTTTTGTCGTTGCATTCTCCATACGATTGCTATCACGCCGATGACCATCAAGGCCAGGGCCGTATAGGCGATACCTTCGGTGACGTGTAGACTCTGCGGGTCGAAACGCATTTCTACGGTGTGTTTCCCGGCAGGAATGTGGAGAGCGCGCAGAATGTAGTCGGCGCGGCCCAGCGGCGCAGGTTGCCCGTCGATGCTCACCTGCCAGCCGTCGGGATAGTAGATTTCGGAGAAGACGGCTACGGCGTCGCCGCTGTTGTCGGTTTCATACACCAGGCGATTGGGTGCGTAGCTGGTCAGACGGATGGTGGAGAGGCTGTCGCGGTGGCTTTCGACCAGGTCTTTCAGGGCATCCTTGAAGCGGGAGTCTACCACGGCTGTTACAGCAGGATCGGCTGTGTCCAGGGCGTCAATCTCTTCATTGGCATTGTTCACGTACTGTACCTGGTCGACAAACCACGCGTTGCCGTAGGCGTAGGGGTTCAGGATGGGCACGGTCTGTCCCTGCTGTCCGGCGGGCAGGATGAAGTAGCGGGTGTTCAGCATGTTCAGCACGCGGAACTTCGAGGCGTCTACACTGTCCATCTTGCCGTCTGCACGGGCTATCGCGGAGTAAACAGCCTGCATTTCGGGGGCGATGTGGTGCTCGATCATCTCTTGGTAGCGGCGCAGCTTGGCAGGATGGTAGCCACCCACACTCTTGTGCCAGTAGGAGGTGTTGTTCTCGTTGAAGGTGCTCGTTGTCAGGTTCAGCACGCGGTAGTCCAGGGTTGTGTCCTGCAGGATCAGCTCGTCGGCAGGCGTCTTGCTGAAGGTAGTAGTCTGGATACTCTTCGACATGAATTGGGCATCGTTCAGGTAGCGTTTGTTCACGTTCCACATGTCCACCAGGCAGAGCACAGCGATGCCGGCCATGGTGAATGACTGCCGCAGCTTGCCCGTAGTGTAGAGCATGAGCAGCAGCAGGCCGATGGCGATGATGAGGAAGCTGCGCAGGGCATCGGCCTGTACCAGTGCGGCGCGCATCTCACCCAGATTGGCCAGGATGCCGTTCAGCTCGCTGGCGGGTATCATGCCTCCGTCGACGGCCTGTTGCAGCATCTGCGCTTCCTGGGCAGGCACATAGGAACCGCCCGACGAGGGTACGGCATACCACAGGGCCACGCCGGCTGTCAGCAGCAGGCTGATGCCCAGGGCCTTCAGGTTGGCGCGCAGCACGGTGGGCTCTTCCAGTATCTTCTTCAGGGCGAAGACGGCCAGCAGGGGAATGGTGAACTCGGCGATGACGAGGATGGACGACACGGCGCGGAACTTGTTGTACATTGGCACGTAGTCGATGAAGAAGTCGGTCAGCGGCATGAAGTTCTTGCCCCATGACAGCACGATGGAGAACAGCGTGGCGCCGATGAGAGCCCACTTCAGCGGCCCCTTCACTATGAAGCAACCCAGCAGGAAGAGGAACAGCACGAACGCGCCCACATAGACAGGGCCTGCCGTCATGGGCTGATCGCCGAAGTACTGCGTCAGCTGGCTGTAGAGGCTGCTGTACATCGGGTTGGCCTTCTCCATCGCCGTCTCGCTCTGGCTCAGGGGCACGGAGGCGCCGCCCTTGAAGTTGGGGATAAGCAGCGTCCACGTCTCGCCGATGCCGTAGCTCCACTGCGTGATGTAGTCGCGGTCCAGCCCGCTGCTGGCCTGCCTGGCCGCCTCGCCCGTCTGCACCAGCTCGCTTTTGCCGCGCATGGTCTCCTTGCTATAGGTATAGGTGTGGTAGAGGTTCGACAGGTTGGCCGCCACGCCGATGAGGGCTGCCACCACCAGTACGGCGCTGGCCCGGAAGAACTGCGGCAGCGTCTTCTCGCGCCAGGCCTGCTCGAAGTAGGCGCCCACGATGAAGAGGATGACGAACAGGAAGTAGTAGGACATCTGCACGTGGTTCGACGCAATCTGCAGGGCCACGAACAGCGCCGCCACCAGTCCGCCCGCCAGCAGGCGTCCGCGGTAGGCCAGCACGATGCCCGCCAGCGTGGGCGGGATGTAGGCCAGGGTGATGAACTTCCAGATGTGCCCCGCCGAGATGAGGATGAAGAAGTAGGACGAGAAGGCCCACAGGATGCCTCCCAGCGTGGACAGCCACACCGACAGGCCGAAGGCCCGCAGCAGGATGTAGAAGCCCAGCATGAGGATGAACGTCAGCTGCACGTACTGCGGGAGGAACAGCTGATAGGCCTTCTGCACCCACTGCAGCGGACGGGTGGAGTCGTACGAGGGCGAAATCTGGTAGGTGGGCATGCCGCCGAAGGCAGAGTTGGTCCAGCGGGTACGTTCGCCCGTCTGTTCGTAGTATTCCTTGGCTTCCTGTCCGATGCCCACGCCCGCCGCCGTGTCGTGCTGGAAGAGCATGCGGCCCTCGATGTCGGCCGGGAAGAAGTAAACGAACGAAAGCAGGGCGAACAGGACGATCGCCACCAGGTCGGGGAGTATTCTTTTCAGTGTCATAATTCTTTGGTCTTGTTTATGCGGACAAAGATAGCACATTCCTCCCATTTTCCACGCTCCCCGCAGACGTATTTCGGGGAAATGTCGTACATTTGCACACATTTTTTAAGCATCAATCAGAATATGAAGATAGGCATCATCAGCGCAATGGACAGCGAGCACCGCCAGCTGGCGGACCGCCTGTCGCAGAAGAAGGAGAGCGGCGAAGGCCGTTTCCGCTACGTGGAAGGCCGCTTGGGCCGCAACGACGTCGTGCTCACCCAGTGTGGCATCGGCAAGGTGAACGCCGCCGTGGGAGCCGCCGAACTTATTCGCCGTCATCGGCCGGACTGCATCGTCAGCACCGGCGTGGCGGGAGGCATCGACGCAGGCCTGCGCGTGGGCGATGTAGTGGCCAGCGACCGTCTGGTCTATCACGACGTCTACTGCGGTAACGACGGCACCCGCTACGGCCAGGTGCAGGGTATGCCCCTTTACTACGAGGCTTCTCCCCAGTTGCTTCGCCACGCGCTGGAGCTGAACGATGGCGCCGGACTGGAGAGCTGCATTCACGCCGGACTCATCTGCACGGGCGACCGCTTCGTGGAGGACGCCGCCGAGCTGGCCGCCATCAAGCGCCACTTCCCCCGGGGGATGGCCGTCGACATGGAGTCCGCCGCCATTGCCCAGACGTGCTTCGTCTACGGCGTGCCCTTCCTCAGCTTCCGCATCGTCAGTGACACGCCGGGGGCGCACGACGACAACTTCGCCCAGTACCGCGACTTCTGGGCCACGATGGCCGAGCGGTCGTTCCAGACGACGTGGGCGTTCCTGGAAGGGCTTGGCGACCTTTGAAATCAATAATCCGTCCTGAAAAATGAATATTAACCACTCAAGAAACGATATGAACAAAATTCCCAGTTTTACCATCGACCACCTCCGCCTGCTGCGCGGCATCTACGTTTCGCGCAAGGACGAGGTGAACGGCGAAATCATCACCACCTTCGACATCCGTATGAAGGAACCCAACCGCGAACCTGCCCTCGGACAGGGCGCGCTGCACACCATCGAGCACCTGGCCGCCACCTACCTGCGCAACGAGCCGCAGTGGAAAGACCGCATCATCTACTGGGGCCCCATGGGCTGCCTGACGGGCAACTACCTGCTGATGCGCGGCAATCTGGAGCCGCAGGACATCCTGCTGCTCATGCAGGACACGTTCCGCTTCATCGCCCAGTATGACGGCGAAGTGCCCGGCGCCGCTCCGAAGGACTGCGGCAACTGGCTGCTCCACGACCTGCCCATGGCCCGCTGGGAGGCGGACAAATACCTGCGCGAGGTGCTGGAACACATGACTGCCGCCAATATGCGCTATCCCGAGAAGGCGGAGTAATTCCCGTGTGGAGTCAGCCGACCTATATCGGCTGGCCGTCGGAGGGCTCGGAAATGCCGCCGACCTATATCGGCTGGCTGTCGGAGGGCTCGGAAATGCCGCCGACCTATATCGGCTGGCTGTCGGAGGGCTCGGAAATGCCGCCGACCTATATCGGCTGGCCGTCGGAGGGCTCGGAAATGCCGCCGACCTATGTCGGCTGGCCGTCGGAGGGCTCGGAAATGCCGCCGACCTATATCGGCTGGCTGTCGGAGGGCTCAGAAATGCCGGCGACCTATGTCGGCTGAGCGTCCTAGGCCTCGGACAGGCTCCCGACATAGGTCGGCTAACTTTTTACCCGGGATTTTCCTTTCCCGTCAGATGATTTCTATTCCCTGCTCCTTGCACAGTTGCAGGCCCACATCTTTCAACTTGAACTTCTGTATCTTCCCGCTGCCCGTCATGGGGAATTCCTTGACGAAGAAGACGTGGCGGGGTATCTTGTAGCGCGAGATTTTGCCCAGGCAGAAGTCGCGCACCTCGCTCTCGTCCATCGTGATGCCTTCGTGCAGGATGATGAAGGCGCCCACGGCCTCGCCGTACTTCTTCGAGGGGATGCCGGCCACCTGCACGTCCTTCACGCCGGGCAGCTGGTAGAGGAATTCCTCGATTTCGCGGGGGTAGATGTTCTCGCCGCCGCGGATAATCATGTCCTTGATGCGGCCGGTGATGCGGTAGTTGCCCTGCTCGTCCTTCACGCCCAGGTCGCCGGAGTGGAGGAAGCCGTCCTTGTCTATCACCTCGGCCGTGGCCTCGGGGTTCTTGTAGTAGCCCTTCATGGTGTTGTAGCCTCGGTTGCACATCTCGCCCTGTACGCCGACGGGGCACTCTTCGCCCGTCTCGGGGTCGATGACGCGCACCTCGGTGTGCTCGAAGTCGCGGCCCACGGTGGTGTAGCGCACCTCGGCGGGGTCGTCGATGCGGGTGTGCGTCATGCCGGGCGAGGCCTCGGTCAGGCCATAGACGCTGGTCACCTTCATGAACATCTTTTCTTCCACCTGCTTCATCAGCTCGACGGGGCAGAGCGAGCCGGCCATGATGCCGGTGCGCAGGCTGGACATGTCGAACATGTCGAACATGGGGTGGTTCAGCTCGGCGATGAACATGGTGGGCACGCCGTAGAGCGCCGTGCAGCGTTCCTTATGGATGGAGGCCAGGACGACGAGCGGGTCGAAGCGCTCCACCATGACCTCGGTGCAGCCGTGGGTCAGGCAGTTCATCGTGGCCAGCACGACGCCGAAGCAGTGGAACAGAGGGACGCAGACGCAGAGCTTGTCGTCTTGCGTGAACTTCATGTGCTCGCCGGTGAGGAAACCGTTGTTGGCGATGTTGTAGTGGGTCAGCATGACGCCCTTGGGGAAGCCCGTCGTGCCGCTGGTGTACTGCATGTTCACCACGTCGTGGCAGGTTACCTTCGCCTTTATTTCGTCCAGGCGGCTGTCGTCCACGTTGTCGCCCAACAGGAGGATTTCGGCGGTGTTGTACATGCCGCGGTATTTCTCCTGTCCCACGTAGATGACGTTCTTCATGTAGGGGAAGCGTTCGCTCCTGAGGTGTCCGCGTTGGCAGGTGCGCAGCTCGGGCAGCATCGCGTAGGTCATCTGTACGAAGTCGCTGTCCTTTTCGCCGTTGACGATGCACAGGGTATGCATGTCCGAGTTCTGGCAGAGGTATTCCAGCTCGGACTGCTTGTAGTTGGTGTTCACGGTGACGTAGACGGCGCCTATCTTGGCGCAGGCGTAGAGCAAGGTGAGCCAGTCGGGCACATTGGCGGCCCAGATGCCCACGTGCGTGCCGCGCTCCACGCCGATGGCGATGAGCCCCTTGGCCATGTCGTCCACACGGCGGTTGAACTGGCTCCAGGTGAAGCGCAGGTTGCGGTCGGAGTAGACGATGTATTCTCGGTCGGGTGTCGTTTCGGCCCAGTGTTCCAGCCACTGGCCGAGGGTGCGTTCGTATAACATAAGCGTTTTTCCTTTATTCGTTGTTTGTATAATGGTAGGTATCTGTCAGTTTCAGGGTTTGGGCACCGATGCTCAGCTCGGCTTGCATATGCTGCCGCGAGGGTGAGGTCCACAGGGCGGTGTAGCTTCCGTCGGTTCCCTTGGCTATGCGGTAGATGCCGGGAGTGGTGGCTTTCACCGTTGTGCCGTCGGGCAGGGGCAGTGCGGCAGGTTCGCTGGCGGCCAGCCAGCAGGTACCGTCGGCCAGCAGGACGGCCTGCACCGTGCGCTCGTTGCGCAGCACGCGGATGGTGCTGAGGTCGAAGTCGGCGGTCTGTTCGCGGTCGGCGTCGGGCAGGATGATGTACTGGTAGGAGGCCTCCCTTGGCGTCGTGCCGTGGTTCAGGCAGAGCTGCACCACGTCGCCGCTGACGGTCGTACCTTCGGGGTACATCTGCATCACGTCGTGCCAGTCGCCTGTTCGCCGTTCGGTGGTGGCTGTCGCCCTCAGGCCGTCTCCCCAGGCGATGTAGCCTACGCCGTTGTGGTGGAAGCGTACTTCTTTGCCACTGGCTGTTACGGTGCCTTCCACTGTTTTCCAGCTTGCATTGGGTTGCAGGGTGGAGAGGTCGCCGTGGCGGTGGCACTGCTCGATGGCGGTCGTTACGGCCAGACTGCTGTCTGCCTGTATGCCCGCTCCCAGGCAGAGAACAAAGCGGTCGGTGAAGATCCACGCCTTGCGGGCGCGTAGGCCGGCGCGGTCGAGGTCCATCACCGTCATGCCCTGCCTTCCGTCCGACAGTCCGCCCACGAAGTCGCTGTTGTTGCGCGGTCGGTCGCCCTTGACCACAGGCATGGGGCGTCGGTGGCGAAGGCTGTCACGCCCGGCAGCTTACGCCAGTCCCACAAGGGGAAGATGTCGAGGTATTCGTGTCCGTCCCGATAGAGATAAGTAGCTCCGTCGGCCGAGTAGAAGCCTTTCATGTTGTCGCCGTTCAGCGTCTCGGTGCCGATGACCTTGCGCGAAGCCATCTTCACCGTAGCCATCCACGTGGGGCGGCGGTGCACGGTATAGTTGGAGCAGAAGAAGTGCTTGTGGCCCGTCAGTCCGTTCGTGGCGTCGGATCCGAAGTTCTCGCGGCACAGGGCGCGGGCCGTCTCGTTGCAGGCTTCGGACGCGCCGCCTCCCAGTTCGGTAGCGGCAAAGGCGGTTCCCAGGCCTTTATGCACTTGCGATTGCTGGAAGAACTGCCGGCCCAGGGCGCTGATGTCCATCTTGCCTTTCCACAGAATCCAGCGGTAGCCTTCGTCGGTGAGGCGGCGGACAATCTCCAGCTGCTCGTCGCTGAAGGCCAGCGAAGTCCCTGCGAAGATGCCCGAGTAGAAACTCATGCTGGCCAGGAAGGACAACCCGTAGTTGCCGAATTGTTGTTGTGTGCCGTGCTGGTGGAAGCTCCAGTCGGGCTGGATGCCTTCGGTCTGTCCTGTGACGATTTCCGAAACGATGCTGTCGCGCGCCTGACGCACCAGGTTCATGTCGTTTTGTAACAATGCGCGTACCAGCACGTTGCCTGCCAGCCACACTTTGTTCTGTCCTGTCATGCCGAAACGGGCATGTTCCATCACTTCGATGGCTCCCCGTCGTTCTTCGTCCGTCATCTGTGGTTCGAAGAGCAGGAAGGCGTTGCCCAGGGTCTTGGGCACACCTATCTGGTTGTACCACCAGTTCAGGCAGACAGGCTTGATGGCAAACCACCAGCCGAGTGCCTTGTGTATGACTTTTTCCACCTCGGCAGAATGGTAGTAGGCGCTGCCTGGGGTGGAGTAAAGCTTCACCAGTTCCAGGATACGTTCCGTGTGTATGCGTGGTTCCCATCCCGAACGCTTCTTGTCCTGGTAGTTGATGTCGGGCCAGGTACCTTCGGCAGTTTGTGTGGTCAGGAAGGTGCGGATAATGTCGGGATCCGAAGGATAGCGTTGGAACAGTTCCACCACAACCTGGTCAGACCCTCTCTCGGTGCGCGAAAGGGAGGCCAGCGTGGCGTTCAGGTGGAATTCATCTGTTTCCGTCGGCAGTATCAGCCGGCTGAAGTTCTGCTTGATGCGAGTCAGCTCGGCGTCCTGGGCGGAAACACGTGTGCACGCCACAGCCATAAGCAGTAGCGTGCCCGATACGAGTTTATGTAGATGCATGCGTTATACTGGTGTGTAGATTACTGCCAGTATTTTGGCAGCCTGTCCTTGATAAGCGTGTACGTGGTGGGGAACAATGGAGTCGTAGTAGATGCTGTCGCCTTCCTCGAGCAGGTAAGTGTTCTTGCCGTAACAGATTTCCATGGTTCCCTGCATCACCATGATAAACTCTTCGCCTTCGTGTGAGGAGAGCACGAACTCGTTGTCGTCCGTAGGAGCTACGTCGATGATAAACGGCTCCATGTGGCGGTCGGCCTTCGACTTCGACAGGGAGTGGTACTCCATGTGCTTGCGGCTCTGGATTGCATTGTTCGAGAAACTGATGCTGTCGCTTGCTTCCGACTTGCGGCAGATGGCGGGTCCCATTTCGTCCTGATCGTCGAGGAAGGTGCCGAGGCGCACGCCCAACACGCGGGCTATTTTGATGAGCGGTGCCAGTGAAGGGAGGTCGATGTTGTTTTCGATGCGTTCAATCTGTTCGATGGCCAGACCTGAGCGTTCTGCCAGCTCTTCGCGGCTGATGTTCTTGCTTTCACGAAGCGATTTGATTTTCTCGCCTACAATCTTGCTTGTGTCCATGGTAAGTATGTTTTTCGTTCTAAGTGATAATGATTTCAACGTATAGTGTGTGCAAATGTAAGACAAACTTTGACTTTTTGCAATGATTTGTAGGGAAAATGTCTGTCATTGACGCGTATTTGTGTCGGGCCATTCCGGTCAGAACTGGTATCCAAGGCCAATGGATACCGAGTGCATCAGCTTGTGAGCGGGCAAAGACAGCTTCTGCCCTTCGACGGTAATGTTGCGACTACCGCCATAGAGGTCGAAATCCGAGCAGGTATAGCCGAGCGAGAAAAGGAGTCCTCCGTCTATCTCCAATGAGAGAGCCGTCCGCAGGTGGTAATAGACGGTGCGGGCTCCTTGATTTTGGATGTATTCGCGGCGGATGGCAGTCCACATGCCCGGCTTGTTGGAGTAATAGTCGATGTTGAAACCGCGGTTGGCGGGCAAGGGTAGGGTAAGGCCTGGTGACAGGCTGAGGAAGAGTGCATAGTCCTTATCACGTCCCACCCACCATTTCGGCGTATTCAGTTGCAGGGCAGGCCGCAGGACTAACAAGTAGCCGGGAGCATAATCGTCTGTATAGCTCCATCGCAGCTGTTTGTCCTGCGATGTTCCTGCAGGCGTGTCGTGGTAGGGACGGATGAACATCAGCCCCAGACTGGCTCCGACATGCTCCAATGGCAGGAAGGCGACGGATGGTTCCACTTCCCAAGCGTCGTAATTGTTGAGAGCGCCTGCCAGCTCTACTTTCCAAAGCGGGCGTTTCCCCTTCTCTTGGGCAGGCAGGGCCAGGCAGGCGCAGATGAAGAGCATGAAGAGTTTGGATTTTTTCATAAGGTGGTTGATTCGTCGGATTTGTTTGCCGGTTCCATTTCAATGTCGATGACGGGTTGGCCCCACTTGAACATTTGGCCTGTGCCAAGGTCTACCAGGAACCCTGGCCAGAAGAGGATGTTCCACAGACTGTTGGCGTTGAACGCTGTTTCCAGCATGAAAGGTGTCGGCTGGAAGCCTTCCTTGCGTGCTATCAGCTGTTTGCTTTCCCGTTCTTTTTTGATTTGGGCAGTGACAGTATTGTTCTGTTTCACTTCGGCAATTTTGATGTTCGTTGCCGCGTCGTAGATTTTCGTGCCGTCTGGAGCCATGAAGGTGACTGTCTGTTTCGAGCTGGTGAATATCGTGCAGCACGACGAAAACAGCAGGCAGGAGAGGGGAATCCCTAAGATACTTTTTTTCATACGTTCGTTTTTTCGGCGGCAAAGTTAGCGGGTATGGGGAGGAGATACAAGAAAGTGCGATGTACATCTGTTTTTAGCAAACTATTGTATATCAGTAGAAAAGCAAAAACAGGTGATGTACATCGCACTTCAGAAGGTGGGAAAAGGCTCACTCATCCGTATCCATCTTTCCATTGAAGGAGATGGATTGGCGTCGCGTGGGTTGGATGCGGATTTGTGTGGTGCCGTCGGGATAGATGGTCAGATGGTACGTGTAGGAATCTTCTTCGTTTTGGGTGGTAAATCGGATTTCCTTGCGTCCCTTCTTGCCGTCCTTTGCTTCGTAGGTCTGGATAAGGGCGTTGAAGTTCAGTCCCTTTCCGCCGCCATAGGGCACACTGTAGGCTTCGCCCACGTAGGGAAGGTAGGAGAGAACGGAGTCGCCATGCACGGTCAGCGAATAGTTGTCGGTCAGGGCACGGCTCCGTCCGCGCATGGGTGTCATGTAATTTACGTCGATGCGGTAGCGACGGGCCTCGAGTGCCTCCTTGACGGTCTGTTCAGTGCGTGCCTTTTGTGCCTCTTTGTCCGTCTGCTGTGCTTGTATAGGAGCGGCGGATGCCAGTGTGCAGGCTAGGAAAGCGATGTAAATTGATTTTTTCATAATCTTGCTCCTTTCTTGCTAAGGGTGGGTTTCAGTACAAAGATAACGTATATTCGTAGGAACTGTTTGTCCTTTTCGTTCTTCTTCTTTCTTTTTCGGTATAATTAACGGGTGGGAAACATTGGTTTTTCTGATAGAAAGCATTGCTTTTCTTGTCTTGAAACATTGTTTTCTTCAGTCGAAAACATTGCTTTCTTTTGGCAGGTCGCCGCCTTGTTTTTCATGGGCTGAAAGAATGCTTTTCGCTGGGGCATTTGCAAAAGCCCAGGAATATCCTTACATTTGTCGGAAACAACCGACTGACAACCATGCAACCGACATTTTCCATCCGTTTCTCTCCCTTGCAGGGATATACCGACGCCGTCTACAGGCAGGCTCATGCGCGTTTCTTTGGCGGCCTAGAGTGCTATTATTCGCCGTTTGTCAGGGTGGAGCATGGCGAAATCAGGCGGAAAGACGCGCGCGATATCGAGCCTGAGAATAACGAAGGCTTTCGGTTGGTGCCCCAGCTCATCGCTCCCGATCTGGAGAAGGCGGAGCGGATTCTCGAACTGTTTGTATCGAGAGGCTATCGCGAGGCAGATTTGAACTTGGGTTGCCCTTTCCCCTTGCTGGCTAAACGACATAACGGGGCGGGGATGTTGCCCTATCCCGAGGAGGTGGAAAACCTGCTGACCACGCTCTGTCAGAAGTTTCCTCAGATGCGTTTGTCTGTCAAGTTGCGATTGGGATGGGAGCAGGCGGATGAATGCCTGGCTTTGTTGCCTTTGCTCAACCGTTTGCCTTTGTCGGACCTTATCCTGCATCCGCGGCTGGGTAAACAACAGTATAATGGAGAGGTGGATATGGAGGCTTTCAGAGCGTTTTATGAAAGGTGTGAGAAGCCACTTTTCTATAACGGCGACCTGCTGACGATTGCTGATATTAGTCGTGTTCGCGAGCGTTTTCCCCGATTGGCAGGTGTCGTTGTTGGGCGTGGCTTGCTGGCCAATCCGGCTTTGGGCTTGGAATATGCACGTGGCAGTGAGCTTCCTGAGGCAGAGAAACTTGAGAGCATCAGGCTGATGCATTCCGATGTTTTTTGTCGCTATGCCGAGCTGTTGCAGGGAGGAGACCGCCAGTTGTTGATGAAGATGAAGAGTTTTTGGGAATATCTGTTGCCTGAAGGTGACCGCAAGGCACGCAAAGCCATCCATAAGGCTTCCAGGCTTGATGCTTATCAGGCGGCGGTGAGCACTCTGTTGCGATTTTGATTGCTTTCCTTGGTGGTTGTTGTATTAAATGAATGTTAACCAAAATGCAATGTTGTAGCAAAAAGTTTTGTTTGTAACCTTTTATTGGTTACTTTCGTGGTGTTAATCTTTTATATTCAATTCCTAATTAATAGTGGCCTTATGAAATCTAATCCAGTATTTCCTCTTTTGTATTCCGCTTCTTTCCTGTCGATGGCATTGCCGCTTGTGGCGGTAGAGAAGTCGGGCAATGGTTCGGACCGTCCGAACATTATCTTCATTCTCTGTGACGACATGGGTTACGGTGACTTGGCCTGTTACGGACAGAAATATATCCAAACTCCCAATTTGGATCGTATGGCTGTCGAGGGTATGCTTTTTACGCAAGCTTATGCAGGGAGCCCTGTTAGTGCGCCCTCACGTGCCTCACTGATGACTGGCCAGCACTCAGGCCACGGGCATGTGCGTGGGAACAAAGAATATTGGACCAATGCTCCTTTGATGAAATACGGTGACAATGATGAATATACCGTTGTGGGACAAGAACCCTACGATCCTGGTCACATTATTCTGCCTGAGATCATGAAGCAGAACGGTTATACCACCGGCATGTTTGGCAAGTGGGCGGGCGGCTACGAAGGTTCGTGCTCCACGCCCGACAAGCGTGGCATCGACGAGTATTATGGCTTCATCTGCCAGTTCCAGGCCCATCTATACTATCCGAACTTCCTGAACCGTTATAGCAAGTCGAAAGGCGATACGGCTACTATTCGCGTCACGATGGACGAAAACATCCAATATCCGATGTATGGCGACGACTACAAGAAACGTCCCCAATATTCAGCTGACATGATTCATCAGGAGGCTTTGGCCTGGCTCGATAAACAGGACGGTAAACAACCTTTTTATGGCTTCTTCACCTATACATTGCCTCATGCAGAACTGGCTCAGCCTAATGATTCGATTCTAAAGGCTTATAAGAAGAAGTTTTTCGTGGACAAGACGTGGGGCGGTAGCGAAGGTTCGCGTTATAATGCCGTGGTGCATACACATGCCGAATTTGCGGGCATGATTACCCGTCTGGATGCCTATGTGGGCGAGATTTTGGCCAAGTTGAAAGAGAAGGGGCTGGACGAAAATACATTGGTAATCTTCAGCAGCGACAATGGCCCTCACGAGGAAGGTGGCGCCGATCCAGAGTTCTTCGGACGCGACGGTAAGTTGCGCGGCTTGAAACGCCAGTGTTATGAAGGCGGCATCCGTATTCCCTTCATCGTACGCTGGCCGGGACATGTACCTGCCGGTATGGTAAATGACCACCAGCTGGCCTTTTACGACGTGATGCCTACGTTCTGCGAACTGATAGACGACAAGAAATTCCCCAAAAAGTATCTGAACAAGAAGTTGGAGGGCGATTGCTTCGACGGTATCTCGTTCGCTCCGACGATGCTGGGGCAGGACGACAAGCAGCAGAAGCATGACTTCCTGTATTGGGAATTCCATGAAACAGACCAGATTGGTGTGCGTATGGGCGACTGGAAACTGGTTGTGAAGAAGGGGAAACCTCATCTCTACGACTTGGCAACGGACATTCACGAAGATCATGACATAGCTGCCCAGCACCCCGATATTGTGGAGCAGATGGTAGGAATCATTCATCGCGAACATCGCCCAAGCGAGTTGTTCAAGGTGACATTGCCCTAATGGAAAGACAGATGATATAACGAAAGAAGGCTGTGCTCACGAACGCAGCCTTTTTTCATTATCCTCCTTTAGGATTGTGGTTCGAGCGTGATGCAGTCGATGTCCGGTGTCCAGGTGTAGGCGCTGCCCAGACGTATGGTGTTGCGGCCGGGTTCCAGTCGGACGGGTAGGCTGACGGTACAGATACCTTCGGAGCGGTTTTTCGCCAGCTTCTTAATGGGAGCGTAGACGTGTCCATTTACTTCTACCTCGATGAGGCGATCGTTCACTTCGCGTTTCCCCGCTTCGGGAGGCAGGTAGGCGATGGTCAGTGTGTAGCTGCCCCCTTTGTCGCTATGGACGTTGCTCCATTCCATGTAGTTGTCTTTGCTTCCGCCGATGTGGGTTACAATCATTCGTCCCGAAGCTCCTTCAAAGGGTTGTGGACTGATGATGCGTTTCTGTTTACCCAGGTCGTTGTAAAGAGGAAGGTAAGCCCATTCGGCTTCATAGCGGGTCGGTTCGAGGCGCTGTTCTGCTTTGAGGCGCAGAATTTTTACACTGTGCGGCGGTAAGGTGTACGACAGGTATTCTCGGATTGCTTTTTCGTCTTTTTGTTTCACGAGGTCGCGCACTTTCACTTTCCCGCCCAATTCAAGCAGGTCCAGCGGAACGTGGAAGGCACATGTGCTGTTCGACGGATTGTAAAAGGCAGCGGCACGCACATTACCACGTAGCTGTTCGATGTCTTTCACCAATACATATCCTCCGCCTTCGTGTTGTACTACATAGGCCTGGAGACCTAGTGGATCCTGGTTGAGCGCTATCAGTTCCTCGTTTTTCAGCAGTTTCAGGGAGGCGTCGGGGATAGCAGTCAGGTCACATCCGATGAGCAGTGGAGAATTCATGAGACACCACATCCCGAAGTGTACTTCCTCTTCCGTTTGTGTCAGGCCGCGGCCTATTTCCAGCATGTCCATGTCGTTGTAGTGTCCGCCTCCGGCATAAGCAGAGAGGTAGAGGTTTTTCCGGATGATGGATTTCACGGAACTCCAACGGGGCGATATATCGCTGCTGATGCGCCACGAACGGGCCAGGTCGCGTGCCCAGGTACCGGGGAAGGCCCATCGGCAGATGTTGACCGAGATGTCGCGTGGGCATACTTCTCGAATGGCTTTGCTGATGGCAGTGTACCGTTCTCGTTCGTCCAGGTCGAGTTGCTGTCCGGCACCGCAATAGTCTATCTTGATAAAGTCGAAACCCCATTGGTTGAAGTAAAGGTCGGCATCCTGCTTCTCATGGCCGTACAGGCCGACGCCTATCCCATTGGGATCGGCATCCCAAAGCGAACCGCAGGTATTGGCTCCGGCATCGGAGTAGATACCGGCTTTCAGACCGAGGCGATGGATGTGGTCAGCCACACCTTTGACGCCGTTGGGGAAACGTTCAGGATGTGTCTGCAGTCCCCCTTTCTCATCACGGTATCCGAAGAAACCGTCGTCGATGTTAATGTAACTGTAGCCGGCATCCTTCAGCCCGAGCGATACCATGGCTTCGGCCTGCCGTTTGATGAGGTCTTCACTGATGTTGATACGGTAGGTGTTCCACGAACTCCAGCCCATAATGGGTGGCTCGACGGACTGGATGGTTTGTGCTTCGGCGCTGATGGCCGACAAGAGGGAAAAGGTGAAGATGCTGAGTATTGAAAATGTTTGTCTCATGGTATAAAGGTGTTGGATGATGAGACAAATATAATAAACTTTTTTTTATTCTGTGTTTTGGAAAGAAAAAGGACGCATCCAAGATAGTAGATTGCATGTTTCTAATACTCTTTGTTACTTGTTGCGTCCTTTAAGAATAGGCAGCCTATTATTGGGCCCAGAACAGTTTAGTGTAGTATGTATCTTCTGCTTGGACATCCTTATAGTAAGGATTGTAATTTACTTCGGTAGTTGGGTAGCGCCAACGATTAGGAACGTTGGGAATTGTACCAGCAACTTCTGGAAAGACTAGTCCTGAAGGATAGCCCGTGCGGCGCAAGTCACTCCAAGCTTCTCGGCTAACGAGGAAGGCGAAGTGTACCCATTTTTGAGTGATGATGGCATCGAGTTTGTCCACGTAATCGTTACTGTTCCATCGAGCTTCGGCAAAATTTGCGATGGCTTCGTCTGTGGGAGTATCATATCGGTGTGCATTTTCTCCTGTTCCAATAGAGTCATAGTAATACCATAGGCGGATAGATTGGCCGACTGCCGTTTTAAATTCCTGTTCGGCACGTGTCATGTCTTGTGACACCCCGTATCCCATGGCGTAAGCTTCTGCTTTAAGAAAGTGGATTTCGGGGGAAGCCATAATGAGCATGTCGAATTTGTCATTCTGCCAGAAAAAACCGTTTTGTGTAATTTGTGAAAAGCCTTTGTTTGTATTTATTGGTTCGTCTTCAGCTTGTGAATTATAGTACTCAGTTAGTTCGTCACTTACATTGATATCGGCGCCCAAGTAACGGTGCTCGTCGGTTTGTCCTGTATTACGATTAACAATTTTTACAGGGTTATAGTAGAGTAGGATTCGTGGATCATCTGTATCTTTAACGTAAGAACCTGTCAGGGGGTCTTTACTTTCCATGTCGTAGTTTCCATGGTTTAGCATACGATCAATGAGGGGACCAGAAGCTAATCGGTTTGTTACCCAATCGCCCAGTCCACTCCCTGCGGTGAAGTTTAATTGACCAGATTTTTGGTTGACGATGAATACGTTATTCTCTTGTTCTTCGATGAGAGGATATAGTGTAGGATTTTCCAAAATTTCCTTAATAGCGGTGCGCCCTTCTTCGGTTAATTCACCTTGTGAGGCTACACGCATTGCTAAACGGAGGCGAAGTGAATTAGCGTACCGTTCCCACTTGTCCATGTCACCCCAATTGATGAAGTCCTGCGTGCTGAAGTTTCGGGGTACGGGGATGGTACGAAAACGTGGTGCCATATCCTTTAGTTCGGTAAGTATAGTACGGTATATATCTTCTGCTTTGTCGTAGGGCGCGTAAGATTGTTGCACGTCATTAGTAAGAGGTAAGGTACATGCTTTGCTGAAGGGCATATCACCGAATATATCAACAGTAGCAGCAAAAAAATCGTATACCTGTAAGCGTGCAGCAAGTAGGAAAGCTTCGTCCTGTTCCTGTTGTCCGGCGCTTTCTTCGTTATAGAGAGACTCTAATTTCCGTAATTGGGTTAGAGCTGAATAAAGATTATCCCATTGACTGTCAATATAAGGAATATATCCTGGCGTGTACATACTACTTGAATAAGTGTAACCGAAGGTTTGGGCATATTTGCCGACAAATTGTGAATCGAAGCCGAAGAAGCGATTGTACTCGTAGAGGTCATAGTCTTTCACCCGCTGGAAAACGCCTACCATGAGGTTACTGATGGAGACAGTAGTTACTTTTGAAGGGTCTTCATATTTACTGTCGAAGTCGTATTCTGAACAGGCACTTAGGGTAAGTATGGCACCCAATGCCAAAGATATAGTTGTTCTTTTCATAAGTTGCATTTATTTCTCTTGTTAACGTTACTGTTTTTATGTACTTAGAAACTAGCTCGGACTGAAAAACCAAAGCTGCGAGTGGCGGCAGTCGAGTTTCCTACGACGGCTTGGTTGGCCCATGATGTTCCAACAGAGGATTCGGCATCGTAATTTTTCAGAGCCTTGTAGAAATAGAAGAGATTGCGTCCAAATATAGAGAAACTTAAGGCTGACATACCCAGTTTACTCGTCCATTTCTGTGGAAGACGGTAGCTTAAAGTTAGTTCACGAAGTTTCACGTAGGAATTGTCAAACACAGAGTGCATGTAGGTGAGCTGCTCACTGTTTGTTCCCCAGTTATAGGTCATGTTGTAGTAGTAGGCAGCGGGAATGATGCGTGTATTTTGTTCACCTGTTGAGGCTACGATACCTGGTAGAATGAGTCCGTCGTGATAGATACGTTCCCCATTAGGGCCTACCGTTGTCGATGGGTCTACTTGTACAGGGATAGCAGTGGCATTGTTATCGCCTGGGTAATAGTAAGAAAGCCCACCGTGCTCTGTATCACGATATTTCAAAGACTCGGGAGTTAGTCCCTGTCCAGTAGCATATTGGTTCATTTCGTTGATGACATCACCTCCGATACGGAAGTCGATGCTGACGTCAAGTGTAAAGTCTTTATAAGAAAAGGAGTTGAATAGTCCACCTACGCCATCGGGATTGATATTGCCCACTTTCTGTAACTCGGTTTGATTGAGATAGAGTCCATTATCAGAGACAAGGTAATCACCGTTTTCGTTTATTTGTGGCACTTGGGCATAGATGTCGCCCATTGGCTGTCCTTCTACAGCTTGTATTTTGACGCCACTTCCGCCTGTATTGACAATCTCAAGATAGGGAACACCATCAGCAAGACGCACGACTTTGTTTTTATAGACACCGTAGGTTGCGGTCAGGTCCCAGCGGAAGTTTCTAGTAAGTACAGGTGTAGCATTGATTGCTACGTCCCATCCCTGATTGGCTACTTCGCCTACATTCATCAGAATATATTTGGCACCGGAACTAGATGGTTGAGGCGTGGAAAGTATTTGATCTTTTACGCGATTGTTGTAGTAGGACACATCGAATCCTAGGCGATTGTTGAAAAACTTACTTTCTAGTCCGAGTTCATATTCATATTTTTGTTCCGGTTTGATTTTGGAATTGCCTAGTGAGGAGGGAACAGTATTCCAAGTAAAACCATTGTCTGATCCTTGTTCGTAGACAATATTAGCGGCATAGGTCTCGGGGGCGTTACCTACGACGCCGTAGGAGAGACGTAACTTTCCATAGCTCCACCATCGTGGCATGCGAAAGGCGTCGGTGAATAGAAAACTCATGTTGGCTGAAGGATAAAAGAAGCTTTGGTCTTTTAGTGTAGATGAGCGTTCTTGGCGTCCTGTCAATTCAAGGAAAAGATAATTGTCCCATCCTAAGCTGAGAGTCCCCATGTAGCCAGTCTTTAATAGTTCCATACGTTGTAAGGAACTGCTGGCTGTGTAACGGCTAGCATTCAGATCGAACCAATTCTCAGTTGATAGCCCTCCATTGGTTGCAACACTGATATTGTTCATGTTCTCGTAGCGGCCAGTCCATCCGGCAGTGGCAGCTATGTCGAAGCGTCCAATGTTGTAGTTGAAGTTCAGCATTACGTCGCCATAAACAATGTCATAACGACGGTTAATAGCTTGGAAGCTTCCACTGGGATCATAGAGTGAGTTAGGGCGTTCGGTCTCTTTCTTCAATGTCTGTTTGGAGTCAGTGATATCGGTAGCTAGTTGGGCACGTAAACTTAGCCAGTTGGTAATTTGCCATGTAGGTCTTACCATACCTAGTAGGCGGTTTTCCGTTTCTTCGCTGTTCTGGTGATACATGTTCCAAAGCATGTCGCGTACACCTGTTAGGTAGCTGGGGTCGTAGGCCCAAGCTTCATCAGGTGTCAAGGTAGCATCGCCTCCCACGAACGTGTTTTTATAGCCTAAACTAGTAACATAGGAACTTTTCAGATATGGAATGTCGAGGAAGGTGGAAAAAGCATTACTGAAACTTCCGTATAAGCTAAGTGAAGTTTGTGGACGGTTTTTGATATTCTGAATGATGTAATTGATCGAATATTCTAAAGTTAGTGGTTTGAACAGCTTGTAGGAGCCTGTTAGCTTGAAATTGTGTTTACTATAACTGCCTACTAAAGCATTGGGGATTTCATCGGTATAAGTGTATGAGAAGCGGTTACTCGCTACTTCCGTGCCATGTGAAATAGCCAATGTATAATTTTGGGTCCAGCCGGTACGGAACAATTCATTCCAAGGGTTTTCTGTTTGGGCTACATAGGGGCGTACTTGTCCATCCCAATAGAGTACGTCGCTTCCATCATAGCGCGGACCAAAAGATTGGGTGGTACTGCGTAGACTTTTATAGCTTTGTCCGTTGTAGGTGCGTTGGTAGAAGCCTCCCGTTTGTTTTTCGTAATCGCTGTAGTTGATGTTATAGGTGCCTGGGCCATACAGACTTTGTACTTTGGGCAAGTAGGCTGGTAGATTGGCCATAACTTGGGCTGTGAAGTCTACGCTTACTTTTCCGGTTTTTGCACGTTTACTAGTGATTACAACGGCACCATTCGCTGCTTCCGAACCATAGAGAGCTGTAGCAGATGCTCCTTTCAGGATGCTGATACTTTCGATATCTTCTGGGTTAATATCCACAAGACCGTTGGAACGAATACGCCCGTCATTACCGAACTCTGCAAAATCTGTGCTTTTGCCTGTTCCTCCATTACGGATCGGTACACCATCGAGGATAATGATTGGCTGATTGTTGCCAGTAATAGAGGTAAGCCCGCGTACATTGATAGAAACGGCACCTGCAGAACCTCCTTGAGTTTGTGTAATACGAATACCTGGTGCTTTTCCATACATTGCTGAGGCGATGTTGGGTGCTCCGGCTTTGACAATTTCATCAGCGCTGATGGTACTTACTGCATAGCCCAATTTTTTGGTGTCTTTTTTGATACCCAAAGCGGTTACAACAACCTCACTTAATTGTTGAGAGTCTTCGCGAAGCAGGATGTTGAGTTCGGTTTTTCCACCCTTGCGTAGTTTTATTTCTCGGGTAGCGTATCCCATGTAGGCGATAACAAGCGTAGAATTGCCTGGAACGCTTAAGGTAAAACGTCCATCAATGTCGGCTATTACACCGTTGTTTGTTCCTTTTTGGACGATACTGGCGCCGGGCAGCGGTTCACCATGTATGTCCTTCACTACGCCTTTAATTACTTTGATGGGTGCATCTGCTATGTTTTCTGTAACACCTTCATTCTCTGATGGTATGGAATCAGGTTGTATACCAGATTTTGCCGATGTCGTTTGGATAACAGCAAATGCAAAGAAGAGCGTTAGGAATAATACGTCCAGACTCTTGGTTAGGCAGAGCAAGTCTTGCCTCTTCTCTCTCAGAAACTTCATATAATCCAATTTATTTAATTAGTCTTATGTTTATCTATAAGATTCACCTTTGTGGAATGTGTTCTTCTAAGTTGGAGATGATGCAAGATGTGTGCCAATGTTGTTATAAACTAAAACGTTTCGGGAAATTAGTTGGATAATAGGAATTTATGAGATCTTTAAAATGAAATAGAATTAAGGGTCAGTAGAAATTTAGTGGGGATTTGTTTTCCAAATCTATGGGAATTCT
>CAYQOV010000041.1:0-24914 GCA_964419245.1 uncultured Bacteroides sp. | reverse complement strand
CAAAGCCTTTTTTATTTACTTCTCATCGAAAAATTCTAAATCCGAAACTTGAGTACTTTAATAATTACGTATGGTTTTTAAAACGTCGACAAAGGTACAAATTAGTCGGCAGGTAGCCTTCTGTCATCACCTGTTTTTTAATAAAAAAATAAGCTCCGCAGAGAAAAAATCCTCTGCGGAGCATCCAACCAATACCTATTGACCTATCTTTTTACCCCTTCTCAGTTTCTCCACTTTTTTACAGACTTCAGGTCATCGCCCGTTGCCTCCATCAGGCTGAGAGCGAAACCGCCACTACGAGCTTCTTTGACAGAAATCTTAGTTTTAGAAGTCACAATACCTTTCTTTATCTGATAAGAAATAGGATTGTCCTTGTAATCGGCGTCTTTTCCATCAGCATAGAGAGTAGCGACATATTTCTTGTCTGCATCAAGAAAATCAAGTTTGAATTCAGCCGTACGTGCATTTTCATCGGTGATACCACCAACAAACCAATTACCACTGTTTTTTGCCTTACGGGCTATAGTAATGTAATCACCTGGCTCTGCTTCGATATACTTGCTTTCATCCCAATCGACAGCTACGTCCTTGATAAATTGGAAAGCATCCATATGTTTCTCGTAGTTGTCCACCAAATCTGCAGCCATCTGCAAGGGGCTATAAAGAGTAACGTAGAGAGCAAGCTGCTTGCAAAGGGTCGTCTGTACTTGTCCGTGCGGAAGGTCACCCATAAAATCAAGTTTAGTATCAAAAATACCCGGCGTATAATCCATTGGGCCTCCAATAAGACGATTGAACGGTAAAAGCGTCGTATGGAAAGGCTTGCTTCCGCCAAAGGCTTCGTACTCTGTACCACGAGCAGATTCATTGCCAATCAGATTGGGATACGTACGACACAGACCTGTAGGGCGAACAGCCTCATGGCCATTGACCATAATTTTATATTCAGCAGCCTTCTTCACTGCATATAAATAATGATTATTCATCCATTGGCCATAGTGATACTCGCCTCGAGGAATGATATTACCTACATATCCACTTTTCACTGCGTTATATCCATGGTCTACCATAAACTGGTAAGCCTTATCCAAATGGCGTTCGTAGTTACGTACCGAAGCAGAAGTTTCGTGATGCATCATCAATTTCACTCCCTTGCTATGAGCATAGTCGTTCAGCATCTTCACATCAAAATCAGGATATGGAGTCACAAAATCAAAGACATAATCCTTAGATTTGCCGAACCAGTCTTCCCAACCTTCATTCCAACCTTCGACAAGCACCTGATCAAATCCATGCTCAGCTGCGAAATCAATGTATTTCTTCACATTCTCATTGGTAGCACCATGGCGTCCGTTAGGCTTCAGCGTCGAATAGTCTGTCTGACCCAACTTCACAGAAGGCAGATCGTCTGTATAAGCCCAGGTACTCTTACCAGCAATCATCTCCCACCAAACACCCACATATTTAACAGGTTTAATCCACGATACATCCTCATAAGCACAAGGCTCGTTCAGGTTCAGCGTGATACGTGAGGCTAAAATATCACGTGCATCGTCACTCACGATAACCGTACGCCAAGGTGAAGTACAAGGAGCCTGTAAGTATCCTTTATTGCCTTGCGCATCAGGAGTCAACCAAGATTCGAACACAAGATTCTTATCATCCAGATTGAGATGCATGCACGAATAATCCACAAGAGCAGCTTCATGCAGATTGATGTAAAGACCGTCTGCCGTTTTCATCTGCAAGGCCGTCTGCACACCTGTGGGTGAAAATGGAGTCTGCGAAGAATTGGGCGTAATGGCGCCTTCCATCAGGTCACGTATCTCTGTCAGTTTCGATTCAGTATAATCATATTCTTGCGTATCATAGTCGCCAGGAATCCAGAAAGCCGTATGGTCACCAGCCATAGCAAACTGAGTATGCTCCTCTTTGATAACGAAATAATTGAGATTCTTCTGCAAAGGGAATTCATAACGGAAGCCCAAACCGTCATCGAAGAGGCGGAAACGGATGACTATGTTACGCTCTTGCGCTTTCTGGTTCAACGTTACCGCCATTTCATTATAATGGTTACGTATTTCTTTTTCCTCACCCCACACAGGTTGCCAGGTTTCATCAAACGTAGATTTTTTCACCTCACCTAAAGTAAATCCAGCCATCAGGCCTGGATCATCCTTCAGTTCCAATCCTAACTTGGAAGGTTTAATAACCACCTTTTCTTTATAATACAATTCATAGACAGGCTCTCCGTGTCCGTTTACTGTAAAGACCAGTCTAAGTACCCCATTAGGAGAAGTAAGTTCCTCGGCAACAGCCATACCAGCTATGCAAAGGAATGATAACAAAAATAAGATTCTAGAAGTGAATGTTTTCATGTTTCTCATGTGTAATATTATTCTTTGCAGACAAAGATAAGCAAAAGTACAATAAGCGGTTATCCAATTCTGACACAAAGAAGAATAAAGGGACAGCAAACGTTTGCATGCCATTAAACTTTACTTAATACTATCAACAGTAAATAAACCAAATCAGCCAGTATATTCTTCCTGCTTTTTATATACAAGTACTGTTTTTTAGAGTATTTAAGACAAATACCTCCAATGAGTAGTGCATATTTAACAGAAAGTCGCTACTTTTGTAACTGGAAAATAAAATCCAATGAAAACAATTAAGAAACAATAATCTAACCCCTAAATCCTATGCTGACTCAACTCATCAATGCCCGCATCCTTACTCCACAAGGGTGGTTGAAAGATGGTTCCGTTCTGATAAGAGACGGAAAAATATTGGAAGTAACCAACTGTGACTTGGCCGTTATCGGTGCTACACTCATCGATGTCAAAGGCATGTATGTATTGCCCGGTGGTATCGAAATTCATGCCCACGGTGGTGGTGGACGTGATTTTATGGAATGTACCGAAGACGCTTTCCGTCAAGCAGTACAGACGCATATGAAATATGGTACAACCAGCATATTCCCGACAATGTCATCGTCTACAGTTCCCATGATAGAACAGGCAGCCGAAACCTGTACGAAACTGATGGCAGAACCCGACAGTCCTATTTTAGGCCTCCATCTTGAAGGACATTACTTCAATATGGCAATGGCTGGCGGACAAATACCCGAGAATATCAAAAACCCAGATCCCAACGAATATATTCCTCTGGTAGAACGCTGGTCATGTATCAAACGCTGGGATGCAGCCCCTGAACTTCCAGGTGCTATCCAATTCGGCAAATACATCTCCGGCAAAGGAATTTTGGCAGCCGTAGGCCATACACAAGCTGAATTCGAAGATATTCAGGCTGCACATGAGGCAGGATATACCCATGCAACACACTTCTATAACGCCATGCCTGGCTTCCATAAACGCCGCGAATATAAATATGAAGGTACTGTAGAAAGCATCTATCTGCTGGATGACATGACTGTAGAAGTCGTTGCCGATGGTATCCATGTACCGCCAACAATCTTGCGATTGGTATATAGAATAAAAGGTGTAGAACGTACTTGCCTGATCACAGACGCCTTGGCTTGTGCCGCCAGTGACAGCAAAGAAGCTTTCGATCCACGCGTCATCATCGAAGACGGTGTCTGCAAGTTAGCCGACCGTTCAGCTTTGGCAGGAAGTATAGCCACAATGGACCGACTGATCAGAACCGTCGTGCAGAAAGCCGATATTCCATTGGCCGATGCTGTCCGTATGGTATCTGAAACTCCTGCAAAAATCATGGGTGTATACGATCGCAAGGGTTCATTGCAACGAGGAAAAGACGCAGACATTATCGTCATGGATGACAACCTGAACGTACGCGCCGTATGGGCAATGGGAAAACTTGTGCCGGATACATATACCATATAATATCCCCACTGCAATCCATTTACTTTAATACAATCAATTTATGAAGACAAATCTTAGCTCGCAAATCACCTTGAACAGAGTATCGACGAGGTACTACCGTCCGGAAAATGCCTTTGAACGCTCTGTTCTGACTCGGTTGGAAAAGATTCCTACCGACATCTACGAAACAGTGGATGAAGGCGTCGACCAAATAGCCCGCGACATCGCCCAAGTGATACGTGATAAGCAAAAAGCTGGACGTTTCTGTGTACTGGCTTTAGCTGGAGGTAACTCTCCACGCAATGTATACGCAGCTTTAGTGCGTATGCACAAAGAAGAAGGGCTGAGTTTCCGCAACGTTATTGTATTCAACCTCTACGAATACTATCCACTTGCACCCGATGCAATCAACAGCAATCTCAATGCATTAAAAGAAATGCTGCTCGACCATGTGGACATTGATAAACAAAATATTTTCAGTCCTGATGGTTCAATAGCCAAAGATACAATTTTCGAATACTGCCGCCTTTACGAGCAACGTATCGAAAGTTTCGGAGGCTTGGATATTGCCTTACTGGGTATTGGACGTGTAGGTAACATTGGGTTCAACGAACCAGGCTCCCGCCTGAACTCTACCACACGATTAATTCTGCTTGACAATGCATCACGTAACGATGCAGCCAAGATGTTTGGTAATATAGACAGTACTCCTGTAAGCTCTATTACAATGGGGGTATCTACTATATTAGCAGCCAAGAAAGTCTACCTCATTGCTTGGGGTGAAGAAAAGGCCAAGATGGTGAAAGAATGCGTAGAAGGCCCTATTACGGATACAATTCCGGCCTCTTACCTGCAAACTCACAACAATGCCCATATTGTAACAGACTTATCAGCAGCTTCGAACCTGACACGTATCCAACGCCCTTGGTTGGTAACCTCCTGCGAATGGAACGACAAGCTCATCCGCAGTGCCATCGTATGGTTGTGCCAATTGACAGGTAAACCTATCCTGAAACTGACAAACAAGGACTACAATGAAAATGGCTTAAGCGAATTGTTAGCCCTTTATGGTTCAGCCTATAATGTGAATATAAAAATATTCAATGACCTGCAACATACCATCACAGGATGGCCAGGCGGAAAGCCGAACGCAGACGATACCTATCGCCCCGAACGTGCCCTTCCCTACCCCAAGCGTGTCATTATTTTCTCACCCCATCCTGACGACGATGTTATCTCTATGGGTGGCACGTTGCGCCGTCTGGTAGAACAAGGACACGACGTTCATGTAGCCTACGAAACAAGCGGTAATATTGCTGTTGGCGACGAAGAAGTGATCCGTTTCTTGCATTTTATCAATGGTTTCAATCAACTGTTTAATGACAGTGCTGATCAGGTCATCAATGAAAAATATGCAGAAATCCGCAAATTCCTTCGCGAAAAGAAAGATGGTGACATGGATACACGTGATATTCTCACCATTAAAGGACTTATCCGCCGCGGCGAAGCACGTACAGCTTGTACGTACAACAATATCCCGTTGGATCACTGTCATTTCCTTGACCTGCCTTTCTATGAAACAGGCAAGATTCAAAAAAATCCAATTAGCGAAGCTGATATTGAAATAGTCCGCAATCTGTTGCGCGAAGTAAAACCTCATCAGGTCTTTGTGGCTGGCGATTTAGCAGACCCCCATGGTACACATCGTGTCTGCACAGACGCTGTATTCGCTGCTATCGACTTGGAAAAGGAAGAAGGTGCCGAATGGTTAAAAGATTGCCGCATATGGATGTATCGTGGTGCTTGGGCAGAATGGGAAATTGAAAACATCGAAATGGCTGTTCCTATCAGTCCAGAAGAACTACGTGCCAAACGCAATTCTATCCTGAAACACCAAAGCCAGATGGAAAGCGCTCCATTCCTCGGCAATGACGAACGCCTCTTCTGGCAACGAAGCGAGGATCGCAATCGCGGTACCGCGAATTTGTATAACAGTCTGGGACTTGCCAGCTATGAAGCTATGGAAGCTTTCGTAGAATACATTCCACTATAAAAACAAGTAGAATAAAAATAAAAACAGGAGAATGAGAAAAAGAGATTTATACTCTTGCTTTCATTCTCCTGTTTTCTATTGTCAACCAATATTTCTATACTTATTATCCCTTCTTTGACCTCCTGTATTCTTTGGGAGACATACCCATAATTTTACTAAAAAGACGCGAAAAATAAAACATATCCCCAATACCAACCTTATAGCAAATCTGATTAATCTTCATATCTGTCGTATCCAACAAAGAACAAGCATACTGTATTTTCAACAGGTTGGAATAAGCCGACGGACTATGTCCTGTCTTCTGCCTGAACATAGCTGAAAAATACGAAGGTGAATAACCTGTAAGCGCAGCAAGATCTTGTAAAGACACATGCTTTTCCATATTCTCTTTCATATAATGAATAGCACGCTCTACCGTATCCGATTCAGTTGTTCGATTACTGGCATTCCGATATTGCTGAACATAACGCAACGAACCCAGGAAATAATGGAAAAGAGAAGAAACATATAACAGGTTTTCACTGCTATATCCCGATTTTAATATCATAAACATTTCCTCAAACAATCCGATACGATCACTGATACGCGAGCTGTCACTCGGACAAAGATCCATAGGATAGACAATATCCTTGGCATAATAAGGAGCCATCTCACCTTTAAAATGTATCCAATAAATTGTCCATGGAGTTGTTTCACTGGTTCCGTATGCATGTGGAACTCCAGCAGGAAGAATGAAATATTGATTAGCCGTAACTGTATAAGTATGTTCTCCCACACGATACCAACCATCACCATCTATACAATATATAAATACAAACTGATTAATTGGAGCCTTTCGCTCCCTACGATGATGCAAAGCCTTCGGAAAATAACCGATATCGTTATATGCAATCTAGACAACAAAGGGTCTGCCTCCATCGCATCTACTATCAATTTGGGAAGTACCAATATCTGCTCCCCCTGAAATCCATCTTTCAGCTCTATCATATACCATCTGTTCAAAATCCCAGCAACAAACATACACAATGAAAATGGGAAATTCAAGCAAAAAAGTAAGATTGTCCATATAAAGTATAAAACTTTCTATTTTTCAGTCTGCTGATAGTTACTAATTTTGCAAACGAAAAACATATTTTCCATCTGATCACATGAAAACGTACAACAAAGGATTCATCTACTTTATCTGCCTTGTATCAGCTATGGGCGGATTGCTATTCGGTTACGACTGGGTTGTAATCGGAGGCGCTAAGATTTTTTACGAACAATTCTTCAACATAGTCGACAATCCATCAATGCAGGGACTTGCGATGAGCATAGCCTTGGCAGGATGCCTCATTGGCGCATTAACTTCAGGAATGTTGGCTGACAAACTTGGCAGAAAGCCTCTGTTACTGCTTTCTGCTCTTATTTTTGTATTAACAGCATATGGAACAGGAGCATTCAGCAATTTCCACTATTTTCTGTTGGCACGTTTCTGCGGAGGTATTGCTATCGGTATTGCTTCAGGGCTCTCCCCTATGTATATCGCCGAGGTAGCGCCTACCCACATCCGTGGCAAACTGGTTTCACTCAACCAACTCACCATTGTCATCGGCATCCTAGCAGCACAAATTGTCAACTGGCTACTGGTCAGTGACGACACAGCTTGGAATATTGAAATGGCTTGGCGTTGGATGTTTTGGTCAGCAGCATTCCCTGCACTAGCCTTTTTAGTGCTTGCCGCATTCATACCTGAAAGTCCACGCTGGCTAGCCATAACAGGGCAACGGGAACGAGCCGTAGCCACACTGACCCGTATTGGAGGTGCGAACTATGCGCAAAGCGAGCTAACAGCCTTACAAACAGATATGCAACATAAGCAAAATCAAGGCGGTCTGTCTCTGCTTTTCAGCAAACCATATCGCCGGGTTCTTTTGCTAGGCATTATCGTAGCCATGTTCCAGCAATGGTGTGGAACCAATGTCATATTCAACTACGCACAAGAAGTCTTCCAGTCGGCTGGCTACGACGTAGACAATACATTTATCAACATCGTTGTTACGGGTATTGCCAACCTGATATTTACCTTTGTAGCCATCTATACCGTTGACCGTCTGGGACGCCGTGCATTGATGTTGCTTGGCGCAGGTGGTTTGGCAGGTATTTACCTCATACTCGGCACTTGCTACTATTTCGAAGTAAGCGGCATTTTCATGGTCATCCTGGTTGTAGCTGCCATTGCCTGCTATGCCATGTCCTTAGGACCTGTCACTTGGGTATTATTATCGGAGATTTTCCCCAATAAAGTAAGAGGAATAGCTGTAGCTACAGGAACGTTCGCCTTGTGGATTGCCAGCTTTATACTGACCTACACATTCCCTTTCTTGAACAAAGCATTGGGAACAGCCGGCACTTTCTGGATATATACAGCCATCTGCGCTGCAGGATTTATATTTTTCTCTTTCCGCTTGCCTGAAACAAAAGGTAAATCGCTGGAGCAACTGGAAAAAGAAATGGTCGGCTAATATACTAAAAACGACATAACGGTCCTTACTAGACCCAATAACAATACAAACTATAACACACTCAAGCTACCATGAAAACACACTTTTTTTTATTACAATTACTATGTTTGTCATTCTACTTGTCAGCGCATGCTCAAGTAATGGATCTCTCTGGAACCTGGCGTTTTGCCGTCGATCGTAACAATGAAGGCATCTCTGCCCAATGGCATCTTCAGACACTAAACGACCAGGTTCAACTTCCAGGTTCAATGATTACCAATGGTAAAGGTGATCCTGTCAACCTGGCTACCCCCTGGGTAGGTAGTTTCAATGACCAAACTTTTTTCAAACAGGACCGTTATGCTCGTTATCGCACACCTGACAACTTCAAGATACCCTATTGGCTACAACCCGACAACTATTATGCTGGAGTAGCTTGGTATCAGCGTGACATTGAAATCCCCAAGTCGTGGAAAAAGAAGAGTATCCATCTATTCTTCGAACGCTGCCATTGGGAAAGTCGTGTATGGATCGATGGTAAGGAAGTAGGGATGCAGAATGCGTTAAGCGCTCCCCAACAATACGACCTGACCAACTACCTCACTCCTGGTAAACATACCCTCTCCGTACGTGTTGACAACGCCGTACGTGACATAGATCCAGGTGAAAACTCTCACTCCATTTCCGACCATACACAAGGGAACTGGAACGGCATAGCAGGTTCCATGTATCTGGAAGCCAAAGGCAATTCTTATTATAAGCAACTTCATATTTTCCCACAAGCCGAAAAAGGACATCTAACAATAAAGGCCAACATCTGTAACACGACTTCCAAACGACAAAAAATTGACTTGATTTTCCGACTGAAAGATACGGAAACCACCAGAAGTTACACCATTCAACCCGGTGACAATAAGCTGGAAATCAATCTTTCCATGCCAAAAGAGATCAAAGTTTGGGATGAATTTAATCCAAATCTGTACACACTGACCTGTACACTCCAAAAAGGGAAAGAACAACTGGACCACCGTGAAATCACTTTTGGCTGTCGTACATGGAGCATTCAAAACGGTCAATTAACCCTCAACGGACACCCTGTTTTCCTTCGTGGTACGCTGCATTGTGCTTCTTTTCCTCTGACTGGCTACCCTGCTACCGACAAGGAAGAATGGTTGCGCGAACTCCGCATTTGCAAACAATATGGCATCAACCACATCCGCTTCCATTCCTGGTGCCCACCCGAAGCAGCCTTCCAAGCAGCTGACGAACTAGGAATATATTACATGATTGAATGCTCTTCATGGGCCAACCAGTCATCAGCTATCGGTGAGGGGAAACCTATCGATGATTTCATTCGTCAGGAGGCTGAACGCATCGTCAATGCCTATGGCAATCATCCTTCTTTCTGCATGATGGCCTACGGTAACGAACCTACCGGCAAGCATTCCAATGATTACCTGACCCAATTTGTCAGCTACTGGAAAGAAAACGATTCACGTCGCCTTTATACTTCAGCCGCAGGCTGGCCCAACCTGCCTGTCAATGATTTCCTAAGTGATTCCAATCCACGTATCCAGCAATGGGGAGCCGGAGTCACCAGCATCATCAATGCCCAGCCACCTTCCACTACTTATGACTGGAGCGACTATACAAACAAATTCCATCAACCATTCGTCAGCCACGAAATAGGTCAATGGTGTGCATATCCCAACTTCCGCGAAATGCAAAAATACACAGGTGTCTACAAGGCGCGTAACTTCGAAATATTCCAAGAAAGTCTCAAAGAAAACGGCCTCATCCAACTGGCCGACAGCTTCCTTCTGGCATCAGGCAAGCTACAGACACTCTGTTATAAAGCAGACATCGAAGCCGCATTGCGAACTCCAGGCTTTGGAGGTTTTCAGTTACTTGGATTGAACGACTTCCCTGGACAAGGTACAGCACTCGTCGGTAGCCTTGATGTATTTTGGGAAGAAAAAGGTTATGTCACCGCTAAGGAATACAGCCGTTTCTGCAACAGCCTTGTGCCACTAGCACGCATACCCAAGTTAGTACTCGACAATGATGAAAATTTCGATGCAACTATTGAAGTAGCCAATTTCTACCGCCCACTACAACACCCGCAAGCAATATGGACCATTCGCAATGTTTCTGGCAAGACACTTGCTCAAGGTTCTTTCAATATTGAACAGTTGGATTTGGGTAATTGCCAACCTTTAGGCCATATCACCTTTGACTTGGCTTCCATTCACAAAGCCTGCCAACTGAAATTGGAGGTCACTGTTGACGGACGAAGCAACGACTGGGATTTTTGGGTCTACCCATCCCAAAAACAAGTATGGGATGATTCCTTGCTCCTAACCGATACTTTAGATCAAAAGGCACTGGAATGTCTCCAAAACGGCGGGAAAGTATTGCTTTCACTGAAGAAAGGAAGCCTTAGCAAAGAAATGGGGGGTGATGTAGCTATCGGATTCTCCAGCATCTTTTGGAATACGGCATGGACCAACGGACAAGCTCCCCATACGTTAGGTATCTTATGCAACCCGTCACATCCTGCTCTCAAAGATTTTCCTACCGAATATTATAGCAATTACCAATGGTGGGATGCTATGAGCCATTCGGGCGCCATTTACCTAAGCAAACTGTCGAAAGACATCCATCCGCTGGTACGTGTCATTGACGACTGGGTGACCAACCGTTCGCTAGGTCTGCTTTTCGAAATAAAAGTGGGCAACGGCAAACTACTCGTATCGGGTATTGATTTCCATCAAAACATGGACAAGCGCCCCGCCGCACGCCAATTGCTCTACAGTCTGAAACAATACATGCTGAGCGAGGATTTCCAACCCTCAGTGTCTTTGCAACCAGCATCCATCCATCAACTAACCCAACGATAAAAGACAAAGCTCCATTCATATGAAGAATCACCTTTCAATGGTAGCAACCTTGTGCCTATTGTGTACAGGTGCTGCTGCCCAGCATATATACAAGTTAAATGCCCCTGCGCAAGAGAAAACTATCTATACTGACCATTTGAAATTGGGTGGAACCTCGCCCGATGGCGGACGTATCGAAGTGAACAGCTATTACATGTCACAAAACGGTATCCCCACCATTCCTGTCATGGGTGAATTCCACTATTGCCGTTATCCACGTGAGCAATGGGAAGAAGCCATCCTGAAAATGAAGGCCGGCGGTCTGACCGTCATCCCCACCTACATTTTCTGGAATATCCATGAAGAACGTGAAGGTATCTTCGATTGGAGTGGCAACCGTGACGTGCGGGCTTTCGTGCAACTCTGCCAAAAACATGGCATGAAGGTCCTGGTACGCATCGGTCCTTTCTGTCATGGCGAGATACGCAACGGCGGATTGCCCGACTGGCTGTTTGCACGCCCCGTTGAAGTGCGCACCGACGATCCCAACTACCTGAAATACGTTACACGTCTCTACAAGGAAATTGCAACCCAACTCAAAGGTTTGTATTATAAAGATGGAGGCCCCATCATCGGTACCCAAATAGAGAACGAACTGCAACATTCGGCCGCACCATGGGCCATCTTCTATCAAGACGAACCTGTCGACCGCACCGCTGCATCTTATGATGCTTCGACGGTCTTGCCTGGTGTAGGTGTACAAACCCAGCAGATCAGCCGTGAAGAGCAAGGCAACCGTCACATGAAAACCCTGAAACGCATAGCCGAAAAAGCAGGTATCCTCACACCGCTCTACACAGCTACCGGATGGGGGATGGCAGCCGTCATCGGCAACGAAGCAATCCCTGTAACCGCTGCCTATACTTATCCGACCTGGACGCCTGCCGACCGCAAATCGCCCTTCTGCCTGTTCAAGGACATCCAGCGTAACCCCGACTACTCCCCCGTACGCTACGATGGCGAAAAATATCCGTCATTCTGCGCCGAAATGGGTGTAGGCATCCAGATGACTTATCCACGCCGTTGCATCGTCAAAGATGCGGCGGCCGAAGCTTTGATGGTACGCACCTTGGGCAGTGGAGCCAATGGCATCGGTTACTACATGTACCACGGCGGAATGACTCCCAAGCAACAAGGAGGTGTAGGCTTCTTCAGTGAAGAGCCCGGCTGTCCCAAGATTTCTTACGATTTCCAGGCACCTGTAGGCGAGTCTGGCCAAGTACGCGATTCCTATCGCTACCTTCGTCTGCTCCATCTCTTTGTCAATGCATTCGGCAGCCGTCTGGCCCCCATGGAAACCGTTCTGCCCGAAGGCTACGAGCGCATCACCCCTGACGATCGCGAGACATTGCGATTTGCCGCCCGTATGAAACAAGGAGCAGGATTTGTCTTCATGACCAATTTCCAAGATCACGACACCGCCCGCATCGACCAGGAAGGCCTGCAACTGCAACTGAACCTGAACGACGAAGTGCTGCGCATTCCCGCCCAAGGTACTTTCACATTAAAGAAAGACGTCAGCGCCATCCTGCCGTTCAACTTTGCCATCGAAGACGCCCTGCTGAAATATGCGACGGCCCAACCACTGACACTGATCGAAGACAAGGGGCACCCACACTATATCTTCTTTGCCCCCGAAGGTATCGCTCCCGAATACTACTTCGACCCGTCTACACTAAAATCAGGACGCAACCGCTATCGCCCCCAGCCAGGCACTCAAAGCACCTTCCACGTCACTACCCGTTCGGGCAAAAAAGTCTATATCACCACCCTAACCCGCCAGCAGGCCATGCACACGTCACTTCTCGACGGCCGCATCCTCATCACACAAGCAACAGTTCTACCCCATGCTGACGGCTTTACCCTGTTGAGCCTGGGCAAGAACAAGATGGACTATATACTCTATCCTTCGCGCAACGGATGGAAACCACAACATGTCGAAGTAGAAAGCGTCAACATGCCGGCAGAAAGCCGCGCCATAGGCGGACGGAGACTGGCCGTACGTATCCAACAGCCCGAAAAACCTCAAGTCAATGAATACTTTCTGAAGATCAACTACGTGGCCGACGTAGCCATGGCATTCATCAATGGTACAATGGTACTCGACCAATTCTATCATGGAGCACCATGGCTCATCGGGCTAAAGCGGTTCAGCCAACCCTTGCAAGCAACCGGAGAAATGAACTTCTACTTCCGCCCCTTGTCGAAGAACGCATCGTTCCTCAACGACTTGCCACCATCGGCCCGACCCAATTTCAGCCAGCAAAACAAAGTACTCCACATCGACCGAATAGAAATTATACCAGAATATAAAGTCCGTATCAGATACTAAAAACGAGTAATGCTGCTCCCTGTCTCCAACAGTAAGCAGCATTCTTTTTTTGTAAGAAAATCGTCCCCATATAGCAGAATATATCACGAAAACACTATCTTTGCTGCAATCGAAGTATAAATTATCAACCTTTAAACTTAAAAAGACATGTACACCATACAAGCCAATACAAGCGGCACACGCAGCATCGAAGTGTCGGACGAACACCTCGCCACCATCCAGAAATACGGACTGTTCCAGCATCTGATAGACAGCAACGGCATCGTGGACGAAACGGTGCTCGACAAGCTGAAGCTGAACATCCGTTCACTGATTGCCGCACAAGTAGAAGACAGCAAAGACCTGCTGGACCTCTGCATCGACGTCATCTACCACAATAACATGAAGGCTTTCGGACTCCAGCAACTCATCAGGCTCTACCTGCAATGGCTGCCCGAACATTGCCCAGAAGAAGAGGAAGAAGAATGAACATGAAAACCATTAACACGTGCGGCACATCGCACTACAGCCCACTCATTCCCGCCATCAAGGCTTTGTGTGAAGCCCCCTCTGGCGAGACGCTGGAGATTGTCATGGACAATGCCTCCGCCTTCAACGACCTGAAGGAATACCTGGCCGAACAGCACATCGGTTTCCGCGAAATCTACGACGGCGAGCAGATGACCGTGCAATTTACAAAATAAGGTCGTATCTTTGTGCCCATGAAAGAATACAGACTGACAGATTGGTTGCCCACGACCAAAAAAGAAGTGGAACTCCGCGGGTGGGACGAACTGGACGTAATTATCTTCAGCGGCGATGCCTATGTGGATCATCCCTCGTTCGGCGCCGCCGTCATCGGACGCATACTGGAGGCGGAAAGGCTGCGTGTGGCCATCGTCCCCCAACCCAACTGGCGCGACGACCTGCGAGACTTCAAGAAGTTGGGTCGTCCGCGCCTGTTCTTCGGCGTATCGGCCGGTTGCATGGACTCCATGGTGAACAAATACACCGCCAACAAACGCCTGCGCAGCGACGATGCCTATACGCCCGACGCGCGCCCCGACATGCGCCCCGAATACCCCTCCATCGTCTATACGCAAATCCTGAAACGACTCTTCCCCGACGTGCCCGTCTTCTTGGGAGGCATCGAGGCCAGTATGCGACGCCTGACGCACTACGACTATTGGCAAGACCGTGTGCGCCCCAGCATCCTGGTGGATAGCGGAGCCGACCTGCTCATCTATGGCATGGGAGAGAAGCCCATTGTCGAACTGACCCGCCGCTTGATGGAGGGACGCCCGCTGGACGACGTTCCCCAGACCGCCTACCTTGCCCGCGAAGTCAGCCCTGTGGAGGGCGACATCACCCTCTTCTCCCACGAAGAATGCCTGAAGGACAAGAAGAAGGAGGCTGCCAACTTCCGCCACATCGAGGAAGAAAGCAACAAGTATGCCGCCGCGCGCATCCTGCAAAAGGTAGGCAAGCAATTGGTGGTAGTCAATCCGCCCTATCCGCCACTGACTACCGAGGAGCTCGACCATTCGTTCGACCTGCCCTATACGCGCCTGCCCCATCCCAAGTACAAGGGCAAACGCATCCCCGCCTACGACATGATCAAGCACTCTGTCAACATCCACCGCGGATGCTTCGGCGGATGCGCCTTCTGCACCATCTCCGCCCATCAGGGAAAGTTCATCATGAGCCGTAGCAAGGAAAGCATCCTACGTGAGGTGAAGGCCGTCATGGAGCTGCCCGACTTCAAGGGCTACTTGAGCGACCTGGGCGGACCCAGCGCCAACATGTACCGCATGCAGGGCACCAACCAGGAGCTGTGCCGCAAGTGCAAACGGCCCTCGTGCATCCATCCCAAGGTGTGTCCCAACCTGAATACCGACCATCGCCCCCTGCTCGACATCTACCACGCCGTCGATGCCCTGCCGGGCATCAAGAAGTCGTTCATCGGAAGCGGTGTGCGCTACGACCTCCTGCTTCATGAGAGCAAGGATCCGAAGGTGAACCAAAGCACCCGCGAATACACCCGCGAACTCATCGCCCGCCACGTCAGCGGACGCCTCAAAGTGGCTCCCGAGCACACCAGCGAGCGCGTGCTCGACGTCATGCGCAAGCCGCCGTTCGCCCAGTTCGAGACGTTCAAAAAGATTTTTGACCGCATCAACCAGGAGGAGGGCCTGCGCCAGCAGCTTATCCCCTACTTCATCTCCAGCCACCCCGGTTGCCATGAGGAAGACATGGCCGAACTGGCCGTCATCACCAAGCGGCTCGATTTCCACCTGGAGCAGGTGCAGGACTTCACACCCACGCCCATGACCGTCAGCACGGAGGCGTGGTACACAGGTTACCATCCCTACACCCTCGAACCCGTGTTCAGCGCTAAGACGCAACGCGAGAAGCTGGCCCAACGCCAGTTCTTCTTCTGGTACAAGCCCGAAGAGCGTCGCAACATCGTCAACGAGCTGCGCCGCATCGGTCGCTCCGACCTGATAGACAAGCTGTATGGCGGCAACAGAGGGGGCAGAAAATAAATTCAGGCACGAATTATACGGAATTTCATGGATCATTCTCTCCGTGTTTTTCCGCACCATTCGTGCCTGAATTCTATTACAATTATCGTTTTATTTTATTCTCCCTGCACTATCTCCATGCCTTCGGGCACCTGCAATCCCTTTATACCTCTGACGGCTATCTGTCCTTTGCGTGAAGGCAGTTGCAAGCCTTCGAGCGTGACGTCCTCCACATCGTCCAACACGAAGGCGGGGCGATAGTCATCGGCGGCCTGTTGTAATTTTACGTTTCTGAACGTGATTCCCTTGACGTGACGCACGTAGAAGCCCCACGAAGGCAGTTCGCCGAACATCGAGAACTCAGGATACTCCTCCACGGCCTCGGGCACGGCATCGAGCCGCCACAGGGGCACGTAGGCCATCCCCTTCGTCGCCCTGCCCGGATAGCGTATCTCCACATCCTCTATCACCACATTCTCCACCTGCGAACCAGGGATGCCCGTGACGGACGAAGGTATCGGATTGTGGAAGAAAGTCACCGCCGGTCCCCGAAGGTCATAATCCTCATCCGGCCGTCCGAAAGGTACCTCCACCTTCATCTGGCCGATGTAAATGTTGCGCAGGTAACCGGGTTTCTCGCCCGCCCTATGCCCGAGGCGGATGAAGAGCGGATTGCCCGTATTCCTTGCCTGTACACGTGTCACCCGCACGTTTTCCAACCCGCCGCCATCCACCGTCTCGATGGCAATGGCCGAGCGGAAGGTGTCATACACCTCGATGTTGTCGATGGTCACGTTGCGGAAACCTCCGTGCGAAGCCGTACCGAACTTCACCGCGCTCGCGCTGGAGCAGATGCGGCAATCGGCGATATAGATGGAGTCGTTGGCATGGCCGGGGTAGTAGGACTTCAGGCAGATGCCGTCGTCGGCGGCGTTGATGTCGCAACGCATGATGCGCACGTTGCGACAATCGGTGATGTCCAAGCCGTCGTTGTTCCAATACGCACGGTTCACGACCGTCAGGTTGTCCATCACCACGTTGCGACACAGCTCCATCGTCACGCCCCAGCAGGCACTGTTGCGCAGGGTTACATCTGTCAGCGTCACGCCGTCGGCATGCGACAGGCGGAACAGTTTGGGGCGCGCCGTCTCGTTGGGGCGATGGCGCCGGTTGTTGTATTTGGGGTCGATGCGCACACCCTTGTGGTGCAGGCTGTCGATGTTCAACGCCAACTCCAAGCCACGCCCGTCTATCGTGCCTTGCCCTGTGACGCCAATGTCGTGCGCCCCGTTGGCCACCACCAGCGCCAGGGCCGAATTGTCGTGTGCGTTGGGCGAGGCAGGTTCTCCAGGCAGATGTTGCGGCCGATAATCATCGGGGGTGGTACTGCCCAGCAGAACCGCCCCCGCTCCAGATGGAGTGTCACGCCCGACTTCAGCTCGATGCAGCCTGTCACGTACTCGCCCGCGGCAAAGCGCACGATGCCGCCCCCTTCTGTCGCCACGCGGTCTATCAAGGCCTGTATCTCCGCCGTCTGCACGCGCCCTGCGCCAGCCTCCACGCCGAAGTCGGCTGCCCTGAACTCTTTTCTTTCACCCGCCGAAGCCACGGCACAGCACACAACCGCCAGGCAAGCCGCCGTCCACATTCTTTTCCATCCATTCCGTCCCATACCCAAAACCTAATACCTAACACTCATTTCTTCATCTCCCAGCTCTCGCCCGCCTTCAAACTGATGCGCTTCTTCTGTCCGTTGAAGCAGAGCTGTGTCTTGCCGTCGGCGCGGACGGTGATGCGCAAATCGGTCACGCGGCCGTCCTTCCACGTCATGTCCACCACGAAGCCACCGCGGGCGCAGATACCCTCCACACGGCCGTCCTTCCACGCCTCGGGCAGGGCGGGCAGCAAGTTGATGGAGCTCTCGGTAGATTGCATCAGCATCTCGATGACGCCGGCACAACCGCCAAAGTTTCCATCGATCTGGAAAGGCGAATGGGCGTCCAGCAGATTGGGATACGTGCCGCCTCCGCGTCGGGCGTCCTCCCCTTTGTAGCCGTCGGGGCTCACCAGGCGGAGCAGGCGGCGATAGATGTGATAGGCGTTCTTGCCGTCGTGCAGGCGGGCATAGAGGTTGACGCGCCAACCCGTGCTCCATCCCGTCGTGTTGTCACCCTTGATTTCCAGCGTGCGGGCGCAGGCCTTGGCCAGGTCGGGCGTGGCCGCTACAGAGAGGTGATGACCCGGATAGAGGCCGAACAGATGCGACTGATGGCGGTGTTGCGGATCCTGATCCTTCCAGTCGTGATACCACTCCTGCAGGTTGCCGTCGGCTCCCACGCGGTAGGGCAAAAGGCGGGTCAGCGTCCGCTCCACCTGCTTCTGGAAGTCCTTGTCGGTCTTCAGCACGGCGGCGGCCTTGGCGGCGTCCATCAGGCATTCGCGCGTCATGGCCAGGTCGGACGTACAGCCGTAGGAGGTGGCGCCCACATAGCCGTCGGGCGTCACAAACTTGTTCTCGGGCGAAGTGCCCGGCGAGGTCATCAGCTTGCCATCCTTCTCCACAAGCCAGCCGAGGCAGAACTCTGCCGCCCCCTTCAGGACGGGGTAATATTGCTTGAGGAACTCCTTGTCGCGCGTGAACTGGTAGCGCTCCCAGATGTGGGTAGAGAGCCATGCGCCGCCCATCGCCCAGCAAGCCCACGAGGGGTCGCCCACGTTCAGGCCCACGGGGCAGGTCATGGCCCAAATATCCGAATTATGCCCCAGACACCAGCCCTTGTCCACGCCGTAGTAAGCCTTGGCCGTCTCTGCGCCCGTGCGGCTCAGGTTGGCAATGAAGTCCATCAGCGGGCGGTGCATTTCGCTCAGGTTGGCCGTCTCCGCCGCCCAATAGTTTTCCTCCAGGTTGATGTTCGTCGTATAGTTACAGCTCCAGGGCGGCAGGATGCGTTCGTTCCACAGACCCTGCAGGTTGGCGGGCACGCCCGGCGTGCGCGAGCTCGAGATGAGCAGGTAGCGTCCGAACTGGAAGTAGAGCGCTTCGAGCGCAGGGTTTGCCTGCTGCTTGTCGGTGTAGAGCTTCAGCTGCTCGTCGGTGGGCAGGGCCGCTATTTCGGGTGCCGTCTGCCCCAGGTCCAGCTTCACGCGGTCGAAGTAGTGCTTGTAGTCGGCCACGTGCGCCGCCCTCAGCTCGTCGTAGGTCTTGGCCGCCGCGCGCTCCATGCGCCGCTCCACCAAGCCGCGGTAGTCGCGTCCCTCGCGGGCAGGGTCCTTGTCGAAGCCGTTGAAACTCGTCACGTTGGCCACCAGCACCAGCGCCTCGCGTGCGCCCTCAATCTTCAGTTCACCCGAGGGGAAACTCTTCACGCTACCGCCCTGCGTCAGCACCCTGACCAGCGTGCGGAAACGTGTCCCCCGTTCGGGGTCGTACAGGTGCTTTTCCTTGACGCCTTTGTAATAAGACGGATAGGAATGATAGGCCGCATAGCCTTCGACGGCCATCTCGTTGCCGGCGGCCGACGTGGCATGAGGCAGTTGCGAGCTGAAGGAGAGCAGAGCCCTGATACCCTTCTCACCTGCCGAGGTCAGGCGCAACACAATCACCGAGTCGGGCGCCGAAGCAAAGTAGTCGCACGCCTGCGCCTTGCCTCCACGGAGGTACTGCGTCCGTGCGGTGGCGTTGCCGATGTCCAGCGAGCGGCGGTAGGCGGTTATCTCGGCCGGCTCGTCCAGGTAGGTAACGGTCAGCTGCCCCAGGGGCTGGTAGTTCTCGCTATAGTGCCCCTGCACCTTGCGCTGTTCGCGGTCGGCTCCGCGGTAGTCCTCTTTGTCCAGCAACTCGCGGATGACGGGGATGGACCGATGGGCGTCGGGCGTGGTCACCTTGCGGTCGGGTTCGCCCGTCCAGAGGGTCAGGTCGTTCAGCGAGAGCACATCGCGTTGCGTGCCGCCATAGACGATGGCCCCCATCGTGCCATTGCCTATCACCAGCGCCTCCTCAAAGTATTCCGCCGGTCGGTTGTAGTGTAACACCAGATTGTCGTTTTGCGCCGATGCCGCGCCTGCATACAGGCATCCTCCCATCAGGAGCAGTCCCTGCGCCATTCTTCTCCAAAGTGTATTTTTCATCGTTTGTACAAAGTTTTAAGAAATTGTTTATGTGTTGTCCATGTTCCGCCTGCGGGGCACGATGGCCGTGCCTGGAGACGATGTACAAATATAAGCCTAAAACCCGCTATCTGCCATGGAAATACAAGCAGAATTATAGAAAATTGTACGGATTGCAAATTTCAGGGAAGATGTTTCACGCTTCGCTGTACTCTTTTCAAAACCTACAACTCTTTCTTAATTGCTGTGTGAATAAAGAAACCTTGTACTTTCATTATATCCCGACTCGCATTATATTTTTGCTAAAAAATAGTTTTTCAATATATTTGCATATAGTTAATCAATAAACCAATTAAAGAAAAATGCCATCTGCCATCACCCGATATTACTATTCAAGCCCGATACGCGATTTCATCCACCAGGATGCTCCAGCCATTGTCGGAGAACTGGTTCGCCAAAGTGCGCACGATATTACCATCAACCAGCGAAACGCGTGGCAAGAAGAAATCGACTTGCTGAAGGATATACTGAAAGAATATACGGGCAGAGGGAGTGTTTACTTTGAGTACAACATTCCCCGCTTGGGACGACGCATTGATGCCATCGTCCTCATTGATGGGGTCGTATTTATCTTGGAGTTTAAAACCGACCAAGGGAGCTTCGAGCGAGCCGACATTGCTCAAGTATGGGATTATGCGCTCGACCTCAAGAATTTTCACGAAGGAAGCCATCGGCGCACCCTTATCCCCATCCTCGTGGCGACCGATGCGCCACAGGGCTACATGCTCGACTTTGTTCGCTACGAAGACCAGGTATTCAAGCCACTCTTGTCGAACAAAAGCCACCTGAAGGCGTGCATCGACGAAGGACTCAAACACGCCCTCCCCTTCCTGGCTGAAGACGATTACTCGTGGGCCATCAGCCGGTACTCGCCCACCCCCACTATCATCGAGGCAGCCAGCGCCTTGTACAACAACCATTCGGTCAAAGAGATTTCGCGTTCGGACGCTTCAGCCGAAAACCTTACGACCACGTGCGACTGCATCTCGGACATCATCGACCGTTGCAAGGCTCAGCGGCAGAAGGCCATCTGCTTTGTCACGGGGGTACCTGGAGCTGGAAAGACACTAGTGGGGCTAAACATCGCCATCCAGCAATTCGAGAAAAACGAAAAGGCCGTTTACCTGTCTGGCAATTTCCCCTTGGTGGCGGTCCTCACCGAAGCCCTGTCGCGCGACTTGGTGAAAAAGAAGAAGGAGCAAAACGAACGAATCACCAAGCGCGAAGCTCAATCCGAAGTGAAGACTTTCATCCAGATGGTTCACCACTACCGGGATGCTTGCTTAGAGGGGACGAAAGTTGTCGATCATCATATCGTAGCCGATGAAGATTATTTCCGCTCGGCGAAGAATAAGGACAAGAGCTACGCTCCCATCGACCATGTGGCCATCTTCGACGAAGCCCAGCGGGCTTGGACGAAAGAGATGCTGGCCAAGTTTATGGCTCAAAAGAAGCCCTACCCGTATGCCTTCCCCTATTCTGAACCCGAATACCTCATTTCGTGCCTGGATCGTCATCCAGATTGGGCGGTCATTGTCTGCTTAATCGGCGGAGGACAAGAAATCAATACGGGCGAAGCGGGCATCAAAGAATGGATTGACTCACTGAACCACTCGTTCGCGCATTGGAAAATCTACATTTCGAACCGATTGACGGAAAACGAATATGCCAACGGACAGGCTTTAAACTTAATCCAAAGCCAGGCAAACCTCTGCATCGATCCCCACCTGCACCTCGCCGTGTCCATGCGTTCCTTCCGAGCCGAAAATCTATCGACCTTCGTGCACGAGCTGCTCAATCTGAACCCTGTCGAGGCCACGAAACAGCTGGAGAGGTTGCGACGGAACTATCCCATCTACCTCACGCGCAACATCGACACGGCCAAACGATGGCTAAAAAGCAAAGCACGCGGCAGCGAACGCTTTGGCCTCTTGGCTTCCTCGACCGCCGATCGCGTCAAGCCACTATCCATCAACGTGCGCTATAAGCCCGACGAAGTGCATTGGTTCTTGGACGACGACTCCGACGTGCGCTCGTCCAACTATCTGGAAGACGTTGCCACGGAGTTTCAAGTGCAAGGGTTGGAGTTAGATTGGACGTGTGTCGTATGGGATGCCGACATGCGCTACTCGCCCCAGGGCTGGCAGCACTATCGTTTCAATGGGGGTACGCGTTGGTACAACATCCGCCAGGAGATCGCCCAGACGTATCAGACAAACGCCTATCGCGTGTTGCTGACCCGCGCCCGTCAAGGGATGATTATCGTCGTTCCCACAGGCAACCCCGACGACCCTACACGGCTGCCGGCTTTCTACGACGCCACCTATCAATACTTATCGTCCATCGGTATCCAGGAGATATAAGAAGAAGGAAGGAAGCTTACATCAAGCAGCGCACCACCTCCCTGTCCGCAGGGAGCCACGCCACCGTGTTCAGGTTGTCGCACCCCAGCCAGGCGGAGTTTTCATGCTCCTTCAGTACCAACCGCCCTGCACCCAGCGAGCAGAGGTAGCAGTGCATCACCAAGTGAAAAGTCGGATAGTCGTACTCTACAGTGACCAGAAAATTGTCAATCTGGATATCAACGTCCAGCTCCTCGCGTATCTCGCGCCTCAACGCTTCTTCGCGGCTTTCGCCAGGCTCAACCTTCCCACCTGGAAACTCCCAATAGTCTTTGTACTCTCCATATCCTCGCTGCGTGGCCAGGTATAGCCCTTCGTGGCAAATGACCGCCGCAACCACCTCTATACGTTTCATTGTCTATTTCTCTTTTTTCCTGCGGTAAAAGTAGGGATTATATCGCTAACTTCCTACGAAAACCCATCCTTACGACTGACTTCTTCGAATTCTACCGTGCGGTCCTACACGGCGCGGACGTACCACTTGGCGGCTCCATCGGGATCCTGCGGCGACTTGGCCGCGTAACGTCTGTACTTCAATGTTCCGATTGTTGACATAGCTTTGTTCGATTTAGTTTGTGTTGGTTATTCGTGTTTGTTCTCTCAGTTTGGGAAGCTCCGCCGGGCCGGCATCCGTCGTAGTTTCCCCTTGTCGACAAAGCAAAGATAAGGAGTGTTTTCCGGCCGACAAAATAAAAACAGCCGCTGGGAAGTAAAAATGTGTTAACGAAATAAATGAATTGTGTTAATAAAAACAACTCATTGATTTACAGTTTAGAAAACGGTGTTTTTGCGCACGAAAAGCATTGTTTTTCTACAGATGGCATGATGTTCTCTTTCGTTTGCGCTCTTTATGAAGTAGCATGAAAAGATTGTTTGGTAACTGTAATCTGTAATTCGTAAGAGCTGTTTTGAATCCAGGAAAAAGACAGCGTGCTATTACGAATTACAGATTACAGTAAGTGAATTTCGATTTGAAAGAGTGTGTACAGTATTTTATATTATATATATAAATATATATATATAATATAACTGTATAAGTGGCGCACACATTTCGATTTTAGCTAACTGTAATCTGTAATTTGTAATAGACAACATGTCTGTTTTGTACTTACAATTACAGATTACAGTTACAGTAAACTAATTCGAAGAAAACAAAGGCATCAATTCCAGACACACCGATCGAATGAAACTACTTGACAACGAAGACATCAAAAAACAAACATCACCACCAAGGCATTACGCCCAATCAACCATTCAAAATGCAGAATAAAAAAATCCACTCCATTGATATTGTATTTTTCTATCAAATATTTACCTTTGCTGATAGTAGCCGGTGCGGCCAGATCGTAAATTACGATTCCTCACATCGGACTATTGAAAGGGAAAGCCTTACCCCAAAAGTAACCATTAAATCGTTCAAAACATGATGAAACATTACCAATTAAGAATAGGAGACGCCTCGACAAACGGGCAAGTCAAGATTGTAGACAAAGACAGATTGTGCTACATCGTCTATTCGCAAAGCAAAGGAGCAAAAGGTCTACGCACAATATCACAACAACTTCTGGATGAATACGTAGAATATTTCAGACAACACCCGAAGGCTTCTGCCGACGACGCACGAAACGACTTATGCGGACAGACTGATATTGACAAATTCGAATACGGATATACTTCGACACTGACAATAATGGCCAAAATGGTGCTTAACCCCAACGAGATCATCAATGAAGGCAACCCAGATCGGGATATCACAAATCGTGACAACAGCCTATTCCGACGCTACACGACTGCCATCCAGTCCAAGCCATTTGTACTCTTGGCAGGCATATCAGGCACAGGCAAGTCGCGCATCGTACGCCAACTGGCTTATGCGACAGGAGGAGAATCTCCTGAGAAGATCCAAAAACCATACAATTATGAGATCATACAGGTACGACCTAACTGGCACGACTCCACAGAATTGTTAGGATATGAAACAAGGATATCGGGAGATATCGAATATAAAACGACCGACTTTCTCCGATTTTTGGCCAAGGCATGGTACTTTGAAGATGTTCCTTTTTTCCTATGTCTGGACGAAATGAACCTGGCACCCGTAGAACAATATTTTGCCGAATATCTAAGCGTACTGGAAACACGCAAACTAAGAAATGGCAGGATCGTATCAGACCCGCTGTTTCCACCTT
>CAYQOV010000040.1:0-25407 GCA_964419245.1 uncultured Bacteroides sp. | reverse complement strand
TGGCCACTTCCTTCATCCGCTGAGCTGAACCTACCGAAGTACCTCCAAACTTTAATACTTTCATTTTTCCTTCTTGTTAAGTTGTTAAACCTATTATATTATTTTTTTATTTATTCTTCTGTCACTTTCCATAGACGATGTCCTTCACAACGATACACCTTCCCTGGAAATTCATTAAGCAACTGCAAATTATGCGTAGTCATCACCACCAAGGCCCCCTTTTCGCTAATCTGATGCAATAAGGAAACAATAGCTCGCCCTGTTTCAACATCCAAATTGCCAGTAGGTTCATCTGCCAAAATAATACGGGGAGAATTCAGCATAGCACGAGCAATAACAATACGCTGCTGTTCTCCGCCTGACAATTCATTAGGCAGCTTGTACCCTTTGTTGTTCATGCCCACCAACTGCAACATCTCTTCTATACGGTCTTTTCGTTCTCCACGATGTTTCCAACCTGTAGCACAAAGTACAAAGTCCAGATTGTCATATACCGAACGATCTGTCAACAATTGGAAATCTTGAAAAACAATGCCCAGTTTTCGACGAAGCTGCGGAATATGTTTACGTTTGATTCTTTTCATATCATACTCCAGCACCTCCGCATGTCCGGCGGCAATTTCCAACTCGCCATAAAACGTTTTCAGCAACGTCGTCTTACCAGAGCCTACCTTACCTATTAAATAGGCAAACTCTCCCGAGCACAGCTCTAAATTGACATTTTCCAACACACACAGCTCCTGCTGATGTATCTCAACATCCTTATATTTTATCAGCGTTTCAGTCATCTTCTCAATGTTTCTTCCAACCTACACCATGACGTTCTTTCAGTTCACGGGCAATATCTTCGATACTATAGCCTTTTGAAGTCAGTAAAACGATGAGATGATACAACAAATCGGCACTTTCATAAATCAGACGGTCATCTGTTCCATTACATGCCTCAATCACGGTCTCCACAGCCTCTTCACCTACTTTCTGTGCCATTTTATTTACTCCAGAACGGAACAGGCTGGTTGTATAAGAGCCTTCTGGCATTTCCGTATGACGTACATTAATGAAATCCTGCAACTCTTTCAGGAACATTACCGGTTGCTCATTCTTTTCGCCCCAACAAGTATCTGTCCCTGTATGACATACTGGACCAACCGGATGTACCTGAATAAGCAATGTATCTCGGTCGCAATCTGCTTTGACAGATACGACATGCAGAAAATTTCCACTTTCTTCTCCTTTCGTCCACAAACGTTTACGCGTACGACTATAAAAAGTAACTTTACCCGTTTCCATCGTTTTGTCATACGCCTCACGGTTCATGAAACCCAGCATCAACACTTTAGCCGTATCTGCATCTTGTATGATAGCCGGAACAAGTCCGTCCATTTTATCGAAATCTATGCTCATATCCATAATCTATACGAATAATTCTGTACTTACTTTTATTCTTTATATTCTTACAGGTACACCCTGGCTGTAAAGATACAATTTTAAATCGGGAATTTTGATTTCTCCGAAGTGAAAAACACTGGCAGCCAGTGCTGCATCTGCTTTTCCCTGCAAAAAGGCATCACGGAAGTGTTCTTTCGCTCCTGCCCCCCCTGAAGCAATGACAGGTATAGAAAGGTTTTCAGAAAGAGCAGCTAACGCCTCATTAGCATATCCTGTCTTTACACCATCATGATCCATACTCGTAAACAATATCTCGCCTGCACCTCGCTCTTGAGCTTCTTTCGTCCATGACATCAATTCTCTTTCTGTCACCACTCGACCACCATTCAGATAACACCGCCATTCACCCGCAGCCTGCTTGGCATCTACCGCCAACACACACACCTGAGAACCGAAATGACCAGCTATCTCATCAATCAGTTTTGGGTTTCGGATAGCCGCCGAATTGACAGATACCTTATCCGCTCCAGCATCCAGCAGTCGAGCCACGTCATTCAATTCGTGAATTCCCCCCCCAACCGTAAACGGGATACTGATATTCTCAGCTATGCGACGAACCAGCTCTACAAATGTTTTACGCCCTTCAAAACTGGCTGTTATATCCAAAAATACCAGTTCGTCAGCACCTTGTTCACTATACATACGTGCCAATTCTACCGGATCGCCAGCATGACGCAGGTTTACAAAATTAGTTCCTTTTACAGTCTGCCCGTCCTTTATATCAAGACAGGGAATAATTCTTTTAGCTAACACAACTTCAACTCACTATCAATTAATTAATTATTCAAAGCAAAGATTGCAGATCATCCAACGTTATACGACCTTCATACAACGCCTTTCCAAATATAACGGCAGGTATACCATTTTCTTCCAATCTACAAATGTCATCAACACCACTAACTCCACCACTTGCAATCAAATACAAATTCGAATCACGTTCCAACATTTCTTTATACAAGCCCAAAGCAGGGCCCTGCAACATACCATCGCAACTGATGTCTGTACAAATCACTTTAGAAATACCTCTCTGCCGATAGTTGTCCAAGAAAGAGAACAAATCCATATCACTTTCCTCTTTCCATCCTCCCACGGCAATACGGCGTTCTTTTACATCAGCCCCCAGAATAATTCGTTCCGCCCCATACATTTCTATCCAATGACAGAACAGTTCTGGATCTTTCACAGCAACACTTCCGCCCGTCACCATCTGAGCTCCACACTCAAAAGCAATTCGCAAATCCTCATCAGTCTTCACTCCACCACCAAAATCAACGACAAGCGAAGTAGCTGTAGCAATCTTTTCCAAAACAGCATAGTTCACCACATGATGCGAAGCCGCTCCATCTAAATCGACCAAATGCAGACGTCTAATGCCACCCGCTTCCAGCATTTTAGCCACTTCGAGCGGATTTTCGTTATACACCTTCTTGCTCTCATAATCACCTTGTGACAAGCGCACGCATTTACCTCCGATAATATCAATAGCAGGTATTAATTCTATCATAACTCCAAGAAATTTTTCAAAATACGTTCACCAACATCACCACTTTTTTCTGGATGAAACTGTGTTGCATAGAAATTTTCTTTATGCAAAGCTGCACTAAACGGTAATATATAATCGGTCACCGCCGCAGTATATTCATTAACAGGCACATAAAAGCTATGCACAAAATACACAAATTCTTCCTTCGTAAATCCACGAAACAAAGAGCTGCAGGTTTGCTCTATTGTATTCCATCCCATATGTGGCACTTTATCTTCATGCCTTTCTGACTGAAAGCGTTTCACGTCTACATCAAAAATATTCAAGCAATCCACATTACCTTCGTCCGAATGACGACACATTAATTGCATACCTAAGCAAATGCCCAACAAAGGTTTCTCCATACTTTTAATGACAGTGTCCAAACCCGTAGTATGCAAAAAGTCCATCGTCGTAGCAGCCTCTCCTACCCCCGGAAATATGACTTTATCGGCCGAACGAAGCATTACCTCATCAGCCGTAATCATAGCCTCGACACCCAAACGTCGTAAAGCACAATCTACTGAACGAATATTCCCCGCATTATATTTTACGATTGCAACTTTCATCAGATTTCTTTTTTAATTAAATATCACCGTCTTATTCCTATATACCAACACTTTCCGTTCTATATGCTTCTGTACCGCACGCGAAAGAACAATTTTCTCCAGATCTTTTCCCTTGTTTATCAGATCCTGCACCGTATCTTTATGTGTAATGCGTACAATATCCTGCTCGATAATAGGTCCTGCATCCAGTTCCGTAGTCACATAATGACTGGTGGCACCAATAATCTTCACGCCACGCTCAAAAGCTGCATGATAAGGTTTGGCACCCACAAACGCAGGCAAAAAGGAATGATGTATATTAATAATGCGATTAGGATAAGCATCTATCATCTGCTCTGAAATCACCTGCATGTAACGAGCCAACATATCAAACAAACAATGAGACATCTTCGAGACAAATATCGCCATGCGTGGTTTAGTATCTGAAAAATACAGCCGGAAACTCATTGCATATTTTTGCGCATACAACGTGGCAAAATAGTCCTCTATCTTTTCTTGAGGAATCAGAAAGTCCTGCAACTCCCATTCTATTCTCATAAAAAAAATATTCTCCACATGATCCACATGTTGATCCAAATAGATAATATTTCCCTTATTCACCGTTATAAAATCCGTCACCTCCGCCAAAATACCTGGTTTGTCAGGACAGTGAAGCAACAGTTTGGCCGTTTTCATACTCCTAAACATTTCATTAACATATCAGAATTACAATATTCTCGTATTAGGTTTGCAAAAATAACGATTTATTGCAAAAGTACGAATTTTCCAAGCACAAAGTTTCAATCCCAATACAAATAGTTTCGTTTTCCACAATTTGTATTCCCATTCAACTCATCCATGCGTCAATCTATACCACATACTAAACAAATGTTAAATATAAAAACATACCAAATCGCAACCTATTCAATATGAACCACTAAAAGAATAAGGTCCACAAAGTCCCTAAAAAAAATCCACGATTACTATTGCAGGTATAAAAAAAATGCCTACCTTTGCAACCGCAATCGAGAGAGATAGCAACAAAACAATGAAATGGTGCGGTAGTTCAGCTGGTTAGAATACATGCCTGTCACGCATGGGGTCGCGGGTTCGAGTCCCGTCCGCACCGCTAAATAATCAATAGTAAAAGCCTGTAAATCAAACGATTTATAGGCTTTTACTTTATACACCTACATATAAATTCAAACAACTAAATAACTCGATTTTCAAACCAATCGAACCACCACGAGCACCCGTCCAATCCCCCACTAGATAAAAGTAAATAATTCCTCGAAAACAATAAAGTCAAAAACTCTGTTTTCGTCTTTGTATTTCCCTCCGTTTACACTATCTTTGCAACACGAAAGGCCGGAGGATACGCATTCACCTCCAAGCCTGCAACGACAACGATTATTATCATCATTTATAGCGCTATAAAAATATGATTTCTTTCTACAGAACTCCTCAGAAAAGCGTGATTGCCGTAGCAAGCGAACACGCCATCTCGAAGGCAGACAGCGACAAGCTCTGCTGGCTTTTTGGAGAAGCCACCCCTGAAAGTGAAGAAAACCTGAAAGGCTGTTTCGTAGGCCCCCGCCGCGAAATGATCACGCCCTGGAGCACGAACGCCGTGGAAATTACCCAAAACATGGGTCTGACGGGCATCGCGCGCATCGAGGAATACTTCCCCGTGGCCGATGAAAATGCCGAATACAACCCCATGCTCCAACGCATGTACAAGGGACTCGACCAGCAGGTGTTCACCACCAACCGCCAGCCCGAACCCATCGTCCACATCGAAGACCTCGAAGCCTACAACGAGCAGGAAGGTCTGGCCCTCTCGAAGGAGGAAATGGACTACCTGAAGAAAGTGGAGAAGGACCTCGGACGTCCGCTGACCGACTCCGAAGTGTTCGGCTTCGCCCAAATCAACTCCGAGCATTGCCGCCACAAAATCTTCGGCGGTACGTTCATCATCGACGGTGTGGAGCAGGAATCCTCGCTCTTCCAGATGATCAAGAAGACCACACAGGAAAACCCCAACAAAATCATATCGGCCTACAAGGACAACGTGGCCTTTGCCGAAGGTCCAGTCATCGAGCAGTTCGCTCCCGCCGACCACTCCAAACCCGACTATTTCGAGGTGAAGGACATCAAGAGCGTCATCTCCCTGAAGGCCGAGACGCACAACTTCCCCACCACCGTGGAGCCTTTCAACGGCGCATCGACGGGTACGGGCGGTGAAATCCGCGACCGCATGGGCGGCGGAAAGGGTTCCTGGCCCATCGCAGGTACGGCCGTCTACATGACCTCCTACCCCCGCACGGAGGAAGGACGCGAGTGGGAAGAAATCCTGCCCGTGCGCAAATGGCTTTACCAGACGCCCGAACAAATCCTCATCAAGGCGTCGAACGGTGCCAGCGACTTCGGCAACAAGTTCGGCCAGCCGCTCATCTGCGGTTCGGTGCTGACCTTCGAGCATAAAGAAAAAGAAGAAGTTTACGGCTACGACAAGGTCATCATGCTGGCCGGAGGCGTAGGTTACGGTACCCAGCGCGATTGCCTCAAGGGCAAACCCGAAGCAGGCAACAAGGTTGTCGTAATGGGTGGCGACAACTATCGCATCGGTTTGGGCGGCGGATCTGTATCTTCTGTCGATACGGGAAGATACAGTAGCGGCATCGAGCTGAACGCCGTCCAGCGTGCCAACGCCGAGATGCAGAAGCGTGCATACAACGTGGTGCGCGCCCTCTGCGAGGAAGAGGTGAACCCCGTCGTTTCCATCCACGACCACGGCTCGGCCGGACACGTGAACTGCCTCAGCGAGCTGGTGGAAGAGTGTGGCGGACACATCGACATGAGCAAGCTGCCCATCGGCGACAAGACCCTCTCGGCCAAGGAAATCATTGCCAACGAGAGCCAGGAGCGCATGGGATTGCTCATCAAAGAAGAAGCCATCGAACACGTGCGCAAGATTGCCGAACGCGAACGCGCCCCGATGTACGTCGTGGGCGAAACGACCGGCGACCACCGCTTCTGCTTCGAGCAGGCCGACGGCGTACGTCCCTTCGACCTGGCCGTCGACCAGATGTTCGGCTCCTCACCCAAGACATATATGGTGGACAAGACCGTAGAGCGTCACTACGAAATGCCGACCTACGAGCTGTCCAAGCTTCATGAATACCTGGCCAACGTGCTCCAGCTGGAAGCCGTGGCCTGCAAGGACTGGCTGACCAACAAGGTAGACCGCTCCGTGACGGGCAAGATTGCCCGCCAGCAATGCGTGGGCGAGCTCCAGTTGCCGTTGAGCGATTGTGGTGTCGTGGCCCTCGACTACAGCGGCAAGGCAGGTATCGCCACTTCGCTGGGTCATGCTCCGCAAGCCGCACTGGCCAATCCGGCCGCAGGCTCCGTGCTCTCCGTGAGCGAGGCGCTGACCAACCTCGTATGGGCACCGCTGGCCGAAGGGCTCGATAGCGTATCGCTCTCCGCCAACTGGATGTGGCCCTGCCGCTCGCAGGAGGGTGAGGACGCACGCCTCTACACGGCCGTCAAGGCATTGAGCGACTTCTGCTGCGCCCTGCAAATCAACGTGCCTACGGGCAAGGACTCCCTTTCCATGACGCAAAAATACCCCGACGGTAGCAAGGTCATCGCTCCGGGTACGGTCATCGTATCGGCCGGTGGCGAGGTGAGCGACGTGAAGAAAGTGGTTTCGCCCGTGCTGGTGAACGACCACAAGACGACGCTCTACCACATCGACTTCAGCTTCGACAACCTGAAGCTGGGCGGTTCGGCCTTCGCCCAGTCGCTGGGCAAGGTGGGCGACGACGTGCCTACCGTGCAGAACCCCGAATACTTCCGCGACGCCTTCCTGGCCGTTCAGGAGCTGGTGAACAAGGGCCTCATCCTGGCCGGACACGACATCTCGGCCGGCGGTCTCATCACCACCCTGCTCGAGATGTGCTTCTCCAACGTGGAGGGAGGTATGGAAATCAGCCTCGACAAGATTAAGGAAAACGACCTCGTCAAGATACTCTTTGCCGAAAACCCGGGTATCGTCATCCAGGTGGCCGACAAGCACAAGGACGAAGTGAAGAAGATACTCGAAGACGCCGGCGTGGGCTTCGTGAAGATCGGCAAGCCGACCGACGAACGCCACATCCTCGTGGAGAAGGACGGTGCCACCTACCAGTTTGGCATCGACTACATGCGCGACGTGTGGTACTCCACTTCCTACCTGCTCGACCGTCGCCAGTCGATGAACGGTTGCGCCAAGAAGCGCTTTGAGAACTATAAGATGCAACCCATGGACCTGGCCTTCATGCCGGGCTTCACAGGCAAGCTCTCGCAATACGGCATCAGCCCCGACCGCCGTACGCCGAGCGGCATCCGCGCCGCCATCATCCGCGAGAAGGGTACGAACGGCGAACGCGAAATGGCTTACTCGCTCTACCTGGCCGGCTTCGACGTGAAGGACGTGACGATGACCGACCTCGTGAGCGGACGCGAGACGCTGGAAGACGTGAACATGATTGTCTTCTGCGGTGGTTTCTCCAACTCCGACGTACTCGGTTCGGCCAAAGGCTGGGCAGGCGCCTTCCTCTTCAACCCCAAGGCCAAAGAGGCGCTCGACAAGTTCTATGCCCGCGAAGATACTCTTTCATTGGGCGTGTGCAACGGTTGCCAACTGATGATGGAGCTCAACCTCATCAACCCCACCGACGAGAAGCGCGGACGCATGCTCCACAACGACTCTCACAAGTTCGAGAGCCGCTTCCTGGGTCTGACTATCCCGACCAACCGTAGCGTGATGTTCGGTTCGCTGAGCGGTAGCAAGCTGGGTATCTGGGTGGCTCACGGCGAAGGCAAGTTCTCCCTGCCCTACGACGAAGACCACTACAACATCGTGGCCAAGTACACCTACGACGAGTATCCCGGCAACCCCAACGGTTCCGACTACTCCGTGGCAGGTATCGCCAGCCCCGACGGACGCCACCTGGCCATCATGCCCCACTTGGAGCGCGCCATCTTCCCGTGGCAGAACGCCTACTATCCGGCCGACCGCCTGCATCACGACGAGGTGACGCCGTGGATAGAAGCCTTCGTCAACGCCCGCAAGTGGGTGGAAGAGAAGACCCGATAAATATCCTCTACCCTCTCCATACAGACATGGATGAAACGGACTCCGACGGCCAAACGGCCGGATGTCTGTTTCATCCGTGTCTTTTCCCTTATTCAAAGCATTCTGTTTCCAAGGAAACAATATTGTGTCGGCTATGAGAAAAAACATCCTGACTGCCCTTATCGCCATCCTGCTACCACTCATCGTCTGCCCGCATACCTATAAATATATAGGTATGGAAGACGGATTGAGCAACCGGCATGTGTATGCCATCGAAAAAGACCGGAAAGGCTACATGTGGTTCCTGACCCCCGAAGGCATCGACCGCTACAACGGAAAGGAGTTCAAGCACTACAAGCTGATGGACGGCGAACAGGAACTCAACTCAGCCATCAACCTGAACTGGCTCTACCTGGACACCGACGGAGTGTTGTGGGAAATAGGGAAAAAGGGGCGCGTCTTCCGCTACGAAAGCCAGCACGACCGCTTCCAACTGGTGTACAAGCTGCCCGAACAGACGGAAAAGGAACACAATACACCCGTGAGCTATGGCTACGTGGACGAGAAAGGTCAGATATGGCTCTGTACCCGCAAGCAGATATACCTGTATGACAGCCAGAACAACCACACCCGGCACATCCGCAACCAGCTGGACGAAAACATCACCTGCATCCTGCAAACCGATACCACACACTACTTCATCGGCACCGACCAGGGCATACACTATGCCGAACTGAAGGACAGCATCCTGCAACTGAACCCTTGCGACAAGCTTGACTCCCTGAACCTGCAGGTCAATGAGCTCTACCTCGACAAAAGTACCCGGAAAGTGTTCATCGGTACCTTTCTGAAGGGTATTTTCGTCTACGACCTGAACAGGCACCAGCTTCTGCAACTACAAACCGAGTTGACGGACATCACCATCAACAGCATACAGGAATTCGGAAAGAACACGGTACTCATTGCTACCGACGGAGCCGGCGTCTACCGGCTGAACACCGATACCTACGAGTGCGAACCCTACATCACGGCCGACTACAACCGCTACAATGCGATGAACGGCAACAGCATCACCGACCTCTACATCGACGACGAACAACGCATCTGGATGGCCAACTTCCCCATCGGTATCACCGTGCGCGACAACCGCTATGCCGACTTCCACTGGATCAAGCATTCCATCGGCAACCACCAGTCACTTGTAAACAACCGTGTAAATGCTGTCATCGAAGACCGCGACGGCGACCTGTGGTTTGCCACGGACAACGGCATCAGCCTCTACAACGATCGCCAGGAACAATGGACTTCCTTCCTAAGCACCTTCGAAACCGGCGGAAAGAACAAGAGCCACTCCTACATCTCCCTGTGCGAAGTGGCCCCCGGCATCATCTGGGCAGGCGGATACTCGTCCGGCGTCTACCAGATAGACAAGCGCAACCGTTCGGTGCAATTTTTCACCCCCGCCTCGATGGGTAATGCCGGCATCCGTGCCGACAAGTACATCCGTGCCATCCTGAAGACAAGCGACGGCAAGATATGGGCCGGCGGCTACTACAACCTCAAGGAAATAGACTACGCACGCAGGCAGGTACGCCTCATCGGAGGCCTGTCGGACATCACCGCCCTGACGGAAAATGACTCCACACACCTGTGGGTAGGCACCGTCAACGGGCTTTACCGCCTCGAAAAACAGAGCGGCAAGGCCGAATATGTGGAGCTGCCCGTCGAGTCGCACTACATCTACTCCCTCTACCAGTCAGACAACCAGAAGCTATACATCGGCACCAACAACACGGGCTTGCTCATATACGACCTGAAGGAGAAGCAGTTCTACCACTTCGACAAGGACAACAGCTCGCTCATCTCCAACAACATCTATTGTATTCTGCCTGATGGTGAGGGAGGCTTCTTCCTAAGTACCGAAAGCACCTTGACTACCTTCAATCCACATAGTAAAATCTTCCACAACTGGACAAAAGAACAAGGGCTAAAAGCCGAACATTTCAACGCTTCAGCAGGTACTCTCAGACGTAACGGCCAACTGGTCTTCGGAAGTACCGATGGTGCCATCGAGTTCGACAAGAACATGGTATTGCCCGACCATTATACCACCAAGATGGTGTTTAGTGATTTCAAAGTACTCTACGAAACAGTTTACCCCGGCGACAAGCACTCGCCGCTGACCACCAACATCGACGACATCGACCTACTCCGTCTGAAATACGACCAGAACATTTTCTCCCTGCAGGTGTCGTCCATCAACTACGACTACCCTTCTCTGGTGCTCTACTCCTGGAAACTGGAAGGCTTTTATGACAAATGGAGCCAGCCCAGCCGCGACAACATCATCAGCTTCACCAACCTGAGCCCCGGCGAATATACCTTACGCGTGCGAGCCATCTCCAATGAGAACCACAACACGGTGCTCGAGGAGCGGAGCCTGCCAATCATCATCGACAAGCCACTTTGGTTCAGCTGGTGGGCATGGCTGGCCTATATTCTCTTCACCCTGGGAGCACTGATTACGGCCTTGCGCATTTACCTCCTACGCAAGCAGAAGCGGGAATCGAACGAGAAGATACGCTTTTTCATCAACACCGCCCACGACATCCGTACCCCGCTCACCCTTATCAAGGCACCGCTGGAAGATCTGGCCAACCACGAACAACTGAGCAAAAGCGGACGGAACAACATCCACACCGCCCTGCGTAACGTACACGTGCTTCTGCGCCTAACCACCAACCTCATCAACTTTGAGCGGGCAGACACGTATGGAGGAAAGCTCCGTGTGGCTGAATATGAGCTGGGAGCTTATCTGGAAGAGACCCTCAACATCTTCCGCGAATATGCCAAGGTGAAACGCATCGCCCTGACCTACGAAAAGAACTTCGACTACCTCAACGTGTGGATAGACAAGGACAAGATGGACTCCATCCTGAAGAACCTTCTGTCCAACGCCTTGAAGTATACCGCCGAAGAAGGCAGCGTCGTGCTCGAAGCTACAGAGACGGCCGAACAATGGACAATCGAAGTGAAGGACACGGGCATCGGAGTGCCTGCCGCCGAACAACGGAAGCTCTTCCGCATGCACTTCCGTGGTAGCAATGCCGTCAACGCTAAAATTACAGGAAGCGGCATCGGTCTGCTCCTGGTATGGAAACTCGTCAGGTTACATAAAGGGAAACTGAGCTTCAGCAGTACCGAAGGGCAAGGCTCCACCGTCCGGGTCAGCTTCCCCAAAAGCCGGAAAGCCTATCGCAAGGCTACCTTTGTGGACACCCTGCCCAATCGCGAAACGGAACTTCCGCCTGTCCAGCCAGAAGAGCGAGTGGAGGAAAGCCCAACAGCCACGGTACTCCCCAACCGCGAAAATACGGCGGAACAACCACAGGCGACCTCGAACCACGAAAAAATACTGGTCGTAGAAGATAACGACGAACTGAGAGAATACCTCCGCCAGACCTTGTCCGACGAATATACCGTGCAGACCTGCAACAACGGCAGGCAAGCCCTCGAAGTGGTGAAGGACTATACGCCCGACCTCATCATCTCGGACATCATGATGCCCGAAATGCGTGGGGACGAATTGTGCCGCACCCTGAAGAAAGACATCAACACGTCGCACATCCCCATCATCCTGCTCACGGCCCTCAACACCGAACGGAGCATCATCGAGGGTTTGCAAACAGGGGCCGACGACTATCTTGTGAAACCCTTCAACGTAGGTATCCTGCGCGCCACCATCGCCAACCTATTACAAAACAGACGCCTGTTGCGGAGCAAGTATGCAAGCCTCGCCATAAACGACGAAAAGCCCGAAACGCCCTGCAACAATTGTACGGACGATCTCGACTGGAAGTTTATTACCACTGTGACCCGCTACGTGGAAGACAACATCGAGAAGAGCGAATTCAACGTGGACAGCCTCTGTGCCCTGATGAACATGAGCCGCACCAGTTTCTACAACAAGCTGAAGGCACTGACCGACCAGGCGCCCGCCGACTACATCCGCATCATCCGCCTGAAGCGTGCCGCCCAGTTGCTCAGGGAAAAGCAATACAACATCACAGAAATATCCGAAATGACCGGTTTCAACGACGTGAAGTATTTCCGCGAAGTTTTCAAGAAGTATTATAAGGTGAGCCCCAGCCAATATGCCAAGGGCGGGGACGAGCCTTCCAACGAAAAGGACATAGAAAGACAACAATGAACATTTACCTCGAAGCATTCTCCATCTTCTTCAAGATAGGAGCCTTTACCATCGGGGGAGGCTATGCCATGGTGCCTCTCATCGAAAACGAGATTGTAACAAAACGCAACTGGATAGCCAAGGACGACTTCATCGACCTGCTGGCCATCTCGCAGTCGTCGCCCGGCATCCTGGCAGTCAACATCTCCATCTTCATCGGCTATCGCCTGCGCGGCATCCGCGGAAGCATCGTCACGGCACTGGGCACCATCCTGCCTTCGTTCCTCATCATCCTGGCCATCGCCCTCTTCTTCCACAACTTCAAGGAGAACACGGTGGTGGAGCGCATCTTCAAGGGTATCCGTCCGGCCGTCGTAGCGCTCATCGCCGCGCCCACGTTCAGCATGGGCAAGTCGGCACGCATCAACCGCTACAACCTGTGGATATCCGTTGTGTCGGCCCTGCTCATCTGGCTCCTGGGTTTCTCACCCATTTGGATCATCATTGCTGCAGGCGTAGGCGGATTCTTCTATGGAAAATGGAAAGCCAGGCAAGAGAAAGAAAACATTCATTCATAAAACAAACGAAAATCTGAAAACATGCTCTATCTACATCTGTTCTATACATTCTTCAAGATAGGATTGTTCGGCTTCGGAGGAGGCTATGCCATGCTCTCCATGATACAAGGCGAAGTGGTGACCCGCTACGGATGGCTCACACCACAAGAGTTTACCGACATCGTCGCCATCAGCCAAATGACCCCCGGCCCCATCGGTATCAACTCGGCCACCTACGTAGGCTTTACGGCTACGGGCAGCGTGTGGGGATCCGTCATCGCAACCTTTGCTGTCGTACTTCCCTCATTCATCCTGATGCTCACCATCAGCAAGTTCTTCCTGAAGTACCAGAAGCATCCAGCGGTAGAGGCAGTATTCGCCGGTCTTCGGCCCGCAGTGGTGGGCCTGCTCGCATCGGCTGCCCTGGTGCTGATGAATACCGAGAACTTCGGCTCGCCTACGGAAGACACCCGTTCGTTCATCATCAGTTGCCTCATCTTCCTCGTTGCCTTCGTGGGGACCAAAAAATACAAACTGAACCCCATCGGCATGATTGTAGCTTGCGGAATAGCAGGGCTGATCCTTTATTAAGGTGAGGGCAAAAAAATAAGGTATCAGGTGGAAACTTCCGACCCGATACCTTATACCAAATAATTCACACCCAATCTCTACAATTTGATTTTCTTCTTCACCGACTTCGACTCGTTGTGCAGGCGGTCGAGGGCGGTCACCACGTAGCGGTACTTCGTCTTGCCGTCTTCGTAAGGCAGCTTGTACCACGGCTGGCGGGTGATGGCCACGATGTGAGACGGGTCGTCGATGTCCACGTCTTCCTTGTCGGCGAAGCGGTAGACCACGTAGCGGACGGGGCGGTCCATCTCGTCCTTATACTTCGGCGCCGTCCAGAAGAGGATGTAGCCGTCTTCCGTCCACACGGGCTTCAGCTTGCGTACCTTGCCGGGAGCCTTGTCGTCCATGAAGTCGAACACGGGCGGCAGGGCGGGATACTTGTGATACTCCGCCACCAGCGCGTCGCGATAGCGTCCCACGTTCTCCACCACCGCGCCGGCATACCACTGGCAACTGCCGCCTATCGTCTGATAGCTGCGCTGCAAAGCCATCTTCGCGGGAAGCTGGTTCATGTCGGGGTTCTTGGGGTCGGCGTTCTGCACTGTGTTCGTCACCGACTGGCCGATGAAGAGCGGACGCCCCTCGCTGTGCTTGGCCCACCAGTCGACGAGCTCGGCATAGTCGGCCACGGGATGGCCAATCTGCCAGTAGATCTGCGGGATGTTGTAGTCTATCCAGCCTTCGCGCGCCCAGAGCAGGACGTCGGCATAGAGGTCGTCGTAATTCTGCAGGCCGCGCGTCTTGCTGCCCAGCGGGTCGCTCGACTCGTTGCGGTAGATGCCGAAGGGCGACACGCCGAACTTGACCCAAGGTTTCAGCTCCCGTATCGTTTCATGGATTTTGCGGATGAGCAGGTTGACGTTGCTACGCCGCCAGTCGCCGATGTTGTCGAAGCCGCGGCCATAGCGGGCGAAGCTGGCCGAGTCGGGAAACTCCACGCCTTTCGTGGGATAAGGATAGAAGTAATCGTCCATGTGGATGGCATCGACATCGTAGCGCGACACGATGTCGCTCACCACCCGGCAGATGTAGTCGCGGCTCTGCGGCAGGGCGGGGTCGAAGAAGAGCTGGTTGCCGTAGGTGAGGAACCACTCGGGATGGCGGTTGTAGACATGCTGCGGCGCCAGCCGGTTGGCCAGCGACGTCTTCACGCGGTAGGGATTGATCCAGGCGTGGAACTCCATGCCGCGCTTGTGGCACTCTTCGATCATGAACTCCATCGGGTCCCAACAGGGTTGCGGCGCCTGCCCCTGCACGCCCGTCAGGTAGCGGCTCCACGGCTCCAGCTTCGAGGCATAGAGGGCGTCGGCCTCGGGGCGCACCTGGAAGATGATGGCGTTGATGCCCGCTCCTTGCAGGGAGTTCAGCTGGCCGATGAGGGTGGCCTGCATCTGCGCGGCCGTCATGCCCTTGAACTGTCCGTTCACGGCCTGAATCCAGGCGGCGCGGAATTCACGTTTGGGATAGCGTTGCTGCTTTGTCCACTGTGCCTGCGAAGCCAGGGGGCAGGCCGCCAGTAGCAAGAGGCACAAAAATAAGTCTTTCAGTTTCATTGTTCTTACTGTCTATTTTTTAAATGTCGCAAAGATAGTGCAAACCGAGAGAAGTACAAAAGGCGGAAACAACGTTTTCGGCTTTTTACTTCCGAGGTGCAGCCTGTCTTATCTAAAAATCTGCAAATACTCGAAGTGTTTAGAGAACAGTTTTCTTAACAATTTTAATGAATGGGTAGCCTAGAAAACATTTCCTGACTTCTTTCAACTTCAAAGAACTATCGAAATACGTTCATATCACAATACACTTAAACATTTTTGCATCACAAGATGAACAAGACAATCGTTTCGAGCTTGCCGAGATATTTATACTTTTAAACAAAACAAATCGTATCCTTTGCTTTTTCAATAACAATTAATTACTTTTGTGCTTCATAAGAGATAGCTGCAAAAGACACAACAAGATTTCACCTGGCATAGACTTTGGAAACGGAATTATAACATTTCTCAATAATCACTTAAACGTAATGAACGACATGAAAAAAATGACGCTACTTACAGGCATACTCCTGTGCCTTCTTGTCTCTTCCTGTGGCAAAGACGAGGAAACGGAGACCGGCGGCGCAACGGGAGGGGATATCCCTGTACGCTTCGAGGTACCGACTGACATCATCGGAAAAGACTTGCACTTCGGGACGGGTTCGGACAACTTGTTCTTTTCCTTGCTGCAAACGAACAAGGCAGTGAAAATCGTCATGAAAGACGGTTGGAACGTACGCGATGCCTCCTGCACGTACAAAAAGATAAGTGAAAACAGTGCCAGCCTGCGAGTCGACTTCGGCCTCGACCTCGGACTGGAACAGATGTTAAAGCACTCCTACGTGATGGACCTCCATTTTTCCTCCAAATCCGGCGGCGACTTCTCTTCCATCCATCGCTGGGAATACGACGGGATAGAAACGGAAACGAAAGATGACGGCATCTTCGGCTATGACACGGGCGACACGGAAATCTTCGAGAAAGAGCCGGAGAAGCCTGACGTCGACTTCGGACAACTCTACCACTCCTGGCTTTGCCAGAAAGGCGACACGGCCCGTTACCTGACCTTCCGGCAGGAAGACATGTCGTACCTGCTCGTCACCAAGGCAAAAAATTTCTATAAAGAGGAAAAAGGAAACATCCGAATAATTCCTGACGCCTACCTGCTCTCCCTCATGCCGGAAGGAACGGAGGAACGGATACACTACCGCGTGCAGCTTCTTGACGAAACGAAACTGACGTGGCTTTCTTATCTGGCAGCGACCGGTGCGCCGGTCGACCCCGAAACATTCTTGCCTTCCGAAACAGACGGCGTGGAGGCAGCGGACCTGACAGAAGATGTAATATACATGAAACCGGCCACCATCAGCCCTAACCATTTCAGCGCACGATTCTACTGGAAAGCCGGGGAATATAAAATTGAAGGAGAAACGTTGACGGTCGGAATCTGCTACGGCACCTCACCCCATCCGCAAATCACAGACGAAGTAAGCGATTACAGGGTAGTTCTTCCTATCGGCGAAGAAAAAGAAGAAGGTTCGGCAGAATTCAGCATCGATGACCTGAAACCGGCAACAACCTATTATGCCCGTCCCTTTACGATTATCGACGGGAATCCTGTCTATTTTCAGGAGTTCTCGGTCGAAACGGTCGGCAACCGCATACAGGCAGAACTGAAGAAAGAAGGTTTCCTCAAAATGAAAATCTCCTATAAAATCAACCAGCCGGGCACCTATCACATACGACTTCAGCATTTCAGCACTTATTATGGTGGCGTCTATCACGAAGATTTCGGCTACAAGGAGCAGGGAGATTCAGACTCATTCTCCTACAACTGCATTTATAGCATGGGATCCGCACATAATTTCTGCCTGCATTTGACGGATATCGAGACAGGGATCATCTATCAATCCAACAGGATATCCTATATGGATTAATTTCGGAGAATACCCGCTTACAACAGAAAGAGGATGAAAAGGCTGTCGACGGAAAACGAGGCAGTTTTTCATCCTCGCTATTTTTATTGGCTACACTTTTCATTATCTTTGCGAAGTTATTCACATGACAGCAATATGACAACCGAAAACTCCATTATCATAAAAGGCGCACGCGTCAACAACCTGAAGAACATCGACGTCGAAATACCGCGGGGACGGCTGGTGGTCATCACCGGCCTGTCGGGCTCGGGCAAGTCGTCGCTGGCGTTCGACACCCTCTACGCCGAGGGACAGCGCCGCTACGTGGAAAGCCTCAGCAGCTACGCGCGCCAGTTCCTGGGACGCATGAGCAAACCCGAGTGCGACTACATCAAGGGCATCCCGCCCGCCATCGCCATCGAGCAGAAAGTGAACAGCCGCAACCCGCGCTCCACCGTGGGCACGTCGACCGAAATCTACGAATACCTGCGCCTGCTCTACGCCCGCATCGGGCGGACGTTCAGCCCCGTCAGCGGGCAGGAGGTGAAGAAGCATTCGGTGGAGGACATCGTGCGATGTATGCAGGAGCATCCCGAAGGCACGCGCTTCACCGTGCTCACCCCCCTGCTCCTGCCCCACGGGCGCACGCTCAGGGAGCAGCTGGACGTAGACCGCAAGCAGGGCTTCACGCGCCTGGAGGTGAACGGGCAGACGGTGCGCATCGACGACTACGAGCCGCGCGAGGGCGACACCCTGTTCCTGCTCATCGACCGCCTGACGGCCTCGTCGGAGAAAGACACCGTCAGCCGCCTGACCGACTCGGTGGAGACGGCCATGTACGAGGGCGACGGCGCCTGCCTGCTGCGCTTCTACCAGGCGGACGGGTCGACGAGCCTCTACCGCTTCAGCACCAAGTTCGAGGCGGACGGCATCCGCTTCGAGGAGCCCAGCGACCAGATGTTCTCGTTCAACTCGCCCGTGGGCGCCTGCCCCGAATGCGAAGGCTTCGGGCGCGTCATCGGCATCGACGAGCATCTGGTGGTGCCCAACCGCGCCCTGTCGGTCTACGACGGAGCGGTGATGTGCTGGCGCGGCGAGAAGATGGGCGAATGGCGCGACATGGTGATACGCGGCGCGGAAAAGGCAGGCTTCCCCATCTTCACCCCCTACTACCAGCTGACCGACGAGCAGCGGCGCATGTTGTGGGAGGGCACGCCCTACTTCGAAGGCATCAACGCCTTCTTCCGCATGTTGCAGGAGAACCAGTACAAGATACAATACCGCGTGATGCTGGCGCGCTACCGCGGCAAGACCCTCTGTCCGCGCTGCCACGGCAGCCGCCTGAAGCCCGAAGCGGGCTACGTGCGGGTGGGCGGACGCAACATCTCGGAGCTGGTGGACCTGCCCGTCACCGAACTGAAGGCATTCTTCGACCGCCTGAAGCTGACCGACCACGAAATGCAGGTGGCCGGCCGCATCCTGACGGAGATAAACAGCCGCATCCGCTTCCTGGTCGACGTGGGCCTGGGCTATCTGACATTGAACCGCCTGAGCAACTCGCTGTCCGGCGGCGAAAGCCAGCGCATCAACCTGGCCACCTCGCTGGGCAGCAGCCTTGTGGGGAGCCTCTACATCCTGGACGAACCCAGCATCGGCCTCCACAGCCGCGACACGGACAAGCTGATAAGCGTCTTGCGCCAGCTCCAGCGGCTGGGCAACACGGTGGTCGTCGTGGAGCACGACGAAGAAATCATCCGCGCCGCCGACTACATCATCGACATCGGCCCCAAGGCCGGACGCCTGGGCGGCGAAGTGGTGTACCAGGGCGACATGAAGGACCTGCAGAAGCATAGCGACAGCTACACCGTGCGCTACCTGCTGGGCGAAGAGACCATCCCCGTGCCCGCGCATCACCGCCCGTGGAACAACTACATCGAGATAAAGGGCGCGCGCGAAAACAACCTGAAGGGCATCGACGTGCGCTTCCCCCTGAACGTGATGACGGTGGTGACGGGCGTCAGCGGCTCGGGCAAGAGCACGCTGGTGCGCGACATCTTCTACCGCGCCCTGAAGCGCGAGCTGGACGAGTGCAGCGAAAGGCCGGGCGAGTTCATCAGCATCGGCGGCGACCTGAAGAACCTGCGCAACGTGGAGTTCGTCGACCAGAACCCCATCGGCAAGTCGTCGCGCAGCAATCCCGTGACCTACCTCAAGGCCTACGACGAGATACGCAAGCTCTATGCCGAACAGCCGCTGGCCAAGCAGATGGGCTACACCGCCGGCTACTTCAGCTTCAACAGTGAGGGCGGCCGTTGCGAAGAGTGCAAGGGCGAAGGCACCATCACCGTGGAAATGCAGTTCATGGCCGACCTGGTGCTGGAGTGCGAATCGTGCCACGGCAAGCGCTTCAAGCAGGACACGCTGGAGGTGCGCTTCCACGACGCCAACATCTACGACGTGCTCGAGATGACCGTCGACCAGGCCATCGACTTCTTCGGCCGGCACGGGCAGAAGAAAATCGTCCGAAAGCTCATCCCGCTGCAGAACGTGGGTTTGGGTTACATCAAGCTGGGACAGTCGTCGTCCACCCTCTCGGGCGGCGAGAACCAGCGCGTCAAGCTGGCCTACTACCTGAGCATGGAAAAGGCCGACCCGACACTCTTCATCTTCGACGAGCCCACCACCGGCCTCCACTTCCACGACATCCGCAAGCTGCTCGAAGCCTTCGACGCCCTCATCCGGCGCGGACACAGCATTGTCATCATCGAGCACAACCTGGACGTCATCAAGTGTGCCGACTACGTGATAGACCTCGGCCCCGAAGGCGGCGACCGCGGCGGAAACCTCGTCGTGGCAGGCACGCCCGAAGAGGTGGCTGCCTGTGCCGCCAGCTACACGGGTCAGTTCCTGAAAGAGAAACTACAACAAGCCGACTCCTGACCATGCAGACGCCCGCCATCATCCTGAGCATCGCCGGTTCCGACCCCTCGGGCGGAGCCGGCATACAGGCCGACATCAAAGCCATCTCGGCGCTGGGTGGCTATGCGGCGGCGGCCATCACCGCCGTCACCGTGCAAAACACGCGGGGCGTCACCGCCGTCGACTACCTGCCCGCCCCGCTTGTGGCCGCACAGGCGGAAGCCGTCTTGGACGACCTGCATCCCGCCGCCGTCAAAATCGGCATGACCGGGCGGGCCGACATCGTGCGAAGCCTGGCCGCCTGCCTAAGCAAATATCCCGACACGCCCGTCGTGCTCGACCCCGTGATGCTGTCGAGCAGCGGCCATCCGCTGATGGAGCCCGATGCCGCCGAAGCTCTCCGCACGGAGCTGTTCCCCCGCTGCCGCCTGGTGACGCCCAACCTGAACGAGGCCTCATTTCTTTTAGGAAAAAATCTCCATACTCTTCAAGACATGGAGCAGGCCGCCGCCGAGCTGTCCCAACGCTACCGCTGCGCCTTCCTTCTGAAGGGCGGCCATCTGGAGGGCGACCGCATGACGGACATCCTCTTCGACGGGCAGATACACTGCTTCTGCAGCCCCCGCATCGACACGGGCAACCTGCACGGCACCGGCTGCACGCTCTCGTCCGCCATCGCAACCTTCCTCGGGCAAGGCAATTCCCTCCCCGAAGCCGTACGACTGGCCAAAGCCTACATGGACCAAGCCATAGAAGCCGCCCGCGAATGGCGGATAGGCGGCGGATACGGCCCGCTGTGCCATTTTCCCCCGGAACTTAAAACCGTAAAAAGCTGATTGTATGAAAATCATCGTACTGACCCACCCCGAATTCCTCCCCGACGAAGCCGAAGCGTTGACCTGCCTTCTGGACCAGGGCCTCGACCGCCTGCACCTGCGCAAGCCCGGCTGCAGCGAAGCACAGCTCGAAGCCCTCATCCGCCAGTTGCCCGCCGGGCATTACGGACGCATCAGCCTGCACGACCACTTCCCCTTGCAGGCACGCTACCATTTGGGAGGCATCCATCTGAACAGCCGCAACCCCCGGCCTCCCCAAGACTTCAAAGGAACCGTGAGCCGCTCGTGCCACACGCTGGAAGAAGCCGCCCACTACGGCACGCTGACCGACTACCACTTCCTGAGCCCCATCTTCGACAGCATCTCCAAGCAAGGCTACCGCGCGGGATTCAGCGAAGCCCAGCTACGACAAGCTTCAGCCGAAGGCATACTCACCGACAAAACCATCGCTTTGGGGGGAGTATCTGCAGACAAACTGCCTCTACTGCACACGCTGGGATTTGGAGGAGCCGCCTTTCTGGGAGATATCTGGCACGGATACCACTCGGCAGCCAGTCTGCCTGCCCTGCTCCACCACTTCGAGAAACTCCTCAATGCATGTAAGGCACTTGAAGAATAAAACCGACAACAGTCAAGACCTAAAACATAACGCAACCCTACAGACTATTAACCGTATTCTGATTATACTCCTGACAGAACTTCTCTCTCAGCGCCCTGGGAGGCATTCCCAAATGTTTTTTCACATACCGGCCAAAAAAAGAAATATTGGGAAACTCCAACTCATTCACGATTTCCTTAATCGTCTTCGAAGAATATTTCAAAAGGTATTCAACATCCTTCAAGACATATTGGTCTATCAGACTCGAAGCAGTCTGCATACTGGCAGCCTTACAAATGGACGACAGATATTTGGGGGTGACATTCAGGCGAGCTGCATAGTAAGAGACCTCCCTGTTCTTAGGATAGGACGTTTCCAACAAATCGATAAACTTCTTGAAAAGACATTCACCGGAAGTATAAGACCGTGAAGGCACCTGTATCACCCTGCTCAGATGGTTCTGCATGTCATAAAAAAAAAACAACATCAGTAAATTGATAACTTTTTCCTGAACGACCGATGGCAAATGAACTTTGGAACACAACAAATCATAATATTGCTTCCAGACAATCACTTCATTCGGAGACAAAGTAAATAACGGATTTTTCTCAAACAACAACTTGATATCCCATATATTGTCAGCCATCGGAAGCAGTTTATGAATATACTCTCTCGACATTCCGATGCACTGACATTGAAAATCCACACTTGACAAAGAGCTTTCTATAATGTTATTGGGAGGACAGATAAAAATATCATTTTTGTAAGCTACATAAGTTGTCCCGTTTATGTTTACCTGAGCTTTTCCCTCCAGCACAAGAGCTATGACATAAATTTCTGTCCGAACCATACTGCTTACATCAATATCCCTCAAATTGCTGATAAAGGCCAACTTACCATCATTGTATATGGTAAGCTCCTGAAACTCATTTGCGTTTAAGTTTACTTTCTTGATATTCTCTACTTTCTGCATAACTATAAAAAGTTTCTGCGTGCAAAGTAACAGGATTTTCTTGAACGAATTACCGCCTACAATGGCACAAAAGTGGTCTGAATGTCCTATTTTCAAAGGGAGTTCGCAAATAGGACATTTTTGGAGCCATGAAAATAACCACATTTCAAACTAAACGCCATTTCTTTGCCGTCGAAAAAATGAAACAACAACCAGAAAAAGATGAAAATGAACTATCTGACAACAGCATTATGTATGGCCATTTTATTGACCGGATGTCAAAAAAATGACAATCAAACGGCAGAAAAACAACCGGTAAAAGTAAAAGTGATGACCGTATCGGCAAATACCGACGGACAAGAGAAATGCTTCTCCGGAACTGTGGAGGAAGGTAATGGAAGCTATCTCAGCTTTCCCGTCATGGGTACCGTAAAAACGCTGCATTTCCATTTGGGGCAACACATCGCGAAAGGACAATTGTTGGCTACGCTCGATTCCACCGCGATGCAAAGCAGTTACAATGCAGCCAAAGCATCATTGGAACAAGCTGAAGATGCCTGTCGAAGGATGAAAGAACTGCATGACAAAGGAAGTTTGCCTGAAATACAATGGGTAGAAGCACAAAGCAAATTACAACAGGCACGGGCCTTGGAAGAAATCGCAAACAAAAACCTGAAAGACTGCAAGCTCTTCGCACCCTTTGGAGGAGTAATAGCCGAAAAGACAATAGAAGTAGGCCAGAATGTTACTCCCGGCATCCCTGTAGCCAAACTGGTTACAGCCAATTTCCTGAAAATAAAAATAGCGGTGCCGGAAACTGAAATCACGGATATCCGACTTGCCCAGAAAGCCGATATAAAAGTACCGGCCCTCGGAGGAAAGTCCCTGACAGGCACAATAGAAGAAAAAGGAATAACAGCTCATCCGCTGTCACGTTCATACGACGTGAAGATACATGTAGACAACGATACAAAAGACCTGATGCCTGGCATGATAACAGAAGTTATCCTGAGAAAGAATACGGAAAAAGACGCCTGTTATATTATTCCAGCGAATATTGTTCAACTCGACGAAAAGAACAACAATTTTGTCTGGGTAGAGAAAGACGGTAAAGCAAGCAAACAAATCATAAAGTGCGGCGAATTCACCCCCAAAGGAGTAACTGTAGTATACGGTTTGCAAAACGGAACGCAGGTAATCGTGGAAGGACAACAAAAAGTGTGTGAAGGAACAAGCTTGACGATAATATAAAGGACATACGACAATGGATAAAAACAAGAAAAAGCGTAACGCTGTGGAATGGGCCATGCACTACCGGCAGATTATCATTCTGGTAGTATGTTGCCTTGTCGCTTTCGGCATTTACAGTTTGCCGGAAATGCGGAAAAACGAATTTCCCGACTTCACAATCCGTCAGGGTGTCGTCGTTGCAGTGGCTCCCGGATATACAGCCGAAGATATGATGGAAAAAGTGACCAAACCTTTGGAAGAATATATCTTCACTTACAAAGAAGTACGAAAGGAGAAAACTTTCTCCAAAAGCAAAGATGGCATTGTCTATATACAGGTTCAACTGAATGATGAACTGAACAATAAGGACGAATTCTGGAGTAAGTTCAAACATGGAATATCAGTGTTTAAAGCCCGGCTTCCTTCAGGAGTATTGGCGCTGCAAGTAATGGATGATTTCGGAGATACATCTGCCCTACTCATCACAATGGAAAGCGAAGACAAGACTTATCGCGAACTGGATACATACATGGAACAGTTGCAGGACCGCCTGAGACGCATCTCCAGCGTAGGACGCATGAGTGTAAGCGGACTCCAGAAAGAACAAATATCCATTTATATCGACAACGACCGACTTTCACAATACGGACTGAATGAACAGACCCTGGCCCTATCGTTGATGCAAAAGGGATTTGTCACTTCAGGGGGCCGTATCAAAACCGGCAACTATGTACAGCCGGTCTACGTCAGCCGGTCATTAAACACTGTCTTCGACGTACAACAACAGATAGTCTACACCGATCCGCAAGGAAACAATATCCGCCTGAAAGACATTGCACGTGTGGTGAAAGAATACCCCGAAACAGACAGCTACATCACCAACAACGGACATAAATGCCTGCTTCTTTCCGTAGAAATGAAGAAAGGACAAAACATCGTAAAGATGGGAGAAGCCGTCAATGAAACTATTGGCACGTTTCAACAAGAATTGCCAGAAGACGTAACCATTTTCCGTATCACCGACCAAAGCCAAGTAGTAGACGATAGTGTAAAAAACTTTCTACACGAACTAGTCATAGCTATTGTAGCAGTTATTGCTGTAGTAATGCTCCTGCTTCCAATCAGAGTAGCACTGGTCGCTGCTTCGACTATCCCAATCACCATTTTCATTTCTTTAGGTCTATTCCATGCATTCAACATTGAGTTGAATACAGTGACACTAGCTGCATTGATTGTTACTCTTGGAATGATTGTAGACAACTCAATCGTTATTATAGACAGCTATTTGGAAAAATTAGGAGAAGGAACCTCACGCTGGCATGCTTCTATTATAAGCACCACACACTTTTTCAAATCTATTTTTTCGGCCACGTTGGCTATCAGTATCACCTTCTTTCCGTTTCT
>CAYQOV010000039.1:0-25574 GCA_964419245.1 uncultured Bacteroides sp. | reverse complement strand
CAAGTGGTACACTTTTCAATTAGTACCTGGTACACTTTTGCATGCGTAACTACACTTGAGAAGATTTTTTCAACTTGTCTTTTGGGAGATTGAGCGACGTGAGAGATCAAAGACTCCATTACAAAAGCAACTATTCCTTTTTTCTATGAGCCCATTTCTTTATCTTTGCCCCACTATAGCAAACCTAAACAAGAAAAGAATGACGAAACACTGGATAGCCACCTACGGAGGACACTACCGCGCCCTGATCCGACTGGGACTGCCCATCGTGGTGGGACAGCTGGGCGTGATCGTGTTGGGATTTGCCGACACCCTGATGATAGGACACCATAGTACCACGGAACTGGGAGCGGCATCGTTTGTGAACAACCTGTTCAACCTGTGCATCATCTTCAGTACGGGATTCAGCTACGGACTGACACCCATCGTGGGAGGACTCTACGGCAACAAACGTCTGGCGGAAGCCGGACAGGCACTGAAATGCAGCCTGGCTGCGAACACACTGGTGGCGGGGGTGCTGGTGCTGCTCATGGGGGCGCTCTACCTGAACATCGGACGACTGGGACAGCCGGAGGAACTGCTGCCGCTCATCAGGCCGTATTACCTGGTGTTGCTGGCATCGCTGCCGTTCGTACTGCTGTTCAACGGATACAAACAGTTCACAGACGGCATCACGGATACGCAGACGGCCATGTGGATCTTGCTGGGAGGAAACGCCCTGAACATAGCGGGAAACTACGTGCTGATAAACGGTAAACTGGGACTGCCCGAACTGGGACTGCTGGGCGCAGGACTGAGTACACTGGCTTCGCGCATCGGCATGGTCATCGTGTTTGCCGCCATCGTGGGAAGGAGCCGACGATTCGCACGCTACCGGGTGGGCATGCTCAGAAGGCCGTGGGCGGCGGACGTGTTCCGGCGGCTGAACGCGCTGGGATGGCCCGTCGGACTGCAAATGGGGATGGAAACGGCTTCGTTCAGCCTCAGCACGGTGATGGTGGGATGGCTGGGCACGCTGGCGCTGGCTTCGCACCAGATCATGCTGACCATCTCACAGTTTACGTTCATGATGTTCTATGGCATGGGGGCGGCTGTGGCTGTGAGGGTGAGCAACTTCAACGGACAGCACGACACGACCAACGTGCGACGGGCGGCGTATGCCGGATTCCACCTCATCGTGGGCATGGGCATCGTACTGCTGAGCATCGTCTTCGCCTGCCGAAGCCACATGGGAGGATGGTTTACGGACAACGCCGAGGTGTCGGCCCTGGTGTCGGCCCTGTTCTTCCCCTTCCTGATCTACCAGCTGGGCGACGGACTGCAAATCAACTTCGCCAACGCCCTGAGAGGCATCGCAGACGTTAAACCGATGATATTCATCGCATTTATTGCGTATTTTGTCATATCTTTGCCTGTAGGATACCTCTGCGGATTCGTGCTGGGCTGGGGGCTGCCGGGCGTATGGATGGCTTTCCCCTTCGGACTGACCAGCGCCGGCCTGATGCTGTGGCTGAGATTCCGCCAACAAACCAAGTAGACTATGCGAAACAAGAAAAACGTATCGCGCGTGAAAATCAGCCTGGGTTATGCCCTGATGCTGGCCGTACTGCTGTTCTCGCTGTTCTTCGTCAACCGCGAGATGGAAAACCTGACGCTCTCGACAGACCGGGACATGCAATGGGAGGACAGCCTGATGACACTGCTGCGCGAAAAAGACGAAAACACCATCAGACTGCTGCGCATGCTGAGCGCCGCCAGCGACAGCCTGATGTCGACCAACGACATCGAACAGGTGATAGCGCAGCACGACACTATCATCATCCGACAACGCGTGCAACAGCACGTCGTAAAGCGGCAGGACACTATCCGTACCCCCAAAAAGGAAAAGAAGGGCTTCTTCCGCCGGCTGGGCGAAGCTTTCGTGCCACCTAAGGAAGATACGACCATCCAGGTGCGCACTACGACGGAGGTGGCAATGGACACGGTGTATGACACGTACAACCCCGTGGACTCCCTGCAGGAGCGACTGAAGGCCGTGGCTCAGAAAAGGCAGGAAAGACAGATGAGCATGCAGCGGCGACAACGCTACCTGCGACGCCTGGACAAGATGCTGAACGCACGCATCGACAGCCTGCTGAAAGGCTACGAACAAGAAATGCTGAGAATGGCACGCGAAACGGACATCAAACAGGAAGCGATGAGGCAGCACTCGGCACGTATCATCGGGGGCATCGCTGTGGGAGCGGTGCTGCTGGCGGCCTTCTTCCTGATACTGATAGGACGCGACGTGACGCGCAGCAACCGCTACCGCCGCGAACTGGAGGAGGCACGCCGACGGGCAGAAGAACTGCTGGCCACGCGCGAAAAACTGATGCTGGCCATCACGCACGACTTCAAGGCGCCGCTGGGTTCGATCATGGGCTATGCCGACCTGCTCTCCAGACTGACTGTGGACGAACGGCAGCGCTTCTATCTGGACAACATGAAAACATCGTCGGAACACCTGCTGAAACTGGTGGTGGACCTGCTGGACTTCCACCGCCTGGACCTGCACAAAGCGGAGGTGAACCGCGTCAGCTTCCACCCGGCACGCCTGCTGGAAGAAATCAGGGTGAGCTTCGAACCGCTGACTGCTGCCAAAGGGCTGGCCCTGCACTGCGAAACGGCGCCCGAGCTGGAAGGGACCTACATCTGCGACCCGCTGCGCCTGCGGCAGATCATCAACAACCTGCTGTCCAACGCCGTAAAATTCACGGAAAAGGGGAGCATCACCCTCAGTGCCCGCTACGAGGAACGACGGCTGGTAGTGGCCGTGACCGACACGGGCAAGGGCATGGAGCCGGGCGACCGCGAACGCATCTTTCAGGAATTTACACGCCTGCCGGGAGCACAAGGTAAGGAGGGATTCGGCCTGGGCCTCTCCATCGTACGCATGCTGGTGCAGCTGCTGGAGGGTGAAATCGAGGTGGACAGCAGGCCCGGCAAGGGAAGCACCTTCACGCTGCGTGTACCCATCTATCCTGTACAGACCGGCAGCAACGAGGCAAGCACCCCCACCCCAACCGAGGAACCAACCGAGGCGACGGACGGAAGTCCTGCCACGGCAACGAAGCAGGTGGTGCTGATCGACGACGACCGCATCCAGCTGACCTTGACAGAAGCCATGCTGAAACAGGGAGGCCTGAAGGCAGTATGTTGCCAACAGGTGGACGAGCTGCTCGACGCCCTGCGTATGCAAGACTTCGACGTGCTGCTGACGGACGTACAGATGCCAGCCATCAGCGGCTTCGACCTGCTGAGCCTGCTGCGGGCATCGAACATCCCGCAGGCACGCACCATCCCCATCATCGCCGTCACAGCCCGCAGCGACATGCAGCGCGAGGAATTCGTGGCACATGGGTTTGCAGGCTGCCTGCACAAGCCCTTTACCGTGGCCGAACTGCTGGCTGAACTGGCGCAGGAACAACCGAAGGAAGAAGAGCCTAGGCAGACTGTGCAACCGACTTCGGAAGGGAGCTATAACTTCGCTGCACTGACAGCCTTTACGGAGAACGACCCGGAGGCTTCACGCACCATCCTCGAAAGCTTTACGACAGAAACACGCCTGAACCGAGAACGAATGGAGCAGGCACTGGACAAGGCCGACATGAAGGAAGCGGCCACTGTGGCCCACAAGATGATTCCCCTGTTCGTGCTGCTGGAAGCCAACCGCCTGGTAGCAGTCCTGAGGGAACTGGAAGCGGCGGCAGACGCACCCTTCTCGGCTGAATGGGAAGAAAAAATACGCACAGTACTGACGCTGACATCCGAAGTGCTGGAAAACGTTCCTTCTTGAGAAAACATTTGTTGAATTAATCGGAAACAAGCCAACATTTCTCGCTGGAATTTGTTTACTTTGTACTCAAAAACAAGTCTCAGAAGATCGTGACACAAGAAAACCTCATAGAGAATAAAGAGCCGAAGAGGAAAAAAAGAAAATGGTTGAGGGCAACCCTCTGGGTGATATTCACTCCGATTGTCCTGTTTGCCGTACTGATGGTGCTGCTCTACATCCCGCCTGTGCAGAACTTTCTGCGCAAACAGGCCACAGCCCTGGCATCCGAAGCTACAGGCATGGACATCTCAGTGGAGCGCATCGACTTGCGCTTCCCCCTGAACCTGCTGGTAAGCGGTGCACAGGTGGTACAGCCCGCTGACTCGTCAGCGACACAACACCCCGATACCCTGCTCAGCCTCAACAGCCTGAACGTACGCATCCAGGCGTGGCCCTTGCTGAGGGGCAAGATTGAGGTGGACAACATCACCCTGACCGGCGTCAAAGTGAACTCGGCTGACCTCGTGGAAGGAATGCTGATCAAAGGTGCCTTGGGACGTTTCTTCCTGAGAAGCCACGGCATCGACCTGCTGAAGGAAGAGGTGACCCTGAACGACGTGGAGCTGGAGGACTCGCAACTGCTGGTACAGCTGAAAGACACGACGGCCTCCGAACCTGAAGACACGACCTCGACACCCGTAAAATGGAAACTGGCCCTGCAACACCTGAAGCTGAAGAACATAGACGCCACCCTGACCTTGCCACAGGACACGACTTCGCTGTCGGCCTATATCGACGAGCTGGGCATCACCGACGCCGAAGCCGACCTGGGCCAACAACGATACGGCTGGCGACGTTTCCTGCTGGCCGGCGCCTCGTTCCGCTACGACGTGGGAACAGGGGAGGCAGCTGAGGGCTTCGACGCCTCGCACATCGCCCTGCGCGACATCAGGGTGGGCATCGACTCGGTCCTCTACTACGGACGCAACCTGAATGCTGTCATCCAAGAGTGTACCCTGAACGAACGGTCGGGCCTCAGCCTGTCGTCGCTCAGTGGACGGATCTTTGCAGACTCCACCCTGATACAGGTGCCCGAACTGCGACTGCTCACTCCTCACAGTGAAATCAAGCTGGGAGCGCAATCTTACTGGAAACTGGTGGAAATGCCTACGACAGGACGCCTTTCGGCCCATCTGGAAGCTTACATCGGCAAGCAAGACGTCATGCTGTTTGCAGGCGGACTGCCCGAAAGCTTCAAAGAAGCATATCCCTTCCGCCCACTCGTAATACGGGCAGGGACGGAAGGCAACCTGAGCCAGATGCAAATCTCGCGCTTCATGGCCGACCTGCCGGGGGCATTCTCGCTGAGAGGAGGAGGAGAGCTGTGGAACCTGACGGACAGCTTGCGCCGATCAGTCAAAATGGACCTGAACATGCAAACGCAAAACATCGGATTCCTCACGACACTGGCAGGCACCGACAGCCAAGGAAGCCTGGCTATCCCCGACAGCATGGAGCTGACAGCCAATCTGGGACTGGAAGGAAGCCGCCTGTCCGCTCTGCTGGAGCTGAACGAAGGAAAGGGACGGATGGCAATGGAGGCTTCGTACGACCTGACGTCGGAAGCCTACCACGCCGACCTGGCCATCGACTCCCTGCAACTCCACCACTTCCTGCCCCAAGACAGCCTCTACATGCTGACCCTGCACGCAGGAGCTATGGGCCAGGGTACGGACTTCATCTCGCCGCGCACCCATGCCGACGTAACCGTCAGCCTGGACGGCATCCAATACGGGCACTGGCACCTGACCGGCATAGACCTGAAGGCCAGCCTGAAATCGGCCCTGGCCACAGCCCAGCTGACCAGCAACAACGCCCTGCTGAAAATGACCGCCCAAGCCAGTATGCACCTCGGACGGAAATACATGGACGGCCAACTGCAGATGGACGTCGCTGATGTAGGACTGTATCAGCTGGGAATACTTTCGTCTCCCCTTTCCCGGCCGCTTGCCTTCAACCTGGAGGCCGAAGTGCGACGCGACACGGTGAGAATGGAAATGAAGGCCGGCGACATGAACATGTGGGTACGGGCCAGAGGAACCGTCAACCGCCTGATGGAGCAAAGCAACCAGTTTGTCGCCCTGCTGATGAAGCAGATTGACGACCGGAAACTGGACCATGCCGCCCTGCGCCGTGCGCTTCCGTCGGCAGGCATGTTTGTCAAAGCCGGCAAAGAGAACCCTGTGAACGCCCTGCTGGGACAGTACCACATGGGATTCAACGAACTCAAGCTGGGATTCGGCTTCACCCCCGACTGGGGCATCAACGGACGCGCGTCGATCGACGGCTTCCACACCGATTCCCTGCAGCTGGATACAATCTTTCTGGCCGTCCATCAGGACACTACCCGCATCAAGCTGCAAAGCGGCGTCATCAACACCCCACAGAACCCGCAATTCGCATTCCGCTCCCTGCTGACGGGCGAAGTGCGGAGTGAGGATGCCGAACTGACACTGGACTTCGAAGACGAAAAGGGCGAAAAAGGCATCCTATTCGGTATCAACGCACGCCCCCTGACCGAAGGTAACGGAAAGGGAAACGGCGTATTACTGAACCTGACACCTGAAAATCCTATCATAGCTTACCGCAAGTTCTCGTTTGCAGACCAGGCTAACTGGATCTACCTGCACAAGAACATGCGTGTCTATGCCAACGTAGACATGGACAGCGATGACGGAGTTTGTTTCCGCATGCAGTCCGACCGTAAAGATACCGTTTCCCTGCAGAACATCGGTGTTGAGCTGAGGCGTTTCCGATTAAGCGAACTGAGCAAGGTAATGCCCTATCTGCCGCAACTGACAGGCCTCTTCTCCGCCGAAGCCCATTACATACAGACAGAAAATTCCCTACAGGTATCTGCCGAAGCAGACATAAAAAAACTGACTTACGAGAAACAGCCGGTAGGCGACATCGGCCTGGGAGTGACCTGGCTGCCTGGCGAAGGAAAAACGCACTACCTGAGCACCTACCTCCTGTACAACAATCAGGACGTACTGACCGCCGACGGAACCCTGATGCAGCAGGGAGAAAAAAGCCTGATGGACATCAGCGCGAACATCACCCGCCTGCCGCTGTCCATAGCCAACGCTTTCGTGCCCGACCAGATGGCCACCCTCAGCGGCAAGGCAGACGGCGAATTGCAAATCAGCGGAAGCATGGACCAGCCGACAGTGGACGGCAGCCTGGCACTGGACAGCGCCAACGTTTACGTCAAAATGCTGGGGGCGCGTTATTGGATGGACAACCGTCCGCTCCGGCTGGAGAACAACCGCCTGGTGTTCGACAAGTTTGCCATCTACACGACCAGCGACAATCCTTTCGCCATCAACGGCTATGTGGACTTCCGCGACATGGAACGACCGACAGCCAACCTCAGCCTGCAGGCCCGCAACTATACGCTGCTCAACGCCAAACAGACCCGCGAGAGCCTGGTTTACGGCAAAGTGCAGGTTGACCTGATGGGTACGGTCAGCGGTCCGCTCAACGCACTGAAGATGCGCGGCAACATGAACCTGCTCGGCACGACCGACGTCACTTACGTACTGACCGACTCACCCCTCACCGTGGAGGACCGTCTGGACGGACTGGTGTCTTTCGTTTCCTTCCGCGACACGCTGTCGGCGGCAGCGGCTCCCGTGGCCAACGTGCCGCTCGGCGGACTGGACATGCTGATGTCTGTCCACATCGACGATGCCGTGCGCCTGCGGGCCGACCTCAGTCCCGACCGCTCGCAATACATCGAGCTGGAGGGCGGCGGCGACCTCTCCTGGCAATATACCCCGCAGGGCGACATGAGCCTGACGGGCCGCTATACCTTCAGCGGAGGCGTCATGAAGTTCTCGCTGCCCGTCATCCCGCTGAAAGCCTTCCAGATCGTGAGCGGCAGCTACGTGGACTGGCGGGGCGACGTCATGAACCCGACACTGAGCCTGAAAGCCCAGGAACGTATGCGCGCCTCCGTGTCCGACGGTGACGACGGCAGCGGCTCGCGGACGGTGAATTTCGACGTGTCGATCGCCCTGAAAGGACGGCTGGAAAGCCCCGAACTGGTCTTCGACCTTGCCGCGCCCGAAGATGCGACCGTCGAAAACCAACTGCAGAGCATGAGCGCCGAAGAACGCAGCAAACAGGCCATCACCATGATGGCTACCGGCATCTACCTGAACGACAGCGGCAAGGGAGGAGGCCTGACGATGGGCAGCGCCCTGAACAGCGTGCTGCAAAGCCAAATCAACGCCCTGGCAGGCGGAATGAAAGGAGCCAGCATCAGCGTAGGCATCGAAGACCGCACCTCCGCCGAGACGGGCGACAAACAGACCGACTACAGCTTCCGCTACTCGCAGCGCCTCTTCAACGACCGCGTGCAGATCATCATCGGCGGCAAGGTGTCCACCGGCGCCAATGCCACCAACGACGTGGAGTCCTTCATCGACAACATCTCGCTGGAATACAGGCTCGACACTTCGGGCACACGCTACATCCGCGCCTTCCACAACAAGAATTACGAGAGCGTGCTCGAAGGAGAAATCACCGAGACCGGCGTGGGCCTCGTCCTGCGCCGCAAGATGGACCGCCTGAGCGAGCTTTTCATCTTCCGAAGGAAAAAGCCCCGGGTACCCAAGCCGGAGGAACCCGCCGAAACACCGGACCGCCCCACGTCCGAAACCGATAACCGTTTGTAAGAAACTGGACATTTATGAAGAAGATTACAGCATACATGACCGCCGCACTGCTCCTGGCCGCCTGCTCCACCACGAAGCACCTGCCCGAAGGGGAAGTGCTCTACACGGGGCAGAAAGCGATGATTGTGCACAACCCCACCCCGACCAAGGTGGGCGAAACCGCCATCGAAGAAGTGGAAGCCGCCCTGGCCACCGCCCCCAACAACTCCCTGCTGGGCAGTTCGACCGTGCGCATCCCCTTCCCCTTCGGCCTGTGGGTTTACAACGGCTTCCAGAAGTACGAAAAGGGACTGGGCAAGTGGATTTTCAACCGCTTTGCCGCCAAGCCTGTGCTCATGTCGTCTGTCAATCCCGATATCCGTACCAAGGCGGCCTCCAACCTGCTGCGCGACTACGGCTACTTCAACGGGACGGTCAGCTACGAAACGTTTACCGACCCCAAGGACTCGCTCAAGGCCAAGATACAGTACACGGTGGACATGCGCAACCCCTACGTGATAGACACCGTGACCTACCACGGCTTCAGCCCCCGCACACAGCGCATCATGGAGCTGGGACGCCGCCGCTCGCTCATCAGCCCGGGCGAACAGTTCAACGTGCTCGACCTCGACGGCGAACGCACCCGCATCAGCACCCTGCTGCGCAACGTAGGCTGTTACTACTTCCGCCCCGACTACCTGACCTACCAGGCCGACACGACGCTGGTGCCGGGCGGACACGTCAGCATGCGCATGGTGCCCGTGCCGGGTATGCCGCCCGTGGCCGAGAAGCCCTTTTATGTAGGCCGGAAAACGATTGAGATACTGGGAAAGAACGGCGAAACGCCCAACGACAGCGTGGACTACAAGAACCTGCGCATCTACTATCACGACAAGCTGCGCGTACGCCCCAACATGCTCTACCGCTGGACCGACTACAAGGGCTTCCGCCGCAAACGCCAGGTGCAGGACAGCGCCTGCATCAGCCGCCAGCACACTGCCGAAAACCTCTACAGCCTCTACAGGCAGACGCGCGTGCAGGAGCGACTGGGCAATGTGGGCATCTTCCGCCTGCTGGAGATGCAGTTCACTCCGCGCGATTCGGCTTTCGTCTCCGACACGCTCGACCTGAACATCCGCATGGCGCTGGACAAGCCCTACGATGCCGAACTGGACTTCAACGTCAAGATGAAGAGTAACAACCAGGTGGGCCCCGGCGCCTCGTTCACGCTGACGAAGAACAACGTCTTCGGCGGCGGCGAGAGCTGGAACGTGGAGCTGACAGGTTCATACGAATGGCAGACCGGCGGCGACCACTCGTCGCTGATGAACAGCTACGAGTACGGCATCTCCACCTCGCTCGTCTTCCCCCGCGTGGTCTTTCCCCGCATGGGCGACCGCGAGTACGACTTCCCCGCCACGACCACCTTCCGCCTCTATGCCGACCAGATGAACCGCGCCAAGTACTACAAGCTCCTGGCCTTCGGCGGCAACGCCACCTACAACTTCCAGCCGAAGCCCACCAGCAAACACAGCCTGACGCCCTTCCGCCTGACCTTCAACGTCCTGCGCGACCCCACCGAGGCCTTCCTCGACCTGCAGGAGGAGAACCCCGCCCTCTACGTCAGCCTGCGCGACCAGTTCATCCCCGCCATGGAGTACACCTATACCTACGACAACCTGTCCGTGCGCAAGAACCGCCGCAGCAGCCACTGGTGGCAGACCACCCTGACCTCGGCGGGCAACCTGACCTCCTGCCTCTACCAGATACTCGGCCAGCCCTTCAGCAAGCAGGAGAAGCAGCTCCTGGGCGTCCCCTTCGCCCAGTTTGCCAAGCTCAACAGCGAGTTCCGCTACAACTACAGCATCGACCGCAACCAGTCGCTGGCGGCGCGTGTGGCTGCCGGCTGTGTCTGGTCCTACGGCAACATGCTCTCCGCCCCCTACACCGAACAGTTCTACATCGGCGGCGCCAACAGCGTCCGTGCCTTCGCCGCCCGCAGCATCGGCCCCGGCGGCTATGCCCCTGCCAGTGAGGAGACCGACAAGTACGGCTTCATCAACCACGTGGGCGACATCCGTCTGGAGGCCAACGTGGAATACCGCTTCCACCTCATCGCCGACCTCCACGGCGCCGTCTTCCTCGACGCGGGAAACGTCTGGCTGCTCCGGGCAGACGCGGGCCGCCCCGACGGCGAGTTCTCGCTGAAGAAGTTTCCCGAACAGATTGCCCTGGGCACGGGCCTCGGCCTGCGCTACGACCTGGACTTCCTCGTCTTCCGCCTCGACTGCGGCGTGGGCCTCCACGACCCCTCGAAACTCTATCGTAACGGATATTACAACATCGGCAAGTTCAAGGACGGGCTGGCGCTGCATTTCGCCATCGGCTACCCGTTTTAGAAGGATTTTGTACGATATTGCCAAAGAATGTATCGTTTTTTTGCCTTATCCTGCGGTTTATTTCTTACATTTGTGGCACGAAAACGCAAGAACACACTAACCTTTAAATAATAACAGATATGAAACCTACTCTTTTCTTACTGGCAGCCGGCATGGGCAGCCGCTACGGAGGCTTGAAACAGCTCGACGGACTGGGTCCCAACGGCGAAACCATCATGGACTACTCCATCTACGACGCCATCAAGGCCGGATTCGGCAAACTCGTTTTCGTCATCCGCAAGGACTTCGAAAAGGACTTCCGCGAGAAAATCCTCTCCAAGTATGAGGGACACATCCCCTGCGAACTCGTATTCCAGTCGCTCGACGCCCTGCCCGAAGGCTTCACCTGCCCCGAAGGCCGCACCAAACCCTGGGGAACGAACCACGCCGTCATGATGGGCGAAGACGCCATCAAGGAACCGTTCGCCGTCATCAACTGCGACGACTTCTACGGCAGCGACTCTTTCCAGGTGATGGGCAAGTTCCTCGCCGCCCTGCCCGAAGGCTCGAAGAACGTCTATTCGATGGTGGGCTTCCGCGTGGGCAACACGCTGAGCGAGAGCGGAACCGTCAGCCGCGGCATCTGCACCACCAACGAGAAGCACCTGCTGACCTCCGTCGTGGAGCGCACCAAGATTCAGCGCATGGACGGCGAAGTGAAGTACATCGACGACAACGGCGAATGGACCGCCACCCCGGACACCACGCCCGTCAGCATGAACTTCTGGGGCTTTACTCCTGATTACTTCGCTTACAGCAAGGAATTCTTCAAGACCTTCCTCTCCGACCCCAAGAACATGGAGAACCTGAAGAGCGAATTCTTCATCCCGCTGATGGTGGACAAGCTCATCAACGACGGTACGGCTACGGTCGAAGTGCTCGACACCACTAGCAAGTGGTTCGGTGTGACCTATCCCGAAGACCGTCCCGACACAGTAGCCAAGATCAAGGCATTGGTAGATGCCGGCGAATATCCCAACAAGCTATTCTAAACGGGCAAGGGATTTATACCTTTATATATAGAACCGCCACGGTTGCAGACATGCAGCCGTGGCTTTTTTCATTTTATTACGTGACATATTAACACGATATTTTATGACTCCCTGACACAGTGCTTCGTTAGGATACCATGCAGTGCTTTGTCAAAGTGTCATGCAGTGTTTTGTCAGAAGGTCATATTATAAGAATGGCCAACAGAGATGAGAAATATACATTGAACTGATAAATTGTATATTCGCGCTAAGATATGTATGTTATATTACAGCGGTTGTTATAATTATTAAATTTGAATGTTTCTATAGCCGCAGCGTCGCGTCGCACTCCGCCGCGAGCGCCGGATGGTGGGTGACGAAGAGCAGCGTCCGTCCCGCGGCGTGGCAGCGGAGGCGGGCGATGAGCGTGCGCTCCGTCTCGGGGTCGAGGGCCGAGGTGGCCTCGTCGAGCAGCAGGATGCGGCCGGGGCGCAGCAGGGCGCGGGCGATGGCGATGCGCTGCGCCTGCCCTTCACTGAGGCCGCCGCCCTGTTCGGAGAGCGGCGTGTCGAGACCCTGCGGCAGGGCGCGGACGAAGTCGAGAGCCACGGCGGTGTGCAGCGCCTCGTCCAGCTCGCGGGGCGTGGCGTCGGGGTTGCCCATCAGCAGGTTGTCGCGCACAGTGCCGCTGAACAGCGTGTTGCCCTGCGGCACGTAAACGAAGTTACCGCGCGTGCGGGCCGAGACGGGGCAGGCCGTTGCGCCGTCGATGAGGGTGATGCTACCCTCCTGCGGCTCGGCCAGGGCCAGGAGCAGGCGCACGAGGGTGGTCTTTCCGCGGCCCGTCTCGCCCATGATGGCGGTGCACGTGCCGGGCAGGAAGCGGTGGCTGAAGCCGCTGAACACGGGCGCGTCGCCCTCGGAGTAGGCGAAGCGGAGGTTCTCCACGGCGAGCACGGGCGTGCGGTCGAAGCGGATGGCGTCGCCCCCGTCTTCGGCGGGCAGGCGTTCCAGCTCGAGCAGGCGCTCGGCGGCGGTCAGGGCGTTGACCACGGAGGGCACGAGGCGCGAGAGGTCGAACGCGGGGCGCTGGATGCGGCCCACGAGCTGCAAGAAGGCGGTCAGCGTGCCCACGGTGATGCTGCCCGTGCTCAGGCGCAGGGCGCCCCAGATGAAGGCGGTGACGTAGCCTCCGGCAAAGGCGGCGGAGACGGCCATGCGGGCGGCCAGCGAGAAGCGCGTGCGGCTCAGCACCTGCGAGCGCAGGTCGGCTTGCAAGGAGCCGAGGCTGCGGATGCGTCCCTCGTCCTGCTCCAGCGTCTTGATGACGGCGCGATGCTGCAGGGTCTCCTGGATGACGGCCTGGATGCGGCTGTCGCTGCGGCGGACGGCGTGGGTGAGCCGCTTCATGCGGCGCAGGTAGAAGCGGGCGCCCAGCAGGAAGAGCGGCAGGATGCCCACCACGAGCCAGGGCAGCACGGGGTCGAGGACGTAGAAGAAGGCGAAGGCGGCCACGAGCTGCACGGCGGTGACCACGGCGGTGGGCAGCGAGGCGGTAATCAGGGTGACGATGGCCGCGGTGTCCTGCTCCACGCGGTTGACGACGTCGCCCGTGTGCAGCTGTTCCAGCGCGTTCCAGCGGCTGCGCAGCAGGCGGCCGAAGAGGCGGTGGCGCAAGGCGTTGGCGGCCTCCACCTCCATGCGTGCGGCTATCCACGTCTCGGCGGCGCCGCAGAGCAGCTGCAGGACGAGCAGGCCGACGGTCGCGGCGGCCGTCACGGTCAGGCTTCCGCTGCGGGCGCCGGTGGCGATGTCTATCAGCTGTTTCGACGTATAGACGAGGCCCAGGGCGAAGGCGGTGCCCAGGATGCCGGTGAGGCAGCTCAGCAGGATGCGTCCGCGCTGTCCGTGCGACAGGTCCCAGAGGTAGGCCGGGAGGCGGTTCGTTTTCATGGGCGCAGGCGTTTTTTCAGCAGGTTCAGCTGGATGGCCAGCGTCCCCCTGATGAGGGTCACGGGGTAGAAGCAGGCTTCCACGGGGGCGTAGCCATAGAGGCGGGCCACACGGCGCGTGGCGCGGCAGAAGGTGTGCCACTTGCCCCGCCAGTAGCCCGTGGGGCGCGGCGCGACGCGGCGGTCGTACTTGCCGAAGTTGCCCGTGGCGAAGATTTCGTCCACCAGTTCCTCGCCCCGGCGCCGGCACCCCTCGGTGTCGAAGGGCAGGCATTCGGGCGGCAGGCCCAGGCGGCTGACACAGACGTAGCCGAAGGCACGGGCGGCGCGGAGCAGGCCCAGGCGGCGCAGGTCGCGAAGGAGGCGGGCGGCGTCGATGTCATTGCGGCGTGTGCGCAGCAGGCAGCACCAGTCGCACAGCTGGCGCAGGCCGATGCCGCTGTTCAGGAAGTGCTCGAAGGCGTGGAGGAAGATGTAGAGGGCGTTGAACGTGGGCGGCGGCGTAAGCATGTCGATGCGCCGCTCGGCTCCCTGCGGGTACCACTCGCGGACGAGGCGGCGGAAGCGGCGGTCGGCCAGGGGATTGTTCATGCGGCCTACGAGGCGGTGGTTCTCGATGTGTACGCCGTCCAGTTCGTAGCTGGCGTGCTTGTCGGAGGCTTCGCCGGTCTCCCGCGCCCCGACCTGGAGCAGCAGGCGGTTGGCCTGCGGCTGCCCGTCCTTGCCCAGATAGACGTCGATGTCGCCGCACTGGCGGTGGCGGGGCTGGCGGTAGCAGGCGGCCATGCCCTGCCCCTTGAGCAGGACGGGACGGAGGCCGATGCCGGCGTAGAAACTGTCGAGGCGGACAATCATGTGGTCGAGGCGGTCGTTGGCCTGCTCTATCTGGAGCGTCTGTGCTGCCCATTGCAGGTAGAGCGGACGGGGCGGGCGCAGGTCGGCGGGCAGGGTGTTCAGCCCGTCGAACACGACGGCCAGCAGCGACTGCGTATGCGCCAGCCGGTAGAGCTCCTGCCAGTGGGCGGGAGTCAGTCCGCGGAAGAGGGACGCGTCGGCGGGCGTGCCCCACAGTCCGGCGCGGACGAGCGAAAAGAAGGCTTGCTGTATCATGGCGCGTCGGGGTCAGCTGAGGATGCCGCAACGTTGCAGCGACTGGATGAAGGACTCGGCGTCGCGGCGCGCCTGTTCGGGAGCCACGTCGTAGCGTTCGGTCAGGGCACGGGTCAGGGCGTCGGCGTCGAAGTCGATGTCGCGGAAGCGCTGCCACAGGTAGGCGGCCGTGCGGTTGAGGTTGATGATGCGGCTGAAGTCCACGTTCGTGGAACCGTCGTGCATGACGATGTATTCCTCGCCAATCTGATGAAGCATGAATTCGGGTTTGATTTTCATATCGGGATTGTTTATAGTTTTATAGTAAGTAAAGGAGGTAAAGGAGGTAAAGCTTAATGGTGATGATGAACGGACGTTTACAAAACAATCGGGCTTTACCTTCTGAGGACCGCTGCAAGCAGGCCGGTACCTCCTTTATTACGTTATCACTTCCTTACTTTATTACTTTCTTACTTTACTACTTCTTCTCACTTTATTCTCCTAAATATCGCCAGCAACCATCGCCTGGCAGGCGTAAGCCTCCGCCACCAGCGGGAGTAGCGGAGCCAGACGGCGCCGTCCGTGGGATACGTCCGCCCCTTGCGGACGACGGCGGTCAGCAGGCCGATGACGCGGCGGGTGTCCGTCCGTTCCGTCTGTCGCAGGTTGCCGTCGCCCAGCAGCGTCAGCTCGTCGCCCCGTCGGCGCACGATGCGGTGGAGCACGTAGCGGCGGTCGTCCGTCAGGGCCAGCACCACGGCACCGGGTTGCAGCTGGGCGTCGGTGCAGGGAGCCAGCACGACGCGGTCGCGGCGGTCAACGATGAACGGGTTCATGCTGTTGCCGCGCGCCGTCAACGTCACCGTGTGCCCCTGGCGGATAAGCTCGGCCACTTCGGGGATGAGCAGTTCGTTGGGCAGGCTCTTCTTCATGACGGCTGTCCTCCTCCGGCTTGGGTAACGGTCTGCATACTGAGGCGTGCGGCGGCCTCATCGGGCAGGCACTTCAGATGACAGACGGGGATGCGGGTGGCGATGCGCGTCACGGTGTCGATGATACCTTTGTAGATGGCCGCGTCCTGCTTGAGGCACGAGCACGAGGGCAGCAGGGCGGCAAAGGCGTGCGTGGTCGCCAGGCGGCTGATGGCGTTGGCAGGCGCTTGCTCCAGGCGGACAAAGGCACCGACGGGCACCGACTCGTTCAGGTAGCAGGGCGTCTTGCCGCTCCAGGGCGTGCCATAGACGGTGGCTTCGCCCGTCGCGGGGTCGAGGGCCACCACGGGGTTGTCGTCGTTCAGCAGGCGGCTCCCTTCGATGTGCTTCAGCCAGAGGCGGGTGTGCGTGCTCTTGCCCGTGCCGCTCTTGCCCAGGAAGAGGTAGCCGCGCCCCTCGTAGCGGACGACGGAGGCGTGCACCATCAGCGTCCCCCGCTCGGCGGTGGCGAAGGTGTAAATCATCATCAGGAAGTTGTTCACCACGAACGACGCCATCGGGCGCAGGGCCTCGGGCAGGCTGATGACGTTGCGGCGGAAGCGGTCGGCGCAGTCGGCATAAGCCTCGACGGCGGGGTTGTCCAGCGGGGCGATACCTATCTGGTAGCTTCCGTCGGCACGGCGGCGAAGGGTGCAGCGGGCGTTCTCCCATTCGAAGGAGACGGGTTGCGGGAAGGTGTCTTCGGCTTCGGGGGCGGCAGCAGCCTCAGCCGGACGGATGTCCACTTCGATGACTTCCTCCGCTTTCTCCCCTTCCTCCGCGGGGAGGACGAACGGGGCGAACGAAGGCAGCAGGACGGACGGTTCCAGCGGCCCGGCACCGCCGATGCGCAGGACGTGCGGCCCGACGCGGTAGTAGTTGTTTGTCTGGTTCATTTACTCGATGTTTTAAGTGCCCAAAGATAAGCAGAATTGTTGATAATTAATAATTGATGGGCGAGAATTGTCCACAGTTCGCCGCGAATCGTTACCTTTGCAGGCTCAAACGAAAAAAAGACATTGACTTTATGATATCTGTAGAAGGACTGAAAGTGGAATTCAACGCCACGCCCCTGTTCGAAGACGTGTCCTACGTCATCAACAAAAAGGACCGCATCGCCCTCGTGGGCAAGAACGGCGCGGGCAAATCGACCATGCTGAAGATACTGGCCGGATTGCAGCACCCCACGGCGGGCACGGTATCCATCCCCCGCGAGTGCACCATCGGCTACCTGCCGCAGGTGATGGTGCTGAGCGACGAGCGGACGGTGATGCAGGAAGCCGAGCTGGCCTTCGAACACATCTTCGAGATGCAGGCCGACATCGAGCGCATGAACCGGGAGCTGGCCGACCGCACCGACTACGAAAGCGAAGATTATCAGAAGCTCATCGACCGCTTCACGCATGAGAACGACCGCTTCCTGATGATGGGCGGCACCAACTATCAGGCCGAGATAGAGCGCACGCTCCAGGGCCTGGGCTTCAGCCGTGCGGACTTCGAACGCCCCACGAGCGAGTTCTCCGGCGGATGGCGCATGCGCATCGAACTGGCCAAGCTCCTGCTCCGCCGCCCCGACGTGCTCCTGCTGGACGAGCCTACCAACCACCTGGACATCGAGTCCATCCAGTGGCTGGAAAACTTCCTCGCCACGAGGGCCAATGCCGTGGTGCTGGTCAGCCACGACCGCGCTTTCCTGAACAACGTCACGACCCGCACCATCGAAATCTCCTGCGGACGCATCTACGACTATAAGGTGAAGTACGACGAGTTTGTCGTCCTGCGCAAGGAGCGCCGCGAGCAGCAGCTCCGTGCCTACGAGAACCAGCAGAAGCAGATAGAGGACACCGAGGCCTTCATCGAGCGTTTCCGCTACAAGGCTACCAAGGCCGTGCAGGTGCAGAGCCGCATCAAGCAGCTGGAGAAAATCGAACGCATCGAGGTGGACGAGGAAGATAACTCCGCCCTGCGTCTGAAGTTCGTCTGCTCCAGCCGAAGCGGCAACTATCCCGTCATCTGCGAGGATGTCCGCAAAGCCTATGGCGACCACGTGGTCTTCCACGACGTCAATCTCACCATCAACCGTGGGGAGAAGGTGGCCTTTGTGGGCAAGAACGGCGAGGGTAAGTCCACGCTGGTGAAGTGTATCATGGGTGAAATCTCCGACTATACAGGCAGGCTGACGCTGGGGCACAACGTGCAGATAGGCTACTTCGCGCAAAACCAGGCGCAGCTGCTGGACGAGAGCCTGACGGTGTTCGACACCATCGACCGCGTGGCCGTGGGCGACATCCGCCTGAAGATACGCGACATCCTGGGTGCCTTCATGTTCGGCGGCGAGGCATCGGACAAGAAGGTAAAGGTGCTCAGCGGCGGCGAGCGCACCCGCCTGGCCATGATCAAGCTCTTGCTCGAGCCGGTGAACTTCCTCATCCTTGACGAGCCGACCAACCACCTGGACATGCGCTCCAAGGACGTGCTGAAGGAAGCCATCCGCGACTTCGACGGCACGGTGATTATCGTGAGCCACGACCGTGATTTTCTCGACGGGCTTGCGACTAAGGTCTATGAGTTCGGCGGCGGAATGGTGAAGGAACACTTGGGCGGCATCTACGACTTCCTGAAGAAGAAGCAGATAGAAAACCTGAACGAATTGCAGAAGTCGCCCTCCCTGTCGGAGTCGCCCACAGAAGCCAAGAAGCCGTCGGCGGCGGAAGCCCCCCAAGCCTCGGCGGGCCGCCTGTCCTACGAAGAGCAGAAGGAACTGAACAAACGCTTGAAGAAACTGGAGCGACGCGTAGCCGATTGCGAGGCCGAAATCGAACAGACGGAAGCCGCCATTGCCATCCTCGAGGAAAAGATGGCTACGCCCGAAGGCGCTTCGGACATGTCGCTCTACGAACAGCACCAGAAACTGAAGCAGCAGCTCGACCGCGTGATGGAAGAATGGGACGCCGCTTCGACCGAACTGGAGGAAGCCAAGAAATAAGCAAGAAAATGTAAATTTTTAAACAATAGAGATTATGAATTTGAAGTATTATTTCCCCGTTGCAGCCCTTTGCCTGGCATTGGCATCCTGCAACACAGGCAAGCAGCAGACGGCTCTGACCGCCGGCATCGACCTTGCCAACCTGGACACGACCAACCTGCCGGGTACGGACTTCTACCGCTATGCCTGCGGCGGTTGGATCAAGAACAATCCGCTGACCGACGAGTATTCCCAGTATGGCTCGTTCACCGTCCTGTCAGAAAACAACCGCAAGCAGATTCAGGGCCTTATCGAGGAACTGGCCGCTACGCAACACGAGGCCGGCTCTGTCGCACAGAAGGTAGGCGACATGTATAAGATTGCCATGGACAGCATCAAGCTGAATCAGGAGGGTGTGGCTCCCATCAAGGCCGAACTCGACCAGATTGCCGCCCTGAAGGACAAGAAAGAGCTTTATCCGTTGCTGGCCGAGATGTACAAGAAAGGCATCGCCGCCTACCTGGCCCTCTACGTGGCCGCCGACGAGATGAACAGCGACATGAACGCCGTGCAGATAGCCCAATACGGCCTGAGCATGGGCGACCGCGACTATTATCTGCTTGACGACGAGACGACCGTGAAGATTCGCGAAGCCTTCAAGGAGCATGTAAAAAAAATGTATCAGCTGGCCGGTTTTGACGCCGCTACCGCCGAGCAGGGCATGAAGGCCGTGATGGAAGTGGAGACCCGGCTGGCCAAGGCTTTCCGCTCACGTGTAGAGCTGCGCGACCCGCATGCCAACTACAACAAGATGGCGATGGCCGACATCAAGAAACAATATGCCACTTTCGACTGGGATGCCTATCTGAAGGGACTCGACCTAAACGACGTGAACGAAATCATCGTCGGCCAGCCCTCTTCGCTCGAAGCATCGGTCAAGATTATCGACACCCTGCCCCTCGACCAACAGAAGCTCTACCTGCAATGGAAGCTGATTGACGCCGCCGCCAGCTACCTGAACGACGCCATGAAGGAGCAGAACTTCGACTTCTATAGCCGTACGATGTCGGGTGCACAAGAGATGCAACCCCGCTGGAAGACGGCCGTAGGCGTGGTAAGCTCCATGCTGGGCGAAGCCGTAGGTCAGATGTATGTGGAGAAATACTTCCCTGCCGCCGCCAAGGAGCGTATGGTGGCTCTCGTGAAGAACTTGCAGACGACCTTGGGCGAACGCATCCAGGCCCTCGAATGGATGGGCGACTCCACCAAGGTGAAGGCTCTGGAGAAGCTCTCTACCTTCCACGTAAAGATTGGCTATCCTGACAAGTGGAAAGATTACAGCGCACTGGAAATCAAGGACGATTCCTATTGGGCAAACATCGAACGCGCCAACTTGTGGGGACACGCCGAAATGGTGGCCAAGGCCGGCAAGCCCGTCGACAAGGACGAATGGCTGATGACGCCTCAGACGGTGAACGCCTACTACAACCCGACAACCAACGAAATCTGCTTCCCTGCCGCCATCCTGCAACCTCCGTTCTTCGACATGAACGCAGACGATGCCTTCAACTACGGAGCCATCGGCGTAGTAATCGGCCACGAAATGACGCACGGATTCGACGACCAGGGCCGCCAGTACGACAAGGACGGCAACCTGAAAGACTGGTGGACGGAAGAAGACGCCAAGAAGTTCGAAGAACGCGCCAACGTGATGGTAGCTTTCTTTGACAGCATCGAGGTGGCTCCCGGCGTACATGCCAACGGCAAGATGACGCTGGGCGAGAACATTGCCGACCACGGCGGCCTGCAAGTAGCCTTCCAGGCCTTCAAGAAGGCTACGGCTGCTGCACCGCTCGAAGTGAAAGACGGCTTTACGCCCGAACAGCGCTTCTTCCTGGCTTATGCAGGCGTATGGGCCAACAATATCCGCCCCGAAGCCGTACTTCAGATGACGAAAATCGATGTACACTCGCTGGGCGAATGGCGTGTGAACGGCGCCCTGCCCCATATCGGTGCCTGGTATGACGCCTTCGGCATCACCGACAAGGATCCGATGTTCATCCCCGCCGCCGAACGCGTGTCCATCTGGTAAAATATCTTTCCGTTTCCGAAGCGCATGGCGTATCGGCAGGAAAACTTTTGGGAATGCCCGTCCTCCCCGTTGTGGAAGGTCGGGCATTTCTTGTCGAACAGGAAAGCATCGTTTTCCGAGGCGGAAAGCACTGCTTTTCGAGGAAGAAAACAATGCTTTCCCCAAGGGGGATGACAAGGGCGAAAAAGCATAATCCTCTCATTCTTTTAATTATAGTAAATTTCTTGCCAAGGTATATATGGGTAAACCAACAAAATTTGTAACTTTGCGGGGTTATTATATACATATACGCATAAAAACCATATAGCCATGACGGAAGCAAAGAGAATCAAAACAGCATTGGTATCCGTTTACCATAAAGACGGTTTGGACGAAATCATTACCAAACTGCACGAAGAAGGTGTGGAATTCCTCTCAACAGGCGGCACACGCCAGTTCATCGAAGGACTGGGTTATCCCTGCCGCGCGGTAGAAGAACTGACCACCTATCCGTCCATCCTGGGCGGCCGCGTAAAGACGCTCCACCCGAAAGTGTTCGGAGGCATCCTGTGCCGCCGCGACGTGGAGCAGGACCGGCAACAGATCGAAAAATATGAAATCCCCGAAATAGACCTCGTCATCGTTGACCTCTATCCGTTTGAGGCAACCGTAGCCAGCGGAGCACCCGAAGCCGACATCATCGAGAAAATCGACATAGGCGGCATCTCGCTCATCCGCGCCGCTGCCAAGAACTACAAGGACGTGGTCATCGTAGCTTCGCAGGCACAGTACCAGCCCCTGCGCGACATGCTGATGGAACATGGCGCCATGACGTCGCTCGAAGAGCGCCGCTGGTTTGCCAAGGAAGCTTTCGCCGTTTCGTCGCACTACGACTCGGCCATCTTCAACTACTTCGACGGTGGCGAAGGAAGTGCTTTCCGCTACTCGGCCAACAACCAGAAGACCCTGCGTTATGGCGAAAACCCCCATCAGAAGGGATATTTCTACGGCAATCTGGACGAAATGTTCGACCAGATCCATGGCAAGGAAATCTCTTACAACAACCTGCTGGACATCAATGCGGCCGTTGACCTCATCAACGAATTCGGCAACGACACGACGTTCGCCATCCTGAAGCACAACAATGCCTGTGGTTTGGCTACCCGCCCGACGGTGCTCGAGGCTTGGAAGGACGCCCTGGCAGGCGACCCCGTCTCGGCTTTCGGAGGCGTGCTCATCACGAACGCCGTCATCGACAAGGCCGCTGCCGAGGAAATCACGAAAATCTTCTTCGAAGTCATCATCGCTCCCGACTATGACGTGGACGCCCTCGAAATCCTGGGTCAGAAGAAGAACCGCATCATCCTGGCCCGCAAGCAAGGCGCACTGCCCACGAAGCAGTTCCGTTCGTTGCTGAACGGCGTGCTGGTACAGGACCGCGACCTCAAGGTAGAAACTCCCGAAGACTTGAAAGTAGTGACCGTCAAGGCTCCTACTGCACAGGAAATCGACGATATGCTCTTCGCCAACAAGATTGTGAAGAACTCCAAATCGAACGCCATCGTCCTGGCCAAGGGACACCAGCTGCTGGCCAGCGGCGTCGGTCAGACAAGCCGTGTGGATGCGCTGAAGCAGGCCATCGAGAAGGCCAAGAGCTTCGGTTTCGACCTGCACGGAGCCGTGATGGCCAGCGACGCTTTCTTCCCCTTCCCCGATTGCGTGGAGATTGCGGGCAACGAAGGCATCACCGCCGTCATCCAGCCGGGCGGAAGCATCAAGGACCAGCTGAGCTTTGACTACTGCAACGAACATGGTATCGCCATGGTGACGACAGGTTTCCGTCACTTCAAGCACTAAAAAATAATGGGAAATTGATAATTGAGAATGGAGAAAGACTCTTCCCCTCTCAATTATCAATTTTCAATTCTCAATATTCAATTTACAACTGACAATGGGATTATTCTCTTTTACCCAAGAAATAGCCATGGACCTGGGCACGGCCAACACCATCATTACCTCCAACGGTAAGATTGTGGTAGACGAACCTTCGGTTGTGGCCCTCGACCGCCGTACGGACAAGATGATTGCCGTGGGCGAGAAAGCCAAGCTCATGCACGAGAAGACGCATGAGAACATCCGCACCATCCGCCCCCTGCGCGACGGCGTTATCGCCGACTTCTACGCTTGCGAGCAGATGATACGCGGACTCATCAAGATGGTAAACACCCGTCACCGTCTCTTTTCGCCTTCGCTCCGCATGGTCATCGGCGTGCCTTCGGGCAGTACCGAAGTGGAGCTCCGTGCCGTGCGCGACTCGGCCGAGCATGCTGGTGGACGTGACGTTTACCTCATTTTCGAACCCATGGCCGCCGCTATCGGTATCGGCATCGACGTAGAAGCGCCCGAAGGTAACATGATTGTGGATATAGGTGGTGGTTCGACCGAAATCGCCGTCATCTCGTTGGGAGGTATTGTGTCAAACAACTCCATCCGTATCGCGGGCGACGACCTTACGGCTGATATCCAGGAGTACATGAGCCGCCAGCACAACGTGAAGGTCAGCGAGCGTATGGCCGAGCGTATCAAGATACATGTGGGAGCCGCCTTGACCGACCTGGGCGACGATGCCCCTGAAGACTATATCGTACATGGCCCGAACCGCATCACGGCCCTGCCTATGGAAGTGCCCGTATGCTACCAGGAAGTGGCCCACTGCCTCGAGAAATCCATTTCGAAGATCGAGACGGCTATCCTCAGCGCACTGGAGAACACGCCACCCGAACTGTATGCCGACATCGTACACAACGGTATCTATCTGGCTGGTGGAGGCGCTCTGCTTCGCGGACTCGACAAGCGTCTGACGGACAAGATCAACATTCCTTTCCACATCGCCGAAGATCCTTTGCACGCCGTTGCCAAGGGCACAGGCATTGCGCTGAAGAATGTAGATCGTTTCTCGTTCCTGATGCGATAAATAATCAGCGGTTAGTGGTAAGCGGTTAACGGTGAGTAGCCATCTGAATGGGGATACTAACCGTTAACCCCTTACCACTAACCGTTCATCATTAACCACTAACCGTTATTAAGAGACGTGCGTGACCTCCTTAACTTCCTGTTAAAATACAACCACTGGCTCCTCTTCTTGCTACTCGAGGCAGTCAGCTTATTTTTGCTGTGCAACACGGGGCCATACCAGCACAGCGCGGCTCTTTCGTCCGCCAACCTGATTGCGGGAAAGGTCTACGAAGTAACGGGAAGCATCACGTCCTATTTCCACCTGAAGGATGCCAATGAAGACTTGCTCGACCGCAATGTATGGCTGGAACAACGAGTCTTGCAACTTGAAAGCGCTTTATCCGGATACGTAGGCGACTCTGCCGTCCGCCAAGCGCTGGATCGCTACATGCCGACAGGCACAGGAATCGAACAAAGCTTCAAGGCGCATGTGATAAAAAACAGCCTGAACCGAACAGACAACTACATAACCCTCGACCAAGGGAGTGCAGCTGGTGTCAAGCCCGACATGGCCGTAGTAGGTGCAGCCGGTGTAGTAGGAATTGTTTACCGCACTTCTCCAAGCTATTCGCTGGTCCTTCCTCTGCTCAACAGTAAGTCCAGCATCAGCTGCAAGATCCAGGGAAGCGACTATTTCGGCTATCTGAAATGGGAAGGAGGCGATCCCCGCTATGCCTATCTGAAAGACCTGCCTAGACATGCAGAGTTCAATTTGGGCGACACCGTTGTCACCAGCGGATTTTCATCTGTCTTTCCGCAAGGACTTATGGTAGGAGTCGTCGACGACATGGCCGACTCCAACGACGGGTTGTCTTACCTGCTCAGAATCAAACTTGCAACAGACTTTGGCAAACTGGGTTCTGTCCGTATCCTTGCCCGACGTGGCCAGGAAGAACAAAATGCATTGGAACAAGAACAATGAATTCTAAATTCAGAAATAAAAAAATGACAATAACCTATCTACATAAAGCAGGATGGCTTGTCGCACTAGTTTTGTTGCAGGCATTGATATTGAACAACCTCCACATCGGCGGTTATGCCACCCCTTTCCTGTACATCTACCTGCTGCTGAAATTTGAGGCAGACGTGCCGACAAACAGGCTGATGTTATGGGCATTCGTACTGGGGTTGATGGTCGATATCTTCTCAGACACCCCTGGATTGAATGCGGCCGCAACAGTACTTCTCGCTTTCGTCCGTCCTACCCTACTGAGACTTTTCGTTCCCCGTGACCTCCAAGAGACACTTGTCCCTGCCATCCATACCATGGGAATAAATGTCTTCCTGAAATATGCGACCACAGCTGTATTACTGCACCACGCCGTATTGCTCTCACTTGAATCATTCTCCTTCGCCCATCTGCCAGAGTTGTTACTGCGGATCATCTCCAGCACCCTCTTTACCATGCTTTGCGTACTGGCTTTAGAAATGCTCTTCCAAAAAGGTAAACGATGAAACGAACTAAAAAATAACAGACTGATGGCGAAAGATTATACATTCGAAAAACGGAAATACATCCTCGGCGCAATTGTCGTTTGCATCGTCCTGATATACATTCTCCGTCTGG
>CAYQOV010000038.1:0-25941 GCA_964419245.1 uncultured Bacteroides sp. | reverse complement strand
ATTTTAAATTAATAGTTTAACTACAGTGATGTGGTTTTTATCGCACCACTAATAAACTCAAATGATGAAAGGATATCCGCCTTTCCGGCACCGACAGCTATCGTATGCTCAAAGTGAGCCGCACATTTTCGATCCTTAGTCCGGACAGACCAACCGTCGCTTTCCATCACTACGTGACGGTCGCCCAAGGTTATCATGGGCTCGATAGCGATACAAAGTCCACGCTTCATCATAGTTCCCGTACCACGTCTGCCGTAGTTAGGTACCTGCGGATCTTCATGCATCTCCTTACCGATACCATGGCCGACAAACTCACGAACCACCCCGTATGAATGAGACTCACAATACTGCTGTATTGCATAGCCAACATCTCCCAAACGTTTACCCTGAACAGCATTTTCAATGCCGATGTACAAAGCTTCCTTGGTAACCTTCAAGAGATTCCGAACGTCTTCAGCAACTTCACCTACACAAAACGTATAAGCTGAATCACCGCAAAAACCATTCATGTAAGTACCACAATCAACAGATACGATATCACCATCCTTCAGTACCACATCACCCGGTATGCCATGCACAACCTGCTCATTAACCGAAGTACAGATAGATGCTGGGAAAGGTCCACCATACGGATTGGGGAACCCCTTGAATGTAGGGACTGCGCCATTATCTCTAATGAACTCTTCAGCCACCCTGTCCAGCTCTTTTGTTGTCACTCCGGGCTTGATAACTTTGGCTATCTCAGCCAAAGTTCTGCCCACGAGCAAATTACTGGCACGCAGTAACTCTATTTCATCATTTGTCTTAAGAAATATCACTTCAAAATCTATTAATATGCAGCTATATTTCCGCTACGTCCCTTAATACGCCCAGACTTCAACAAGCCGTCATAATGTCTCATCAACAAATGACTTTCAACCTGCTGCAACGTATCGAGCACGACGCCGACAAGAATCAATAAAGATGTTCCACCAAAGAATTGAGCAAATTCGGCTTTCACACCAAATACACCAGCAAAAGCAGGCATAATGGCTACAAGCGCCAGGAAGAAAGAACCGGGCAGCGTAATGCGCGACATAATCACGTCGATATACTCTGCAGTACTCTTACCAGGCTTGATACCGGGAATGAAACCGTTATTCCTCTTCATATCTTCAGCCATCTGAGTCGGATTGATGGTAATTGCAGTATAGAAATACGTAAATACAATAATCAGCACTGCAAATACCAAATTATACCAGAAGCTTGTATGATCAGTAAACGCACGCATGAAACCGCTCATCTCATTGGCATTACCGGACAAACCAATAAATGTAATGGGAATAAACATGATAGCCTGTGCAAAAATGATAGGCATCACATTAGCCGCATTTACTTTCAAAGGTATATACTGACGTGCACCGCCATATTGCTTGTTGCCAACAATCTTTTTAGCATATTGTACAGGTATCTTACGAGTTCCTTGTACCAAAAGAATAGCAAAAGCAATAACAATCAGCAACACTACAATCTCAATCAGGAACATAACCAAACCGCCTGCTTTTTCAGTCACACGGGATGTCAGCTCCTGAATGAAAGACTGGGGCAAACGAGCAATGATACCAATCATAATAATCAATGAGATACCATTTCCAATACCCTTGTCAGTAATTCTCTCACCAAGCCACAAAATAAACATACTTCCGGCCGCCAATATGATGGTAGAAGTAATCATAAACAGAGTCCAATCTAATGAAGCATTTAAGGAAGGACCAGCCTGCATTTTAAGGTTAATAAGATAGGAAGGCGCCTGCACCAGCAAAATAAAAATAGTCAGCACACGAGTGTACTGATTCATTTTTCTTCTACCACTCTCCCCCTCACGCTGCAGCTTTTGAAAGTAAGGGACTGCAATACCCAGCAACTGGATTACAATGGAGGCAGAGATGTAGGGCATAATTCCCAATGCAAAAATGGATGCATTAGAAAATGCACCTCCCGAAAACATATTTAACAAGGCTAAAAGGCCCTCGCTTGTTTGTTGATGCAACTGAGTCAACATTGCAGGATTAATACCCGGCAATACGACGTAAGAACCAAAACGGTAAATTGCCACAAACAATATGGTAATGAGGATCCGTTGTCTCAGATCCTCAATTTTCCATATATTCTTTAATGTTTCAATAGCTTTTCTCATTGAATCAGAGTTTTACTACTTGTCCACCAACAGCTTCAATGGCAGCAACAGCACTCTTGGAGAATGCATGTGCCTGTACATCCAACTTAGCAGTCAAAGTTCCGTTACCTAATACTTTTACCAGCTGATTAGAAGATACGAAACCTGCAGCAACCAGCTCATTGATACCTACAGACTGCAGATTTTTAGCTTCGGCAAGTTTCTGAATAGTATCCAGATTGATAGCCTTGTATTCTACACGGTTAATGTTCTTGAAACCGAATTTAGGAACACGACGCTGAAGAGGCATCTGACCACCTTCAAAACCAATCTTCTTAGAGTATCCAGATCTTTGCTTAGCACCTTTATGACCTCTGGTAGAAGTTCCCCCCAAACCAGATCCCGGACCACGTCCAATTCTCTTTCTAGTCTTAGTAGAACCCTCAGCAGGTTTTAAATTACTTAAGTTCATATTGTAATTCGTTTTATATTCAACAAATAATTACTTAACGATGGTAACCAGGTGCTTTACCTTATCCACCATTCCAAGAATTGAAGGAGTACATTCGTGCTCAACCACACGATTCATCTTATGAAGTCCCAGCGCATCGAGAGTCTTTTTCTGATCAGCAGGTGCACCAATTCTACTTTTAATTTGCTTAATCTTTATAGTTGACATATCTTTCCTCCTTATCCTCTAAATACTTTTTCAACACTGATACCTCTGTTCTGGGCAACCATACGCGCATCGCGCATTTCGCTCAGTGCAAGGATTGTAGCCTTCACCAGATTGTGAGGGTTTGAAGACCCTTTAGACTTAGCCAAAACGTCTGTCACACCTACGCTCTCCAATACGGCACGCATAGCACCACCGGCTACAACACCTGTACCGTGAGAAGCAGGCTTGATAAACACCTCAGCACCGCCGAACTTAGCAGACTGCTCATGAGGAACAGTACCCTTCAGAACAGGGACCTTAGTTAAGTTCTTCTTTGCAGACTCAACGCCTTTGGCAATGGCAGCCGTTACTTCACCAGCTTTACCAAGACCCCAACCGATGATACCTTCTTCATTTCCGACTACAACAATAGCAGAAAAACTAAAAGTTCTACCACCTTTGGTTACTTTAGTTACACGATTGATAGCTACCAATCTGTCCTTCAGTTCTATATCGTTTGAAATTTTAACTCTATTATTAAGTCCTGCCATAATGATTAAAATTTAAGTCCACCGTTACGGGCAGCATCAGCTACCTCTTTTACTCTCCCATGATACAAGTAACCATTACGGTCGAAAACTACAGTAGTGATACCAGCTTCCTGAGCCTTCTTTGCAATCAGCTCACCTACTTTAGCAGCCTGTTCCTTCTTAGGCATCTTTTCAGTCATACCCAATGAAGAAGCAGCAGCCAAAGTCTTGCCTGACAAGTCATCGATCACTTGAACGTAAATTTGCTTGTTACTTCTAAATACACTCATACGCGGGCACGTAGCAGTACCGGAAATTTTATTGCGTACTCTATATTTGATCTTAATTCGTCTTTCTATTTTTGTTGTCATAATACTATCAAATTAAATGATTATTTAGCACCGGCTGATTTACCAGACTTTCTACGAATTTCTTCGCCAACAAACTTAATACCCTTACCCTTATACGGTTCAGGCTTACGGAAAGAACGGATTTTTGCGCAAACTAAACCAAGCAATTGCTTGTCACAAGATTCCAAAATAATCAGAGGATTCTTGTTTCTTTCAGACTTAGTCTCAACTTTCACCTCAGGAGGCAGCTGGATAAAGATACTATGAGTATAACCTAATGCCAGCTCGATGATGTTTCCCTGATTAGAAGCACGGTAACCTACACCGACCAGTTCGAGTTCCTTCTTGTATCCTTCAGATACACCTACAACCATATTGTGAACCAATGCACGGTAAAGACCGTGGAACGCATGCTTCTGCTTGGGATTATCCAGCATAGCTGATTCGTTCTCAGCCAACACAACATGACCGTCTTCGATAGAAACATTGATAGCAGGATTTACGTATTGGCTCATTTCACCTTTGGGTCCCTTCACGGTAACCACATTGTCGTTCAGAGTGACTGTCACTCCTGCGGGAATACTAATGGGTAATTTTCCTATTCTTGACATTGCTAATTCCTCCTATTAATATACATAACACAAAACTTCACCACCGATTTTCAGTTCAGCGGCCTCTTTGTTGGTCATTACACCTTTGGAAGTAGATATTATAGCAATACCCAAACCATTAATAACACGCGGCATGTCTTTATAACCGGTATATTTACGCATACCCGGAGAAGAGATTCTCTCTAATTTCTTGATAGCGTTTACTTTGTTAACCGGATCATACTTCAAAGCGACCTTAATTGTGCCTTGAGGACCATCTTCTACAAACTTATAATTAAGAATGTAGCCTTTCTCAAAAAGAATCTTGGTGATTTCTTTTTTCAAGTTTGAAGCCGGAACTTCTACAACTCTGTGCTTCGCTTGAATAGCGTTCCGCAACCTCGTCAAATAATCTGCTATTGGATCAGTCATATAAAAATAAATTAAATTAATCAGGACTACCCTGACAATATTTAAAAACTATAATTTACCAGCTTGCTTTCTTAACACCCGGGATAAGACCGTTAGAAGCCATTTCACGGAACTGGATTCTCGAAATACCGAACTGACGGATATATCCTTTAGGACGTCCCGTCAACTTGCAACGGTTATGAAGACGAATCGGATTGGCATTTTTGGGCAGAGCCTGCAGCTTCTGTGCAGCTTCATAAGCCTCTGCTGGATCACCGGTTCTCACGATTTGCTTCAGAGCAGCTCTTTTTTCGGCATATCTGGCTACTAACTTGGCACGTCTAACCTCGCGTGCTTTCATTGATTCCTTTGCCATAATCTATCAATCTTTTTTTGCGTTCTTAAATGGTAAACCAAATTCTTTCAGCAGAGCATAACCTTCTTCGTCTGTTTGTGCAGAAGTCACGAAAGTGATGTTCATACCAAGAATACGGGTAATGCTGTCGATATTGATTTCAGGGAAGATAATCTGTTCCTGAATACCGAGCGTATAGTTACCTCTACCATCAAATTTACTTTCGATACCCTTGAAGTCACGAATACGAGGAAGAGCTACACGAACAAGCTTTTCCAAGAATTCGTACATTCTCTCACGACGCAATGTTACCATTACACCGATAGGCATTTTCTTACGCAACTTGAAGTTTGCGATATCTTTACGTGAAACTGTTGCCACAGCCTTTTGACCTGTAATGGCAGTCATTTCATTAATTGCTACTTCAATAATCTTCTTGTCAGCCACAGCCATACCCAAACCTTGATTGATGACAATCTTCTTGAGCACAGGGATCTGCATGGAAGAAGAATACTGGAACTGTGATTTCAATGCAGGTGCGATGCGCTCTGCATATTCTTTCTTAAGGCTAGCAGTATTACTCATTACTTAATCTCCTCTCCTGATTTTTTAGAATAACGCACTAAAGTGCCATCTGCACTCACTTTTCTACCAATACGAGTTGCTTTGCCAGTCTTCGGGTCAACCGGGTTCAGGTTTGAAATATGGATGGAAGCTTCCTGCTTCACAATACCACCCTGAGGATTCTTTGCACTCGGCTTCGTGCTCTTAGAAACCATGTTGATACCTTCAACGATAGCACGATTCTTCTTCACAAGAACCTTCAATACACGACCGGTCTTACCCTTGTCTTCACCAGAGTTTACGTAAACCGTATCGCCTTTCTTAATATGTAATTTACTCATTACTTGAATCTTTTACAAAAAAATTAAAGTACTTCAGGAGCGAGTGACACCACTTTCATATTAGCAGCACGCAATTCACGAGCTACCGGTCCGAAAATACGGCTACCTCTGATTTCGCCTGCATTGTTCAACAGTACACAAGCATTGTCATCAAAACGAATATAAGAACCGTCCTGACGGCGAATTTCTTTCTTCGTACGTACAATCAAAGCCTTAGACACTGCACCTTTTTTAATATCACTTGAAGGAATGACGCTCTTGACAGAAACGACAATAACGTCTCCTACAGAAGCGTAACGACGACCTGTACCGCCCAAAACGCGGATACAAAGAGCTTCCTTGGCTCCACTGTTGTCGCAAACTGTAAGTCTGGATTCTGCTTGTATCATAATTACTTCGCTTTTTCAACAATTTCTACTAATCTCCATCTCTTTGTCTTACTCAAAGGACGAGTCTCCATAATGCGTACAGTATCACCGATATTGCACTCATTCTTTTCATCATGAGCATGGTATTTTTTCGTCTTGCTAACGAACTTACCATAAATGGGATGTTTTTCCTTAAACTTGGCAGCAACTGTGATCGTCTTGTCCATCTTGTTGCTCAACACAATCCCTGTTCTTTCTTTTCTTAAATTTCTTGCTTCCATCAAACTCATCATTTATTGTTAAGTTCTCTTTCGCGCAATACAGTTTTCATACGCGCAATTGTCCTGCGTAATTGTTTGATCTGAGCAGGATTATCCAAAGGAGAAATAGAATGGTTCAGTACCATCTGATTGTAGTTAGCTACTTCTGCCTCGATTCTTTCCACCAAATCCGTGGTAGACAATTCTTTAACTTCTGCTATCTTCATACTCTTTACGCATTTTGATTTTGAATATCATAATCACGTCTTACCACAAACTTCGTAGTGATGGGAAGCTTCTGTGCTGCCAGGCGCAAGGCCTCTTTCGCGATTTCGTAAGATACTCCTTCAGCTTCAATAATAATTCTACCCGGAGTAACAGGAGCCACAAATCCCTCGGGGCTACCTTTACCTTTACCCATACGTACATCAGCAGGCTTTCTCGTGATAGGCTTGTCCGGGAAGATACGAATCCAAATCTGTCCTTGACGTTGCATATATCTTGTTACAGCGATACGCGCAGCTTCAATCTGGCGTCCTGTAATCCACTTCGTTTCCAAAGCTTTAATTCCAAAAGAGCCGAAAGCCAACTGGTTTCCTCGCTGAGCGTTACCTTTCTGGCGACCCTTCTGCTGTCTTCTGAATTTTGTCTTTTTCGGTTGTAACATAGTTCCTAAAAAATCAAATTCGTTTAGCGATTATTTTTCTTTCTTTTGAAGTTCTTTCCGCCATTGTTTCCGCTGTTGCTTCCACGGCCACTTTCCTTGCTTTGCGTAAAGTTCGGAGCCAATTCTCTCTTTCCGTAAACTTCGCCTCTGCAGATCCAAACTTTAATACCGAGAAGACCAACTTTTGTCAATGCTTCAGTATGACAATAGTCAATGTCTGCTCTGAAAGTGTGCAACGGAGTTCTTCCTTCCTTATACATTTCAGAACGAGCCATTTCTGCGCCATTCAAACGTCCTGAAATCAAAACCTTGATACCCTCAGCGCCCATACGCATAGTGTTTGCGATAGCCATCTTAATAGCACGGCGATAAGCGATTTTTCCTTCTACCTGACGAGCGATGTTGTTAGCCACGATGACGGCATCGAGCTCAGGTCTTTTCACTTCGAAGATGTTAATCTGAATATCCTTATCGGTAACCTTCTTCAATTCCTCCTTCAACTTATCAACTTCCTGGCCACCTTTTCCGATAATAATACCCGGACGTGCAGTACAAACGGTAATAGTCACAAGTTTCAGCGTACGTTCAATAACAATTCTTGATACACTGGCTTTTGCAAGACGAGCATTCAAATATTTACGAATCTTGCTATCTTCCAGCAAAGAATCACCGTAATTCTTTCCACCATACCAATTGGAATCCCATCCTCTGATAATTCCCAAACGGTTGCTTATTGGATTAACTTTTTGTCCCATTTACCTTAATTTTGATCTTCGTTATTACTTTTAGAACCAACGAACAGTGTCACATGGTTTGAACGTTTGCGGATTCTGTAACCTCTACCCTGCGGAGCCGGACGCATTCTTTTCAGCGTAGCACCACCATCAACAAAAATCTTGGTTACGAACAATTCACCATTTTCAGCCTTACGTTCGTTTTTCTGCTCCCAGTTAGCAATTGCAGAACGCAGCAACTTTTCTACTCTTGCTGCAGCCTCTTTTGAAGAAAACTTCAAGACGCCAAGCGCTCTGTTCACTTCCATCCCGCGAATCATGTCAGCCACGAGACGCATCTTACGGGGGGAAGTAGGAACATTTTGCAATTTTGCAAAATACATGGTTTTAAGGGCTTCTTTTCTTTTTTCAGCCGATATTTTCTTTCTTGCTCCCATTATACTATTACTTTTTTATTTCAGTAGTAAAAACCCTGTCTTATTTCTTCTTGTTACCGGCATGGCCTCTGAACGTACGCGTCGGTGCGAACTCGCCCAACTTGTGTCCTACCATATTTTCTGTAACATATACAGGAATGAATTTATTTCCATTGTGAACTGCAACGGTATGGCCTACAAAATCAGGCGAAATCATTGAAGCTCTGGCCCAAGTCTTAACTACAACCTTCTTGCCGCTTTCGTTCATGGCAAGAATTTTCTTTTCCAGCTTTACGTTAATATACGGACCTTTTTTTAATGAACGACTCATAATATTCTCGATTAATCAGATTACTTCTTTCTTCTCTCAATAATATACTTAGACGATTGTTTCTTCGGAGCTCTTGTCTTAAGACCCTTAGCATACAATCCCTTGCGAGATCTCGGATGGCCACCGGAAGCACGTCCTTCACCACCACCCATCGGGTGATCAACCGGGTTCATTACAACACCACGGTTGCGGGGACGACGACCCAGCCAACGGGAACGACCAGCCTTACCGGAGCTTTCCAATCCATGATCGGAGTTACCTACGCTACCGATAGTAGCCTTACAAGTACTAAGAATTTGGCGAACTTCTCCTGAGGGCAATTTGATTACGCAATACTTGCCTTCTCTTGAAGTCAACTGAGCGAAATTACCGGCCGAGCGAACCAAAGCGGCACCCTGGCCCGGACGCAATTCGATATTGTGAATTACAGTACCGACCGGAATATTCTGAAGAGGAAGTGCATTTCCAATCTCTGGAGCTGCATTTTCACCTGACATCAAAGTCGCACCAACTTGCAATCCATTGGGAGCAATAATATATCTTTTCTCGCCGTCAGCGTAAAACAACAAAGCGATACGGGCCGAACGGTTCGGATCGTATTCAATTGTCTTAACCACTGCAGGCACACCGTCTTTATTTCTCTTGAAGTCAACGATACGAATCACCTTCTTGTGACCGCCACCGATGTAACGCATGGTCATCTTACCTTCGTTGTTGCGACCACCTGAGGATTTCTTACCAAATACAAGAGACTTTTCTGGTACCCGTGCAGTAATTTCTTCGAAAGTACCAATAATTTTATGTCTTTGCCCCGGTGTTGTGGGCTTAAATTTACGTACTGCCATTTGTATTAAATATTGCTATAAAAATCAATAGTATCTCCTTCTTTCAACGTAACGATCGCCTTCTTGTAAGCGTTTGTACGTCCGTTGATGAGACCAGCCTTCGTATAGCGGCTCTTGTTCTTGCCGGCATATTTCATGGTGTTCACATCAACCACCGTAACGTTGTAAAGAGCTTCAACTTCTTTCTTAATTTCCAATTTGTTAGCTTCAGGACGCACGACAAAACCAAAACGGTTGTTCATTTTGTCAGTTATTGCAGTCATCTTCTCTGTCACCAACGGTTTAATAATAAATCCCATTATTTAAGCCTCCTTACTTTAAATTAAGATATTGTCGATAGCAGAAAGGGCACTTTCAGTAAGCACAAGAACCCCAGCGTTCAATACTCTGTAAGTATTTAACCCTGAGATTATCTGCACGTTAGCGTCTTTCACGTTACGAGCTGACAAATATACGTTTTTATTTGCTTCCGGTAATACTACAAGCGGCTTCTTGTCAGAAACTTTAAGATTTTTTGTCATTTCCACAAAGTTCTTGGTCTTAGGAGCCTCGAATGTGAAGTCTTCCACAACGATAATCGCATCGTTCTGAGCCTTGTATGCCAAAGCAGATTTGCGGGCCAGAGCCTTCACCTTCTTGTTCAACTTGAAGTAGTAGTCACGTGGTTTCGGACCGAAAACGCGTCCACCACCTACCAATACAGGCGAGTTCATATCACCACGACGTGCACCGCCACCACCTTTCTGACGGCCGATCTTGCGGGTAGAGCCGCTGATTTCACTTCTTTCCTTTGACTTATGAGTACCCTGACGCTGGTTGGCCATGAACTGCTTTACATCCAGGTAGATGGCATGGTCGTTGGGCTCAATGCCGAAGATAGATTCGTTCAACGCAACCTTTCTTCCGGTGTCTTCACCTTTAATGTTAAATACGCTAACTTCCATTATTTTTCAATTATTACGATTGAACCTTTGCAACCGGGGATGGAACCCTTCACCAAGAGGAGGTTGTGTTCCGCGATCACTTTTAATACTTGCAGGTTTTGAACAGTTACTCTGTTGCCACCCATCTGTCCGCCCATGCGCATTCCCTTGAATACTTTTGCAGGGTAAGAACAAGCACCAATAGAACCCGGCTTGCGGGCACGATTGTGCTGACCGTGAGTAGTCTGGCCTACACCACCAAAACCATGTCTCTTAACGACGCCCTGGAAACCCTTACCTTTGGAGGTTCCGGCAACGTCAACGAAGTCAGCGCCATTGAACAGTTCTACGGTCACTGTGTCACCGAGATTCAGTTCGGTCTCAAATTCTTTGAACTCAGCCAAGTGTTTCTTGGGTGTTACTCCGGCTTTCTTGAAGTGACCCATCAACGGCTTCGTAGTATGCTTTTCCTTCTTGTCCTGGAAACCCAGCTGAACGGCAGCATAGCCATCTTTTTCTACGGTCTTCACTTGAGTAACAACACAAGGACCTGCTTCGATAACAGTGCATGGTACGTTTTTACCCTCGGCACTGAAAACGGATGTCATTCCGATTTTTTTTCCTAATAATCCTGGCATTTCACTAAATTTTTAAATACACTTACACTTTGATTTCTACTTCCACACCACTCGGCAACCCCAGCTTCATCAGAGCGTCAACGGTCTTAGCAGTAGAGCTGTAGATGTCGATCAGTCTCTTGTAAGAAGAGAGTTCGAATTGTTCACGCGACTTCTTGTTTACGAAAGTCGAACGGTTCACAGTAAAGATACGCTTGTGCGTAGGAAGAGGAATGGGACCGCTAACGATGGCGCCCGTTGTCTTCACTGTTCTTACAATCTTCTCAGCTGACTTGTCAACCAAGTTGTGGTCGTAAGATTTCAATTTGATTCTAATTTTTTGACTCATTAGTGTTTTTGATTAAACAAGTTATTAAATAGAGAAGCTCCGCAGGTTAAGAGTCATACGCTAACCTGCGGGCTTCAAGATTTTCTTTAGAGCAATTCCGTGTGACCCTTCACTTCCTCGAGTACAGCCTTCGCGATAGAAGTCGATACCTGAGCATGGTGGTCGTAAGTCATGGATGAAGTGGCACGGCCGGAAGTGATGGTACGCAGAGCCGTTACATAACCGAACATTTCTGCCAACGGAACCATTGCCTTCACGATGCGGGCACCCGAGCGGCTGGATTCCATACCTTCTACCTGACCACGACGCTTGTTCAAGTCACCGATTACGTCACCCATATTTTCTTCCGGAGTTACAACTTCCAGCTTCATGATGGGCTCCATCAGAACGGGACCTGCCTTGGAGCAAGCGTTCTTGTAAGCCTGGATGGCACAGATTTCGAACGACAGCTGGTCGGAGTCAACCGGGTGGAACGAACCGTCGAGCAGCGTCACCTTCATGCTGTCCATCGGGAAGCCAGCCAGCACACCGTTCTTCATGGCTGTCTGGAAGCCCTTCTGTACAGACGGGATGAATTCCTTGGGAATGTTACCGCCGGTAACTTCGTTGATGAACTGCAATCCACCTTCCTTGAAGTCTTCGTCCACCGGACCAACGTTTACGATGATGTCGGCAAACTTACCGCGACCACCCGACTGCTTCTTGTAAACCTCGCGGAGGTTGACGGTCTTCGTGATGGCTTCCTTGTAGTTAACCTGAGGCTTACCCTGGTTACACTCAACCTTGAACTCACGTTTCAGACGGTCGATGATGATATCCAGGTGAAGCTCACCCATACCGGAGATAACTGTCTGACCAGTCTGCTCGTCGGTACGAACGGTGAAGGTCGGGTCTTCTTCAGCCAGCTTGGCCAGACCGTTGGACAGCTTGTCCATATCCTTCTGCGTCTTGGGCTCAACGGCGATACCGATAACGGGATCGGGGAAGTCCATAGACTCGAGTACGATCGGAGCTTCTTCGTCGCAGAGCGTATCACCCGTGCGGATATCCTTGAAACCTACACCTGCACCGATATCACCGGCAGACACCACTTCTACAGGGTTCTGCTTGTTGGAGTGCATCTGGAACAGACGGGAAACACGTTCCTTCTTGCCGGAACGGCTGTTGTAGATATAGGAACCGGCTTCTACCTTACCGGAATATACACGGAAGAAAGTCAGACGGCCAACGTAGGGGTCAGTGGCAATCTTGAACGCCAGAGCGGCAGTCTTTTCGTCTTCGCTCGGCTTGCGGTCTTCTTCCTCGCCTGTACTGGGGTTGGTACCCACGATGTTCGGAGTATCCAGCGGAGAAGGCAGGAAGGCGCAAACGTAGTCGAGCAGTGTCTGCACACCCTTGTTCTTGAAAGACGAACCGCACAACATCGGCACGATGTCCATCTTCAGGGTAGCGGCACGCAGGCCACGGAGGATTTCATCCTCAGTGATGGTCGAAGGATCGTCGAAGAACTTCTCCATCAGAGCGTCGTCATATTCGGCCACTGTTTCCAGCATCTTGCCACGCCACTCTTCAGCTTCATCCTTCAGGTTGGCGGGGATTTCCTCGATATCATAGTCGGCACCCATTGTCTCATCGTGCCACAGAATGGCCTTCATCTTGATCAGATCGACTACACCCTTGAAGTTTTCTTCAGCACCGATAGGAATTACAACCGGACACGGATTAGCGCCCAGCACATCCTTCATCTGGCGAACCACTTCAAAGAAGTCAGCACCCGAACGGTCCATCTTGTTCACGTAACCGATACGGGGAACGTTGTATTTATCAGCCTGACGCCATACAGTTTCAGACTGCGGTTCCACACCACCTACAGCACAGTAAGCAGCAACGGCACCATCCAACACACGCAACGAACGCTCAACCTCAGCAGTAAAGTCCACGTGTCCCGGAGTATCAATCAGGTTAATCTTATATGTATCACCTGCATATTTCCAACGCGTAGTCGTAGCAGCAGATGTGATAGTAATACCACGTTCCTGCTCCTGCTCCATCCAGTCCATAGTAGCTGCACCATCGTGCACCTCACCAATCTTGTGAGTCAAACCGGTATAGAACAGGATACGTTCTGAAGTTGTAGTCTTACCGGCATCAATGTGAGCCATGATACCGATGTTACGTGTCAAATGTAAATCTTGCTTTGCCATTTTAATCCCTTTACTTTAAGTTTTTATCTAAAACAGGTTACGCTTGCAGTAATTAGAAACGGAAATGAGCGAACGCACGGTTAGCCTCAGCCATTCTGTGCATATCTTCCTTACGTTTGAATGCACCACCCTGTTCGTTGTAGGCATCCATAATTTCAGCCGCCAGCTTGTCAGCCATAGATTTACCACCACGTTTACGAGCAAAGATAATCAGGTTCTTCATCGAAATGGACTCTTTACGATCAGGACGGATTTCGGTCGGAACCTGAAAAGTAGCACCACCTACACGGCGGGATTTTACTTCAACCTGAGGAGTTATATTATCCAAAGCCTTTTTCCAAATCTCCAATGCAGACTTCTCTTCATTCTGCATTTTGTTCTTAACTACATCCAGAGCGGCATAGAAAATCTCATAAGAGGTATTTTTCTTTCCGTCGTACATCAAGTGGTTCACAAACTTGGACACTTTCACATCATTGAACACGGGATCCGGCAGGATAACGCGTTTTTTTGGTTTTGCTTTTCTCATTTTTCTTTTAAATGAATAATGTTTTCGTTCTTGGTTGTTTACTTCTGTCTTCTTCAACCCGCCCTCCGGCAGATTTACTCAACCCGTAGCATCTATCCAAGCAAACTAAAACGTAAATCTTTACTTTACTTACTTCTGTTCTTACAGCTTATTTTTTCTTTGCGGGAGTTGCCTGACCCGGTTTCGGACGCTTAGCACCATACTTGGAACGTCTCTGAGTACGACCGGCAACACCGGCAGTATCCAACGTACCACGTACAATGTGATAACGTACACCTGGAAGGTCCTTCACACGGCCACCACGTACCAACACGATAGAGTGTTCCTGCAGATTGTGACCTTCACCCGGTATATAGGAGTTCACCTCCTTGCCGTTAGTCAAACGCACACGAGCTACTTTACGCATAGCTGAATTCGGTTTCTTCGGAGTGGTTGTATACACTCTCACGCAAACGCCACGTCTTTGAGGACATGAATCCAAGGCAGGAGACTTGCTCTTGTCAACCAGCACCTGGCGTCCTTTTCTTACTAATTGCTGAATTGTAGGCATTTTAATTGTTTTTAGTTATTATATTGTTGTATTAATTTTCAAGCATACACTTTTTCGGGCTGCAAAGATACGAATAATATTTGAATAACCAATGCCAAGCAATATTTTTTTTGATTTTCAGCTCAGTAGCTCGTCTGCGGACTGTTACAAAAGGATGTCTTCACGCCTCTCCCTTCACATTTGTCAGAGGCGGAAAAGGTATCTCGTCCTTCACCCGGATGGGGCCGAAAGCACGTTCATACTTTTCGATGTTCTCTTCCAGCGCGTGGAGCAGACGCTTGGCATGCTCGGGCACGAGCACAATACGCGACTGCACGCTGGCCTTCGGCATGCCCGGCAACATCTTGATGAAGTCGAGGATGAATTCAGAACTGGAGTGCGTGATGATGGCCAGATTGGCATACGTGCCTTGGGCCACGTCTTCCTTCAATTCGATCTGTATTTGTCCGTTGTTGTTAGGTTCTTGATTGTCCATGATTTCTATTATATTTTTAGGTTTATGCCACAAAGTTAACGGTTTGTCCCAGATTTTCCAAATCCGGGACAAACCGCTTCGACACCCTCAACGAATAATCACCTCATCCACATAAATACGCGAAGGCTGGCCAGGACGGACATGGTCGGACGGACACGCCCCCGGCACGTCAAGCATGAAACGCACGTAGCGGGCTCTCACATCCAATCTTAACTTCAAATCTTCTACAAAAGTCCCTTCCTTAAAGATCTCAACATCAGAAAAAATCAGACCACCAACAGGAGTAAACGTTCGATTGTCGTCCGACACCTCCACCTTCAACGCCCGCGGCTTGTGACAGCCCATTCCATAATTAGTAATGCAACCCTCTGCACATTCCGTTAATTCATGTTTCTTCAGCAAATCCACCGTAAAAGTCAACGGACGGTTCATCTCTCCCGTATACCACTCAAAATCAGTTTGTTTCAAACTACCACGCAAACCATTTACCAAAATATTCGCCGAAGCAGGAAGTCCCAATAGCGGTTTCGCTGTAGCCAAGTTCCAATCCAATCGTAAATCCAAAGTCTTTCCCATTTTCTTTCCATCACAAAAGGTAGCACATTTTATCACAGCACCATCACTCAGCGTCAACGGCCCTTCATACAACGCAGACTTAGCTCCCGGCTCCATGCCGTCGGTCGTATAATGTATCTCCACATCGGGACGTTCACACATAAGCTCCACTTTCAGTTTACCATCAACCGGCGTCACCGTATGCTGAATATTATACATGGAGCGCGCATACTGGATACCTTTGGCCTCAAGATGTGCCAAATAACCATCCAATGCTTTAACAAACGCCGGCCAGTCTTTACTGCCCTTGGGCGACCAGGCAACTTCGGCCACAGCTGCCAGACGAGGAAATAGCTGATAAGTCACATCAGAAGGATGATTACAAAACTCCGTCCACATGGAACCCTGTACACCCATCAGCAACGACTCATACCCTGGCTTCCAGTCCTTCTGTACCGGCTCATAAGCATAGACATCCTTCAGCGTATTGTTGCCAAAATAGGTAAGCGGTTCGAACCACTGCGGGCCCTGATAACGGATGAGGTAGAGCAGGCGGGCAGGCGTCATGACAAAACGGTGTCCCTCAGCAGCCGCCTTCAGAGCTGCATTACCGAAGCCTTGCCAACCGAAGACAATCGCACCTTCGGGTAAGGTTCCGTTAGTCAGCTCGTCCCATCCCATCACCTCCTTCCCCTTTCCCTGCACGTAGCAGCTCATGCGGCGCATAAAATAACTCTGAAGTTCCTCCTCATCAGGTAATTTCTCGTCTTTCATTCGCTGCTGGCATAAAGGACACATTTTCCAGTACGTTTTCCAAGCTTCGTCACCGCCCAAATGGATGTATTTCGAGGGAAAAAGTTCAGCCACTTCATCTATCACGCCTTCCAGAAAACGGAAAGTCTGCTCATTGCCTGCACAATAGATGATGTCAGCATGGTCACCCCCCAGTCCAGGCAACACGCCGATATATTTGTCCACCACCGGACAAGCCAATTCCGGATAGGCCGCCAGTGCGGCGTTCGAGTGGGCAGGCATGTCTATTTCCGGAATAATCTCCACCTGCCGCGCCTGTGCGTAGGCAATGATTTTGCGCATGTCGTCCTGTGTATAGTATCCACCTACCGAAGCCGGTTCGCCAGGCAAAGGATTCCGACGGTCGGGGAAGGGCACGTCATTGCGATTCACCCTCCGACTGCCAACCTCCGTCAAACGAGGATAACGCTTTATCTCCAACCGCCAACCGTTGTCGTCCGTCAGATGGAGGTGGAGTTTGTTCAGTTTGAGCATCGCCATACAGTCGATAATCTGGAGTACATTTTCCTTAGGAATAAAATAGCGTGACACGTCCAACATCAACCCGCGATAGGCAAAGCGAGGACTATCAACCACGTGCATGGCAGGTATCTTCCAATCGACACCTTCTACTGGCGAAAAAGACTCTATCGCCTCAGGTAAAGTCAGCCGAAGCGTCTGCAAGGCATAGAAGCCCCCAGCATATCCACCCGCCTCAATGAGCACTCCATTACTATCCACGTGCAGTCGATAAGCCTCAGCAGACAAATCATCTACCCGTTCCAGACGGATATTCCCTTTACCGCCCACACATACTTTCAACGAAAAGCCTGCCGGACGGACGAAAAGCGAACTGAAATATTCGGCCAACGGTTTCAACCCTTCATCATCTACCGACACGACTGTTGACGATGTAATGCTGAATGCCCCCATCATAGCAGTCGTTTCCACCGGACGGGGAACAATCTGTACCGGGGCCGGCTCTTGGGCTTGCAACACCCATGCAAACAAACACTCCCATACAACCAGTACCAGCATTCGATTATTAAAAAACGTTTTCTTCATGACATGTATTTTACATTATCTACCAATATTCATTTCCACTGATAATGTTTCACCCAGTCTACCTGCATCTCGACCGGAAGGTCTCCAGCATCTACCGGACCGACCCATTGCCCCCCCAACTGCATATCAATCAACAAATATTGGGGTACATCGAAAGGATATTGCCCTTCCTCATCCGTTTTTATTTTGGGATAACAGAATGTACGCACCCCATTGACATGAAAGACCAAACTATCCGCCCAGATATCTACTCCATATATATTATAACCGTCAGGATTGATTGGTGCAGTAACCCCATGGACCGGATGACCTTTAATACCTAAATTATATGTATAATGGCTATGAACCGTCTGATAGACAATAGAATCATGATTCAATCGTTCCATCAAATCAATTTCACCATCATGCGGCCAGCCGGCACGCTGTTCAAACGGGAGCATCCAAATAGCCGGCCATGCCCCCCGCGCAGCCTGCAATCTGGCACACACTTCAATCCGCCCTCCTTGAAAGGCATGTTTACCTTTGGTCCAGATCCCTCCCGTAAGAAAGGCAGCCGTATCTTTCGCACGATCATCGTTCACAATCCCTTTCAGATAGAGAACCCCATTCTTCAATTCCATACAACGTTCATCGAGTGATTGCGTATTGGCCCAATCTGCTCTACCCCTAGGGATACGGCTCCAAACCGTTGAGTCCAGTACCTCATCATCAAAAGTTTCCTCCCAAACTAATACCCATTGTGGTCCACAAGCACATGACGCCAAAAACGACACCAATACCAAACCAACTATAAATATACCAATATTCTTCATAACTAAACAATCAATCTATTAAACAGTTATCATTCACAAAAATTCCACAACTTAAAAAACATGTGACTCCATGTTAGAAAAGAAGACGGTATTTGTACCACCCTCTTCTTTCGAATTTATATAATTACCAATAACGGCCTCATCCGCAGTGTCTTTCACCACACCTTTACACACAAAGCCCTGCAGAACTGCATTCGATTCCGATACCGCATGATTAGGCATCGCATAAGCCGTTCCTGTGCCCATAAGCCCCAAGAACAGCCAAAGGCTAACTGATCTAAACTTTCGGTTCATAATTTTTATAGATTAAATTAATATAACGTCCCCCAAAGGCCGGGGCGTCCGGTTAACAAATATCGTGCATCGCTTTGCAAAGATATGCAATATCATTTAATAAAAGCATATTTTACAAGAAAAAATATCCCCATAGCCTCATGCCATCAAACGCCGGACAAAGTGACATAAGACAACAGTGCCGCATCTCGGTCAGGCAGACATACCAACCGAAAAACAGGCACCCGTACCAACATCCTCCCCAAGGTGTCGCCGATGCCGTCGTACAAAGAAGAGTCGTAAGCAAACTGTGGAGGGCAGGAAGGATGTAGAGCTGCATACGCCTGTAAAGTCGTCGATTTGAAGATACTCACCCGCCGAACACCGCCCCCGCATCCAGACAGGGGCAGGCCTTGGGCGTAGTACCGGGCAAGTCGCGGTGACCGCAGACCAAGGCCCGGGGGAAGAGGCGGCGCAGATGGACGAAGAGGTCTGCCAGGCGTTCGGTCTGCGCCGGCGTACGGGTATCGGCAGGACGGCCCTGGGCGTCGAGCCCGCCCTCATAGCAGATGCCGATGGAGCAACGGTTGTAGGGGCGGCAGTGGGCGCCCACCTCGAGCAGGCCGCGATGCTGGGTCAGGCTGCCGTCACGGCGGACGTAGAAGTGATAGCCCACGGTGCGAAAACCACGGGCACGATGGTCATGCAGGAGCTGCTCAGCCGTATAGTCCTGCGTACAGCGGGTGGCAGAACAGTGGAGGACGAGATAGCGGACGCTGTCCGGTCCGCCCATCAGCTCGCCGTCCTCCACACGGGCGAGGAGGACCCGTTCGCCCGGTACCTCCTCGCCCCCGATGGTCAGGGGATAACGGTCGTCAGTCATGCCAGGAAGGGAATAAAGGATGTGCAACTGGTGATGCCGAGAGCCGTCAGGGCAGCAATGGCCGCCTGGATAATGGCCTTCACAATGGAGGCCCAAGTGATTTTCGGAGAATTGGAATTGGAAGTAGTGTTCATGTTGATAATAGATTTAGAAAATTAATAATGGGTCACCATGCAAGGCTTTTATAGCGGGCTGCCTCCCTGGTCTTCGCCATCCTGGTCGTCACTGCCCGAAGTGTCGTCCTCGCCGGTAGAGCCGGTGACACCGGTATATTTCACGAGGCTGATCTTGTCGGGAATAAGGTCGTAGATGCGGCTGTTGTTCACCATCGTAAACGAAGGGCGGAAGCCGGGGACAAGCGCTTTCACCAGTGCGGCGGTGGCATCCTTTTCGGCACTGACGCTCTTACCGGTGACAAAACGCAGGTAGAGTTTGCCGAAGCCCAGAATTTCGATGGCATAACCTTTCTTCAGGTTCTCGGTCACGTAGTAGGCATAGCGGTCGAGCACGTTCTTCACGTCACCGGGACTGGCGGTGGATTCGGCGGCAATCTGGCGGGACACATCGTCTGTAGTCAGCGTACCGTAACACACGGGGGCAACGTTGTAGACGGTCTCGCCCTTGCGGTCACCCAGTTGGATGACACGCTTCATTACTTTGTAAGCAGTTGGCATAGTTTTTCACTTTTAGCAGGTTGATACTCAATTCTCAGTGGTAAACGGGGGAGGGCGCCTCTCCCCTTTTCCTGCTACAAAGTTAGCACATGCGCCCGGGGCCGCGGGCGATTGGCGTCGATAAGGGATGGTAAGGAAAGAGGAATTCTGAACGGCCCTATCCGTCATCCCGTACCCAGCACGTCATCCCGCACTTGATGCGGGATCCAGAATGCACAAGCAAAGACAAAAACAAAAGAGAGCCGGATTGTTCAGGCGTGGACACGCCCCGAGAGCCATGCTCAGCGTTCCAGCAGGTCGGACACCTGGTCGACACTGCCGTCGCAGGGCGCGGGCTCGATGCCCAGCAGATGGGCCAGGAGCGGATAAATACAGGTGTTGTCGAACAGCCCGGTGCGCACATATCCGTGCTTGAAGTCGGGACCTTCGGCCCGGAAGGGCACGCAGAGGTCCGAAGCCGTGGGGTCGAAGCCGTGGTTGCCGAGATTCACCCGCCCGTCTTCGGACACCAGCCAGCCGTTGTCGGGCAGGGCCACGATGGAAGCCACATTGGGGTTGGAGCCGTAGCGCAGATAGGCCGGCACGTCCTCCCGACGCCACACGCGCAGGTGGGGCACCCGCTCCAGCGCCTTCAGGATGTCGTCCTCGTGACCGTCCTTGGGGAAAATCAGCGTGGGCAGGTCGGCCAGCACGCGCTCGCACCAGTCGGGCTGCAGGTAGTCCGAGAGGCGGATGATGCGCTCGGGCGAAGTGGGCGCCATGCCGTGGTCCGAAGTGACGATGAAGTTGATGTCTTCCCCTCCGAGCAGGGCACGCAGGCGGGCATACAGCTCGGCCAGCAACGAGTCCAGCATTTCCACCGCCCGACGGGTCTCGTGCGAAGCCGGACCATAGCGGTGACCGCTGCTGTCGGGCTCGTCAAAATAGAGCATGACGAGCTGCGGCCGGCGGTCTTCGGGCAGCGTCAGCAGCCGCTCCACCTCGTCGAGGCGTTCGCCGTAGGTCAGCAGGGGTTTCTTGGCATAGTCGTGGTAGTAGTCGGGATACTGCCCCCGGATGGCCACGTCGGAGCCGGGCCAATAGACCACGCCCACCCGGACGCCCTGCCGGCGGGCCGTCAGCCAGATAGGCTCGCCGCCGTAGAACGAGCCATCCTTGCCCGTCACCGGGTCGCCGATGCTGAAAGTGCAGCCCAAGGCCACGTCGTAGAAGCGGTTGGCGATGATGCCGTGATGGTCGGGCACAAGGCCCGTGGCCAGCGTATAGTGGTTGGGGAACGTTTTCGAGGGGAACGAGGGACGCATCACCGCGCGGACACCTCGACTGCCCAAGGAGTCGAGGAACGGCGTGTCGTACATCTGCGGATAGTCCCAGCGGAAGCCGTCGAGCGACACAATGACCGTCGTATGCCCTGCGGCATACAGGCCGAGGGCAACAAACAAATATATAAACAGTACGAATTTTCTCATGCCGCAAATATAGATATAAATAGAGAGAGCGGCAAACAGGCTTCCCTTTTTTCATCCAGGTATGCCGGCTTTGCCGCTCTCTTTTATGAATAAAGAAGGGATGTCTCCGTACAAGGAAATGTCATTAAAACGCCGCGTCATCCCGGCATCGGCCGGGATCCATGCTTTTGTTTCCTGTGTGTACTGGATCCCGCATCAAGTGCGGGATGACAGGAAATGACAGAGCCCTCTCTTAATTTTCAATTATCAATTCTCAATTAATTGAAGTAGTACTTCACACCGATCTGCATCTTCCAGCACTGGTCGTAGTTGCGGTTGAACGTCCAGCTGGTGAGCGGCGTGCCGTCGCTGTTCTTGAACATGGAGAAGTAAGGCGTACCGTTCTCCACCTTGTCCACCTTCAGGATGGCGCCGTTGTTGCAGTTGCTCATGTTCTTCTCTACGCCCCACTTGGAGTTGAAGAGGTTGCCCACGTTCATGATGTCCACGCTCAGTTGCAGCTTGTTGGTGGTCTTGCCCAGCTTCAGGTCGAAGTCGTGCGCCCAGCGGAAGTCGAAGCGGTGTACCCAGGGAGCGTAAGCGCTGTAGGCCTCGGCATACTCGCCCTTGTGGTTCTTCAGGTAGCTGTCCTGGTTGACAAAGTTCCAGAAGAGCTGGCGGTCACTCTCGTCGGTGAAGTGGATTTCGCTGTCGTCCTTGGGGATGTACATCAGGTCAGTGTTGTTGCCGTCGCCGTTGAGGTCGTTCGAATAGACGAAGCTGTAGCCCGCACCACGGTAGCCGGTGTAGAACAGGCTGAAGTGGTCCTTATGATAGGTATAGCTGACGGAAGCGATGACGCGGTCGGGGATGACATACTGCGAGTTGTGCAGCTCCACGTTGTTCGGACCGTTTACGGAGTAGAGTCCCGACCAGGCCGACGAAGCGTTGTTTCCAGGCATACCGGACATTTCCTTCATCACCGTATGCGTGTAGGCGGCCATCAGGTGCAGGTTCTTCACCGGTTCGGCGGTAGCCGTCAGGTTCAGGGTCCAGCCGTAGCCCTTGTGGGTGTTGGTCAGCACGCAGGCGTTGCTGAAGTCTTTATAGTAGCGGTAGTCGCTCGGATAAATGTAGCGGTTGTCGGCACCCTGCAACTGCTCCCAGCTGCCGTCGATGGGCTTGATGTTGTAGTTGTCCAGAATGACGGCATTCACGTTCTTCGTATAGGTGAACTCGCCGGTCAGGGTCAGCGGGAAAGTCACAGGAAGCTGGTAGTCAACGGCCAGCGAAGACTTCCACACCTGCGGCATCTTGAAGCTCTTGTCCACACCGGCAATCTCGCTCGGCACCGTACCCTGATCGGGGCTGATCGATTCGGGCGCGCCGAGCAGCTCGCGGATCTTGTTGACATCCGTCACCAGTCCGCCGACAAAATTCTGCAGACGGGGATCGGACGATGTAACGACACCGTTCGAGTAGTTGGTGTCGGCATGTACCAGGTTCTGCACCATACCCGAGTTGGTCGGCATGTTGGTGAAGAACACCAGCGGCAGACGTCCGGCAAAGAGTCCCGTACCGCCGCGCACCTTCAGGCTCTTGTCGCCGAAAACATCCCAGGTGAAGCCGATACGCGGAGAAATCTGCACGTTGCCGTCGGGCCAGGCACCGGTATCGATGTGGCGGCCGCCGAAGTCCAGGTCATAGATGGCGTTGTTGCGCATCAGGTCGTCGTCGTTGAAGGCAATCATGTCGAAGCGGATACCGCCCGTCAGTTTCAGGTTCTCCAGGATGTTCCATTCGTCCTGAGCATAGAGGCCGTACTGGTTGAACACCACTTCGGCGTTCGGGTTGGTCTCGCCGTTGTAACCATAGGCCAGGCCCACGGTCTCGGGAGCGGCGCCGTTCAGGAAGTCGTCCAGCGAACGGTAACGGTAGTAGCCCGTACCGCCGCGCATGTAGGAGTTGTTGGCCAGCTGGTGTTCGAAGCTGAAGCCTGCCGTAATCTTATGCGCACCGGCATAGTAGGTGAAGTTGTCGATAACGGTCGTCACCTTGTTCTGCACGCGGTTGTTGTAAGAGAACAGCTCGTAGCCCAAACTCATGTAGGGAGTCAGGCTCTGGGTCACCGTGCCATCGGCTGCCGTCTCGTAACCACCCATGATGTCGATGAAGGGGAAGGGCGAAGAGTTGGTGCCGCGCGCATCCTCGATGTCGGTGTAGGTGAGCAGCAACTGGTTGGAGATGTTGTTGCCGAAGCGGCTGTTCAGGTCGGCCGAGACGGTGCTCACCTTGTTGTCCATGGAGTACATCGAATTGGCGAAGGCCATGGAGTATTGCGACAGGCGGTCCATGTTGCGCAGGCGGTAGCCGGTGTCGCTGGAGTTGCCGTTCACGGGGTTCCAGGCCGTGTTCTTCGTATAGTTGTAGCGCACGGCCAGACGATGGTCGTCGTTGATGTTCCAGTCGATGCGTCCCAGCAGCTTCAGGTTGCTCTCGTCGGCCGGGAAGTCGGTGAACGAACCCGTGTCGTAACCGTAGCGCTCCATCATGAAGTCGCGCACCCGCTGCAGGTCGGCCACGGTCGTGCGGGAGATGTAGTTGTCCGGATCGGCCACGCCGTCCTCCGACGCACGCCAGCGGTTGATGACCGACGGGATCTTGGCATACTCGGCATTGGCGAAGAAGAAGAGCTTGTTCTTCACGATCGGGCCGCCCAAGGTGAAACCGTAGGTCGTGTTGCGGTTCGTGCCGCGTTCGCCCAGGTCGGCATCGTCGATGCGGTTGCCGTGCATGTTCTCGTTGTTGTGATAGACGTAGGCCGTACCCTTGAAGGTGTTCGTACCGGACTTGGTCACGGCGTTGATACCGCCGCCGATGAAGTTGGTCTGGCGCACGTCGAACGGAGTCACCACCACCTGAATCTCGTCGATGGCATCCATCGAGATAGGCGTTCCCCCGCCGGGCAGGCTGGACGAGAGTCCGAAGTTGTTGTTCAGGTTGGCGCCGTCCAGTGTGAAGTTGGTCGAACGGCCGTCACCTCCGGCAAAGCCCATGCCGTTGGCATAAGGCGAGAGGCGCACGATGTCCGAGATGCTGCGGTTCACCGTGGGCAGGGCCGTCAGCTGTGTGTTCGAGATGTTGGTCGTCGCGCCGGTCTTCTCGGCGGCAAACTTGGAACGGGTACCCGTTACGACCACTTCGCCCAGTTCGGTCACGTCTTCCGTCATAGTGACGTTGAGGTTGTAGGTCTCGCCCAGCTGGAGGGTGATGTCCTCGATGACACTGTCGGCAAATCCGACATACGTAATCTTCACTTCATAGGGTCCGCCCACGCGCATACCCTGGATAGCCCACCGGCCGTCCACGTTGGTCACAGCGTTGTACGTCGTTCCCGAAGGCTTGTGAACGACCCGCACCAGAGCACTGATGATGTCCTCGCCCTGCTTGTCGGCCACGTGTCCGGCCATTGCCGACGTGGTAACCTGGGCGTTCACTGCTGCTGCCGCTACCAGCAGGAGGGCAGCCAAAAAGAATAATCGCATCTGTCTTACCATAGCGTTTTTTCGTTTGAAAATTATTTAATATTCAGAATTCGGGGACAAAATTAATAAAAAAAAGTAAAGACAGATATTACAAACAGATGAAAGATGCAGCAGATGCCGCCATCCTGCCGTCCGACACGAAGCGGGCACCCTGCCCCGCCATCCCGTACCCCGCACGTCATCCCGCACGAGCAACACCCTGCACCCCTCATCACGCACCCAGCACGTCATCCCGCACTTGATGCGGGATCCAGAGTGCACAAGCAAAAACAAAACATGGATCCCGGCTCAAGGCCGGGATGACCTGAAACAAGACGGGGATGACGAGAAAAAAGAATGACGGAAGATAACCGAATACACAATGAAAAAACGCCCTTTACCCCAAAAAATTTCCGAAAAACAGTACCTTTGCAAAACAACTCTCACATTCAAACAACCATGAAAATATCCAAAGGTTTTGTCTATATCCTGGCCAGCAAACGCAATGGCACACTCTATGTCGGCGTGACCAACGACCCGCTTCGACGCATAGCCGAACACAAAGCCGGTATAAATCCCGGCTTTACACACCGCTACGACATAAAAACATTGGTCTATTTTGAGACTTTCGAAGATTTCTCGGCGCATAGTAAAAAACCTGTGTTTAGGCATAGAGCTTGCAGAGGCGGAAGA
>CAYQOV010000037.1:0-26092 GCA_964419245.1 uncultured Bacteroides sp. | reverse complement strand
AACCAGGAATGACAGGACCAGAATCTGTAGTGTTACCATTACACCATAGCCCAATGCATGTCAACGTTTCCGTTTTGCGGTTGCAAAGATACGAACTTTTTGTGAAACGCAAACATTTCGGGAGATTTTTTTTGCAGAAAAATGATAAATGAGCTTTCTACAAGCAATTACATCACTAAAAAAAAAACTAAAATCAAAATACTTTTCACATTTTACGTGTTACATATAAGAAAACGGCGTATATTTGCCGACTGTTTAATATAATAATGTATAAATGGACGAAACAAAAAAACTGATCGAACAAATCACCGAAGGAATCCAGGATAAAAAAGGGAAAAAAATCGTCATTGCGGACCTGACGCAAATAGATGACACCATCTGCAACTACTTCATCATCTGCCAAGGAAACTCACCCAGCCAAGTCACTGCCATCGTAGAGTCTGTCAAAGACTTCGCACGCGAGGGAGCCAACGCCAAGCCCTATGCAGTAGACGGCCTGAGAAACGCCCAATGGGTGGCCATGGACTATGCTGAGGTACTGGTGCATGTATTCCTGCCCGAAGTGCGCAACTACTACAATCTGGAAAACCTTTGGGCAGACGCCAAACTTACCGAAATACCCGACTTAGACTAACAAACGAATATGGACAACAATAACATCAATAAAAAGAACACCGGCAACGGCAACAACAAGGTGAACCTGCCCAAGTTCAACCTGAACTGGCTGTACATGATTCTCCTGATGATGCTGGCCGGCCTGTGGCTGACCAACAAAAATGGCGTCAGCAGCAAGAACGTCTCTTACGACGAATTTCAAAGCTACGTGCAGAAGGGCTACATCAGCCGCGTGACAGGCTTTGACGACAATTCGGTAGAGGCTTACATCAAGCCACAACACGTAGGAAACGTATTCGGAATCGACTCCACCCGTGTGGGACGCAATCCGATGGTCACAACCGAAGCTCCCTCGCGCGAAAGCCTGGGCGACTTCCTTCAGAAAGAAAAGGATGAAAACCACTTCGACGGAGCCATCACCTACGAAAAGAAAGGCAACTACATGAGCCTCATCCTGTGGAATGTAGTGCCCATCCTGCTGGTGGTAGGCTTCTGGATCTACCTGTCGCGCCGCTGGAGCAGTGGCGGAGGCATGGGCGGCGGTGGAGGTATCTTCAACGTCGGCAAGTCGAAAGCACAGCTGTTCGAAAAGGGATCGAACATCAGGGTGACATTCAAGGACGTAGCCGGCCTGGCTGAAGCCAAGCAGGAAGTGGAAGAAATCGTGGAGTTCCTCAAGGAGCCTCAGAAATATACCGACCTGGGAGGAAAGATCCCCAAGGGCGCCCTGCTGGTAGGCCCTCCGGGCACGGGCAAGACATTGCTGGCCAAGGCTGTAGCAGGCGAAGCAAACGTACCCTTCTTCTCGCTGGCAGGCTCGGACTTCGTGGAGATGTTCGTCGGCGTGGGTGCTTCGCGTGTACGCGACCTTTTCCGCCAAGCTAAGGAGAAAGCTCCTTGTATCGTGTTCATCGACGAGATCGACGCCGTGGGACGTGCCCGCTCGAAAGCGGCCGCCATGGGTGGCAACGACGAGCGCGAGAACACGCTGAACCAGTTGCTGACCGAAATGGACGGTTTCGGTTCGAATAGCGGTATCATCATCCTGGCCGCCACCAACCGTGTAGATGTGCTCGACAAGGCCCTGTTGCGTGCAGGCCGCTTCGACCGTCAGATACACGTCGACCTGCCCGACCTGAACGAACGTAAGGAAGTATTCGGCGTACACCTGCGCCCCATCAAGATAGACGAAACGGTGGACGTCGACCTGCTGGCACGTCAGACGCCTGGCTTCTCGGGCGCGGACATCGCCAACGTGTGCAACGAAGCTGCCCTGATAGCCGCCCGCCACGGCAAGAAGTTCGTAGGCAAGCAGGACTTCCTCGATGCCGTCGACCGCATCGTGGGAGGTCTGGAAAAGAAGACCAAGATCACAACCGAAGAAGAGCGCCGCTCCATCGCCATCCATGAGGCAGGACACGCCAGCATCTCCTGGTTGTTGCAATATGCCAACCCGCTCATCAAGGTGACCATCGTGCCGCGCGGACGGGCCTTGGGTGCCGCCTGGTACCTGCCCGAAGAGCGACAGATCACGACCAAGGAGCAGATGCTCGACGAAATGTGCGCCACGTTGGGCGGACGCGCCGCCGAAGACCTCTTCCTGGGCCGCATCTCGACAGGCGCCATGAACGACCTGGAGCGTGTGACGAAGCAGGCTTATGGCATGACAGCCTACCTGGGCATGAGCGAAAAGCTGCCCAACCTGTGCTACTACAACAACGACGAATACTCCTTCAACCGCCCCTATAGCGAGAAGACCGCCGAACTCATCGACGAGGAAGTGAAGCGCATGGTGAACGAGCAGTACGAACGCGCCAAGCAAATCTTGTCCGAACACAAGGAAGGACACAACAAGCTGGCCCAGCTGCTCATCGAGAAGGAAGTCATCTTTGCTGAAGACGTGGAGCAAATCTTCGGCAAGCGCCCTTGGGCTTCGCGTTCGGAAGAGATCATCACCGCCAACAAGACTTCCAAGGAGTTGAAGGAAGCGGCTGAGGAAGAAAGCAAACGTGCCGAACAAGCCGTGCTGGATGTGAAAGAGCAGGAAAAGGGAAATGCCTCTGAACCTGCCGAAGGAAAAGCACAGGCAGAAGGCAAGGCGGACGAAAAGAAAGGAGAACAACCTACTGAAGCATAAAGGAGGAAAGCCATGCAAAGCAATCTCGTGAAAAGAACCATTACAGGCGTCCTGTTCATCATCGTACTGGTGGGCTGCATCCTTTACAGCCCCCTGTCTTTCGGACTTCTGTTCACCCTCATTGCCGCCCTGAGCGTGCATGAGTTCGGCCACCTGGTCAATGCCAGCGGCGAAGTAAGAATCAACCGCACCATCACCTCGCTGGGCGGAGCTTACCTCTGTCTGGCTCTGATGGGCTTCTGCACGCAGGCTACCGACGCACGCGTCTTCCTGCCCTACTTGGCCCTGCTGCTCTACATGATGATCACAGAGCTCTACCTGAAGCACAAGAACCCGCTGGGCAACTGGGCTTTCTCCATGATGAGTCAGCTCTACGTGGCCCTGCCCTTCGCCTTGCTCAATGTGCTGGCCTTCCACAACGACCCGGCGGCGAGCAGCGTGAGCTACAACCCCATCCTGCCGCTCTCCATCTTTGTCTTCATCTGGCTGAGCGACACGGGTGCCTATTGCGTTGGTTCGCTGATAGGAAAGCACCGTCTTTTCGAGCGTATCTCGCCCAAAAAGTCATGGGAAGGCAGTATCGGAGGAGCTGTCTTCTCCATCGCATCCTCATTTATCTTTGCCCACTACTACGACTTCATGTCGGTAGGCCAATGGGCCGGGCTGGCTGTAGTAGTGGTCATCTTCGGCACATGGGGCGACCTGACCGAATCGCTCATGAAGCGCCAGCTGGGCATCAAGGATTCGGGCAATATTCTGCCCGGCCATGGAGGCATGCTCGACCGCTTCGACAGCGCTCTGATGGCTATCCCTGCCGCCGTCTGCTACCTGTTTGCACTGACGCTGCTCTAAAAGATTTCCACCTGGGACAACCCTATAAAACGAGGCCCCGAAAGCTGGACATATATCCGCTCTCGGGGCCTCCGACTTTACATACCAATTTAAAAAGACATTATTTCAGCTGTACCTTCGACAGGTCTACATTACGTTGCAAGCCTTTTTCCGAGCTGCCTTCGCCTTCATCGTCAGACGAAACAAAGTCGAATGCGACTTCTACTTCGCCATTGACCGAAGAATTGAGTTTCAGCTTGATACCCTTTATGGCATCTGTGAAATTCAGGCTACTGAGGTTGTAGGAAACAGCTCCCCAATTGCCATAACCCGTCACATCGTCATAGTCGTTGTAGCGCAACTCCAGATGGACATAGCCGTCTTCACCATAGAGCTCGGCATCGTCTTGCGGACGCACAAGGCTGATACGGTGTTTCTCCTTGGCAGGAAGGTTCTGAAGGAAGATAATGTTCATGTATCCACCGCTAATGCTGATATCACCCTGGTAAATAGTAACAGAATCGTTACCAAACTCTTCGTCCGTCTCGGGCGTCAAGGTCTCCACCTGTTTGGTCAACACGTTTTGGATACCCAAAATCTTGACCGCATGATCGTATCCCTCGTAGTTGTCCCACAGATGGTTGAAGTAAGTGATGACTCGCTGACCGTCGACAGGCGTATACCACCCCATGTCGGTATTGACAGGCCAAAGCGTGCCCCAAACATCACAATCCAGATAGAAAGCGCCTCCACCTACACGAACCGTCGCCCACAAAGGAGGCGTAAAATCACCAATTGAATAGCCATCGCCATCGTCGCACGACTGGAAGACGGGCGACAAAGCCAGGCATAACAACAGGACAAACCAATGTACTTTTTTCATAATCCTCACAATTTATCTTCTGATTTCTGACAAGAAAACGGGCAGATCGCGCATTTACTGCATCGACCTGCCCGCTTTTAACATTTTATTTGAAATACGCAGACTGGTTTACAATCAGCCCTTTGCCAACAACAAACGGATAAGACGGGCCGCCTTGGCAGGGGCGCCTGGTTCGCCCAGGCGTTTGCTTACCTCGTCGTAGCCTGCCAGCATCTCCCTGCGCCAGCTTTCGTCGTTGAGGATACGACCCAGTTCGATCTTTATCTGCGCTACCGTCATCGTGTCGGCCACCAGCTCGCGCACCACCTCGCGCCCTGCAATCAGGTTGACAAGCGAGATGTACTTCACCTTCAATATATGCCGCTTCAGGAAAGCGATGACGCGTCCGATGGGCGTATGGTAGCACACCACCTGCGGCACGCGGAAGAGGGCCGTCTCGAGTGTGGCCGTGCCCGAAGTGACCAGCGCCGCGTCGGCATGACTCAGCAATTCGTAAGTTTGGCCGAAGATGACTTTCACGTCGGCATCACCAATATAGGCTTGATAGTAGTCGGCGTCGATGCCTGGCGCGCCTGCCAACACGAGCTGATAGCCGCCGAAGGAGGAAGCCGCCCGAATCATGTCGGGCAGGTTGTCCTTGATTTCCTGCTTGCGGCTGCCTGCAAGCAAAGCGATAACGGGCTTGGCCTGCAAGCCGTTGCGCTCGAAGAAGTCCTGACGTGTTTCCTTGTAAGAAGCACGGAAGGCGACCACCTCGTCCAGCGTCGGATTGCCCACGTAGTGGATGGGGTATTGGTGCTTGCCTTCAAAGAAATCTACCTCGAAAGGCAGGATGGAGAAAAGCTCGTCCACGTCGCGCTTGATGTTCTTGATGCGATACTCCTTCCATGCCCATATCTTAGGGGCGATGTAATAGTAGACAGGAATGCGCGTGCGGGCATGGATGTACTTGGCAATGCTGAGGTTGAAGCCGGGGTAGTCCACCAGGATCAAGGCGTCGGGCTGCCACTCCACAATGTCGCGCTTGCAGAAGGCCATGTTGGCAAAGATGGTGCGCAGGTGGAGCAGGACGGGGACGAAGCCCATGTAGGCCAGGTCGCGATAGTGCTTCACAGGCGCGCAGCCGCCCGCGGCAGCCATCAGGTCGCCCCCAAAGAAGCGGAACTCCGCCTGCGGGTCTTCGCGACGCAAGGCCGCCATCAGGTGCGACGCATGGAGGTCGCCCGAGGCTTCGCCGACAATCAGGTAGTATTTCATACGATTAGAACCAAGTCTTCAGCTCGTCGATCATGCCATAGGCCGTGACGTCTACCGTGGTAGGCGTAATGGCTACATAGCCGTTGGCCAGTGCCCAGTGGTCGGTATCCTCCTGGTCGGCATCTTCATCCACGAACTCGCCTGTCAGCCAATAGTAATGGTTGTCGCCGCGATGGGCAAAGTTCTCCCATTCGCTTGTCCATTGTCCTTTCGTCTGGCGGCAGATCTTGACGCCCTTCAACTCCTGCGTATCGGGGAAGTTCACATTGAGGCAGGTCAGCGCAGGTAGGCCTTTTTCCAATACCAGGCGGACAATGTCGCGCACGTAAGGACCTGCGGCCGTGAAGTTTGCGTCGGGCTCGTGGCTGCACAGAGAGAAGCCGATGGAAGGTACTCCCTTGAGGCATCCTTCGATAACGACACCCATCGTACCCGAGTAATGTACGTTCGTAGCCGAATTGTCACCATGATTGATACCACCCACCACGAGGTCGGGCTTGCGGTCAAGCACTGTCTCAAAAGCCAGCTTCACACAGTCGGCAGGGTTGCCCGAGCACTTATAGACCGTCAAGCCTACATCCTTGCGCACAAGGCTGTAGTGGATAGGTTCGCCTGTAGTAAGCGCGCAACCCGTGCCCGAACGGGCCTTGTCGGGGGCCATCACCACCACTTCACCCAGCGGACGGAGAAACTTAATCAGCTCACTGATTCCTTTCGCAACGATGCCGTCATCGTTCGATACCAATATCAAAGGTCTTTGATTTTCCATTACTGTTCTTTTTAAGTTTATACTAAAACAACATGAAGTCGAAAGACAAGCAAACAAAAGCATGTTTACGAACCGTTTCGACAACATTCTTAATCAGCAGGCAAAGGTAACACTTTAAGCTGGAAATAGGAAAATGCACAGAAATAAAAGAAGAAAAGTAAGAACATTTAAGTAAGTAAATAAGTTCTTCATTGGATAAATAACAGAATCCGCCTCACGAGAATAAGTGAATAAAAAAACTACTCATTTTTCTTCTTAACACCCAAACAGAAGATCTTCTTTTTTATTTTTTAGCACCCCATATTCCTTTTAATACCCCCAAAGCACTATATTTGCGAAACAACAAACATAGACATATCTAATAATCATGAAAATCAAAGTAGCCATCATCGGATTTGGCCGGATGGGGCAAATGTATTGTAAAGAGATGCAATACAGTGGAGAATGGGATATTCTCTATATCTGCGATACTAATCCCGATGCAAGAGAAAAGGCACGAAATATCGTTCCTGCCTCTACGCGTATCGTAAGCGACGAGGATATTCTGTTCAACGACCCACAAGTAGAAGTCGTAGGACTTTTTACGCTGGCAAATTCAAGGAAAGAACAAATAGAAAAGGCTGTCAGAACTCATAAGCATATCATTGCAGAGAAGCCTATCGCCGACACACAGGAAAAAGAAATTGAAGCCGTCAACCTGACGGAACATGCCGACATATTCTCTACTGTCAACCTTTACTTACGCAATGCTTGGTATCATCAGGCAATGAAACAATTCATCCAAGAAGGAGAAATAGGCGAGTTGGCCATCTTACGCATCTGCCACATGACCCCTGGATTAGCCCCTGGCGAAGGGCATGAACACGATGGACCTGCGTTCCACGATTGCGGCATGCACTATGTAGACATTGCCCGCTGGTATGCCGAAAGCGATTACAAGACATGGAACGCGCAAGGGATTCGCATGTGGGACTATAAAGATCCATGGTGGATACAATGCCATGGGACATTCCACAACGGCGTTGTATTCGACATCACCCAAGGTTTCGTCTACGGCCAACTCTCCAAAGACCAGACCCATAATGCCTATACCGACATCATCGGTACCAAAGGTATTGTACGGATGACCCATGATTTCAAAACAGCCACTGTAGAGCTACATGGCGTCAATCGTACACTCTGCCTGCAACAACCCTTCGGAGGAAAGAACCTGGACAAGCTATGCAAACAGATGGCCGCTTCCATCCGAAGCGGAATACGCGATAGCCGCCTGCCAAGCCTACGCGACTCCATTGAAGCTTCCCACTATGCATGGAGCTTTCTTGAAGATGCCCGCCACAATTGCCTGCCAAGCATAGGCAATTTACAAACTCTGGAGGAAATCAGAGAACGCAGAAAACACATGAAAAATGGTTATGGGTTATTGAGACCTGCTCAATAAAGCCCTCAACCATCTGACAGAATAAATTATTATCAACTTAACATCTAAACACCATGTCTAAATTTACAAGAAGAGAGTTTCTCAAGACAAGTGGTATGGCCCTTGCCGGGCTTACCATCGCCCCAAGCTCTATCTTAGGAAAAAGCCACGGGCACATTTCTCCCAGTGATAAACTGAATATCGCAGTTGTAGGTATCGGAGGAATGGGACACACCAACATCAACCATGTGAAAAATACTGAAAACATCGTAGCTTTGTGCGATGTAGACTGGAGATACGCCAAAGGGGTATTTGATGAATTCCCTCAAGCAAAGCGGTACTGGGACTATCGCAAGATGTACGACGAAATGGGCAAGTCCATTGATGCCGTCATCGTAGCTACCGCAGACCATACACATGCCATCATCACCGCCGATGCCATGACGCTGGGCAAACACGTCTATGTTCAGAAGCCGTTAACCCACTCCGTCTACGAATCGCGCTTGCTCACCCGTTTGGCTGCCTCTACCGGCGTAGTTACGCAGATGGGTAACCAAGGTTCCTCAGACGAAGGGACAGACTTGGTATGCGAATGGATCTGGAATGGAGAGATAGGCGATGTATACAAAGTAGAATGTGCCACCGACCGCCCCATTTGGCCGCAAGGACTGAACGTCCCCGAAAAGGAAGACCGCATTCCCAAAACTCTTAATTGGGACTTGTTCACCGGCCCAGCCAAACTGAACCCTTACAATGAAATTTACCACCCATGGAACTGGCGTGGATGGTGGGACTACGGAACAGGAGCCTTGGGCGATATGGCCTGCCACATCCTGCACCAACCCTTCCGTGCATTGAAGCTCCAATACCCCATCAAAGTAGAAGGTTCTTCTACCCTGCTGCTCAATGCTTGCGCCCCACAAGCACAGCACGTCAAGATGATTTTCCCCGCTCGCGAAAACATGCCCAAAGTAGCCATGCCCGAGGTCGAAATACACTGGTACGACGGTGGCATGATGCCCGAGCGTCCGGCCGGATTCCCGCAAGGCAAACAGTTGATGCAGAGCGGTGGCGGCCTGACTATTTTCCACGGCACCAAAGATACACTGATATGTGGTTGCTACGGCCGCAATCCATGGTTACTTTCTGGCCGCGTTCCCAACGCGCCGAAAGTATGCCGACGTGTTCCCAATGCCATGAACGGTGGACATGAAATGGACTGGGTACGTGCTTGCAAGGAAAATAAGGAAAACCGCGTAGAGCCCAAATCGAACTTCTTTGAAGCAGGACCGATGAACGAAATGGTAGCTATGGGTGTATTGGCCATCCGCCTGCAAGGATTGAACAAAACCTTAGAATGGGACGGAGCCAACATGCGCTTCACCAACATCGGCGAAAACGAGACCATCCGTACCGTTATCAAAGATGGCTTCCAGATACACAACGGTCATCCTACTTTTGACAAGACTTGGACCGATCCTGTCAACGCACAACAATTCGCAGCCGAGCTTATCAAACACACTTACCGCGAAGGATGGAAGCTTCCTGACATGCCACGATGAATCATTTAATTAACCCTTAATAAATTGAAATCATGAAAAAAATACTTTACACAGTAACTTGCTGCCTACTGGCAGGTACCCTGGCATCCTGTGGAGGAAACCAGAAGAAAACAACAGACGAACAAACAACCCAAACAGCCGCTTCGACAACGGTTCTGACTTATTCCAAATCAATGAAGGCTCCTGAAGACGCTCAGCTGACCTTACCTGTAGATGCCGATGGATACATCACCCTTTTCGACGGCAAGTCACTAGAAGGATGGCGTGGCTATGGCAAAGACAAAGTTCCTGCACGCTGGGTTATCGAAGATGGTTGCCTTAAATTCAATGGTAGCGGTGGCGGCGAAGCACAAGTCGGAGACGGCGGCGACTTGATATTTGCCCACAAATTCAAAAACTTTGAATTGGAACTAGAATGGAAAATCTCAAAAGGAGGCAACTCTGGTATTTTCTATTTAGCCCAAGAAGTAACCTCTAAGGATAAAGACGGTAACGACGTGCTGGAGCCAATCTATATCTCCGCACCCGAATATCAACTATTGGACAATGCCAACCATCCCGATGCCAAGTTGGGTAAAGACAACAATCGACAAGCATCTTCTCTGTACGACATGATTCCTGCTGTTCCTCAGAACACCAAACCTTTTGGCGAATGGAACAAAGCCAAAATCATGGTCTACAAAGGCACTGTAGTACATGGACAGAACGGCGAAAACGTACTGGAATATCACCTGTGGACCAAACAATGGACAGACATGCTCCAAGCCAGCAAGTTCAGCCAGGAAAAATGGCCTTTGGCTTTCGAACTGCTGAATAACTGTGGTGGCGAAAATCACGAAGGCTTCATCGGCTTGCAAGACCACGGCGACGACATCTGGTTTCGCAACATCCGTATCAAGGTACTCGAATAACCCCTGAAGTACACTTAAAGAAAGCTCACCCCAGATCTCCCCGTTTCTCCACAAACTACCTCAATTGGATTCTCTAAAATCCAGAATGAGACTTGAGAGAACAGGTATCATCTGTGGTGAGCTTCCATCTATTTTCGCAACGTATCATTTTCCAAAAACAATCGTACAACCATGAACATCAAACATCTATTGTCTGCATCCATACTCAGCCTGATGCTGACACAAATGTCATGTACGAGCCAGGCTGGCGAAGGTACACCTCAACAAGATGAAAAAACAGCCAAGGAAGTCTGCATCCAACTCTACTCCGTAAGAGATCTGCTGAAAGACAACACCCAGCTGGAACAAGTATTACAGCAACTGGCCGACATGGGCTACACCAGCGTAGAAGCCGCAAACTACAACGACGGCAAGTTCTATGGCAAGACCCCTCAAGAATTCCGCCAACTGGTAGAAAAAACAGGAATGACCGTCCTCTCCTCACACACAACCCGCTCACTAACATCGGAGGAGCTCGCTTCTGGAAAATTTGACAAAGAACTAGAATGGTGGAAACAATGCATAGCCGACCACAAGGCCGCAGGTATGAAATATATTGTTACCCCTTGGATGACCGTCCCTAAGACCATCAAAGAGCTGCAAACCTATTGTGACTACTTCAACGCAGTGGGTAAACTTTGCCAAGAAGCAGGTATTCAATACGGTTATCACAACCATAGCCATGAATTCCAAAAAGTAGAAGATAAAGAAGTGATGCTGGATTACATGTTGGCCCATACCGATCCCGCTTACGTATTCTTTCAGATGGACGTCTATTGGGTAGTACGCGGACAAAACAGCCCAGTAGACTACATCAATCAATATCCAGGCCGATTCAAAATGCTTCACATCAAAGACCATCGCGAAATAGGCCAAAGCGGCATGGTAGGCTATGACGCAATCTTCCGCCAAGTCGATAAGGCCGGCGTGCAGGACATTGTAGCCGAAATTGAACAATACAGTGTACCAGTACTAGAAAGTGTACAGCAGAGCCTTCATTATCTGCAAGAAGCCTCCTTTGTTCCTAGCAACTACACTCGCCACTAAAATCCGATGATTGACGTCCTACTGATCATTCTGGGCATCCTCTGCCTGCTGGCAGGCCTGGCGGGATGCATCCTCCCTGCCCTGCCCGGCCCTCCGCTGGCCTATGGAGGCATGTTGTTGCTCCACTTTACCGACCGCGTGCAGTTCAGCCCCACGCAGCTGGTGGTATGGCTCGTGCTGGTCGTCATCGTCCAGGTGCTCGACTACTTCGTCCCCCTGCTGGGCGCCAAGTATAGCGGCGGCAGCCGATGGGGCGAGCGTGGATGCCTGGCAGGTACCCTCGTGGGCTTGTTCTTCATGCCGTGGGGCATCATCCTCGGCCCCTTTCTGGGTGCCTTCATCGGCGAACTGCTGGGCGGACGCGAGGCGAAAGAAGCCCTCCGCTCGGGCCTTGGCTCGCTGGTAGGCTTCCTGCTGGGCACGGTGGTGAAGTGCGCTCTCTGCGGCTACTTCCTTTGGAAGTTTGTGGAAGCCGTATGGTGAAAAAAGGAAAGCAATGCTTTCTCCACCAGAAAGCACTGCTTTCCTCTGCAAAAAACAGTGCTTTCCCTGGCGTGGCAGATACAGCACTGAGTTCACTCCCTGCCTCCAAGCCTCAAAAGGCGGAAAATAAATCTTAATCTTCCCCAAGCGACGGCACAAAAGTCCAAGATTTCCAATATTATTGTGTATATTTGCCGACGGCTCGAAAGGGGAACCACCCGAAGGAAAAGAACGGAAGAAGAGGAACGACTTGCCCGCCCGCAAGTTATTAACAAAAAGGGCGACTTATCAACCGTTTTTGCAATCTCTTCCCTTTTCATGCTGGCACTATCAGAAATAATCGCTTATTTCGCCGCCGATAAATGATAGAGAATATGGGAAAAATTATTGCAATGGCAAACCAAAAGGGAGGCGTGGGCAAGACGACCACCACCATCAACCTGGCAGCCTCGCTGGCCACCCTTGAAAAGAAAGTGCTCGTTGTGGACGCCGACCCCCAGGCCAACGCCTCATCCGGGCTTGGAGTGGACATCAAGCAAGCCGAATGTACCATTTACGAGTGCATTATCGACCGTGCCGACGTGCGTGAAGCCATCCATGACACGGAGATAGACACGCTGAAAGTCATCTCCTCTCACATCAACCTCGTAGGCGCCGAAATCGAAATGCTCAACCTGAAGAACCGAGAACGGATCCTGAAGGAAGTGCTCTCGCCGCTGAAAAGCGAATTTGATTATATTCTGATAGACTGCTCGCCGTCGCTGGGACTCATTACCGTCAACGCGCTTACCGCCGCCGACTCGGTCATCATCCCCGTGCAGGCCGAATACTTCGCGCTCGAAGGCATCAGCAAGCTGCTGAACACCATCAAGATCATCAAGTCGAAGCTGAACCCTGCCCTCGAAATCGAAGGCTTCCTGCTGACGATGTACGACTCGCGCCTGCGACAGGCCAACCAAATCTACGACGAAGTGAAACGCCACTTCCAGGAACTGGTGTTCAAGACCGTCATCCAGCGCAACGTGAAACTGAGCGAGGCGCCCAGCTACGGCCTGCCCACCATCCTCTACGACGCAGACTCCACAGGCGCCAAGAACCACATGGCACTGGCCAGGGAGCTGATAGAAAGAGAAAAATAAAGAAAAAGGAAACTGACAAATATGGCACAAAAAAGAAATGCATTAGGACGCGGCCTGGACGCACTGCTCTCCATGGACGACGTGCAGACCGAAGGCTCCTCCTCCATCAGCGAAGTGGAGCTGTCCAAGATCAGCGTCAACCCCAACCAGCCGCGGCGCGAGTTCGACCCGACCGCCCTGCAGGAACTGGCCGACTCCATCGCCGAGATTGGCATCATCCAGCCCGTCACGCTGCGCAAGCTCTCGGACGACGAGTACCAGCTCATTGCCGGCGAACGACGCTTCCGTGCCTCGCAGATGGCAGGCCTCACCCGCATACCCGCCTACATCCGCACCGCCGACGACGAGAACGTCATGGAAATGGCCCTCATCGAGAACATTCAGCGCGAAGACCTCAACTCGGTGGAAATAGCCTTGGCCTACCAGCACCTGCTCGAACAGTACGGCCTGACGCAGGAGCGCCTGAGCGAACGCGTGGGCAAGAAACGCACCACCATCGCCAACTACCTGCGCCTGCTGAAGCTACCCGCACCCGTACAGATGGGCCTGCAAAACAAGCAGATAGACATGGGACATGCCCGTGCCCTCGTGACGCTGGACGACCCCAAGCTGCAAGTTAAGATCTACGAAGAAATCCTGGAGCATGGCTACTCCGTCCGCAAGGTGGAAGAAATCGTCAAGTCGCTGAGCGAAGGCGAAGCCGTGAAGAGCGGAGGGCGCAAGATAACTCCCAAACGAGCCAAACTGCCCGAAGAATTCAACCTGTTGAAACAACAACTTTCAAACTTCTTCAGCGCCAAGGTCCAGCTGACCTGTTCGGAAAAAGGGAAAGGCAAAATCAGCATCCCTTTCAGCAACGAAGAAGAATTAGAACGCATCATCGGCATCCTCGACACGCTGAAAAATAAATGACAAGAAGAAGATTCAAATATCAGATACTGACAGCCCTGCTGCTCTGTTTCCTACAGGCGGCAGGGATTGTCGTGTATGGGCAGGACCGCCCTCGCGCCGCCCTTCGCAGATCACACGAACTGCAGGCCGACACGACCCGTAAGGAACTCTCACCCCTGCAACAGGCATTGACAACCGATACGCTGGATGCTGAGACAAAAGCGACGGCCGACAGCATTGCCAATGAGAACAAGAAAAAAATGCTTGAACTGACGGCCAGCCCCGACATCAAGCAAGAGAAAGACCCCACAGACAGCCTGAGCCGCGAATTGAAACGCAAGCAATGGGTACCCGATCCGACCAAAGCCACCTGGCTGGCGCTGGTCATCCCCGGCGGCGGACAAATCTACAACCGCAAGTATTGGAAGCTGCCCATCGTCTACGGAGGTTTTGCCGGTTGCGCCTATGCACTGACATGGAACGGCAAGATGTACAAGGACTATCAGTCAGCCTACGTGGATGCCGTCAACGAGAAATGGGACTCCAGCAGCATCACCGACCTGCTACCGTCGGGCTACATCGACCGCGTGTCGCACTCGCAAATCACAGAGACCCTACGCAAGCGCAAGGACACTTACCGCCGCTGGCGCGACTTGAGCATCTTCGCCTTCATCGGCGTCTATCTGATATCTGTGGTCGATGCTTATGTGGACGCCGAATTGTCCAATTTCGACATCGGCCCCGACCTGAGCATGAAGGTGGAGCCCACCCTCATCAACAATCAGGTAGGAGGCTACTACAACCCAGCCACACTGAAGGATAAGTCCGTAGGTGTGCAATGCAGCTTCCGTTTCTAAAAATGAGAACTCACCTCCAAACCGATATAGAAAGAATATGAAGAAATTGATCATAAGTTCCGCTCTGATGTTCGCCACCTTCCTGACCGCCCCCCTCTGCGCACAGGAAAGTGTCAACGTAGTCATCAACGAAAACGGAACCCAACGCGAAGAAACCATCGACCTGCCCCGAAGCATGACCTATCCGCTGGACAGCCTGTTGAACGACTGGAAAGCCAAAACCTACATCGACTTGGGAAAAGATTGCAGCACTTCGCACGAGAATCCACTGTTCAGCGACTCCATCTACATCGACCGCCTGTCGCGCATGCCAGTCGTCATGGAGATGCCCTACAATGAAATCGTGCGCAAATTCATCGACATGTATGCCACCCGCCTGCGCAATCAGGTGGCCTTCATGCTCAGCGCCTGCAACTTCTACATGCCCATCTTCGAAAAAGCGCTCGATGCTTACGACCTGCCCCTTGAACTGAAATACCTGCCCATCATCGAGTCGGCTCTGAACCCCTCGGCCGTATCGCGCGCAGGCGCTGCCGGACTTTGGCAATTCATGCTCCAGACAGGCAAGCTCTACGGACTAGAAAGCAACAGTCTCGTGGACGAACGCCGCGACCCCCTCAAGGCAACTTGGGCCGCCGCCCGCTATCTGAAAGACCTCTATGGCATCTACAATGACTGGAATCTGGTCATCGCCGCCTACAACTGCGGGCCGGGCACCATCAACAAGGCCATTCGCCGGGCGGGAGGAAAGACCGACTACTGGGCCATTTACAACTACCTGCCCCGTGAAACACGCGGCTACGTGCCTGCCTTCATTGCAGCCAACTACATCATGTCCTACTACTGCAAGCACAACATCTGCCCGATGGAAACCAATATTCCTGAGGCAACCGACACCATCCAGGTGAACCGCAACCTGCACTTCGAACAGGTAGTAGACATCTGCCACGTACCGATGGATGAACTCAAGAGCCTTAACCCGCAATACAAACGTAACATTATCCCCGGCGACAGCAAGCCACAAACCCTGCGCCTGCCCATGAACGCCATCAGCACTTTCATCGACAACCAAGACACCATCTACAACCACCGCCAGGCCGAGCTGTTCAAGAACCGCCGCACCGTGGCCGTGGCCAGCAGCAGCACTTCCAAAGCCGTGGCCGGCAATGGCAAGCCTATCATCTACAAAATAAAGAATGGTGACACGCTGGGGGGAATCGCACAACGTTATGGCGTCAGCGTCAGCAAACTGCGTAGTTGGAATGGCCTGCGAGGCAACAATATCCGCGCAGGAAAGACATTAAAGATATACAAATAAAAAGTATACCTGCTTTCCCGCCTCTTCCAAATAATTCAGGCATAACCGATGTTTTAAACAACAAAATGCTTGTCCGATGTCAAAATTTGCTTATTTTTGCAGAAAGTGAAGTAAATTGGATACGGATATGGAAAAAGACCTTGATCTGAAAGAAAAAGAAAAAGCGGAAGAAGTAATGATACAGGCAGCTTTTCAGGATTTGCTGAACTGCTATCTGGCCACCAAGCATCGCAAGCGGGTTGAAATCATCACCAAAGCATTCAACTTCGCCAACCAGGCACACAAAGGCATCAAACGACGCTCGGGCGAACCCTACATTCTTCACCCCATCGCCGTAGCCAAGATTGTGTGTACCGAAATCGGACTGGGTTCAACTTCTATCTGTTCGGCCCTGCTGCACGACGTAGTGGAAGACACCGACTATACGGTGGAGGACATCGAAAACATCTTCGGCCCCAAAATAGCCCAGATTGTGGACGGACTGACCAAGATTTCGGGCGGCATCTTCGGCGACAAGGCTTCTGCACAAGCCGAAAACTTCAAGAAACTGTTGCTCACCATGAGCGACGACATCCGCGTCATCCTCATCAAGATTGCCGACCGGCTTCACAACATGCGCACCCTCGGCTCGATGCTTCCCAGCAAGCAATACAAGATTGCCGGCGAAACCATGTACATCTATGCCCCGCTGGCAAACCGCCTGGGACTCTACAAGATCAAGACCGAACTGGAAAACCTCAGCTTCAAGTATGAACACCCCGAAGAATATGCCGTCATCGAAAAGAAGCTGGAGGCTACGGCTGCCGAACGCGACAAGGTATTCAAAGACTTCACAGCCCCCATCCGCGCCCAACTGGACAAGATGGGCATGAAATACCACATTCTGGCGCGTGTCAAGTCCATCTACTCCATCTGGAACAAAATGCAGACCAAGCATGTCCCCTTCGAAGAAATCTACGACATTCTGGCCGTGCGCATCATCTTCACCCCCAAAGACCTGGAAGAAGAACTGAACGACTGCTTTGACATCTATGTGGCCATCTCCAAGATATACAAACCCCATCCCGACCGCCTGCGCGACTGGGTGAGCCACCCGAAAGCCAACGGTTATCAGGCTCTGCACGTCACCCTGATGGGCAACAACGGACAATGGATCGAAGTTCAGATTCGCAGCGAACGCATGAACGACGTGGCCGAACAAGGCTTCGCCGCTCATTGGAAATACAAGGAAGGAGGCGGTAGTGAAGACGAAGGCGAACTGGAAAAATGGCTGAGAACCATTAAGGAAATTCTGGATGATCCGCAACCTGATGCCATCGACTTCCTCGACACCATCAAACTGAATCTCTTCGCATCCGAAATATTTGTTTTCACCCCCAAGGGCGACCTGAAGACCATGCCCCAGAACTGTACGGCATTGGACTTCGCCTTCTCCCTGCACACCGACATCGGCAGCCACTGTATCGGCGCACAGGTCAACCACAAACTGGTTCCCCTGAGCCACAAGCTGCAGAGCGGCGACCAGGTAGAGATACTGACCTCCAAATCGCAACGCGTGCAACCCGAATGGATGAACTATGCCACCACAGCACGCGCACGGGCCAAAATAGCCTCTATCCTGCGCAAAGAGGCAAAAGCGAATCAAAAGGAAGGTGAAAAAGTTTTAGCCAGTTTCCTGAAAGAAGAAGGTATCCGCATGGACGACATAGCCATGACCAAACTGATGCGTCTGCACAACTTCCACACATACGACGAGCTTCTGGTGGCCATCGGCAGCAAGAAGCTTGTATTGGGCGATGCCGACCGCAACGTCTTCAAGGAAAAGCAGGAAAAGAGCTGGAAAAAACTCCTGTCCTTCTCCTTCGGCAACGGGAAAGAAGAAAAAGACACAAACGAAGGGAAAAACTTGCAAGAAAAAGCCCAACAGGAAAAGATAGACACCAAAAAGATCCTGAAACTGACCGAGGAAGCCATTTCCAAAGAGTACATCATGGCCGACTGTTGCCATCCCATTCCGGGCGACGACGTGCTGGGCTACATCAACGAGAACAACCAGGTCATCATCCACAAGCGCCAATGCCCTATAGCAGCCCGTCTGAAGAGCAGCTATGGCAACCGCATCATCGCCACCCAATGGGACACACATAAAGAACTGTCCTTCCTGGTGACCATCTACGTCAAAGGCATAGACAGTGTGGGATTACTGAATGAAGTAACACAAGTCATCTCGCGTCAGCTGAATGTCAACATCCGCAAACTGACCATGGAAACCAATGATGGTATCTTTGAAGGTAAAATCCAACTGTACGTACACGATGTGGACGACGTACGTACCATTTGCAACAACCTGAAGCAGGTGCAGAACATCAAACAGGTATCAAGAATTGAAGACTAACGCTCTTCTGACGAAGCCTGTAAATCCCCGATATTTTCCTTCAACGCCTCCAAGTCGTCGTAAGTAAAAACATCGAGCGCATCGCGCATGGCCAGAAGCTCTTCACGGATGCCTTTCAGGCGGTCCACGATTTCGTAAGTGCGCAACGTGGCTTCCTTGTTGTTCCTCAAACGTTGACGGGCTCCGGGCAACGTCATGCCCCGCTCTTTCACGAGATGATAAATCAGCTTCACCGTCTCCACATCTTCCTTGCGATACTGACGAACACCGCGCCCGGCCTTCTTGGGACAAAGCTGGGGAAACTCCTTCTCCCAATAACGGAGCAGCGACTCGTTGACCCCGAACATCTCGGCCACCTCGCTGATGGAGTAATACAACTTCAAGTTCTTATCGATATTCAACACGACAGCAACTGTTTAAGAATCTGACGACAAATATATAACTCTCCCGACTAATCCAGCACCTTGCCCTGGTTGGCCGCAATCTGTATCATGCGGTCATAGTCCTCGGCACTCAGATCCATAAAGTAATAGTTGACGGGGTTGACCACCTGCCCCTTGACATGGACTTCATAATGCAGGTGCGGGCCGGTACTCTTGCCCGTACTGCCCACGCCGCCTATCACCTCGCCGCGTACCACTTTCTTTCCCAATTTCGTGCGGAAATCCTGCAAGTGCGCATACCACGTCTGATAGCCGAAACCATGATCAATGACAATGGTATTGCCATACCCTGTCTGCCAGCCCATCTTCACCACCGTACCGTCGCCCGTTGCATAAACATCCGTGCCGGGATGGGCAGAGAAGTCCATGCCCGAATGGAATTTGGTCGTACCATAAATCGGATCAATGCGTGTGCCATAGCCCGAAGCCGTCTGCTTCAAGTCTTTATTGGAGATAGGCTGTATGGCCGGAATGCAGCGAAGCATCTCGTCGTGCTGCTTACACATACGAACCACGTCGTCGAACGAACGCGACTGAATGTAGAGCTGCTTCGTAAGCATGTCCATCTTCTGCGTAGTATGCACCACTAGTTCCGAGTTCGCCATTTTCATCAGATGCTCGTAACGGTTGGTTCCTCCGTATCCCCCCTGGCGGATGGCTGTCGGCACGGGGTCAGCCATGAAGATAACCCGATAGAGGTTGTCGTCACGCTGCTGTATGTCCTGCAACACGCCGATAGCCTCGTCCATCCGACGCGAAAGTACATTATACTGCGCCTGCAACTGGCTGTTCTCCATCCTCAACTCCTTTTCCGAAGGCGAACCGAAGATGAGCAGAAGCACGATGAAGCTTCCCGCACCAAGTCCCATACCGATGAAGAGACGGCGCAAATAGCTCATTACCCGCTGCTTCATCGTAGGATAAATACGGTCATAAGTCTGCGTCTGCGGATTGTATATGTAGTAAACTTTGCGCATCTTTTTGGAAATATTTCAGTGGTCTATGCGGCAAAAGTAATAAAAACAAGCTATCTTTGCACAGTTTTTTTGAGTTTTTAAGTTATTGAGCTTTTGCACATTCCGTTTTCCAACAAGCAGAATGTTTCCACACCCTGCAAAAGGAGCAGGGGCAAGCCATAAGCTAACTTGAAAAACCTCAGTATTCTGAAACTTAAAAAATTAGATAGTATATGTTGACTGCAAACGAAATCAGAGACTCGTTCAAGAGTTTCTTCGAAAGCAAGGGACACCATATCGTCCCTTCCGCTCCCATGGTGATTAAGGACGACCCCACGCTGATGTTTACCAACGCGGGCATGAACCAGTTCAAGGACATCATCCTGGGCAATCATCCCGCCAAATATAAACGAGTGGCCGACTCACAGAAGTGCCTGCGCGTCAGCGGAAAGCACAACGACCTGGAAGAAGTGGGACACGACACGTATCACCACACCATGTTCGAGATGCTGGGCAACTGGTCGTTCGGCGACTACTTCAAGAAGGAAGCCATCTCCTGGGCTTGGGAATACCTGGTGGACGTGCTGAAGATCAACCCCGAAAACCTCTACGCTACCGTCTTCGAAGGCAGCCCCGAAGAAGGTCTGAGCCGCGACGATGAAGCTGCTTCCTACTGGGAACAGTTCCTGCCGAAGGACCACATCATCAACGGCAACAAGCACGACAACTTCTGGGAAATGGGCGATACAGGTCCCTGCGGTCCGTGCTCGGAAATCCACATCGACCTCCGTTCTGAAGAAGAGAAGAAGCAGATACCCGGCCGCGACATGGTGAACCACGACCATCCGCAGGTCATCGAGATATGGAACCTCGTGTTCATGCAGTTCAACCGCAAGGCCGACGGCAGCCTCGAAGGTCTGCCCGCCAAGGTTATCGATACCGGCATGGGCTTCGAGCGTCTCTGTATGGCCATGCAGGGCAAGACGTCCAACTATGACACCGACGTCTTCCAGCCGCTCATCCAGGCCATCGCCGCCATGGCCGGTGCCAAGTATGGCAAAGACAAGCAGAAGGACGTGGCCATGCGCGTCATTGCCGACCACATCCGTACCATCGCCTTCTCCATCACCGACGGACAGCTGCCCGGCAACGCCAAAGCCGGCTACGTCATCCGCCGCATCCTGCGCCGTGCCGTCCGTTACGGCTACACGTTCCTGGGACAGAAGCAGTCGTTCATGTACAAGCTGTTGCCCGTGCTGATAGACAACATGGGAGCTGCTTATCCCGAACTGAATGCCCAGAAAGACCTCATTGCCAAGGTCATCAAGGAAGAGGAAGAAGCCTTCCTGCGTACGCTGGAGACGGGTATCCGCCTGCTCGAGAAGACCATGACCGAGGCCAAGGCCGCCGGCAAGACCGAAATCAGCGGCAAGGATGCCTTCACGCTGTACGACACCTTCGGCTTCCCGCTCGACCTGACCGAACTCATCCTGCGCGAGAACGGCATGACGGCCGACACGAAGGAGTTCGACGCCGAGATGCAGCAGCAGAAGCAGCGTGCCCGCAACGCCGCCGCCGTAGAGACCGGCGACTGGATTACGCTGAAGGAAGGCACTACCGAATTTGTAGGCTACGACTATACAGAATATGAAACCAGCATCCTGCGCTACCGTCAGGTGAAGCAGAAAAACCAGACACTCTACCAGATTGTATTGGACAAGACGCCGTTCTACGCCGAAAGCGGTGGTCAGGTAGGCGATACAGGTGTATTGGTGAGCGAATTCGAGACTATCGACATCATCGACACCAAGAAAGAGAACAACCTGCCCATCCACCTGGCCAAGAAGCTGCCCGAACACCTCGACGCACCGATGATGGCCTGCGTGGACACCGACAAGCGCGCCGCCTGCGCCGCCAACCACTCGTGTACGCACCTGCTGGACGAAGCCCTGCGCACCGTGCTGGGCGACCACGTAGAGCAGAAAGGTTCGCTGGTTACGCCGGACTCGCTGCGTTTCGACTTCTCGCACTTCCAGAAGGTGACCGACGAGCAGTTGCGTCAGGTAGAGCACCTGGTCAACGCCAAGATCCGTGCCAACATTCCTTTGAAGGAATACCGCAACATTCCTATCGAGGAAGCCAAGGAACTGGGCGCCATCGCCCTCTTCGGTGAGAAGTACGGCGACCACGTCCGCGTCATCCAGTTCGGCTCGTCCATCGAGTTCTGTGGTGGTACGCACGTAGCCGCTACGGGCAATATCGGTATGGTGAAAATCATCTCCGAAAGCTCTGTAGCAGCCGGTGTACGCCGTATCGAGGCCTATACAGGTGCCCGTGTAGAAGAGTTGATTGACACGCTGCAAGATACCATCCACGACCTGAAAGCGCTCTTCAACAACGCTCCCGACCTGGGCGGAACCATCCGCAAGTACATCGAGGAGAATGCCGGACTGAAGAAGCAGGTAGAAGAATTCATGAAGGAAAAGGAAACTCTGCTGAAAGAGAAACTGCTGCAGAGCGTGAAGGAAGTGAACGGCGTGAAGCTCATTAAGTTCTGCGCTCCCCTGCCCGCCGAGACAGTGAAGAACATCGCCTTCCAGCTGCGCGGCCAGATCACGGAGAACCTGTTCTTCGTGGCCGGTACCGAGTTCGAAGGCAAGCCGATGCTCACCGTCATGCTGAGCGACAACCTGGTGGCCAACGGTCTGAAAGCCGGCGCCCTGGTGAAGGAAGCTGCCAAACTGATTCTGGGAGGTGGTGGCGGTCAGCCCCACTTCGCAACAGCCGGTGGCAAGAACCCCGACGGCCTGAATGCAGCGGTTGACAAGATTGTAGAACTGGCAGGACTCTGATGCGCCAACCGCATCGGCAGGTTGCCAGCCTGAAATAAAAAAAAGAGGGTGTATCCCAATCGGGATATGCCCTCTTTTTTTGTCAGCAAGCGTTATCTGCCAGCTTCCCCTGTGCTGACCAATCAGTTCAAACGTAGTATACTACCAGTTCAAAGGCGTTAAACTGTCAGTTTAAAGGCTTTAAACTCGCAGTTTAAACGGAGTAAACCGACAGTTTAAAGCCAGTAAACTGGCAGTTTATTTTCTTCAAACGAAAATAAACTGATAACTATCGACTTATCAAATACATACAAATCAAGTCGGATTATTGTTCCAGGCTACCGATACGCCCGTCGGAATCGAGCACATTGACCGTGACGCGCGGGCAGCGGCAACGGCTGTTGTTGAAGAAGTGCACCGTGGCACGTCCCTGTTCGTCGGTCATCAGTTCCGGCTGCCAGTACAGCGTCCGGCGGTAATCTTCCTCACGGGGCAGTACCCGATAGTCCGGCGAATAGAACTCTTTAACCTTGCTATAGCCCTCAAGCCACGTCTTGCGCACACCTTTCGCCCCCTTGGCAGGTATTTCTCCCTCCGGTTTCGTTTCAATCAATACGACACAACCATACAGTTTGTCGATGTTCATCGGCGTGAACCGCGGGTCGGCGTAGCGGCACATGGTCCCAAGATCCTCGCTGATGTAGATGGACTTGATGGACTCCAGCGTCAGACTACGATATTTGTTGAAGTCCATTTCCTCGTGGCGGGTACGTTCATAGTTGATGACAAACAAAGCCAGACGGCCTTTGTAGAACAAATACTCCTCGCCCAACGGACTGAACTGCGTATAGAAATCGGGATTCATGTTCCTCATCAGTTCGTGGATGTCGTCCCCACAAAGCCGTTCCTGTCCTATATGTCGTCCATCTCCGAAGCCACGTCGTAGTAGGCGGTGGTCCTTCTTTTTCCCTTTCTCGGTCACGGCCAGTATCAGGTTCCACTTCCCCTCTATCTGCGAGACGAAGGAGAAACGCCCCAAGCTATCGGTAGTAAAGAGGCCGAAGGACTGCTGCCTGCCCGCCTCCAGATCTTCGCCGGGACTGCTCAGAAAGGAAGACACTTCCACCCCGGCACGCGGTTTGCTGCGCACCATCGACACCACCGCGCCCCGACACATCCACCGGATTGCCATAAGCATCCGTCGCCTCAAAGGCCACACGCACCGGCACGTCCTTCACCAGATAGCCGCCTTCGGGATAGAAGCGGAGGTTCAGTTTCTTCTCCTTCTGCGGCCGCTTGCGTTCCTGCGGATACTTGCCTACCCGCGGGCTGATTTTCTTTTCCACATAGTTGCCTGGCACCTCCGGCTTGTCGAAGACGGGGATGATCCACATACAGCGTCTTGCTCCACTCCGTGGGACGGTTCAGTCCGGAGGACACCACGTAGCACTGGAACCAGATGTCGTCGCCCTGATAATAGCTGGTGTTGTCGAGGTGCAGGGCCACCTTTTCCTGTGGCAGTGCCTTGCCGAACTGCTCCACGCGGCGGGCCAACGCCGTCAGCGGCCCGGCTATACTGTCCGGAATCTGTGCCGATGCTGCCAGAGGGAAGAACACCCACAGCAGCAGTCCTATTATCCCATACCTGTTCATCGTACCACTCTCTTTACCTGGCCGCTTCCTGCAACTGTTCTTTCAGCTTATCCCAGTGCTCGGGCGAGGCGGCCGTGCTGAAACAGATGCTCCCCTGCTTGTCGAAGATGACGCAGCGCGGAATGCTCAGGGCACCTTTATGGCCGAAGGTATCATAGATTTCCTGATGGAAGGCCTCCTGATCACGAACGTGTTCGCCTTTCAGATTGTAGTGCGCGGCCATCTTCCGCCACTTTTCATCGTCCTCCGGACGGTCGATGGAGAGGTAGAGCAGCACTACATCGTTGGCCGCGGCATACTCCTGCAACGGACCGACGTGGGCAAACGACGCACGGCAGGGACCACACCACGTGGCCCAGATGTCCATGAAGATGACTTTCCCCTTGTAGAGGTCGGTCACGTCCTTAATCGTCTTAGCCGAGCTGACATCGGGGAAATGGATATCGGCCGGGATAGTTGTTTCGTTGAAGGCACGGTTCTTGGCCACGGCACGGTCCACCCACGGCATCCATCCGCTTTCGGGATAGAGACGACGGAACTCGTCGGCCAGCGGAAGCAGCTGCGGGTCATAACGCTGCTGCGACTCGTCTTCGAGGAAGAGTTGGGCCAGAGCGGCTTCCTGCGCCTTGCCCGTCAGCCGGTGCGTGAAATCGTAGAAAGTCAGCTGCACGCCTTTCTCCACTCCTTCCGGCTTCGGATCGCCCTTGGTATAGTAACGGATACCGGTATCATAACTTGCCGCATCGTAGAACGAAAGGGAGAAAGGACTGCAAGGATGATTGATGGAGCAGAAAGCCGTCATGCTGTCCAGCTGGGCCAGCCATTCCTGCTTCGTGGCCTCGGACGACCGGAAGACAGTAGCCAGTACCTGGTTCTGGAAAGCCAGCAGCAACTGCATGCGTATGTCCTGACGGACCTTGGCGCGCAGGTCCTCGTCCACGCCTTCCACCTCCTTGTCCAGCGACAGGGCATAGTCCGTCAGCTTGCGGCGCACCGATGTAGCCACGGTGTCACGGGCAATCTGCCAACGGTCGCCTCTCCGTGCACGGATGGCGAACACATCCTCGTACAGCTGGTCCAGCAGTTCCGCCACACGGACCGTCTTGTCATCCTGCCCTTCGGTGACGGTCATCGGCTTTTCGGCCCATCCGTCCAACTCGATCCGCATCGTTCCTTCCTTAGCAAGAAGTGAACCCATATTCTTCTTTCCATACAAATAGAACTGAACCCGTTCGTATTCTCCTCCGGGCAGCGTCAGCGTGAACGTACTGTCTGCCTGCAACTTCAACGTATCCATCGTCTGCGAATTGAACATTCCGCCAACCGACCGCCGGCAAACCAGAAGTGCCCCGTCCGCATGACGCACGGAACCCGTAATGTGAATCTCCGGACGGGTGGTACAGGCTGCACACAATCCGCCCAAACATACTGCTCCGAAGACAGCTTTCCAAATACTACTACGCTTCATCGTTCGTAAAATATTAAAATAATAAAGGAACTATACCTGCCACAAAGATAACATTAATTCCAGACCGCAGGCTTTTATTAAAGGTAGAAAATAAAAAAGGCCACATCATTCTTATGATGCAGTCTCTGTCGGAAGTGGGCGTTGACGGATTCGAACCGCCGACCCTCTGCTTGTAAGGCAGATGCTC
>CAYQOV010000036.1:0-27109 GCA_964419245.1 uncultured Bacteroides sp. | reverse complement strand
TCTTCCGCCTCTGCAAGCTCTATGCCTAAACACAGGTTTTTTACTATGCGCCGTGTTCCGTCAGGACGCCCTGCTGAAGCGCGACGCCGTCAGCCAGGAAGCCTACGAACAGGTGAAAACCGAACTGGCCACGCTGAACGCCGACATCGAAAGCGTCGAAGCCCAGATAGCACAGACCGAACTGCGTGCCCCCTTCGACGGTGTCATCGGTCTGCGGCAGGTCAGCGTGGGTGCCTATGCCTCGCCCACGACCATCGTGGCCAAGCTGACCAAGATATCGCCCCTGAAGCTGGAGTTCTCGGTATCGGAAAGCTATGCCCGCGACATCAAGGTAGGCACTAACCTCACCTTCAACCTCGAAGGTTCGCTTGAGGACTATCAGGCACAAGTCTACGCACGCGAGTCCAGTCTCGACATCAACACCCACACACTGACCGTACGCGCCCTCTACCCCAACCCCACAGGCATCATGCCGGGACGCTACGCCTCCATCACGCTGAAGAAACAGGAGTTCAAGGACGCACTGGCCATTCCGTCGCAGGCCATCGTGCCCGAAATGGGCAAGGACAAGGTATTCCTCTACCGCTCGGGCAAGGCCGAACCGGTGGAAATCACGACCGGCATCCGCACCGAAGCACTGGTGCAGGTCGTAAAAGGACTGGCCGAAGGCGATACCGTCATCATCTCGGGTACGCAGCAGTTGCGCACGGGAATGGAAGTGACCATTGATAGAATTAATAATTAAAAATTAATAATTAATAGTTAGGGACGGAGAGAAGGCACCGCGACCGCCACTGCTGCAGAGCCTGTCAACGCCCTTCCCGTTTTTCATTATTAATTATTCACTATTCACTGACTAACATGAACATATCCGAACTAAGCATACGCCGCCCCGTGTTGTCAACGGTACTGACCATCATCATCCTGCTCTTCGGCTTCATTGGTTATACCTACCTCGGCGTGCGCGAATATCCGTCGGTCGACAATCCCATCATCTCCGTGTCCTGCTCGTACACGGGTGCCAACGCCGACGTCATCGAGAACCAGATTACCGAGCCGCTGGAGCAGAACATCAACGGCATCCCCGGCATCCGTTCGCTGACCAGTGTCAGCCAGCAGGGACAGAGCCGCATCACGGTAGAGTTTGAACTGTCCGTCGACCTGGAAACGGCCGCCAACGACGTGCGCGACAAGGTGTCGCGTGCCCAACGCTACCTGCCGCGCGACTGCGACCCTCCCACCGTGTCGAAGGCCGACGCCGACGCCGTGCCCATCCTGATGGTGGCCCTGCAGAGCAACAAACGCTCGCTGCTGGAGCTGAGCGAGATTGCCGACCTGACGGTGAAGGAACAGTTGCAGACCATCTCCGACGTGAGCAGCGTCAGCATCTGGGGCGAGAAGAAGTACTCCATGCGCCTGTGGCTCGACCCGACCAAGATGTCGGGCTACGGCATCACGCCTGTCGATGTGAAGGACGCCATCGACCGCGAGAACATCGAACTGCCCTCGGGCAGCATCGAAGGCAACACGACGGAACTGACCATCCGCACGTTGGGACTGATGCACACGCCCGAGGAGTTCAACAACCTCATCATCAAGGAGGAGAGCAACCGCATCATCCGCTTCAGCGACATAGGCCGTGCCGAATTAGGTGCCGCCGACATCAAGAGCTACATGAAGATGAACGGCGTGCCCATGGTGGGCGTGGTCGTGGTGCCCCAGCCCGGCGCCAACCACATCCAGATAGCCGACGCCGTATACGACCGCATGGAACGCATGAAAAAGGACCTGCCCGAGGACGTCACCTACAGCTACGGCTTCGACAACACGAAGTTCATCCGCGCCTCCATCAGCGAGGTTGAGAGCACGGTGTACGAGGCCTTCGCACTGGTTATCATCATCATCTTCCTGTTCCTGCGCGACTGGCGCGTGACGCTGGTGCCGTGCATCGTTATCCCCGTGTCGCTCATCGGCGCCTTCTTCGTGATGTACGTGGCGGGCTTCTCCATCAACGTGCTGACGATGCTGGCCGTCGTCCTGTCCGTGGGCCTGGTGGTGGACGATGCCATCGTGATGACCGAGAACATCTACGTGCGCATCGAGCGCGGCATGCCGCCGAAGGAGGCGGGCATCGAGGGCGCGAAGGAAATCTTCTTCGCCGTTATTTCCACCACCATCACGCTGGTGGCGGTGTTCTTCCCCATCGTCTTCATGGAGGGGACGACGGGCCGCTTGTTCCGCGAGTTCAGCTTCGTCATTTCGGGCTCCATCATCATTTCTTCGTTCGCCGCGCTCACCTTCACGCCGATGCTTGCCACCAAGCTGCTGAAGCGGCAGGACAACAAGAGCTGGTTCTACCGGCGGACGGAACCCTTCTTCGAGGGCCTGAACCGCCTGTACAGCCGCTCGCTGGCCGCCTTCCTGCGCAAGCGGTGGATTGCGCTGGTGGTCACGCTGGCCACGTTCTGCGTCATCTTCGTCCTGTGGAACAGCATTCCCGCCGAAATGGCGCCGTTGGAGGACCGCTCGCAAATCACCATCAGCACCATCGGCGCCGAGGGCGTCAGCTACGAATACATCCGCGACTACACGGAACGCATCAACGACGTGGTCGACTCCATCATCCCCGACGCCGCCGCCGTAACGGCGCGCGTATCGAGCGGTAGCGGAAACGTGCAAATCACGCTGAAGGACATACGCGAGCGCGATTACACCCAGATGGACGTGGCCGAGAAGCTGACCCGCGCCCTGAAGCCCGAGACGGAAGCGCGCGCCTTCCTGCGCCAGCCTTCCTCCTTCGGCGGACGGCGCGCCAGCATGCCCGTGCAATACGTGCTGCAGGCCACCAACATCGAGAAGCTGCAGGAAGTGCTGCCCCGGTTCATGGAGCGCGTCTACGAGAACGAGGTGTTCCAGATGGCCGACGTCGACCTGAAGTTCAGCAAGCCCGAAGCCCGCATCAACATCAACCGCGACAAGGCAGGGGTGATGGGCGTCAGCACGAAGAACATCGCGCAGACCTTGCAGTATGGCTTGAGCGGACAGCGCATGGGCTACTTCTACATGAACGGCAAGCAGTACGAGATATTGGCCGAAATCAACCGCCAGCAGCGCAACAAGCCCGCCTACCTGACGGGACTGTACATCCGCAACGACGCCGGCGACATGATTCAGTTAGACAACCTCGTCGAGCTGGCCTACGGGACGGCGCCCCCGAAGCTGTACCGCTACAACCGGTTCGTGTCGGCCACCGTCTCGGCCGGACTGTCGGAAGGGAAGACCATCGGCGAGGGGCTGGACGAGATGGACAAGATAGCCGACGAGGTGCTGGACGAGACCTTCCGCACCGCCCTGGCGGGCGACTCGAAGGACTACAGCGAGAGCGCGTCGAGCCTGATGTTCGCCTTCATCCTGGCCATCTTCCTGATATACCTTATCCTCGCCGCGCAGTTCGAAAGCTTCAAGGACCCGCTCATCATCATGCTCACCGTGCCGCTGGCCATCGCCGGAGCGCTGATATTCATGTACGCGGGCGACATCACGATGAACATCTTCAGCCAGATAGGCATCATCATGCTCATCGGCCTTGTGGCCAAGAACGGCATCCTCATCGTCGAGTTCGCCAACCAGAAGCAGGAAGCAGGCGAGGACAAGATGCAAGCCATACGCGACGCCGCCCTGCAACGCCTGCGACCCATCCTGATGACCAGCGCGTCGACCATCATCGGCCTTATCCCCCTGGCCTTCGCCACGGGCGAGGGAGCCAACCAGCGCATCGCCATGGGAACGGCCGTCGTGGGCGGAATGCTCGTCTCCACCCTGCTGACGATGTACATCGTACCCGCCATCTACAGTTATATATCCACCAACCGAAGTAAACTAAAAGAGATATGATGAAACGCATGACAGTATCGCTTGCCGCCGCCTGCCTGCTGCTGGCGGCGCAGGCACAGAACATTGCCACGTACTCGCTGAAGTCGTGCCTCGAACAGGGGCTGCTCAACAACTACTCGCTGCGCATCACCCACAACGAAGAACAAATCAGCAAGAACAACGCCACACTGGCCAACGCCGGGGCACTGCCCACCGTCGACCTGACGGGCGGCTACCAGGCCACACTGGACAACACCGACAGCCGCCTGCGCGCCACGGGCGAGACGGAAAAGAGCCGGAACGTCTTCGACCAGACCGTGGACCTGGGCATCGGCCTGAACTGGACGCTTTTCGACGGGTTCAACATCTCGACCAACTACCAGCAACTGAAGCTGCTGCGCGAGCAGGGCGAGACGAACACACGCATCGCGCTGGAAGACTTCATCGCCACACTGGCCGCCGAATACTACAACTTCGTGCAGCAGAAGATACGCATGAAGAACCTGCTCTACGCCGTGCGGCTGTCGAAGGAACGCCTGCGCATCGTCGAGGCACGCTACCACATCGGGAACTTCTCGCGATTGGACTACCAGCAGGCGAAGGTGGACTTCAACGCCGACAGCGCCCAGTACATGAAGCAACAGGAACTGCTGCACACCTCGCGCATCAACCTGAACGAACTGATGGGCAACGAGAACGTGGACCAGCTCATCATGACGCGCGACAGCCTGATAGACGTCAACGCCTCGCTCGACTTCGGCGAGCTGTGGAACGCCACGCTGGCCGTGAACGCATCGCTGCTGAAGGCCGACCAGAACACCGTGCTGGCACAGATGGACTACAAGAAGGCCTGCTCGCGCAACTATCCCTACCTGCGGCTGAACGCCGGCTACGGCTACACCTTCAACAAGTACGACGTGAACAACTACGACCGCCGCAACAACTTCGGCTTCAACGGCGGACTGACCATCGGCTTCAACCTCTTCGACGGAAACCGCCGCCGCGAACGACGCAACGCCGCCATCGCCGTGAAGAACGCCCGCCTGCAACGCGACGAGCTGGAACTGGCCCTGCGAGCCGACCTGAGCAACCTGTGGCAAGCCTACCGCAACAACCTCGAAATGCTGAACCTGGAACGGCAGAACCTCATCGCCGCCAAGGACAACCACGACATCGCCATGGAACGGTACATGCTGGGCGACCTGTCCGGCATCGAAATGCGCGAGGCACAGAAGAGCCTGCTCGACGCCGAGGAGCGCATACTGACCGCCGAGTACAACACGAAACTCTGCGAAATCTCGCTGATGCAAATCAGCGGCAAGGTGACAAAATACTTGGAATAAAACAAATTTTCACCATCGGAATCCAATTATTGCCCTACTTTTGCAACAATCAAACATAAACCATAACCTGTACACCAGATGAGAAAGATTATCTTAGCCTGCGTGGCTGCCTTATTCTGTGCAGCTTTGGCAAACGCGCAAAAGTCGGAAGTAACTTACAAAAGCAAACAACCCTATAAGAGTTGGGTGAAGATGGCTCCGAAACTGGACGACGACTTCTTCAAAACCCAGGAAGCCATCCGCATCGGCGACAACGTCCTGCTTTACCAGCAAACCACAGGAGGCTGGCCGAAGAACATTTACATGCCCGCCGAACTGGATAAAAAGGAACGAGAAGAGGTACTATCTGGAAAAGACGACGTCAGTCAAAGTACCATTGACAACACGGCCACCACAACCGAAATCATCTACCTGTCGCGTCTCTACAACGCCACAGGAATCGAGAAATACAAAAACGCCGCCATCGAGGGCATCCGTTACCTGTTCGAGGCACAATATGAGAACGGCGGATGGCCCCAATTTTACCCTCGCCCCACAGGCTACTATACGCACATCACTTACAACGACGACGCCATGATCAATGTCATGGAGATGCTTCAGGACGTAGCCAACGGCAAACAACCTTTCACCTACCTGCCCGATGACATCCGCAAGCAGGCACAAGCCGCAGTGGACAAAGGCGTGGAGTGTATCCTCAAAACGCAGGTAAAGCAGAACGGCAAGCTGACCGTGTGGTGCGCACAGCACGACGAGCACACCCTGGCTCCCGCCAAGGCGCGCGCCTACGAACTACCTTCGCTCAGCGGAGCCGAGTCGGACAACATCGTACTCTTCCTCATGAACCTGCCCAATCCTTCACCTGAAATCATTGCCAGCATAGAAGCCGCCGTAGAATGGTTCGAACAGGTACAGATTAACGGGCTGAAACGTGAAGACTTCACCGACAAGGAAGGCCGGAAAGACTACCGCATGGTGCCCTGCCGGGAAGACGAAGACTGCGCCCCGCTATGGGCACGCTTCTACACACTTGAGGACAACCGTCCTTTCTTCTGCGATCGCGATGGCATTATGCGGTACGACATTTCTGAGATAGGCCACGAACGCCGCAACGGCTACAGCTGGTATAACAACGGCGGTCTGAAGGTATTCAAGAAGTACGAGCAGTGGAAGAAAAAATTAAAAAATTAACCCAGTATCCACTTCGTACGGGGGCCAAAACAGCGATAGGCAGCTGCCACCAACAGCCACGACACACCGAACGCCACCACCGAAGCACAAGGTATCTGTAACGGAATGGGCACATCCAGCACACGCATCAGCACCACCGAAGGGCCGGTGAAGAAATAATGTATCATGTAAACCCCGAAACCGCAGACCGTCAGGTTGGCCAGCATCCGCCGCAAACGTTCCGAGCGCACCCGTATCTTCTTGCAGCACATGAATACGGGAACAGTCATCAGGGCCACGTTCAGCGAACAATAGGTGAAGAACAGTTCCAGCATCTCGTCCGTACAATCCGGCAGAGCTGTCATGTGGCGGAAGCCCAGGTAGGTTACCGCATATCCCGCCGCAAACATCGGTACGCCCGCCAGCAGCAATGTCCGCCCGCTCCAATCGTGGTGACGCAGGACGTGCCCCAGCAACAGGTAACCATTGAACCCGGCAAAATAGTAGAGCATGCCGAACGAGTTCCATGAGCAGGAACCCCACAGATATTCAGCCACAAATTCATTGTAATAGGGCAATAGCAGCGTCACTCCCCACAAGCCCAAGAACCACAACTTGGCCCGCTCCGAAGCCTGTGCCACCCAAGCTGAAAAGATAGGCAGATACAGATAAAGCCCGATAAGCAGGTAGATGTACCACATGTGTACGGACAGCAGGGAAAAGTTGAACGGTATGCCGCCGATGTACTCCAAGCTGACATCAAGCGACTGCCGCATCACATCTTCACCCGAATAGGGGAAGAAGTCGAGGATGACCCGCGGCTCCACGCCCAGCAACCCCGTCAGCCACGGGAACAGGTTGTAGAGTACCGACCAAATGAGGAACGGGAAGAACACACGCGTGATGCGCTTCTTATAGAAAACCCTGCAGTTTCCCCGCACCGGCAACAGCAGCGCACCTGTAATCATGACAAACAACGGCACGCAGGGACGCAGCATCGCCCCATAAGCCGCTCCCCAGAACTTGATTTCGCCGATGTCGGGCGACGTGCCCGGATAGAAATTGAAAGGGTCTGTACAATGGCAGCACACTACAGCAAACATGGCTACCAGGCGAACCACGTCCAACCACACGATGTGCCCGGACGTTTGCATTGAAACTGTTTTTTCCATAAAGTCTATTCTTCAAGATTTGAGGGCATAAAGATAGGAAAGTTTTCACTCTACCACAAATTTATTCGAAAACACACCATCCTTTTCAACATTTCTTTTTTAACTTTGCCAACACAACAAATGTCTTCAACAAAGGCACACATAAATAACCTGTTAAAACGACTCTTGCCAACATGAAACACAAAACTCGTTTCGGCATAGGACTTCTCATCCTATCCTCCGTCTATTCATGCCAGAAAGCCGAATACCAAGCGCCCCTATCACCTATTCAAGAAGTACCCTTCACCCAAGTTCACCTGACCGACGACTTTTGGTCGCCGCGCATTGAGACAAACCGTACCATTTCCATCCCTTCCGCTTTCAGCGAATGCGAGAAAAACGGCCGATTCGATAATTTTGCCATTGCGGCAGGCCTGAAGAAAGGCGAACACCGGGGCGACTTCTCGTTCGACGACACCGACCCTTACAAGGTAATAGAAGGGGCTTCCTATTCACTGGCCGCCCGATACGACGCGCGACTGGACCAATACCTGGACAGTGTCATCGCCATCATAGCCGCCGCCCAGGAGCCGGACGGCTACCTGACGACCTGCGTCACCAACAAGTGCTACCGCCTGTCCGGTTGGTGGGGGCGTTCCAAATGGGAGAAACTCAACAGCCACGAACTCTACAACAGCGGTCATCTGTACGAAGCGGCTGTGGCCCACTATCGCGCGACCGGCAAACGTACGTTGCTGGACGTCGCCATCAAGAATGCCGACTTGGTGTGCCGCGTGTTCGGTCCTGACGAGGGACAAAAACATGTTCCATCGGGACATCCCATCATCGAAATGGCGCTGGCCAAACTCTACAAGGTGACAAACGATGAGAAATACCTGCGGATGGCCCGATACTTCATCGAGGAGACAGGTCGGGGAACCGACGGACACAAGCTGAACGAATACAGCCAGGACCACATGCCCATTCTCCAGCAAAGCGAGATGGCCGGACACGCCGTCCGGGCAGGTTATCTCTATTCAGGCGTGGCTGACGTGGCTGCCCTCACCCAAGACACAGCCTACTTCCATGCCCTGACGCGTTTGTGGGAAAATCTTGCGGGCAAAAAACTGTATATCACAGGCGGCATGGGTTCGCGGGCCCAGGGCGAAGGCTTCGGCCCTGATTACGAACTGCCCAACCACACAGCCTATTGCGAAACCTGCGCGGCCATCGCCAATGTATTCTGGAACTACCGCATGTTCCTGGCCACAGGCAACTCCAAGTATGCAGATGTTTACGAACGTGCCTTGTACAACGGCGTCCTGTCGGGCGTATCACTGAGCGGCGACAAGTTCTTCTACGACAATCCGCTGGAGTCCATGGGGCAGCACGAACGCCAACGCTGGTTCGGATGTGCCTGCTGCCCCGGCAACATCACCCGCTTCATCGCTTCCGTCTCGGGCTACCAGTATGCCACACAGCAGAACGACATCTACGTCAACCTCTATATACAAGGGAAAGCCGACCTGACGACAACAGACAACCAGGTCACCTTGACCCAGACCACCGAATATCCCTGGGATGGCGCAGTTTCCATCCAGGTAAATCCCAAAGAAGAAGGCGAATTCGCCATACGCCTGCGTATTCCCAGCTGGCTGACGGACAGGCCTGTAGCCTCCGACTTCTATACATATACCGATACTCCCGGACGTTTCAACATCCTGCTTAACGGGCAAGCGGCAGACTATTTGACAAGCAACGGCTATGCTACCCTGCTCCGCACCTGGAAAGTCGGAGATGTCATCGAGCTGTACCTGCCGATGGAAGTCCGCCGGATCAAGGCCCACGAACAGGTCAAGACCAATGTCGGCTTTCTGGCCCTGGAGCGCGGCCCCATCGTCTATTGCCTGGAAGGAAAAGACCAACCCGACAGTACGGTATTCAACAAGTTCATCGCCCCAGACACTCCCATCGCCTCCCGATATGAGGCCGACCTTCTGAACGGGGTAGTCACCCTGAGCGGCACAGCCCAAGAAGTAGGCACCGACGGCAGCGTCAGGGAGATGCCCTTCAAAGCGATACCCTACTCCACATGGAACAACCGAGGTGCCGACCAGATGGAAGTCTGGATTGCCTCCGCCAAGGAATATGCCACCCCTACCCCGCAACCCACCATCGCTTCCCGCGCCAAAACCTTCACTCTGCAGGCACCCATCCAGAAAGATGCACCCGAGTCGGCTGCCGTAGAGGCATGGGCCTGGGGCGTGAACGACCAGTGGGAGCCAAGCTCGTCAGCAGACATCTCCAAGCCCTACCATTACTGGTGGCTGAAGAAAGGAAGCCTCGAGACACTGGCCTATGAGTTCGACCGCCCCTACAAAGTCTCCGGCGTCGAGGTCTACTGGCTGGACTTCGACCACTATGACGGTGACTTCCGGGTCCCCCAAAGCTGGAAGCTGTACTACAGGGCAGGAAGCACGTGGAAAGAAGTGGAAGCCCAGGGCGAATACGGCGTAAAGAAGGACTGTTACAATGTCCTGAAGTTCACGCCGGTCGAAACCACCGGACTGAAGATTGCCGCCCAGCTGCAGGAAGGTGCGTCCGGCGGCATCATCGAATGGAAAGTCAACGAATAAATACAGATAAAACTATGATCAATTCATTGAAAACGACCTTTTTCCTCCTCTGCATGGGAGGACTGCTGAGTGTGCCCGCCTATCCACAGGGCACGGTAGAAGACTATAACCGTGCGTATAGCCTCCGCGAGAAATACAACCCGAAACACGTGCTGTACAGCAACGTCGTCCCCTACTGGGTGGAAGGCACCGACGTATGCTGGTACATCCGCAACACGCCCCGAGGCAAGGAATACGTCAAAGTCGATGCCAAGCAGGCCAAACGTTCCGCCCTGTTCAACCAGGAGAAGCTGGCCGCACTGCTCTCCGAACGGACAGGAAAACAGACGGATGCCTACAACCTTCCCCTGAACCAGTGCCGCCTGAACCCGAAAGCCGACACCCTGCGCTTCGAGTCGGCAGGCCGGTATTGGGCATACGCCATCAAGAAGAACACGCTCGTGACGGAAGGCGAAGTACAGCCCCGCGGACCGCAGCCTCACTGGATGGAGGTGGACGACGAGAAAAGCCGCGGACCTGTCACCTCGCCCGACGGAAAATATACCGCCTTCATCAAGAATGACAATATTTACGTGCGCGACGTCGCCAGCGGAAAAGAAAAACAACTGAGCATCGACGGCACGAAAGGCAACTACTATTCATCCTACATCCAATGGTCGCCCGACTCGAAGGCCCTGGCTGCCTGCCGCATCCGCCCCGCCGAGAAACGCTATGTCTATTACGTGGAGTCGTCGCCCGCCGACCAGCTCCAGCCCAAACTCCACAAGCAGGAGTATGCCAAGCCAGGCGACGAGCTGCGCTTCAAGGTACCCTGCATCTTCGAGGTGGAGAGCGGACGCCGGCTGATTCCCTCCACCGAACTTTTCAGCCACCAGTACGACCTGTACGGCCCCACCTGGAATGCCGACAGCAAGGCCATCACCTTTGAGTACAACGAACGGGGACACAAAGTCTATCGGGTGCTGGAGATGTCGGCAACCGACGGCGGCGTACGCACGCTGATTGAGGAAAAGGAAGAAAAATATGTCAACTATCCCCGCATCTACCGCCACTACCTTGCAGACGGGAAGCGCATCCTCTGGTCGAGCGAGCGCGACAACTACAACCACCTCTACCTGTACGACCGCGCGACAGGGAAACCCCTCCACCAGATTACCCGCGGCGAATGGTACGTGCGCGAAGTGCAGTACGTGGACGAGCAGAACGAAATCATCTACTTCTCGGCCAACGGCATGAACAAGGACGAAGACCCTTACCTCATCCATTACTACCGCATCGGCTTCGACGGGTCCGGCCTGACCTGCCTCACCCCGGAAGAGGGAATGCACAAAGCCTGGTATTCGTCCGACCATCAATACCTGGCCGATGTATATAGCAAGGTGGACCAGGCACCCGTAGCCGTCCTGCGCAACGCGACCGACGGCAGCATACGCATGACACTGGAGCAGGCCGACATATCGGCACTGGTACAGAACGGCTGGAAAGCTCCCGAGGTATTCACGGCCAAAGGGCGCGACGGAAAGACCGATATGTGGGGACTCATCTACCGCCCCACCAATCTCGACCCGAACAAGAAATACCCCGTCATCGAGTACATCTACTCCGGCCCGGGTGACCAATACGTACCCAAAACCTTTACTCCCTACAATTGGTGGATGACCTCGCTGGCCGAACTGGGCTTCATCGTGGTACAGGTGGACGGCATGACTACCTCCTTCCGCTCCAAGGAATTCGAAGAGGTCTGCTACAAGAACCTGAAGGATGCCGGCCTGCCCGACCATATCGCCTGGATCAAGGCCGCCGCCGAGAAGTATCCCTACATGGACATCGACCGCGTAGGCATCTTCGGCTGTTCGGCCGGCGGACAAGAATCCACCGGAGCCGTACTTTTCCATCCAGAATTCTACAAGGCTGCCTACTCGGCCTGCGGCTGCCACGACAACCGCATGGACAAAATCTGGTGGAACGAGCTGTGGATGGGCTACCCCGTGGACGAGTCCTACAGTGCCTGCTCCAACGTGGACAATGCTTACCGGCTGACTCGCCCCCTGATGCTGGTCGTAGGCGAGATGGACGACAACGTCGATCCGGCCTCGACCATGCAGGTAGCCAACGCCCTCATCAAGGCCGGCAAGGACTTCGACCTGGTGGTCATCCCCGGTGCCCGCCACACGATGGGCGAGGACTTCGGCGAACACAAGCGGTATGACTTCTTCGTCCGCCACCTGCTGGGTGTGACGCCGCCGTCGTGGGATCAGGTACGCACCAAGTAAACCGCCCCATCTAACCTGCCTGCCCAACGACAGAATCCGCCTTAACGGCAATCGTTCTGCGACCTTGCGTCCGTTCCCTCCGCAGGAAACGCTTGTTTCCAAAGCTTGGACACGCCTGTTCCCTCCGTAGGAAACGGGCGTTTCCTGCGCATGGTAACGACAGTTTCTTTATAGGGGAACGAGCGTTTCCCCATATGGGAACTACAGTTTCCCCCAAGAGAACGCACGACATTCCCCGCTTCGACGAACAAGAACAAGCGTTCTCACTCTCCGTCAGGCACAAAAAAGAGGCTGTCTCAGGATGAAAAAAGAGCTGACATTCCGTCATCCCGCACTCGATGCGGGATCCACATTCCGCCAGTTAAAACAGCAATGTCATCCCGGCTCAAGGCCGGGATGACATTGTTTTTGCTCTATTTTTCTATCTTAAGACAGCCTCTTAATATGCCATCGCTTACTTGCAGCAGCGGGGCTTCAGCTGCTTGAAGAAGTCATTGTCCTTGTCGTCCACAAGGATGAAGGCGGGGAAGTCTTCCACTTCAATCTTCCAGATGGCTTCCATACCCAGTTCGGGATATTCCACGCACTCGATGCTCTTGATGTTGTTCTGTGCCAGGATGGCTGCAGGACCACCGATGGAGCCGAGGTAGAAGCCGCCGTGCTTCTTGCAGGCGTCGGTCACGGCCTGGCTGCGGTTACCCTTGGCCAGCATGATCATGCTGCCGCCGTGGCTCTGGAACAGGTCAACGTACGGGTCCATACGGCCGGCCGTTGTGGGGCCCATAGAGCCGCAGGCCATACCGGCAGGAGTCTTGGCCGGTCCGGCATAGTAGATGGGATGGTCCTTGATGTACTGGGGCAGGTCTTCGCCACGGTCCAGACGCTCTTTCAGCTTGGCGTGTGCGATGTCGCGGCCTACGATGATGGTACCGTTCAGGCTCAGACGCGTAGCCACGGGATACTTGGTCAGCTCCTTCAGGATGTCGGCCATCGGCTGGTTCAGGTCGATGCGTACGGCGTCGCCTTCGCCTGCCTGACGCAAAGCTTCAGGAATCAGTTCGCCCGGATGGCTGTCCAACTTCTCAATCCAGATACCGTCCTTGTTGATCTTGCAACGGATGTTACGGTCGGCTGAGCACGATACGCCCAGACCTACGGGGCACGACGCGCCGTGGCGCGGCAGACGGATGATGCGCACGTCGTGTGCGTAGTACTTGCCACCGAACTGTGCGCCGAGACCGATGTTGTGAGCCTCTTCGAGCACCTTCTTCTCCAGCTCGATGTCGCGGAAGGCACGGCCGTATTCATTACCCGTCGTGGGCAGGTTGTCATAGAAGCGGGTAGAAGCGAGCTTCACGGTCAGCAGATTCTTCTCGGCCGACGTACCGCCGATGACGAAGGCAATGTGGTAGGGAGGACAAGCCGCCGTACCCAGCGTCTTCATCTTCTCTACGAGGAACGGAACCAGCGTCTCGGGGTTCAGGATGGCTTTCGTCTCCTGATACAGGTAAGTCTTGTTGGCCGAACCGCCGCCCTTGGTCACGCAGAGGAACTCGTATTCCATGCCTTCGGTAGCCTCGATATCAATCTGTGCGGGCAGGTTGCACTTGGTGTTCACCTCCTCGTACATGGTGAGCGGAGCGTTCTGCGAGTAACGCAGGTTCTCCTCGGTATATGTCTTGTACACGCCTAATGAAAGGGCCTCTTCGTCGCAATAGCCCGTCCATACCTGCTGGCCTTTCTCGCCGTGGATGATGGCCGTACCTGTATCCTGGCAGAAGGGAAGCAGCCCCTTGGCGGCCACTTCAGCATTGCGCAGGAAGGTCAGTGCCACGTACTTGTCGTTGTCGCTGGCTTCGGGGTCGCTCAGAATCTTGGCCACCTGCTCGTTGTGCGAGCGGCGCAGCATGAACGACACGTCGCGGAAGGCCGCGTTGGCCATGGCGGTCAATCCTTCCTTCTCAATCTTCAGGATGGGTTTTCCTTCAAACTCGCTTACAGACACGTAGTCCTTGGTAAGCAGATAATACTCAGTCGTATCCTTGCCCTTCTCGAACATGGGCTGATACTTGAACGGAGGTGTTGTTGCCATAATTACAATTTGTTTAAAAGGTTGTTCAATCTTGATTGATGCAAAGGTAAGAAGTATTATCGAAATATTTCTTTAATTGAGAGCCTTTTCTTCGGCGGGGAGGGAGGTTTTTAGAAATAATTTATTAGCTTTGTATCAGAGAAAGGAGACGTCTTTATGAAATCAACAGAGGAAGTAATCGAAATCTTGCGCGAATTCAAGCGTACCTCAGCCGAGAAGTATGGCATCGAGCAGCTTGCCCTGTTCGGTTCCGTGGCCCGCGGAGAACAGACGGAGGAAAGCGACATTGACGTGTGTGTGAAGCTGAAAAAGACTTCATTCCGTATCTATATGACTATCAAGGAAGAATTGGAAAGGCTGTTTCACCTGAAAGTCGATTTATTAACCCTGCACGAGAACATGCGCCGTTTGTTCCGTCAAAACATTGAACGCGATGCAATCTATATCTAAAGAAGAACTCACGGATATACTTCGGTTTGTAGAAAAGCAAATCATATTCACAATAGAAACGACTGCAAAGGTAAAGTCTCATCATGATTTCCTTCAGTCGCAAAATGCAATGGTTTTATTTAATTCAACATGCATGTGTATCCAAACCATCGGTGAAACAATACGGCAAGTTGACGACAGAACACGGGGAAACCTTTTCTCACGTTATCCTCATACACCCTGGAAACAAATAATAGGAATGAGAAACATCATCTCACACGAATACCTTGCCGTAGATCCAGAACTTGTATTTGATATTGTCAAAACCGAACTTCATCCTCTCCTCACCGACATACGCCAAGTCCTGGCTGACATCGAAGCAGGCATACGCGACAACGAACTGCAGGCGGCAGGAGAATAAATAATGAAGAAGAAGGCAGGTTTCAGTTGCCCACCCTCTTCATCCGCTCTATCAGTTCGTCGCCCAGTGCGCTCTTCACCTCTATATGCTCCAGCACGGCAGTGACGAAAGGATTGCTCTCGAAGTCGCCACGTACCTGCTCGAAGTCCATTTCCTTCTCCAGCCGCGAACCGTCGGCTCCGAAACCCGTCATGGAAGCCATGGAGAATTCTTTCTTGGCGTCTTCATAGACCATGCGGTCGAGGCCGATAACCGCCTCTTTCCACTTCTCCACAATACGGATGATGTCGGCAGCGGCCATCTCTTCGGGCTTCACACCGTAGAACTCTTCCAACCGCTCGTAAGCCCACGTCCATTCGTAAGTATAGTAATTGCGGTGCATCCGTTCGAACTCCGCATTGATTTCCTTCAGTCTATTCACCGTTCCGCTTTCGATATCGGCTATCAGTGCATCCACCTCGCTCTTCGGTGCTATCAGGCCCGAAATGTCCACCCACTCGCCGCTTCCGATGGGGGTATCGGGACGAAGGCGGGCACGGATCTCGTCGTTGTTGCGGAAGTCAATACCCTCAAGGCGCTTGATGACGGAGTTGCCCAAGAACTTGTGGATAGCAATTTCGTAGAACCTGATGCCATTCACCAACGACGAGTTGCGTATCTTGGCACTGTGGAAAGAATAAATGTCGGACAGCTCGCCGCTGGCGTGGCGCAGGTTGAGCAGCGTCTCGCGTCCCTTGAACATCTTCTGCACGGTATAAGGGCTGAGAAGGTTGTAGTTGATGAAATCCAGCTTGTTGGGGTCCTTGCGCCCGTCGCGCTTGGGCCATTTCTGTGCATCGCGGATAGTTCCCACGCTGCGCAGGTTGACGCCAGGCACCAGATACGTGGTGTTGTTCTGCTCGATGAGGTACGAGAACGGCAGGTTCGACGTATCGGAATGGTTGACGTGACGCCCCATGACGAGCGAGAAAGCACCCACGCGGGCGGGCCAAAGGATGTAAGAGTCGGATGTAGTCTTGGCACCGCGCTCCAATGTACCCTGATGGATGGGACCAAGCTTATACATGTGGTTGCTTTGGTTGGAACCCGAACCGGCGTTCATGAACGAGAACATACCCGCGATGAGCAGCGTACTCTTGTGGTGCGTCACGGTGAAGGGACCGGCAAAGATGGCACAAGCCTCGCCGTTCTCCCCCTGACAATTACTGAAAAACAGAGAATCCGAAGCCGAATAATTATGCCCCAGCTTGCAGGCCTGCCCCACGAAGCAGCGCGTCAGCATGGCACCATCGTCCACATGTGAACCGCTGGAGAGAATAAAATCATCGCAGATGACCCCATCCCCCACCAGTACAGGTGCCGCTTCGTTACTATTGACACTACCGTTAGACAGACGGCAAGCACCCGATATACGGGCATAGTCGCCGATACGGACATTCTTAACCGACCCCGTATTCATAATAGTCACATGACAGCCGATGGTTCCTACCGACGAAGCATGCTTGTTGGAGTAATAATCGGCAATCTCCTTCAAGCGGGCAATCAGTTCGGGACGATGCCGGTAGAGTGCCATGATGTAGGCCAAGTGGGCAGACAGCTTATCTGTTATCAACACTTCGCGCCCACCCGTCTCATTCAGCACAGATACCTCTACCCCATTACCGAACTTCGACACACCGTCCACCAGCAGGATATCCACATTCTCGATGAACGTGTCGTGCCCGATTTCGTAGTTGGCAATATAGTTCTGAATGTTCTCGATACAGCAGTTGTCGCCCACCGCCACGTTGTGCAACGTCACGTGCCGCAGGCCGGAATGCTTGCAGATACCTCCCGGCAATGTAAACTCTGCCTGAAATACTCCCAACTTTACGTCTCCCGAAAAACGTGTATGATGTACAAACTCTGTTGAGAAGTTTTCTGATACACGAATCTTATCCCAATCGTCTGCCAGACAAGACTGGCTCTTCAGCCGAAGTATCTCATCCTCGGTCAGTTTTCTGTACTGTTCCATTTTATTTTTGTTTTATAGTTATCTATAAATGCATGAAACGCAGACGGACAGGCCGACAAGCAGCCATATCCACCCACGTTTCATAGAGATTTTTATCCTTATTCCTCCGAAGAGGTTTCCTATATACAATCTACAGTTCCCCGTTCTCGTCGTATGTCTGATAGAGAAAATCGTTATACGGGTACTTCTGCACATGCAACTCCTTCACACGCTGGTAAACCATCGTTTTCATTTCCTCGATGTTGATTTTCTCACGGGCCGAAATGAACATGCAGTTATCCTCCAATTTCGCCATCCACGTCTTCATCAACTCTTCCAGCGACAGGTTTTCCTTGGTGCGCGGAGTCAGGTCGTCTTCATCCTTCTTCACATACGTATAGGCGTCTATCTTGTTGAATACCAAAATCATGGGTTTCCCTGCTGCTCCAATGTCGGCCAAGGTTTTGTTCACCACCTCAATCTGTTCCTCGAAGTCGGGATGCGAAATGTCCACGATATGCAGCAACAGGTCGGCTTCGCGCACCTCGTCCAGCGTTGACTTGAAGGAGTCCACCAGGTCGGTGGGCAATTTGCGGATAAACCCTACCGTATCGCTGAGCAGGAAGGGCAGGTTGTCGATAATCACCTTGCGCACCGTTGTGTCAAGTGTGGCAAACAGCTTGTTCTCGGCAAACACCTCACTCTTGGCCAACAGGTTCATCAACGTGGATTTACCCACATTGGTATATCCTACCAAAGCCACACGGATCAGACGACCGCGGTTCTTGCGTTGCGTAGCCTTCTGCTTGTCAATCTCGGCCAGACGTTCCTTCAGTAACGACATGCGGTTCAAAATGATACGCCGGTCCATTTCGAGCTGTGTTTCACCCGGACCACGAAGGCCTACCGAACCTTTACCACCACCTGCGCCGGAACCACCTCCTTGACGTTCCAAGTGTGTCCAGAGCCGTTGCAGGCGCGGCAACATATACTTGTATTGCGCCAGCTCCACCTGCGTCTTAGCATTGGCCGTCTGTGCACGCATGGCGAAAATATCGAGAATGAGCGATGTACGATCTAGTATCTTCACTTTCAGTTCCGCCTCGATGTTACGGATTTGCTTGGCCGAAAGTTCGTCATCGAAGATAACCATACCGATTTCCCGCTCCGCCTCTTCTTCGTCCTTGATATATTGTTTGATTTCGTCCAGTTTTCCCTTCCCGACATACGTCACCGAGTTAGCCTGATCCAGTTTCTGTGTAAACCGTTTCACCACTTCCGCCCCGGCTGTCTCAGCCAGGAAAGCCAGTTCGTCCAGATACTCATTCGTCTTCCGCTCATCCTGCGTCTTCGTAATGAGTCCCACCAGCACCGCAGTTTCTACCTGCACTCCGGAAATTACAAATTCTTTCATTGACATTATCTATACTTTCTGTTAGGATTTTGAAGGGCAAAGATAATGCAAGCTGACGAGATACAAAAGAGAGCCCATAAATTTTATGCACAATATCCCCATCCCAGCTTAGTAAACAGAACGCCACTATCACACAGGAATCAGCAAATCGGCTTGTTCACAAAGACCGGATGGTGGAAACTAGGAAGTTGCGCAACCGCCTCCTTGTCAAGGATACCGAGCCCTTTGCATTCCATCTGCAGGGCACGGGTTTGTACACTATTGAAAGGCAGATGGGCCTGGTCGAACATCACAAACTCTTCGTAGACGTAGTTCCAAGCAGTACCATAGGCCATGGACATGACGCGCTTATAGATGGCTTCACGGCTCGGCACATTGAACGGAACCATGTTGCTGTTCATCATGCTGTCATCAGTAGGACGCCACAGGCCCGACACGTAAGTATCCGCCCCTTCAATCACAGACAAGGAGTAACCGTTGCCATCGCCCGACTGATAGGCCCCATCCTGAAAGAAACGACTCCAAGGAACCTGTTCAGGGACAGACGTTGTAGACACATTAACAAACCATCCCAAGGGATGGAACAATTCGTCAATCTGTTGAATCACATCCGCCGGAGCCGCTCCTTGGCTCTGATAGCCATATTCATCGCCTAATTTGGCAAAGCCATGACCTGCATTCTCGTGCACCATCACCTGCCGACAACTTTCGTGGCGAGGACCAAAAATCATGGGCGCATAGCCGATAGCCAGGTTTACGGTCTCCCCTCCCATATTGTAACCAAAGTAACAAGTTCCGCCATACTCGTCGGTATTCATCACGACCAATATACTAGTTTCCTTTAACAGGCGGAAATCTTCGGCAACTAAATCGGGCACCTTCTCCGCATAGTTCAGAATCGTATCGTCATCCCCGTCTATGAGTGTGCCGTCGCCGGTACAATAGGACTTCAGGGCGGTCTCTTGCTTCGCATCAAGCACATTGGTTGGCGACACAACCGTCACCTGCCACACATCGAAATAATCACACAACGACGATAGGGGTTCCTCACTGAAAAAGTTTTGCGCTCCCCGTTCCATACATTCATCATAATAGCCGGAAACGATCTGCGTATCGACAAATCCGTCACCCATGATAACCAAAGGAATACCAGTATTCCCCTTGGTATGCGTCCGGAGCTTCTTAACTTCCCCATCGCGACTCATGTCCGTTGACCGGAGCTTTCCCATTCCCGCCTGCGTTAAGGTTAAGACACTTGATTGCAAGACTTCCTGTTTATTTGAGTCAAATACACGGAATTGCAATTGAGCAACCCGTTCGTTGACAAATCTGTTGGGATCTACCTGCACCCTAATACCCGAATTCACTAAGCCGCGTGTCTTTTCCATCCAAGAAATCTGAGCCCATCCAGAGAGACAGGAACTGTAATATACATAAATCTCACAATCTTCAGACAGGCTGGCAGTAAAAGGGATTTCAATCTCCCCTCCCTCTGCCGACACATTATATCTGCTCTGGTCCACTTCAATGAAGTCCATCTTGGCCTGAGTGATCGAAATGGTCTGCAAAGCCTTCTCGCCACTATAAAGAGTGAGGATAGCCGTGCGCTCCTTACCGGTCATGTTCGAAGTCAGGGTTTTCAGCGTAACAGTGAATTTGCCAGCATTGCCCTGCGCGGGACTGATTGAAAGCCAGGTGCACTCCCCTCCATCGGCAGAGGTGGCTATAGCCTTCCAGGCATCGGAACTCTCGAATACGATGCTTTTGCGAACTTCTTTGTTTGCTCCCAATTCGATTCGAGTAAGAGGAGAACCGGTGGCATCGTTGGTCAACACAGTGATAATGGGATCATCAGCCGAACAAGCGGTGACAAGTACCATCACAATCAGCAGGCTAAAACAAAATATTTTTTTCATAAGCACTTTATCAATTGAATAGATATCTCCAAGTTCCTAAGAACTCCTAAGATTACAACTTATATACATGCACAAGCCTAAATAGTCAACAAAAAAGCGCACAATTCTCTACTCAAAAAGAGTCAAGACTCGTGCGCTTCCTTTATAAATTATCAATCTTGATTTAGTTCATGCCGAGCATTCATTTAGAAAGCAATAAGTGAACCGCGTTCAATCCGTGTTCTACTGTTAGCCTTCCGCCCCTTGAGATTACTGCTGAACGAACGTTTCAATTCAGTTTTCTTGACGTCACTCGAAGAAACTTCCAGTTTTCCCCACTGGAACTCTTCAGTTAATGTGCCATAGTCAACCAGTTTCTCATCGTTTTTATCCATCGTGTAGAAGGCTACATTGAGAGTCATCTGCATATCCGCTTCAGCGCACTTGCCGCTCTTAATTTCAGCGTAAATCATGTCGCCGCCAAGAGAAGTCATACCGGTCGCCTGCGCCTTAGGCGTGGTAATCATGTAAGTACCATTATCAAGGGTCATGTTAAATACCAAAGGATAACCCGTAGCGAAAAGATCGGGGAATCGGTAGAGATTGTCCACCTGATCTTCTTCTTCCGTAGAAACGGCAGAAGCCTTTTCTACATCCTGTTCCCACTTAGAGTCAGCAGCAGTAGATACATAAGTACCATAAGCTCCTTCTACACTGCTCCAAGTATAGTCTTTCTCATAGTCCGGATCTTGGGGCTGATTGTTAAGGAATGCATCAAAGTCCAAGTAGAGATAGGCAATATTGCCACAAACTCTAGTACCATAGTTAGCCATATTACAATAGAGCGAAGAAGCGGGAAATTTCACATAACCACCCTCGGCGTTGTATGTACCATAATTTGCACCGTTACTACCCGTGCTGAGCATACCGTAACCCCAATCCATACCCATATTGACAGGGCTAAGCGTAGCGTTGCCTTTAGCATCACAGACGATAACGAATTGATCACCCGATCCGACAATATCAGAAGCTTCGTTATAGGGATAACCCACATAGTAGAAGAATTCTCCTTTTGCATCAATCGGATAATCCACATAGTCGGGTATGACTTCGTAGGGACTATCAAAACGGAAGCGGGTAGAAGTAGAGGTAACAGCCTTCTCAATATCCACTACAAGCGGCAACTGGTCCACACCCCAAAATGTGCTGACCGCATTGCCAACCCAAAGTCCCTTACCTATCTTCTCCCATTTCATGATGGCAAAGGAGACATTTTTCTGACGGTTTCCTTCGGTATAGTCACTCAAACTGCCACCGACTACGACAGACAGGTTATAGTAAGTACCTTCTTCTGCACCGGAAACAGACACCGTGAACGACTTCTCTGTCTCACCGGCAGCAAAATCCAGCGATGAGGGTACCGTAAAGATATTGCCTTCGTTAAGGGTCACCTCAAGAGAAACAGTTTCAGCATTGCCGGCTTCACCCTCCGGACGCTGAAGCGAAAGGGTAAAGCTCGAAACGCCCGGCTCCACTTCGAACGTATCGTCCAGGCTACCGGTAAAGCTGATATGTGCCAAATCTCCTTCGGGATCCGCCGGCGTATAGGCAGGTTCATCCTCCGAGCAGGAGTAGAGGGCCGTAGCGGCCAACAGAACCGCCGCCATGCCCCAAATATTCTTGAATGATTTCATATCTTATCGTTTTTATTAATGTTATGAATGATGGATTCGTTACCCCGATTATTTTTTCTCACAGAACTCGCCTTCCTTGGCAGGAGCTACAAAACGGCCTGTCGGATCGGGGTTGTTGTGACCTTCAAGCGCAGGATTGGCGTTGATTTCATAGATAGGAATACACAGGTTCCAGTGGGGCTTACCCTGTGGGAAATTGATCTTGAAGATTTCCTCGGGCGCATTGGTACCCGCATAGTTCTGATAGATGGCCGGACGCAGGCGTTTGGCTGAAGGGAAGGCATTACCTTCACCCCAGAACTCGATACGCATCTGGGTGAGCACCTCGAGCTGGAAACTGCGAAGGTCGGAAGCCGTATAGTTGTAAGAAGGGTCACGATAGCTCTTCATGAAGCTATTGAGTTTCTCTACACCGGCACCTACGCCTTGTGAAGCACCTACAGCCTCAGCCTCAATAAAGTACATTTCCTCAATACGCATCACAGGCACGTCGCAGGCACCACCTACAGAGTAGGTTTCCCAATCGCCATTGACGCAACGGAACTTCAAGGCGAGGTAAGCGGGAGCACTCTCGATATAAGCCTGGTCGCGAGCAGTCTGGTAGTCGTAGTAACCATACTTCATCGGGTCGAGGAACTGGGGCTTACGGTAATCGGTGTCGGACATCTTGTCGTAGAGCGAACGGTCAATACCGGGCAATGTCAGTGAGCTGTAACCCCAGTCGGCTTCACCGCTCATCCAGCCGGTGAAGTTGCAAAGGTTACCCATGGTCTCCGCGCTGTAGTGGATGTACCACATCCAACCGGCCGTGGCGGTATTGAAGCCCGTCTTCACGTCGGTCAACTGTGCCTTGGTCATAGGCACAGCCTTGTTGGCCGTGGCGGCAGTAATAGCCTTACCGGCATATTCGGCAGCTTTGTCGTACTGTTCATCCCACAGATACACCTTCGCCTTGATGCCGTATACTACAGAGAGGTCGGGGAAGATCTTCGACGAAGGAGTATAGTCGGCCAAGCCTTCTTCTGCTTTGTCGAGGTCGGAAAGAATGAAGTCAATCAGTTCACTACGAGTCACGCGAGGGTTGTTCTTCGCCTCATCGCCGGTCGTTGTTTCGGTCACAATAGGTACGGTCAGCCCCTTCACCGAAGAGATGTCGGTATAACCATTCTCCAGCGGCTCGAAAAGCACCATCAGCATGTAATAGTCGAAAGCACGGCAAGCGTATGCCACTGAGGCCAGGCCTTTAATGTCGCCGGTCGCATTCTCGAAGTCGACGGCAGCAATGACATCATTGGACGCCTTGATGAAACGGTAAAGGGTGAACCAAGGAAGGTAAGCGAAATAACTGCTCTCACCGTGGCTACGGTCACACGTGTTGTAATTACGGTACCAGTCATAACCGGAGTTGGAACCCAAAGGATACATATCGCCAAGCATTTCAGTCTGGGCAATCATGAATTGGGGATAAGCCATGTCGGTTTCATGCGTTTGTGTACCATATACGTAGTAGCCCTGCACCATCTGCGAGGGAATACCGTTAAGGGCAGCTTCAAGCGCGGTAGAAGAAGCACCTACCTGGTCAGAGGTAGCGCTACCCGATTCGGGGAAAGTCTCTTCAATACAGCTTGTCCAAAGCAAGGCAGCAGCTGCGAAAAGGGAGAATATTCTTACTATTTTTTTCATAATGCTTTTTCCTTATTACTGTTAAACTTAGAACTTCAGTGATATACCACCCGAGATTGTACGCATAGGAGCGTAATACGTCGCATTTGCTCCCTCGCTAAATGACTGACGCGGATCGAACCCTTTGCGCTTGGACCAATAGAACACGTTTTCAGCCGTGAAATAAAGACGTACATTGTCTATGTCGAGCTTCTTGGTCAAGCGGGACGGCAAAGTATAGCCAAAGTTGATGTTCTGGATATTAAGGTAACTTGAACTGGTGAGGAAACGCGTAGAGCTGCCTGCGCTATAAGTATCCCCCCACTGAAAGCGTGGAATCGTGTTGCTGGGATTCTCTTCGGTCCAGGAGTTAAGCAGGTCGGCATGGAAGTTATAACCGGCCGTACTGGTGGGCGACATCATAAAGGTAGCATAAGTGTTGTCATACTGCTTGCCGCCGAGCTGGTAGGTGAAGTTGATGGCAAAGTCAAAGCCGTAGGCATTCACCTTCGTTCCGAAGCCACCGAACGCGGTAGGCAAAGTCGTCTCTTCGGTAACATAATAGTCGGCATCAGCATAGGTTGTCGTAGTCTCGCGACCGGTAATGTTGCCGTCGGCATCGACGATATTCTTATACCACATCGACTCACCGGTCGTCTGGTCGACACCGGCAAACTCCTTCAGATACCAAGAGTAGATGGAGAGATCTTCAGAGATGAAGAAGCTACTCGTATTGTACCCCTTATAAGCCTTACCGTCGGCCGTATATTTCGTAGTAGTCAATTTGTCGGGGTGAAGTTTAGTGATACGGTTCTTCAAGGTAGAAATATTGAAGTTAACATCCCACTGTAGATTCTTGCGTTTGAGCAAGTTGACGTTCATGTCAAGTTCGACTCCCGTGTTATACATGTCACCGATGTTGTCATAATAGCTGGAGTAACCGAGAGAGGGAGCCACCGAGAAGCTGAAAAGCATGTCGGTAGTCTTGCGATAATAATACTCCAAGCTACCGCTAATGCGGTTGAGGAGCTGGAATTCGACACCTACGTTGAAGTTTCCGTTGGTTTCCCAAGTAATGTCTTCCGTACCCTTGCTGGCAAACGAGGTACCCACGTTACCGGCCGAATTGACGATGCTGAACACATCGGTATAACGGTACGTACCGATATTGTCGTTACCCTGAATACCGTAAGAGGCTTTGAGTTTCAGTTCCTGAATCCAGTCTACTGTAAACCAATCTTCTTTGTTCATCAGCCAGGCGCCACCTACCGACCAGAAAGTACCCCAGCGATGGTCGGGATGGAAACGCGAAGAAGCATCGCGACGAATGGAAGCAGAAGCAAAGTATTTTTCGTCGTAGTTATACTGCAAGCGGCCGAAGTAGCCCTCCCAGTTGATGCGGCTCTTGTAAGAACTTGCACCTTGGCCGTCGACTACGGCACCATCCAGTTCCTTATTCGATTGAGAGAACATCTTGCTTTTGCTGGCCGAGAGTTGGTAGTAACGGTAGTCCGTATATTCGTGGCCCAACATGATATCAGCGTTATGTCTGCCGAAAGAGCGGGAATAGTTGACCAACTGCTGCAAGTTGTATTCATAAGTACGTGTATGATACTTCTCCACTGTACCGCCGGTAGAGTCGAATTGGCCATAATAAGGGTTATAGACATAAGTATGGCGGGTCTCATCCAGGTTGAAAGTGCCATTCAGGGTAATGGTCAGGCCGGGAACAAAGTCTAAGTTGACGAAACCGTTACCATTCATGGCATTACCTTCACTGTTTATGGTATTCAGTTTGACATCCTGGATGGGATTGGCATCCGAAATCCAAGGGCGGGACATGCCGGCGTTCTTACCGTTGCCATAGTCCATCACTTCGATGCCGTTGGAGTCGATCATGATGTTACCATCGGCCGTGCGGATATAAGCGGGATAGATGGGAGCCATCTGAGTCGTGAAAGCCCAGATATTACCGCTAGAGGTACTTGAACCGTTGTTGCTCAGCGAGTTGCTCTCGAAACGGGTGTATGCCATATTGCCACCGATCTTCATCCATTTCTTTGCCTGGTAGTCAGCACGCAGGCGGGCAGTCAGACGCTTGTGGTCGGAATTCTCGGTGATACCTTCATTGTCGAGGTAGCCCAAAGATGCATAGAACGAAGAGCGGTCGTTGGCGGCACTCACCGAGAAATTGTACTCCTGGCGAAGTCCCGTGCACGTACCTACATTATTCCAGTCGTCAGGAGTCACGTAGTAATCCTGACCGTTATAAGTCACTGTGCGCCCCAACGTAGCGTTGGGATTCAGCTTGCCGTTGAGTCCGATCAGCACCTCACCATCGGGAACCGTATATACATTATAGCCCAAGCCACCGTTTCCTGCAGGGCCGAACAAGTTTGCATTGGCCTTCTGCCAAGCCTCCTCGGCGCTGATACCGCTTGCGAGGTAGTAACGGTTCAAGGCTCCGTAGTGCATCTCATAATATTGGGCGGGATTTTTAATCACATTATAACGTTGCAATGCGTTGCTGTTAGAGCCCCACTTGGCATCGAATGACACGACAGCGTTGCCGCCCTTGGCTTTCTTCGTGGTAATGATAACCACGCCGTTAGCGCCACGAGCACCATACAAGGCACTAGAGGCGGCATCCTTCAACACTGTCATAGACTCTACATCGTTGGGATTGATATTGCCGATATCGCCCGTGTAAGGAGCGCCATCCAAGATAACCAGCGGTGTGTTTTCAGCATTCAGCGAACCGAAACCACGAATCTGTATGGTAGAAGAAGCGCCCGGTGCTCCATTGGAAGAGGTCAGCGTCACACCCGGCACAGCACCGGCCAACGCATCGGTTACACTCGATACTTGCGACTGTTCCAGCTTCTCATTGTCCAGAACCTTGGCCGAACCCGTAAATGCAGACTTCTTGGCCGTACCGAACGCCACGACCATCACTTCGTCAAGCATTTCGGAGTTCGTCCTCAATACAATCCTTAAATCAGGCTTGATTGTTACTGTCTGTGCCTCCATACCGATATAGGAAACTACCAAAGTCTTCGCGGAACT
>CAYQOV010000035.1:0-27195 GCA_964419245.1 uncultured Bacteroides sp. | reverse complement strand
CTCATTATTTGGTGATATTTAAAATCTATGCGATTTTATCGCACCAGTAATAATTCTCAATTATTAATTATTCTCAACCTTCACCGGTGCCTCGTGCGCCAGGTTCACGTTTCCGGTTACAATCACCTGCGCCCCTTCTTCCATGCCGTCGCCCGTCACGGTATATTCCGTCAGGTTTTCCAGTCCGGTCTGCACGTAGTTCCACATCGCCTTTCCGTCCTTCAGCGTGAACACCACCTGCTTGCCCGAGCGCATCACCACCGCCGTCTTGGGTATCACCAGCTGCCCCTGCACCGAACGCTTCACGCTGACGCGCACGTTCATGCCGTCGTACAGCCGGCTTCCGTCACGGCAGACGGCCTTCACCTTCACCATGCCGTTCTCGTCGACCAGCGGATTGATTTCGGACACACTGCCCGTCACGGCCGCCATCCCCGAAGCATAGGGCGTGATGTCCACCCGGTCGCCCCGCCCTATCAGCGGCAGTTCGCTTTCCAGCACCGTGAACGACACTTCCATGCCCTCCGTGCCGATGACCCGGCAGAAAGGCTCCGACGCGTCGGGGCGGTTGAAGGCCTTGCCCGTCAGGTTGGCCACCACGCCGTCGAAGGGCGCCGTGAGCACCGCCTGTTCCAGCTCGTAGCGTGCCAGTTCGTAGTTGCTTCTGCTCTGTCCGTAGCCGCTCTTCACCTCGGCCAGCTTCTTCACCTCCTCCGGGATGTCCGCCATGCGTTCGATGGAATACCCCTGGCCTATCAGCACGTCCTGCATCTCGAGTTCGGCCTGCCGGAGGCTGTTCTCGGCCTGCTCCAGCTTGTTCTTCAGCGTGAAGAGGTCCAGCTCCGCCAGCTTCTGCCCGCGCCTGACGCGGTCGCCGTTCTTCACGTAGACGTGTGCCACCGGCTCCGATGTCACCCGGAAACTCAGGTCGGCCTGCTGCCGTGCCTCCACCTTCCCGTTGCTCACCAGCTCGTGGTCGAAGTTCTTCCGCTCCAGCGTCATCACCGTCACCGTGTTGTTTTCCTGGGGCAACACTGTGGCCACCCCTTCCTCCTCCTTGTCCGCCGCCTGTTCGCCGCTGCCGCCCGAGCAGGCCGCCAGCAGCAGGACCAGTCCCACATACCAGCAGGCGCGTCCCGGTTTCCTGTTCCAGTTTTCCATATTCTTCTGTTCCATATTATCGTTCATAACATATCAGGTCGTTTTCAGGCACGTCATCTGTACCTGAAAATATTAAGCCGTAAAATTATCGATTTCATTTCACACCACCAAGCATCTGTCTATTAAAATTTCGTAGGTTATTCCAGTTTTTCCACTTCCTCCCTCATCTGCCGGATGGCTGTGGACATCACCTTCGGCACCTTCGTCAGCACCACGCGCTTCATTTCCTCCAGCTTGTCGGGATGCCGGTATTCGGGCAGGGCGTAGAGCTTGGCCAGCAGGTAGTAGGGATAGATGCGGTTCGGCAGCCGGTGTACCGACCTCCACAGCCACTGTTCCGCCCGCGCATAGTCGCCCTGCAGGCATGCGTTCTTGCCGAGTATGTTCAGTATCATGGGGTCGTTGCTCCGCAGGGCCGCCTGCCGCAACAGCTTGTCGGCCTCCGCATACTTCCCCTGCCTGTGCAGACCGTGGCCATACTCAAAGAGAAAGCTGCCCCGTTCCTTCAGCAGGGGGAGCAGGGAGCGATAGGCTTTCCCGGCCACGGCATAAGCCCCCGTCTGATACAGCATCCGTGCATGCACCCACTTCCGGCAGGCCTGCTCCATCCGCAGGTCGTGCTCCAACCTCATGCTTCCGTATAGTCCCGCCGCCAGGGCCACAGCAATCCATTCCCACCTGTTCCCCCGCAAGACCGATGCCCCCAGCAGGACAACTCCCGTCACCGCCAAGGCCGGTATCCGCATCGGATAGGACGAGAAGGCAAACACCATCAGTGCCACGATACCGCCACAAATGCCGTGACGCCCCAGCCGCATCCCCCGGTACAGGCAGAAGCCTGCCACTGCCAGCAGCGCCGCCAGCGCCGGCCACCCGTGCTCCACCGCCACTTGCAGATATTCATTGAAGGCATATTCCGGACTGCCCGCCACCCGTTCCTCCCACAGTTCATAATCTTCCGTGGCAAAGTAAGCCTCCTGCGCCTCGCCGTAAGCGGCGGCAAAGTTACCGCTGCCGTGTCCCGTCCAGGGGCGTTCCATGGCCGCACGTGCGCTCATCCGCCACAGGAACAGCCGTCCGCGTGCCGAGTCCGGTTTCAGGGCGAACAGCAGTCCCGCCGCCAGTGCCAGCACACAGAGTGCCGTGCCTGCCACAACCGCCTTCTTCCAACAGCCGCCTTTCCACAACCGGCCATACGCCACGCGCCACAGCCCGGAAGCTCTTCCGCCAGCCGCCCATACCCACAGGCAGCCCGCCGTCCCCGCCACCCAGGCCGAACGGCTCATGCCCGCAGGCAGCACACAGAGCACCAGCAGCCCCACCCCTCCGCTTATCCGGCGTTTCCACCGCGCGTCTGCCGTGAGATACCCGTGCAGACACAGCGGCAACACCATTGCCAGATAACCCGAGTAGGGTCCCGGATTGAAGAAAGACCCGGTCAGCGCATACAGCGAATGGCCCGACATCGTAAATCCGAACACCTGCCTCAAGCCCCACACCGCTTCCACTCCGCCCAGTATCAGCAGTCCGTCCCCCACCACCTCCGCCGGTGCAGGCAGACGGCCTTTCCATCCCCATGCCACCGCCGACAGGATGAGGACGGAAGCCGCCAATGCCGCCCGGTCGAACCACACCCACTGGCTGACCGTCTCTCCCGAAGGCAAGTCGGCCGAAGTGACACACACCATGCCCAGCGGCAGCGTCACGGCGCAAAGCAGTATCCATGTACTGATGTGTTTCATTATGCAATCGCTTTTTTGTCCATCGCTCCGGACCTACCACTCAATCCGGTCATATTCCAGATATTCCCCTTTCTCTTCCTTCGACAGGGGATTGTTCACGAACAACAGGAGCGCGTCGGAAGTAGTGCTCCATCCAGTGAAAAGGTCATATCGCCCGGAAGGCAGTTCGCTTTCGCCCACCACAGAGAAACGGTTGTCAAATACGGTCAGGTAGAGTTTCTTCCCGGCCAGCATCTCCCCCAAGTTCTTGTTCGGGTCGAATTCCTGTCCGTCCACATGCAGGCGGATGTACATGTCCCGCCCGGGCAGGTACCTCACTTCATAGAAATGCGGATTTTCAACCCGATGTCTCTCGCAGTCCGCATACGACTGCCAGTTGCATGCCTTCACCCAGTTCTGGGTGAAATTGCTGTCTGCCCCGAACACCCGTATCTTTCCGCTTGCCCGGTCCATCACATACACATGCGACTCCACCGGATAGTTGTAAAGCACTTTGTCCGGCATAAAGACCACATTGGGCTGCCCCATATATGGATATTCCCGACTGCCCACGTTGGGTATCTCCGCAGGCAGTTCCAACGGATGGTTTATGGCAGGAAGGGTGTCCAAAAACACTTCGCGTATGCAGAAAGATTCGGGCGAAGCGGACTGGTCCTTTACACAGAAAAGCAATGAGCGCCTGCTTCCGTCATAGTACAGGTCGGCTGACGACATGGCATAGTTGTGTCCCATGACAATCATTTGTCCGTCAGCCAGTCCTTCCGTCAGCGAGACACTTCGCCGCACGTTTCTATCACCATCGAGCAGCAAGGCCCTTTGTGATTCATCAGATACCCAGATGGAGTCGGGCGAACATACATGCAGACCTTGGAGACGCAACACGGCAGAGGGTCCCTCCTTCTTGAAAGGCAACTGCCTGAGCGTGCCGTTGCGCAAGTCATAGAGGTCCAATGCGTGCGCCCTGTAATTATAGGCATACAGCCATTCGGTCGTGTCACGATAACAGACAGACAGATAATAGGACGGTAAATTCAGCACGTCTGTTTCCGGCACCTTTATGCCGGTTATTTTCAGCGTTTCAATCTCTCCATGCCTTTTTTCCGCCTGTTGCCTGCCTCCTGAAAGGCAGGAGGCAAGCAGAATACAACATGCGGACAGGCCGATGTACATCCTTTTTTTCATTTCAGCAACCATATAAAAAGTTACATTATCTTCTTACTCTATCTTTTTCCATACCCTGTCCCATCGCGTTTTTCCCGTCAGTGGATCTGTGGACTTCCATATCCTGACAGCCCGTCCCACAACATATTCCTCGGGCAGCAGTCCCCAGTAGCGGGAGTCGCGCGAATCCGTGGCACGGTCGCCCGCCACGAAGTAATAACTCTTCAGGAAGCGGTAGGCATGCACCAGGCTGTCGCCCAGCAGGACGCCGCCCTGCTCCGTCCGTGTCAGCGTCCGTCCCTGCTCCCATTCTATCACGTTCCGGTAGAGCCGCACGGAACGGTCGTCCAGCCCGATGCTGTCGCCCGCACGCGGCAGGTAGAGCGGACCGAACTCCGTCACCGTCCAGCCCGTCTCACGGTCGGGATAGGCGGCCACCACGCCGCTGCTGTCGGGCAGCAGGCCTTCCGTCACCAGCCGGTTCAGGCGGTCCTGTGCCTCCACATTCCCCAGGTCGTGCGGCCAACCACTCACCCGATAGCGACCGTCCACGATGCGCAACGTGTCGCCCGGCAGGGCCACGCAACGCTTCACGTAGTACAGCTTCACGTCCATCTCTATCCGCCTCCATTGCCGCGGGCAGGGATAGTTGAACACCACCACGTCGTTCCGCTCCAGTTTCCCCAGGGCCGGAAGCCTGCTTATGTCCACCTGCTTCCCCTCCAGCGCCTCGCGGACGTCGAAGATGCGCGCCCCCATCACCCACTTGTTCACCAGAATGTTGTCGCCCGGCATCAGGGCCGGCTCCATCGAGCCGCTGGGCACCTTGAACGAGGCCAGCGTCGTGACGCTCAGCCCCACCCATGCCACAAACAGCCCCACCAGTGTCATGCAGCCCGCGAACAGCACGTCCACCACCTTCTGTATTCCTTTCGACCATCGGTTTTCCATATATCCAGTCCTCCGCATTTACAAGTCCGCCGTAAACCACTGCCTGCCGTCGCGCCAGAAGAATACCTGCTCTTCCCTCCCCTTGGTGCGGTCCCTCAGCCACAACAATGCGCCGTGCGGAGCTTCGAAGTCCACCGTCTTTCCCTCCGCCCGCTTCCGTCCCAGCGATTTCCACCCTTCGGCACCGTCGTGGTAAAGTAGTTCGTATTCATCACCCGGCCACACATAGTTGTCGTCAGCCTTCGCCGTATACCGGACCAGCCTGACCGGCCGGCATGTTTCCAGCCGGAAGGTCAGGAAGCACGATGTGTCTTGTCTCGAATAGAATTCCGTCAGCCAGTTCCCGTCCGTAATGTCCCTCACCCGGTGGAAAGGCGGCAGGCTGTCTACCGCCACCATGCGGATGGGTTCGCGTCCGGCCGTATCGGCAAACAGCTGCAGTTCGGAAAGCTGGATGCGCCTGCCTTGCGGAGCATGGTAACGCACGTACCGGAACGGCACCGACGTCTGCGGACGCACCTCGCCATACGTATAGCGCACCGTGTCGTCCAGACGGGCCATCAGCCGGGGACGGACAAAGCGCAGGCTGTTGTCACCCTCCAGCCGCGCCCCCACCTGACTGTATTCCCAGGCCTTCATGCGCGGCAACACCGGCATCTTGCGGCCCAGCGTCACCCGCTCCATCCGTCCCGTGTCGGGAATCAGCCTTTCGCACACTCCATCCTCCGTCCGTACAAATGCATACCCAGCCGCATGCAGCGTGCCGTCTCGCCGGCAGACTGGTACGTAAATCACATCCAGCTCCACATTACAGAACACGGCACATCCGTCTTCCAGCACGCCCGTATCGACCGCCCTCCATCCTCCGGGCGAGAACACGGCCAGCCACACAGGCCCCTCCATGCCGCCCTCAAGAGGCACTTCCACCCTGTTCTGTCCGAAATAGCCCGACGTGACATCCTCCCAATAGCATCCGTCCATGCCGCCCACCGAGGCACCGGTCCGTTCCGCCCATGCCAGCCGCTCGGGCCGGAACGCGTAACCATGCCGGTAGACCTTCCCCTTCTTCCGTCCGTCGTCCCGCTGTTCCGTACGTTCGGGGCGGCTCCATTCAAATCCGAAGGGGATGAAGCGCCCCGTCGTGTCGCGCACTACGTTCCACTCGTGCGAATGCTGATAGTCCGGCGAATAGACAATGAAGTCCGTGGCCACCGGAATGCCGCACGAGCGCATGGCATACAGGGTCAGGTCGCTCACCTCCCGACAGTAGCCTATGCGGTGGCTGAAGAGGAAGGTTCCTCTGCGGTGGGGCACCGACAGCTCCACGTTATACTTGTAACCTTGCCGGGCCAGTTCATCGTTCACCACCCGGCACGCCTCCAGCACGTCGCCGCTGTGGCAGGCCGAGTCGAGCAAAGCTCCGTAATAAGAGCGGTACAGCCGCCTCCAGTCAGACAGGGGCTCATCACCGATGCGATAGGGCAATATCAGTTCGCAGAAGTCATCGAACGGCAGCGTACGGTTCCACGACCTCTCCCTCCACTCTCTGAAAGCCAGGTCGATGTTCTCTATCAGATAGTCGGCCCGTATTACGTGGGCATCGTACACCTTCGGCAGACTATGATAGTCGAACCCCTGCCACCTCCTGCGGTCCTTCCGTGCCAAGGTATCCGTACGCAGCATCTCCACCTGTACCGCCTCCAGCGTGTCCAGCTGCCATCCACCGTAAGCATACCAGCGGGGCATGTTCTCTATCAGGAAGCGTGCCGCCTCCCGCTTCAGCGAGTCGCCCTCATAGTGGGCCAGCACCCGCTCCAGTTCCCACGGTTCGCTCCGGCAAACTCCAGAGCCGCCTCCAGTCTGCGGTCCGCTTCCGGGCGGCAACTGTACAGCGACAATAACAACGCATATAGCCATAATAACTTCATCCTACAATCCTTGAAGAAATTTTCTTTGTAATAATCTATTTCTCTTCCGCCTCGCCCGTCACCGTCAGCTTCAGCTGTTCATCCTCCGCATTGCTGCGCACCGTCACCTCCTTGCGGAAATGTCCCGGACTGTCCGCCTTGTAAGTCACACGCAGCACCAGGCTGTCGCCCGGACGGACCGGTTGCCCGTCGTACTCCACACGCGTGCAGCCGCACGAGGCATAAGTGTCGAAAATCACCAGCGGATGCCGCCCCGTATTCTTCAGGACGAACTCCGCCGTCTGCTCCTCCCGCCAGTCGAAGCGGCCCATGTCCGCTTCCGTACGGTCGGCCTCCATTGTAGTCTGCACACGGGACGTTTCCTCCTCCTGACTGACGTTCTCTCCCCGGATGATTTTCAGGTAGAGTTCCTTGACCTTCGGATTGTGGACGGGATTGCCGACGGCCAGCACGCGATTGTCCTTGTCAAGCAGGAAGGTTTGAAAAGTGGGGTCGGCAGAAAAATGATTCAATTTATTAAACTCATCGTCAAGATCAATACAAACAGGATAATTATATTTGTCAAACTTCAAGCGATAAGTAATTTCTTCAACATCGTTTGGATGAAAAAAGAAAACGACAGGCACGCTATCTTGAGACACAGAAAATATCTCTGACATAAATGATTTCCATTTCAATAGCTGCAATTTACAACTCAAACATCCTATGGAATCAACGTAATTGACTATTGTATAATCAGTATGAGGCATGGAATAATCCAATGTATCCTGTCCCCATAGTGTGAAAATCATATTATCAGGATAAATAATTTCTTTTCCTTTCCATTCAACAACAGCATTAATATAATCCTTTCTATGCGTCTGCTTACAAGAGAATAAAAGGATTGAGCAAAAAAATACGAGTAAAAACTTTCCCATCACACAATATATAAAGCACGAACAATGTAAATTATCACAGGTTATATGATACGACATCAAAAACTTCCTCGTTTATATCTGTATCCCAGCCGTTTCGTATGATAAATATTTTGTGTGCATATTCATCTATATAGAATTGCCCCGACACATTATCAACGAAGCGATATGAATTTATTAAATTACCATTCCAATCCGTTTGAACCAACATTTTTTCTGTTTTTTCCGCCATCGGGTTAACCGTCACACGCAACAAATAACAATACTTTTCAGTAGGAAAACAGCGGATAAAACCTGAATAGCCATTCTCCAATGCCAACGTTCTCGTATTTTTATTCACATCAGGAATACATTTTTCAGAGAATTTGAATGTATTGATATGTTTTCCTTCCAAATCATAGACATGGATTAAATCAAAAAAATACATCCCTACTATAACACGATTTTGTTGTTCGTTTAAAGCGACTATTGGTGCAAAAGTATAGTTATAGTCGGATACAGATTCATTCAAGGTAAAAGGACATTTCATTTCCAAGATTTTTCCTGTACTCCTATTGTAAACAAAGAACATTTTTCCGTCAATGGCATCAATCTTCCTTCCTGCAATATAATTTTCAGACAGATTCGTTTCACTGCTCATAAAAATAGGATCCGGATACGGGATATATTCTTTCAAGACAATACTATCTACGTCATTTTTTTCTATTTCCACTATTTTTTTCAGATTACCTTCATCCAACAGGACTCTATCATTATCTACTGATAAAATGAAATTAGGATTAATCAAATCATCAGCTCCATGCCCTACCGGTCCTAAAGACTTTATTTTTTGCCTTGTCTCAATATTATAAACATCGACGCATGTGTCCGCCTTCACGTAGATTACAAACAGCAATGAATCAACCATTCTTACACTTGTCGGATATTTGCCGTCGAATTTTAAAAGAGTTTCAGAAGATTGTAAAATAGTCGATTCTGACAAATCTATAAAATCAAAATCATCATCAACAGATGTACACGAAAAGACAAAAACAAATAGAACGAAAGAAAGTATTATTTTCATATATTGTTATCATTATTAATACACAAATTCCGCTAATCTAAAAAGCAGGCAATAAACATTATCTATTTGTTGATTCAACCATAGAAAACGCATCATTACCTGCTTATCTCAATCAACAATATTTGTCTGTCAATAGCATTTGTCTGTCGCTCCACCACATCTTTCTTTTGTGCATGGATGAGCGCATTTTACAGCTTCGGGCAAAGTACTATCATAGGGTCCTTTATAGCAAGGGTCACCAGCACTAATTTCTCCTGTCGCCAGCGCTTCCACATTCTCCAGCATCACGCCCGACATCATTTCCTTTGTCTGATTGGCATAAACGCCATAACCTGCCATTGCGGCAACGGCTGCCGCGAGAGCAACCTTCATAATATTCTTTTTCATAATAATCTTTTCATTTTAATATTCATATAGACGGGATTTATCTCGCAAGCGCACCTCATCGGGTGCCGGAAAGATACAAATCTTCCAGAGTCTCCGTTGACCTATGCAAACACATCCGCCCAAGCGGAGACGCATTGAAAATCATATTCCACGGATTTCCGACTCGGGAAGTTTTATGGAGCCTATACACAAATCCGGAGAATGCATGACACAATAGAACGTTGAACGACTTTCATCCACACAAAAACAATCTATTCGGGTATCCGTCAGGATTTTCCGCAAGGGAGTCCCCTGCCAGTCGAAAACCCAAATTTCCGAATTGAGTGTTTCAGCCTCCTCTTCGTGCATCCGATGGGTGTTCGGATTATACAATATATATATACACGAATCGCTCACACAAACATCACGAGCGCCCAATTCCGAATCCAGACGGTCCGTCTCGGCAAAAACACCGTCAGGGCCTTCCACGTAACGGTAATGGTAAGGGGACAGCAGGACTCTGGCATGAAGCGTCAGGCTGTCGGCCGCACAATCCCACAGCTCGAAAACATTACCCGTGACACAAGCCAGACGATTGCAAAGCGCATTATAGCCGAACTGAGACTGATGGAACATCGCTTTCACCGTATTGGTAAAACCATCTTCGCCATCCTGATAGTCGGGGAAATTCCCGCAGCGGGACAATACACGCCCCTGACTGTCCAGAACAAGAAAACGACAATCATCAAAAACACCGGAAGCCACATACCGGGAACCGGAAACCGGTATAATACGGTCAACATTCATCGGCAGCCTAACCGTACTGTCGGCAGCCTCCAGGAAACGGCGTGAGGTATCGAGCCTGTAACTCCGGGCCGTGAAACGCCAGCGGTTATGCACAAACAACAGGGAATCCGACTGGAAAAAAACTTCCACAGGACTGATAAACTCTCCAGGACCCTGACCTTGGGGCAACAGACTTTGTATCCACTCCCCCCGGGCCAGACTATAACAATGCAACAGGCTATCCCCATTAAAAGAACTGGCATACAACACATCATCCACCTTCTGGACATCCATCGGCACAGAAAACATCGCTTCCGCCAAAACCACGGATTCCGCAGAAAGCGTCTCATTGAATTCCACAACCTTCGAAGTCTCTTTGCAACCCGTCAACAGGACGGCCAAAAGCAATAATTGATATTTCATCGTTTTCATTTGATTAAAAAAGTTTCTTTTGTCTGACCGGTATAAGCACCATAGATTACCATTACGGAAACGGCCGCTACAAGAGCAATCATGAAGAAATTTTCTTTGTGATAATCTATTTCTCTTCCGCCTCGCCCGTCACCGTCAGCTTCAGCTGTTCATCCTCCGCATTGCAGCGCACCGTCACTTCCTTGCGGAAATGTCCCGGATTGTCCGCCCTGTAAGTCACACGCAGCACCAGGCTGTCGCCCGGACGGACCGGTTTCGTGTCGTACTCCACACGCGTGCAGCCGCACGAGGCATAGGTGTCGAAAATCACCAGCGGATGCCGCCCCGTATTCTTCAGGACAAACTCCGCCGTCTGCTCCTCCCGCCAGTCAAAACGGCCCATGTCCGCTTCCGTCCGGTCGACCTCCATTGTAGTCTGCGTACGGGACGTTTCCTCCTCCTGACTGACGTTCTCTCCCCGGATGATTTTCAGGTAGAGTTCCTTGACCTTCGGGTTGTGGACGGGATTGCCGACGGCCAGTACGCGATTGTCTTTATTAATCAAAAAAGTCCGGTATCTTGTTTCGGAAGGCAATTTATTTAATTTGTTGAAACTATCTTCTAAATCAATGCATACAGGATACATGAATTCATTAACTTTCAAAGTATATCTCAATTCATGTAAATCCTTTGGATACAAAAAGAAATACAGACCGATCCTATTGGGAGCAGCAGTTTCCAGCTCTTCCATCAAATGTTTCCACATTGGTAATTGTAACTTACAACTTGTACATCCTGTCGTATCTATATAGTTGATTATTGTATACAAATGAGGAGATTCCATTATATCAGTTATGGTATCTGTCATTTGTATCGTATAAACAAGACTTTTGGGAAATGACATTTCACGCCCAATCCATTCTTGTACCAATGATGAAACTTTTTGCTTTGTATAATCTTGTTTGCAAGATACAAACGAGCTCAATATCATTCCGAACAACAAGAACAGACATTTACTTCTACACTTCAACATCCCTTATCAATAAGAAAATGAAAGTATATGAAACTCCGGTGTATCACTGATACCATAGATAATACGACGCGATGCATCAACGGCAAAAGCACCTATGCCTTGATCCAAATTCAGTATCCGCTTGGGAACGCCATCCCAACTGAACACAAAAATACGTTGGACCAACGAACTGTAATCTTCAGCTTCCGTGTACTTGCCATTGAATGTCACCCATACCTCATCACCAACGGCACGTGCACCATAGTAAGCCTCACGACGATCCTTTCCTGCCATCGCCGTCACAATCTGGCCATTATGCACCTCTTTATATCGGGACACGAAACCTTCAGGACCGTGAACCCGACGCAGCAACTTGCCATCAGCATCATAAAAGTCAATAATATCCGCCCAATTGTAGAACACGGCTATGCGGTTACGAAAATTCGTGGCAAATGAAAAAGTGAACATCTCTATTTTTTCTACATCCGTAAGCGGATCTTCCATTGAGGGATATTGGCCGATGCTGTCACGCAATTCACCCTTGCTGTCATAAACATACATCAGATAAGAAGCATTGTAAGCAGGGGATACATATCCGTCACCCAACAGGCGGACTTCACCAGACGGGCGACGAGACAAACGAACCTCCTCTACAGCCGTCGGATTCGTGGAACCCAAGAAATCAGACAACGCATATTTGCGTACAACTGAAAGCATCATATCCGAAAGTATCACACTGCTACCATCATTCTCCACAAAGCGGGGAACCATCATTTCGTCCGGTCCCTGCCCCACAGAAATATGCTCGCTAAGTTTAGTGCAGGAATCCACATCCAATAACTGTACCAGTTTTTCAGTACCGATATTTGCCAATCCCAAAGCTCTACCAAACATCTGCAACTGGACAGGTTTCCATATCAGACTATCCAAACCTATCGGCTGAGCCACCAGTTCTTTTACCTCCTCAAAATCTTCATAAGTTATTGTCAGGTCTGCCCCTTCTTTCTTGGGACCAGTACAAGACACAAAATAAATGCCACACAGGCACGCCAACAATATTCGCCGGTTCATAATATCATATTTTAATAAATGAAAGACTGAATAACAGAGTTTATGTTACTATGGTATTCTTAAATCATTCTTGATTCTATTCTAAATTATACACAGAACATACAGCACGGCCATTTTCACACTTATTACATGTGTTCGACCGCACCGTATGTATGAGAGACATATATTGCTCCATATTCGGATTTTACACCCGTTTTAAGAAGCAATCTCTTAAAGTTAGCTTGATTTCTTGTTATAACCAACACAAGTTATACCATCAATACCGTCCCCAAATGTAATTATACACATGTATCTCCAATTTGGCTCGCAGTAGAAGTCGCAATCTCCACTTCCACCTTCCCCTGTCGCCAACGCCTCCACATTCTCCAGCATCACGTTCGACAAGTTTTCCTTCGACTGGTTTTCATACATTCCGTAACCAGCTACGGCTACAACAGCTGACACAAAGGCAACCTGAAAAAATTTCTTTTTCATGATTTTATTAATTTTATCCCCTGTTCTATTTATCTGTATACACCCTCCCCCTCAGGGAAACAGAAGAAGAACACATTTTCTTGGTTCTGCATTTATCCTTTCAGCGGAACGGCGGCAAACGCTTGGGCGCAAACAAATTAATTCGTATCTTCGCCAAAAACCTCCTTTCTTTTAAGCTGGTTTATGGAATGAGCGGGGATGTCTCTCTCTAATATCCGGCATTTACCCCTCATTCCTTTTTTACTTGAAAATATTATCGGCACTGTTCGACAATCCAGTCCACCTTCTCGCCGTTCGGGCAATCCAGCGAACCATATCCTATACAGATTACTCCCTGCTCATATTCCCCATCGGCCAGTGCTTCCACATTTTCGAGAAGCAAAGGATCCGTCCCGCTGTCCTGAGACTGCACACTAAAACCATAAACAACTGCCGCAAGGGCCAATCCGGCCCACAAAAATTTTGTCTTTTTACTTTTCATTTCTGTAATTTTATTGATTAGCTGAACGAAGGTAGGCAAACAGCAGATAATAAACTGAAGAAATGACTCAAAATTCCTCAACGGACACCTCAAAAAACCTCAAAACGCTATTTATCAGAGTAATAGAAGAAGAGAAAATAACAATCAGGGCCTTATTCCACAGAATCGGGAAAGGACAATTTGTACCCCTGTCCGTACCATTTTATCACTTCGCCAAGACTGGTCGACGGCGAAGAAACGTCCGGAAACAGCCGGAAACAGCATAACAACGCTTTTTGACCGTCACGTCAGGGTTCCGTCTTTCTTGGGCCTGCACAACTTATAGGCAGTACTCATGTCCTGAATATCCACTTCGCTACACGCGTGTAGCTCCCTGCGCAAACGGGAAATGACAGAATGGAGGGAATGGTCAGTACAATTGCCGTCAGGCCACAACCGTTCAATGATATCCGTTTTGGACACCTGATTCTTCTCCGCCTGGGCAAACAAACGGAACAAGCAGGCCAGCTGGGGATTCAGTTTCCTGCTCCCCTTCTCTCCTTTCACCCAATTATTGTCCAGACGAAACGTCAAGCCCAGCACAACCAACTTTTTCCCCGGCAAGGATATCCAGGAAGGAAACAATCTATGCCCGCAGATTCTGAGCACACGGGAAACCCATCGGAAATGGATAACAGCCATCACAAGACCTGCCGCAACAGAAAACCATAAAAACAGCAGCCCCCACTCGCCCGCGGTGAGCATGCGGTGCCACACATAACGGGCAAAACCTGTAACCTCCACCTCGCTCCGCATCCCCAGGTAGCAGGAAAACAGGCTGTCCGCATCCGCCAGATGCGCCGTATCGCCGGCATAGGAAAACGTCTCCTTTTCGGGAAAATCGGTCACACCCACACGGAGCGACAAGCGGAAGCCGGAACCGGGCACCGACTTCTGCCATGCATGCAGCAAGGTATCGGCGCTCAAAGGCGAACGCGACAGGATGTAAGACTGCGCAACCCGATATTCCGGCAACGCTTCGAGGTTGTTCGACCGGCGATGAGGCGGTATCGCATACGCCCGTTCACCTATCTCCGGAAGAATCAGCCTTACCGTGTCCTTCACCATTTCTTCCCTGGACAATACCCGCTGCGACCGGTTGGAACAGATCGGCCGTTTCATATCCTCCCGCTTGACGAGTTCCTGTTCCAATACCCGGACCAACTCCTGCCGGGCTGTATCCTTAAAAGAAGACACATGGGCATCGTAATAATACTTGCCTGCCATGAAAGCACAAACAATCCCAAACAGAATGGTCATGCTTCCATTGATCACTTCAACAATTTTCGTCCTTTTCATATTCCCCAAAATCATTTATTGTCGCAAAGATAATCAGAACATTTCATACAACACGGCGGAAAACGGTAAAAATCGAGCAGAAACGTTTGGAAAGTGGGGTCAGCAGGAAAATGGTTCAACCGGTTCAGGCTGTTATCCCTGTCGATACACACCAGATGTAATTCAATCGTCCAAATTTATATTTTTAACGACCCATTTCCCGTTTCTTTTTCCGTTTTCCCGTTCCAACAAGCCACGCTCTATCAGAAAGGGAGTCATCCGCTTGACGGTTCGGAGTGATTTGCCGATATGTATGGCAATTTCATTCTGAGTGGCTTCGGGATGGTCTCTAAGGAATTTCAGTAAGGCAATCTCATCCAAAGTGCAATTCAAAGTGCCATTTTGGCTCTTTGAACCGTCAGTGTTGGCACTTTGGAGCGCTGCAACATGCAATGCCCGGTTATGCAACTCGTTTTTCTCACCAAACAACAAGTTCCTGAAAAACAGTTCCAAGAATGCTGTTGTGGCGGATATTCCTTTTGAATAATTGTTGTAATTGGCTCTGACCAATGCGTTCCTTAAATACCATGAGTGTCCGCGAAATACGCTGTTGTCGAATGTAAAGCCGAAAGTATGAAGATATTTCATGGCAAACACGGCCGTGGCGCGCGTATTCCCTTCTCCAAAAGGATGTATCTGCCAAATGTCTGAAACGAACTTGCAGATATGCTTCAACGCCTGATTGGCATCGAGTGACGGATAATCGACACTCTTTTCTTGTCCGAAATCGTATTCAAGCGTTTGACGGATCAATTCATGGTTCGAATACAAAACGGTGTCTCCATCAAGCACCCATTCTTTCTTGGTGATGTCATAATCACGCAATCTTCCTGCAAAGTTGTACAAACCTTCAAACAGCCGTCTATGGATGAGTATCAGATAATCCGGCGTGAACGAGAAAGATTTCTCGGACAGTATTTCAGTGATTCTTGCAGATACCTTATCCGCTTCTTCGGTTCGTTCATTCTCTATGTCCTTTCTGTTTACCTTCGACTGATAATAACTGTCAATCAGGTGCTTTACTTCGCCAATGGTAATGTCACCTTCAATGTGTCTGCCGGCCGTCCGCAACAAATACTCCGACGGTTTAAGTCCGTCAACGTCTTGCAGGCCGATTGCTGTCTGCCACACTCGGGCCTTTTCCTTACTGTCAGGTTCGCCTTGCCTTATATATTTGTCGAAATCACTCATCTTGTAACAAATGTGCATCATTTCAATCACAAATATACAAAATAAGCGGCAAAACTATGGTCGCATTTGCATTTAAAAACATCTATTTCCACCTGTTCTATCAGGTTCATGGAATGAGCGGGGATGCCGATACCCCTAACCTCAGGCAGTTCCCACTCATTCCTCTCTTATTATCATTTCCTCCCGCCTGGCAAAATCGGCTTCTCACCAATACTCCGTTAGCAAGCAATCATACAAAATACACATATTGCAATCCATAACTAAACAGACTTTCCAATAAGTGCAAATTGCAGAACCGATTCGTCTATGTTGCATATGCCCAAACCGAATAAGCATAACAAGAAGAGAATTGTTATTTTTCGATTAATCTTCATCGTTATACCTCATATATATTTCTGCTAAAATCGGATTATCTTCTATTTCTACATCAACAGGTAATTTGCTTCTAGTAGAAAGTGCTGAAGGCTCTATAAGACAATATACCCTATTACCATCCACACAACGAGGAGAAAACAGAAAACTTCCATCCACATCATTTACCACGGGATACTTGCCGCACGCCGATGCCTCTTTATGACGGCACTGTCTGCCGGAACGAACCGCTGCAAAAACCAATACACACGCGGCACCTGCCAGCAGGCAAACAAAAAATGGGAGTCTCCGGTTTTCTCTGACGAGGATTTTATTATTCATTTTCATCATATTATATTCTTCGCAATTCTTGCTTTTCCAGAGGCAAAATTATTACACAAGCGGATTCGGCCCTCATTCCTTCCGCTTCACCCAATACCCGTTGCCGTAGCGCGTATGCACCCGCCGCCCCATCTGCGCCAACAGGCGGCTGAACGCGGTACACGGGCAATCCTTCAACGCCGCGGGGTTCTTTTCCTTCAAGACGGCGTAGATATCCGCCGCCGACATCAGACGCGCGCCCTGTTCGCCCGCTTCCGCCAGCTCAAAGCAACTGCCGATGAGTTCCCCGGCAGGCGTCACGCGGTAGAACGGGCGGTTCGCCGCCTGGATTTCCGCCTCCTCCGCCTTGCTGAACCAGCAACGCTCGCCGTTGCGCAACTCGTGCAGGAGCTGGGCGTAAAGCTGGGCATGGTCAACGGGGGTGGTACAATCGATGGGGCGCTCCACTTCCACACAGATGAAGCGGCGGCTGCCCGAGAGGTCGGTCAGCAGGTCGAGGCGGTTGCTGGTGCCGATGAAGGAGGCGATTCTTGGCAGGGCTTCGGCCGTGCGGCGGTAAGCGCGGCGCACGCGCAGGTCTTCCATCTGCATCAGGTTCTTCAGCTGGGGCATCCGGCTGGCAGGCAGGCGGTCGAACTCGTCGAGATTAATCAAGCCATAGGAGGCCAGTTTGTTCTCTGCCGACGAGGCGTTGGTCAGGTCGAAGCTTTCGGTGAAATAGTCGCGCAACTCCTTGGGGAGCAGCATCCGGCAGAAGGTGGACTTGCCCAGCCCCTGCGCGGTGCTGACGAGGAGCGGAGCCACGCTGTTGGCACGGCGGCCCCGGTCGCCCGTGCCTGTCCATTGGGCCGTAACGGCCAGCATCCAGCGGTGGAAGGAACGTATCCAAACCTCATTGCCGGAGACACGCTTTGCCAGTTCCGTCACGCGATCCTTGCCGTCCCAGGCAGGCAGGTTGTTGAAGTACAGGTCGAAGGGATGGTAGGCCTGCACGTGGTCGGACTCCACGTAGCGTTTGATGTCCCTGTCCCAGCAATCCATCCCGTCCTCGATGGCGCCGAGGGCGATTCCGTTCAGGGCACGGTTGTCTACGGGCGTATAAACAAGGTGATGGGGGTCGTCTGCGGTCTCCGTGTCGAGGCGGGCGCATTCCGTACGTTCCGTCAGCAGGTTGTAACGGAAGGCGTAGTGCAGTTTCAGGTAGCGCGTCAGGCGTTGCACCATCCGGCGCTGCTTCGATTCCTTTAGGTCCTTTTGTTCTTCTGTCGTGTCGTTGTCCTCTATCCACTCCGTCGCCTCGTTCCGGCCGTTCAGGCTGAATATCCTTTTGGCGGGGTTGGCTGTCCGGGGTTTCCAGGTCAGGCGGACGGTAAACTCGCCGTCGCCCGTGATGAGGAAGGCTTCGCCGTCAGGCAGACGGCCGCAGAGTTCGTCGAGGTTCGACAGGAGTTCGCCGTAAGGGTTGGCGGGAGTGGACAGGGGTGCTTCCCGGCGGGAAGTGAACAGGTTTCTGAATTGGTGAATCAGGTTCATAGGCAGAGACTTTTTTCCCGTAAATATACAACATTTTTTCCCCTTTGTCAAGCCCCCGGCAGCTGTGAAACCATCCCCACCGCTCACCCTTCACCCCTGCTTTCACCGCATACCGCTCACGGACAGCAGGTTATCGGCCGGTGAAACCGTGAAGGCGGGAAACGGGAAATCTATTTCCCGTGGCTTTGTCGCGCCAACTGCCCACTTCGTCGCGCCAACTATCCACTTCAGCCGCACAACTACCCACTTTAGCAGAACAAAGTCCATAGTGAGGAGGCAAAAGACCGTATCTTTTGAAAGAAAACATCCGATGTTCCGAGCCCCAAGCGGGCATGTTTTGCGGAGGAGGCAAGCCGCCTTTGGCCGGGCTACCACACAGTGCTCCGTGGGGGCCTGACGCAGTGCTTCGTCAGGGTGCCTCGCAGTGCTTTGTCAGGGTGTCAGGAAGTGCTTCATGAGGGTGTCACAAAGCACTTCCACCAAACGCTGTTGTGGCGGATATTCCTTTTGAAAAGTTGCCGTCACCAGCCCGGGCCCATGCGTTACTCCACATCCAGCCGGTACTCTACCACGGGATTGTCGCTGTTGGTGTCCGTAGCCAGCAGCACACCCCGCTCCTCGTCCACCGCGATGCCGGAGACGGGACGGTCGAGCACGTAGCGGCGCAGGGGTTCGCCCGTCAGGCTGAACACATAGAGGTAGCGGCCGCCGTCGGGCAAGTCCTCGCCCCGCTGCATGCTGAGGGCCATCTCCTTGAACGACGTGCCCTGGAACACGGCATAGACGGCCTTGTCCGTCACCTGCACGTCGGTGAAGCCCATGATGCCCGTGGGAATGCCGTAGCCCTGATGTACACGGAACTGCGGCTCGCCGCCGGGACCCACGAGCACCGTATGCGTGCTGTCGTTCAGATGCCACAGCTCGACCACCTCGCCCAGCTGGGTGACGGCGGCCAGCACGCCGTTGCGGGGATTGTAGTCGATGAAGCTGCGCCAGGCCTGGGCCAGGGCGGGACGGGCATCACGCAAGGCTCCCTCGTTGGCCGTGGGGATGGAACCGAAGCGGCGCAACAGCCGGCCGTCGCGCCCCACGATGCAGAAGCGGCTGTCGCCCGAATAGTCGGGGATGAAGAAGGAGGAAGTGCCTACCGGCACAAAGTCGAGCGCACGCAGCAGTTCCTTGTCCAGGCCCACCGGGCTGCAGCGCACAGGCGACGCAGCCGACGGGCCGAAAGCGAAGCGGGCCAGTTCGGACTTGTTGGAGTCGAGGGCATAGAGCGTGTCGCCCACCCAGCGGATGTTTTCCAGAGAAAGCTGCTCCTCGGGCCCCTCGCCGCGCCTGCCGAAGGAGGCCTGATGACGGAAACCGGGAAGGCCGAAGGCATGGAGGAAGCTGTCGCCGCTGTGGAGGTCCATCACCACGGCACGCCCGGCGTGCACACGGATGCGGAAGGGATAACGGATGAGGGCCGTGTCGGCCGATACCGGGGTGCCTTTCAGCTCTACCGTCTGCGGGAAGTCCCCGTGGAAGAAAGGGTTTCGCTCGGAGCGGGAACACCGCAAGAGGCAACCGCCACCAGGGCGGCGACACCGCACGTCCAACACACGGCCTTCGCCAGGAAGGCACCCATCGGGCTTTTGTGCGGCTTGTCCGAAGCCGCAACGGCCATGGAGGCCTGCAAGATTTCTGTCTTTACGTTTTTCATATCTATAGTTTTATTGGGTTTATGCCGACGAAGATAAGAAATTAACAAACAAATTACGAAAAAAAGAACGAAAAACGCACCTCAAAATTCCTCAAAATGCTGGAATACAGAATGATAAAAAGGAATCTCAACATACCTATAAATTGTACGAAACGGGTAAACAGAACGTATAAACTGAGTAAACAGGACGTTCAAGCCGTGTAAACGGAACGTTTAAGCCGGGCAAACGGACATTGTAGTTGGGATCTATAAAGTCCGTAGTTACGGCGCTAATGTTCATAGTTACGGCGCTGAAGTTGCATTCTATCCAAACGCAGATGCAACAGCAAAAAAATGAATGGGCTGCCCCGAAAGACAGCCCATTCATATAACGGTTCGCGCGGAAGCTCGAATTACTTATACTCCGCCCACGACTTGATGCGCAGGTCGTCCACCGACATCGTGCAGAAGGCATTGATGAAGGTGCTGGCCAGACGGGCGTTGGTGATGAGCGGGATGTTGAGGTCGATGGCCGCACGGCGTATCTTGTAGCCGTTGCTCAGCTCGCCCGCCGTCAGGTTCTTGGGGATGTTGACCACCATGTCGATTTCCTTCTTGTGGAGCATGTCGAGCGCCTGGGGCCGGCCGTCCTCGCTGGGCCAATAGACGCGGGTGTTCTCCACGCCGTTCTCGGTGAGGAACTTCGACGTACCACCCGTGGCGAAGAGCTTGTAGCCCTTGCGCTGCAACTGACGGGCCGCCGGAAGCATGTCCACCTTCTGTTCCGTGGAACCGGTGGACAGCAGGATGTTCTGCTTCGGGATGCGGTAGCCCACGGAGAGCATGGCCTTGAGCACGGCACACGAGGTGTCGTCGCCGATGCAGCCCACCTCGCCCGTCGAAGCCATGTCGACGCCCAGCACGGGGTCGGCCTTCTGCAGGCGATTGAAGGAGAACTGCGAGGCCTTGATGCCCACGTAGTCCAGGTCGAAGAGGTTCTTGTCCGGCTTCTCTACGGGAATGCCCAGCATGACCTTCGTGGCCAGTTCGATGAAGTTCAGCTTCAGCACCTTGCTGACGAAGGGGAACGAACGGGAGGCACGGAGGTTGCATTCGATGACCTTGATGTCGTTGTCGCGTGCCAGGAACTGGATGTTGAAGGGACCGGAGATATTCAGTTCCTTGGCTATCTCGCGGCTGATGCGCTTGATGCGGCGCACGGTCTCCACGTAGAGCTTCTGCGGCGGGAACTGGATGGTGGCGTCGCCCGAGTGCACGCCGGCAAACTCGATGTGCTCGGAGATGGCGTAGGCGATGATTTCGCCGTTCTGTGCCACGGCGTCCATCTCCACCTCCTTGGCGTGTTCGATGAACTGACTCACTACTACGGGGTGCTTCTTCGATACGTTGGCCGCCAGCTGGAGGAAGCGTTCCAACTCTTCCTGATTGGAGCAGACGTTCATGGCAGCACCGCTCAGCACGTAGCTGGGACGGACGAGCACGGGGAAACCTACCTTCCGGATGAAGGCGTTGATGTCTTCCATCGACGTCAGCGCGCTCCACTCGGGCTGGTCCACGCCGATGCGGTCGAGCATAGCGGAGAACTTGTCGCGGTCTTCGGCATTGTCGATGCTACGGGCCGAGGTGCCGAGGATGCGGACGTGCTGCGCGTCGAGGCGCAGGGCCAGGTTGTTCGGTATCTGTCCGCCGGTGGAGACGATGACGCCGTGCGGGTTCTCCAGGTCGAGGATGTCCATGACGCGCTCGAAGGTGAGCTCGTCGAAGTAGAGGCGGTCGCACATGTCGTAGTCGGTGGACACGGTCTCGGGATTATAGTTAATCATCACACTGCGGTAGCCCTCCTTGCGGATGGTGTTCAGGGCCTGCACGCCGCACCAGTCGAACTCTACGCTGGAGCCGATGCGGTAGGCGCCCGAACCGAGGACGACGATGCTGCGGTGGTCGCCTAGGTAGCGGACGTCGTTGGCCGTGCCGCTGTACGTCAGGTACAGGTAGTTGGTCTGCGCGGGATATTCGGCGGCCAGCGTGTCTATCTGCTTCACCACGGGCACGATGCCGCGCTCCTTGCGGTGGCGGCGCAGGGCCACGGTGGCGTCTTCCATCTCGCCCTCCATGCCGATGGCGCGGGCCACCTGGAAGTCGGAGAAGCCCTGACGCTTGGCCTTGCGCAGCAGGTCGTCCGGCAGGTCGGACAGCAGCTTGTGGTTGCCCGCCCACTCGTGCAGCTCCTTGGAGGTGCGCATGATGTTCATCAGCTTCTCCAGGAACCAGCGGTCAATCTTGGTCAGCTCGTGCACCTGGTCTACGGTGTAGCCGGCGCGGAAGGCTTTCGAGATGACGAAGATGCGCTTGTCCGTCGGCTCGCGCAGGGCCTTGTCGATGTCGGCGATGACCAGCTCCTTGTTCTCCACGAAGCCGTGCATGCCCTGCCCTATCATGCGCAGGCCCTTCTGGATGGCTTCCTCGAAGGTGCGGCCGACGGCCATGACCTCGCCCACGGACTTCATCGAGGAGCCCAGCTCCTTGTCCACGCCGTGGAACTTGCCCAGGTCCCAGCGCGGTATCTTGCACACCACGTAGTCCAGCGCGGGCTCGAAGAAGGCCGAGGTGGTGCGGGTGACGGAGTTCTTCAGGTCGAACAGGCCGTAGCCCAGGCCCAGCTTGGCGGCCACGAAGGCCAGCGGATAGCCCGTGGCTTTCGATGCCAAGGCCGACGAGCGGCTGAGGCGGGCATTGACCTCGATGACGCGGTAGTCTTCGGACTGGGGGTCGTAGGCATACTGCACGTTGCACTCGCCCACGATGCCGATGTGGCGGATGATGCGGATGGCCAGCTCGCGCAGCTTGTGGTAGTCGGTGTTCGAAAGCGTCTGGCTGGGGGCGATGACGATGGACTCGCCCGTGTGGATGCCCAGCGGGTCGAAGTTCTCCATGTTGCAGACGGTGATGCAGTTGTCGAAGCGGTCGCGCACCACCTCGTACTCCACCTCCTTCCAGCCGCGGAGGCTCTTCTCGACGAGCACCTGGGGCGAGAAGGAGAAGGCCTTCTCCACCAGTACGTTCAGCTCCTGCTCGTTGTCGCAGAAGCCCGAACCCAGTCCGCCCAGCGCATAGGCAGCACGGACGATGACCGGATAGCCCAGCTCGCGGGCGGCGCGACGGGCGTCTTCGGCGTTCTCCACGGCCTCGCTTTGGATGGTCTTCACGCCGATTTCGTTCAGCTTCCCGACGAACAGCTCGCGGTCTTCCGTGTCGATGATGGCCTGCACGGGGGTGCCCAGCACCTGGACGCCGTACTTCTCGAGCACGCCTTCCTTGTAGAGGGCCACGCCGCAGTTCAGCGCCGTCTGCCCGCCGAAGGCCAGCATGATGCCGTCCGGCCGCTCCTTCTCGATGACCTTCTCGACGAAGTAGGGGGTGACGGGCAGGAAGTAAATCTGGTCGGCCACGCCCTCCGAGGTCTGCACGGTGGCGATGTTGGGGTTGATGAGGACGGTCCGGATGCCCTCTTCCTTGAGGGCCTTGAGTGCCTGCGAACCGGAGTAGTCGAACTCGCCGGCCTCGCCGATCTTCAGCGCGCCGCTTCCGAGCAGCAGGACTTTGCGTATATTGTTCTCTTTCATTGTGTTTATACTATATATAAGAAGGATTACTTAAGCAGGTTTACGAACTCGTCGAAGAGGAACTCCGTGTCCGTGGGTCCCGAAGCGGCCTCGGGGTGGAACTGGGCGGAGAACCAGGGGTTGCGCTTATGGCGGATGCCCTCGTTGGAGCCGTCGTTCATGTTGACAAACAAGGGTTCCCAGTCGGCGCCCAGCGTGTTGTTGTCCACCGCGTAGCCGTGGTTCTGGCTGGTGATGAAGCAGCGGTCCGTGCCCACCATGCGCACGGGCTGGTTGTGGCTGCGGTGTCCGTACTTCAGCTTGTATATCCGCGCGCCTCCGGCCTTGGAGAGGAGCTGGTTGCCCATGCAGATGCCGAAGATGGGGAGCTTCTCGTTTGCCATAGCTTTGCGGATGTTCTGCACGGCGGCGTCGCACGTGTCGGGGTCGCCCGGCCCGTTGGAGATGAAGAGGCCGTCGAACTGCAGTCCGTTGAAGTCGTAGTCCCAGGGCACGCGGACGACTTCCACGCCGCGGCGCAGGAGGCAGCGCAGGATGTTGGTCTTGACGCCGCAGTCAACGAGGACGACCTTCTTTCTCAATGAAGAATGAGGAATGAAGAATGAAGAATTCAGTGCTGCATCCAGCTCCTCCTTCGGGGTGGAGACGGGGAAGGTCTTACTCTCCCCTGCGGCATAGACGATGATGTCCTTGCAGGAGACGCGGTCCACGTAGTTCACCTCTCCGTAGTTGAATGAAGAATGAAGAATGTCGGCTTCGCCTCCGAATGAAGAATCGTCATACTGAGCCGCAGCGCAGCCCAATTCTTCATTCTTCATTCTTAATTCTTCATTATCGTCGAAGACGATGCGCCCCATCATAACACCATGCTCGCGCAGCACCTTGGTCAGCTCGCGGGTGTCGATGCCCGTAATGCCGGGCACGTGTTCGCGCTTCAGCCAGTCGGCCAAGCTCTCCACAGCGTTCCAGTGGCTGTAGTTTTCGGAATAGTCGCTCACGATGATGGCCTCGGCGTGTATCTTCTCGCTCTCCATGAAGGTGGCCAGTCCGTTACCTTCTATGGTGAAGGGCGGCACGCCGTAGTTGCCCACCAGCGGGTAGGTCAGAGTCATCAACTGGCCGGCATATGAGGGGTCCGTCAGGCTCTCGGGATATCCCGTCATGGCCGTGTTGAACACCACCTCGCCTGCTACCGGCTTTTCATAACCGAACGACTGGCCGCTGAAGCGGGTGCCGTCGTCGAGGATAAGGGTTACGTTTCTCATATCTGTCTGTTGTCTATACTTGAATTCCTTACTTACAATTATTAATTATCAATTATCAATTATCCATTATCCATTAGAACTGATAGATCTGCTCGATGTAGTCGATGAAGGCCCTGTTGAGCAGCTTCACGCCGCCGGGCGTGGGATAATTGCCGCTGAAGTACCAGTCGCCCGGATGGTTGGGGCAGGCCTCGTGCAGCCCTTCGAGGGGCTGGTAGACAATCTGCACCCTGGCACGGACACTCTCGGGCTTGAGCAGCTCCACCATCTTGGCCGCTATCTCGTCGTCGGTAAAGGGGGCGTAGATGTCCTTCACGTAGTTCACCATCTGCTCCTTGGGTAGGTCGGCCTGCGCCTTGGCCTTGAGGTAGGCGGCAGCGATGACGTCCTTCATGTCGCGGTCGCGCAGCAGCTCGATGGCGGCACGGAAGGCGATGAACTCGCTCATGCGCGACATGTCGATGCCGTAGTAGTCGGGGTAGCGCACCTGCGGCGATGAGCTGACGATGACAATCTTCTTCGGATTGAGGCGGTCCAGAATGCCGATGATGCTCTGCCGCAAGGTGGTACCTCGCACGATGGAGTCGTCGATGATGACGAGGTTGTCCACGCCCGGCTCCAGGCTGCCGTAGGTGATGTCATAGACGTGGGCGGCCAAGTCGTTGCGCGTGTTGCCCTCGGCAATGAACGTGCGCAACTTGATGTCCTTGATGGCCACCTTCTCACTGCGGATGCGGCGAGAGAGAATACGCTCCAGTTCGTCGTGGCTGGGGTTGTGGCCCAGGGCGGCTATCTGCTTCACCTTCTCCTCGTTGAGGTACTCGTCCAGCCCCTGAAGCATGCCGTAGAAGGCCACTTCGGCCGTGTTGGGGATGAAGGAGAAGACGGTGTGGTCGATGTCATAGTTGACGGCCTTCAGGATACTGGGCACCAGCTTCTCGCCCAGCAGCTTGCGTTCGCGGTAGATGTCCATGTCGCTGCCGCGGCTGAAGTAGATGCGCTCGAAGGAACAGGGACGCAGTTCGCGCGGCTTGTTGATCTGCACCGTGCGCAGGCGTCCTGCCTTGCTGATGAAGACGGCCTGTCCCGGCTGCAGTTCGCGGATGCTGGCGGCAGGCACGTTGAGCACGGTCTGTATCACGGGACGCTCGCTGGCCAGCACGGCTATCTCGTCGTCCTGATACCAGAAGGCGGTGCGGATGCCCCACGGGTCGCGCACGGCGAAGCTCTCGCCGCTGCCCGTCAGGCCGCACATCACGTAGCCTCCGTCCCACTCCCGGCTCGACGTGCGCAGCACATTGGCCAAATCGATGTGCTCTTCGATATAGTGGGTGATGTCCATGCCCGTCAGCCCTTCGGCCTCGGCCAAGTTGAAGAGGCGTTCCACCTCGCGGTCCAGGCGGTGGCCCACCTGCTCGAGCATGATATAGGTATCGGCATACTTGCGGGGATGTTGCCCCATGGCGGTGATGCGGGCAAATATTTCGTCCACGTTGGTCAGATTGAAATTACCGCAGAGAGCCAGGTTCTTGGCCCGCCAGTTGTTGCGGCGCAGGAAGGGGTGCACATACGTCAGGCCGGACTTGCCGGTAGTAGAGTAGCGCAGGTGGCCCATATAGATCTCACCGGCAAAGGGCAGGCATTTCTCGGCATAACCGGCATCGGCCAACTGTTCGGGCGTCAAGTCCTTGAAGTGGCTCTGCACGGTGGAAAAGATTTCGGTGATGGCTCCCGAGCCCAAGGCACGTTCGCGAAACATGTATTCCTCGCCGGGATTGGCGGCCAGCTTGACACAGGCCAGTCCGGCTCCCTCCTGTCCGCGGTTGTGCTGCTTCTCCATCAACAAATAGAGCTTGTTGAGCCCGTACATCCACGTGCCATACTTCTTTTGATAATAGTCGAGCGGCTTGAGAAGGCGTATCATCGCCACGCCGCATTCATGTTTCAGTGGTTCCATATCGCTATCTGGATTGTTTGTTGTCTTTTCCTGAATTCGGATGCAAATATCGGTAATTTTACTGAGACCTGTATCATTTTAAGTCGCCAATGCTATAACTTTTTTCCCTTGCAATCTCCATAGTTCAGTACGCTCCTTATTTCAGCCGCAAATTTAGAAATAAAAATATCATTATGTCACTATTTATATAATTTATTTATCACAATAACATAAAACAACGAATTTAGCGTCATAATGCTTCATTTGGATAAATTTTACAAGAAGGGAACAAAATAACTGTAGTTACGCATGCAAAAGTGTACCAGGTACTAATTGAAAAGTGTACCACTT
>CAYQOV010000034.1:0-28431 GCA_964419245.1 uncultured Bacteroides sp. | reverse complement strand
ACTGGTTGATGCGCGGACGGTTCTGACAAGTACCATTACATCTTACTACTGCCACCATCGGTTCAGAAGCGGCAGCGGCCAAACCGAGGATATCGGCAACCTTTGCCATGACCGGCTGTCCACCAACCGGACAAAGTTTGCCTTCCAGCGAACCAGCCTTCACGCAAGCGTCGGCAAATCCGCTACAACCTGGGTAACCACATCCACCGCAGTTTGCCTGGGGCAGCACAGCAGCCACCTGAGCAATCCGCGGATCTTCATACACGGCGAATTTCTTGGAAGCGACATACAGGATGGCAGCCAGTACCAGCGCTATCACTCCTAACGAAATCACTGCAATCAGAATTACATTCATAAAGTTAGTTGTTTATTAATTGTTTTGAATTATTAGTTAGTTCATCGGTTGGATGGAAAAAGAAAATTTCTTTCCCAAACGCGACTTGTTCAGCCACAATATAAAATAGTAAGGCACGAGCAGAAACAGCGCGCCCAACGCCGCACCGAGTTCGTCGTTCCAAATAGCCATAAAAACAAAAAGAGAAACGACCAGCACCAGAAAAGGCACCACGAAAGCCAGCAGGACGGCCATTACGCCCATAGACAATTGGCCCGTCACCCATACACGGTCGCCGGGGCGATATGTTTCCGCCGCAGCCTCGTCGGTCACGTCGATCAGTTTTTCTTTAGCGTCGGCCGAAGTGCAGTGTCCCTTAATGCTGCATGCAGCACAAGCAGAAGTTTGAACAATTCGCACTTGTAGATGGGTACCGTTGATGTTTTCCACAATACCTTGATGTTTTATAGTATCCGCCATTTTGCAAAGTGAGCATTACAAATCGCGGCAAATTTAAGCATAATTTATGAACTACAAGCCTTTCTACGTATTTTTCTGTGTACGCAAACAAGCTTTTTTTATTAAGAGAAGAGAAAAAGAAACTATCTAACCCCGAAAAGCAGAGAAAACAGTCATTCAAGCAGGATAGTAAAACGGAAAGATTGTCGAATTTCACAGCACAGAGAATACGGATTTCGGTCCATCCAGGAAAATCCCAATATTTTGGATTGATCGCACATTATTTGGAAATCATAAACTTCTTTAAAAAGCGTCCCACCAACGCTGCTTCTGAATCTTTCAATACTAAAATAAAGAGCTTCCGTTCACAGTTCAGAAGAGTCAAGGATAAAGCGTTCTTTTTGTTCAGACTGGCTATAATTTATGCTTAACCAACAAATCCCTCAGATTTTTACGTTGGTCCCCAAAATTCAGACATTTCAGACAGAAAAAAGAAAGCTATTTAAAACAAAAAAGGCCTGATTTACAATGAAATCTGACCCTTTGTCGGGGTAGCGGGATTCGAACCCACGACCCCCTGCTCCCAAAGCAGGTGCGCTAACCGGACTGCGCTACACCCCGAATACCTTTCCCAAGAAAGGCTTTTCTTGATTAGTACACCCTCAGGGATTCGAACCCTGGACCCACTGATTAAGAGTCAGTTGCTCTACCAACTGAGCTAAGAGTGCCTCTCTTTTTCGTTTGCGGGTGCAAAGGTAGTTCTTTTATTTGAACCAACAAATAAAAAACAGTTTTTTTTCGATGGAAGCGGCATTTTTTATTCAAATTCGTAGAGTTCGGAAGGTGTAGTACGCTTTAAAGCGCATAGTTGGACATCCCGTCCGACCACAATTCCATAATCATGCAGCTTCAGTTCTACCGTCTTATAGGCAAGTTCAGGATGATTATTGTCTTTACTGAGATGACACAGCCAAATGTAACGCAGTTGGTTACTGAAGTGGTCTGCTAGAAATTGAGCAGTTGCTGCATTACTCATATGTCCTGTCCGGCTTTTGATACGTTCCTTTAAATAGGGAGGATACGGCCCCATTTGCAACATTTCGTCATCATAATTAGCCTCCAAAACCAAATAGTTGGCTCGACAGATATATTCTGCAGCAACGGGAGTGATTTCACCCAAGTCGGTCAGAAAAGCGAACGCCTTGTCGCCAATCGTAATAAAATAACCCACATTGTCGGTGCCGTCGTGAGGAACTTCAAAGGATTCGATGCAGAAATCTTCCAGCTGCATGGGAGTCTGCTTTTCCAGATAGCGGGCGGATGTATGCAGCTTCTCTGTCATGCAATAGCTGCGACCGATGCCCTCGTGGATACGCGTCGTGGTATAAATGGGGATATTCAGCTTCTCGCCCAGTCCGCCCAGGGCTTTGATGTGGTCGGCATGGTCGTGCGTGACAAACACGGCGAGAATGGTCTCCATGCCGATGCCGTATTCTTTTAAGATTTTCCGAATGCTGCGGGCCGCAATGCCTGCATCTATCAAAATGCCATATTCTTCGGTGCCCAGATAGTAACAATTGCCACTGCTGCCACTGGCCAGGCTTATAAATCGTACTTTCATTCTTTCTTTTTTACATTTTATTCATTACGAAACTTGCGCTTCAGCAAAAGTGGCGCAAATATAATCAAAAAAGCCTGTTTTACCACCGGTATCCCCTTAGAAATTACGAATGCCGATATGTGCAGAAAAAAGAAAAGAAAATCTTTCTATTTGATAGCATTTTATAGATAAAAGTGTATATTTGCACACATCTAATGCAGAAAGTTTTTTATCTTAAAACACAAAAGGAGAAAAATTATGAAGAAAATTAATCTTAAAATGGCTGCTGCCGTAATGATTTGCGGCGCATTCCTTTTCAGTTCATGCATCGGTTCCTTCGGTTTGCACAACAGACTCGTAAACTGGAACCAGAATATTGGAAACAAGTTTGTAAACGAACTGGTATTTCTGGCTTTCAACATCATTCCTGTCTATGGCGTATGCTACATGGCCGACGCACTGGTCATCAACTCCATTGAATTCTGGAGCGGAAGCAACCCGATGGCAAGCGTCGGCGACATCAAGAAGGTGCAGGGCGAGAACGGAAACTACCTGGTAGAGACACTGGAAAACGGATATTCCATCACGAAGGAAGGCGACGAGACGGCATCAATGGAACTGGTCTACGACAAGACCCAGAACACGTGGAACGTGGTGGCCGACGGCGTCAGCACCGAGCTCGTACGACTGAACAACGACGGAACGGCACAGATGACACTGCCCAACGGCGATGACCTGACCGTCACGCTGGACGCACAGGGCGTAGCCAACGCCAGACTGGCTGTGTCGACAGACATGTACTACGCTTGCAGATAAACGACTATAGAGACCTGAAGAATACCCTCATTCTTTGCCCGCAGAGAATGGGGGTTCTTTATGAAAGATAAACCCAACAAAATACTTCTCGACATGGAACAGCAACCCACGCTCAACGAGCACAATAAAAAGGAATACCCGCCCATGCACACCTGCGAACACGTCATCAACCAGACCATGATACGACTTTTCGGATGCGGGAGGTCGATTGCGGCACACATCGAACGGAAGAAGAGCAAACTGGACTACCGCCTGGAGCAGCAGCCGACGGAAGAAGATGTGAAGCGGCTGGAGGATGCCGTGAACGAAGTCATCGGCCGGCATCTGGATGTCACCACGGAATTCATCACGCAGGAGGAGGCGCGCGGACGCTTCGACCTGCAACGCCTGCCCGACGCCGCCTCGCAGACGGTGCGCATCGTCAAGGTAGGCGACTACGACGAGTGCCTCTGCATCGGCACGCACGTGGCCAACACGGCAGAAATCGGTACCTTCCGCATCATCAGCCACGACTGGGACGAGGCGGAGAAGCGTTGGCGCATCCGCTTCAAGCTGACCTGAGACGCGTTCAGCCGCTCTTGCGGTAGCTCTTCACGGCCCACAGATTGAAGCAGGCGGCAAAGAGCAGGAGCATGCCCAGCTGCGGAAGCAGGTCGGACACGCCGCCGCCTCGCAGGTAGACGGTGCGCATCACCTCGACGAAGTAGCGGAGAGGGTTGGCGTAAGTGATGGCCTGCGCCCAGCGGGGCATGCTGTGGATGGGCGTGAACAGGCCGCTCATCAGCACCAGAATCAGCATGAAGAAGAACATGACGAACATGGCCTGCTGGAGCGTGGACGAATGGTTGGACACCACCAGCCCGAAACCCGACACCACCAGCAGAAAGACGAGCGCAAAGAAGTAGAGCGTCAGGAAATGGCCCGCCGGCAGGATGCCGTAGAGCAGCCAGGCCAGGAGGAAAGCGATAGTGAGCACGACGAGCCCCGTCAGCCAGTAAGGCACCAGCTTGGCGCAGATGAAGGTGAACTTGCGCACGGGCGTCACGTTGATTTGCTCGATAGTGCCCGCCTCCTTCTCGCCCACCACGTTCAAGGCCGGAAGAGCGCCGCAGATGAGCGTGAGCAGCATCACCATCAGGGCCGGAACCATGAAGAGCTTGTAGTTGAGCCGCGGATTGTAGAGGTTCAGCGTCTGCACCGACACCTGCGGAAGCCTGGCGGCGGGAGCCACAGACCGCCCCTCGGCGGCGGAAAGGCTGCGGGCGTAGTCCGAGACGATGGATGCCAGGTAGGAACTGCCCATGCCGCCCTTCGTGCCGTTCACCGCATTGGCGGCCACCAGCAGGCGGGGCGCGCCGCCGCGCATCCAGTCCTTCTCGAAGCCGGGTGGAATCTCCAGCACGATGTCCGCCGATCCGGCTTCCACATGCCGCAGGGCCACCTCGTAGGTCGCCGGGAAGGCCGACACGCGGAAGTAGTCCGACGCCGCCACCTTCTCCACCAGTCGCCGCGACAGGGGGCTGTGGTCGCCGTCCACGATGTCCAGCCGGATGTTCCTGATCTCCAGGCTGGCCGCCCACGGCATCAGAATCATAATCAGGCAAGGGAACAGCAGGATGAGCTTCGGGATGAACGGGTTCCTGAAGAGCTGCTTGAATTCTTTTTCTATCAGATACTTTATCATACGACTTTCATTCTAACCGGTTCTTGAACTTCTTGAGGCTGACCGTGACCAGCACCACCGCCATGCCCAGCAGCACGCCCACCTCGGTGAGCACGTTCACCATGTCGACGCCCTGAATCATCAGCTTGCGCACGGCCTGGATGTACCACCGCGCCGGAATGGCCGCCGAAATGCCCTGAAGCACCCAAGGCATGCTCTCCACGGGGAAAATCATGCCGGACAGGAGCATGGTGGGCATCATCAGCACCAGTCCCGAGGCCAGCATGGCCGCCACCTGCGTCTGCGTCAGGGTGGAGATGAGCAGACCCAGCGAGAGCGACACGAAAATGAAGAGCAGCGACACGGCCACGAGCCACGGCAGGCTGCCGGCCACGGGCACGTGGAGCACGTAGACGGACAGCAGGAGGATGGTCGTGAGATTGACGAACGAAAGCACAAAATAGGGCACGGCCTTGGAGAGGATGATGAAGATGGGGCGCACGGGCGAGACGAGCAGCACTTCCATCGTGCCCATCTCCTTCTCGCGGACGATGGAGACGGACGTCATCATGGCGCAAATGAGCATCAGGATGAGCCCCATGACGCCGGGCACGAAGTTGTAGACGCTCTTCATCTGCGGATTGTAGAGCAGCTTCACTTCGGGCTGCAGCAAAGGGACGTTCACTCCGGCAGGCAGCAGTTCGCGGGCCGCAGCGGTGATGATGCCCGTGGCATAGCTGGTCTGCATGGTGGCCGTGTTGGGGTCGGTAGCGTCAGTTACCAGCTGCACGGCGGCGTCACCCGTATAGAGCCCGTCCGCAAAGCCCGGACTAAACACCACAGCCATATCCACCTGCGAGCGACGGAAGGCCTCGTCCATCTCCTGCGGCGTGTGGAAGCGGGCCGTCAGGGTGAAATATTCCGAAGCGTCCAGCCGCTCGACGATGCGTCGCGCCAGCACGTCGTCCGAAGGGTCGAGCACGGCCATGCGCACGTTCTGCACCTCGGTGGTGATGGCAAAGCCGAACAGGATAATCTGCACCACGGGCATCACGAGCAGAATGAGCATCGTCCGGCGGTCGCGGAAGATGTGGCGGAATTCCTTGCCGGCAAATATAAGGAACTGTTTCATGCTTTTATCGTTAAAACGTTATCGTATTCACAAAGCCACTCTCTCCGCCTCGCGCGCCAGCCGCCGGAACACTTCGTCCATCGTGGCGGCGTGGAAGGTTCGCTTCAGGTCCTGGGGCGAGTCGAGGGCACGGATGCGCCCGTCCACCATGATGGAAATGCGGTCGCAATACTCCGCCTCGTCCATGAAATGGGTGGTGACGAAGACCGTGATGCCGCGGTCGGCCGCCTGGTAGATGAGCTCCCAGAACTGGCGGCGCGTGGCAGGGTCCACCCCACCCGTCGGTTCGTCCAGAAAGACAATCTCCGGTTCGTGGAACACGGCCACGGAGAAGGCCAGCTTCTGTTTCCAGCCCAGCGGCAGGCTGCCCACCCGTGTGTTGCGCTCCGCCTCCAGTCCGATGCGGCGCAGCACCTCGTCGGTACGCGGAGCGATGTCGGCCTCCTTCACGCCGTAGATGCCCGCAAAGAGACGGATGTTCTCCCACACTTTCAGATCCTCGTAAAGCGAGAACTTCTGGCTCATGTAGCCGATGTGGCGCTTCACCTCCTCGGGTTGCCGCTCCACGTCGAAGCCGGCCACCGTGGCCCGTCCGCCCGTAGGTCGGCTCAGGCCCGTGAGCATACGCATGGCAGTAGTCTTCCCCGCCCCGTTGGCACCCAGGAAACCGAAGATTTCGCCCCGCCCCACGCTGAACGAGATGTGGTCCACAGCCACGAACGAGCCGAACTGCTTCGTCAGGCCCTCCACCTCGATAACCGGACGGTCGGCATGCCGCGTCTCGTCGTGACTGAGGCCCGGCGGACAGAGAATGTCGGCAAAGCACGTCAGGATGCAGTCGGGCGTATCAATGCCGCGCACCTGCCCCCGGTCGAGGAAGGCGATGCGGTCGCACTGCCGCGCCTCGTCCACAATGGGGGTGGAGACAACGATGGTGATGCCCTGCTCCTTCAGGCGGCGGAGCATGTCCCACAGTTCCCGACGCGACACAGGATCCACGCCCGTGGTGGGTTCGTCCAGGAACAGCACCTCGGGCTTGTGGATGAGGGCGCAGCTCAGGGCCAGCTTCTGCTTCATGCCGCCCGAGAGGGCACCGGCACGGCGCGTGCGGAAGGGTTCTATCTGGCTGTAGATGTCTCGCACCAGGTCATAATTCTCGCGGATGGAGGTACCGAAGACAGTGGCGAAGAACTGGAGGTTCTCCTCCACCGTCAGGTCCGGGTAGAGCGAGAAACGGCCGGGCATGTAGCCCACACGGCGGCGTATCTCCTTGTACTGCCGCTCCACGTCAAAGCCCGCCACCACGGCCCGTCCGCTGTCCGGCCGGAGCAGGGTGGTCAGGAGGCGGAACAGGGTGGTCTTCCCTGCCCCGTCGGGACCGATGAGTCCGAAGATCTCACCGCGACGTACCGCGAACGATACACCGTCCACGGCCTTCACCGCGCCGTAGCTCTTTGTCAGTCTGTCTGCTGTCAGTATATATTCCATCGATGTCTGTAGAAAGATTTTTTGTCCAGTCAGAGAAATATATTTCTCCAGTCAGGGAAAAATCATTTTCCAACTGAAGAAAAACGCAAGCCGCCGTACATGCCTATCTTCAGCCCGCCGTCGTTGCGCACGGCCACCTTGACGGCATAGACCAGATTGGCCCGTTCGTCACGCGTCAGGATGTTCTTGGGCGTAAACTCTGAGGTGTCCGAAATCCACGTCACCTGCCCCTCGTATTCACGCTGCTGCCCGCCGCCGTAGTCGGCCACGACGGTCACCGTCTGCCCCAGCCGGACTTCGGCCAACTGCTCGCCGGTGAGGTAGGCACGCAGGTACATCCGCTCCATGTCGCCCAGCCGGAAGAGCGGCGTACCGGGTGCCACGAACTCGCCCGCCTCGGCATACTGCGCCAGGACGGTTCCAGCCACGGGGGCACAAACACGGCACTTGGCCAGCTGGTCGTCCACCTGCGCCACCTGGATATCGACGGACGACGACTGCCACGTCAGGCTGCGGTCGCTGTTCTGTAAGGAGGAGTTCTGCGCCGCCAGCTGCTTTCGCAGCACTTGGAGCAATGACTCGGCGTCGTCCAGCTGCTTGCGGTTGGCTGCATCGGCTTCGAGCAGACGCTTCACGCGGTCGCGCTCACGTTCGGCCTGCCGAATCTGTTCCTGCGTGGCGGCTATCTGCTTGCGGATATCGGGGCGCTGGTCCGATACGGAACGTGCGCTGGCCTCCAGCTGCAGTTTCTTGAGGTAGAGTTGCACGGTGTCCACCAGCCCCACAGCCTGACCGGCTTCCAGCTTCATGCCTTCCTCCACGTCCATGCGGAGCAGCTTGCCCGAAGCCTCGGCAGACACAACGACCTCGGTCGTCTTGAAAGTCCCCGTGGCGTCGTAGCTGTCACCGCCACCCGAACAGGCGGCCAAAATCAGAAGTAGAAAAGTTGTTGTAAAGAATCTCATATGAATGGTAAATGGTTAATGATTAATGGTAAATGACGAACGATTAATTCTCCATTCTCAATTTTCAATTCTCAATTATTCAGCGTGTGCCTCCAGTCGGAGAGCTTCATCAGCCACTGTATCTCGTGGATGGCTTTCTGCTGGCGGGCCAGGCTCTCGGCGGTGATGTCACGCAGGAGGTCGTTCACCGTATATGTGCCGCTCTGCAGCTTGACTTCCGAAGCCTGGCGAATACGGGTACGCAGGCGGATGATTTCGTCATCGTCCTCCATCTGGCGTCGCAGGGCACGCACATCAGCTTCCTGCCGGGTAGCTTCCAAGCCGGTGTTGAAGAGGAAGGTGCTTCGTCCCGCCTCCAGCATCCGGCGGTTGTTCTCTATCAGGCGGCGGTCGTTCTTCAGCGTGTAGAGCCGTCCCAGGTTCCACGACAAGCTGACGCCCGCCACGTAATAAGCCTTGAACTTATCCTCCAGCATGTTCAGGCCGGGGTTACCGTAACCGCCCTGTACGAAGAGGCCCAGCCGGGGCATGTAGCCCGTACGGAGCGAGGCGTCCTGCGTAGTGAGCCGCGCTGTCTGCGCGTCATACCATCGCAACTCTGGGCGACGGTTCTCCCCGTCCTCCGGTTCCGCGGCCAGGGGCTTCTCCAGCTTCAGCTCTTCTTCGGACGGACGGCCCAGATAAAGCAGGAGCATGTCGGCATAGGCGCGGCGCGAAGCCTCCATCGCCACACGCTGCTGACGAGTGCTGAGCTGTTCCACGGCCACCTCGTCCAGGTCGCTGCGATTGGCCGTGCCGTTGTCCACGCATGCGCTCACCGTGCGGTGCGTCCGTTCCAGATTATCCTGCAACAGGCGGTTCTGCTCCAGCTGTTCGTCCAGTAGCAGGATGCCGAAGTAGAGCTGATTCACCCGCTCATCCAGCGCATAGAGATCCACGTTCAGTTTCTCCGTATCTACCTCCGCCCCGGCCCGTGCCAGCTGCTTGCGCCATTTCGTCTCGCCGCCGTCCCAGACGGACTGCTGCACCTGCAGCGTCACCTGATACTGGTCGCGGGGCATGAAGTTGACGTCGATGCCGGGCAGTTCAAAAGGCAATTTGGTAACATCACTCTGATAGGACGCCTTGGCCGAGAGGCTGACCTGCGGCAGATAGGCTTTGGCGGCATTGGCCACGTCGTACTGCGCAGCCTGCTCAATCAGGCCATATTGGCGGATGAGGGGATAATTGTCGCGCGCCTGGCGGCGGCATTCTTCCAGCGTGAGTTGCGCACGGAGCGGCGGCAGGCACAGGGCGGACAACCATAATAGGAGAAGTAATCTGTTTCTTTTCATAAGCAACGAAGGTTAAGTAAACCAATCATGTTGCAAAGATAAAAGGAAACGGGACAGATATACATTCTTTTGCGCAGTATATCTGTCCCATTTGTACGATTTTCCCGAAATATACCCTCTTATTCTTCGTTTTTCTTGTTTTTATCTGCACCTTTGCGGAAAAACGCAGCGTATGAACAAACAGAAACCCATCGACCTGACCCTGAACTTCCTGAACGAAATGGGCGTGGCCGCCAACAACGACTACGCCTTCATCAACCGCGAAATGGGCATCGTCAACAGCATGTACGAGATGAACAACCGCTTCTTCCACGTCGGCCAACCCTACCGCACCAAAGAAATGCGCATCCTGAGAGGCCTCAGAGGAAGCGCCCGCATGTCCGTCAACCTGATGGAATATACCATCAAGGAACATACCATCGGGCTCATCCCGCCCAACGCCCTGCTACAGATTGTGGACATCAGCGGCGACTACGACATCCAGGCACTGGCAGCCGACAACAATTTCATCGCGACTCAGCAACACGGCATCCTGACGGACTGGCATACCCAACAGGCTTTCTTCCTGGAAAACCATGTGGAGGAATGGCGGCGGACGGGCACTTTCTTCTCGCTGATATGGGACGCCGTACACCTGCAGCCCTACCGCCGTGAGGTGGTGCGGCACCTCATCACCTCGCTGCTCTACAACTTCCACTACCTGCAGGCCGACTGCCGCCGCGACGAACTGCTCCGCCCCTCGCGCCAGGAAGAACTGTTCCGCCGCTTCATCAAGCTGGTCAACGAACACTGCAAGACGCAGCGCACCACCACCTTCTACGCCGACCGCCTTTGCCTGTCGCCCCGCTACCTGAGCACCGTCATCCGCGACGTCAGCGGGCGCACCGTCACGGAGTGGGTCAACCAGGCCGTCGTCCTCGAAGCCAAGGTGCTGCTGAAGCACAGCGACCTGCTCACCTACCAGATAGCCGACGAGCTGCACTTCCCCAACCCTTCGTTCTTCAGCAAGTTCTTCAAGCGGATGACGGGCATGACGCCGCAGGAGTATCAGCGGACGTGAAAAGGACATACCTCCTTATTGTCATCCCGGCCTTGCGCCGGGCTTCATTGCCCACACAGGTGACCGTCGGTACATAGATCCCGCATCATGTGCGGGATGACAGATACCGATACAAAAAGGGAAGCGAAAGCTCCCCTTAACAATCCGTATCCGCGTGTCTTCCTACCCCCACCGGACTGACTTAATCCTGAAGCGACTTCATGTCGTCGCCCAGCTTCTTCATGTCTTCAATGAACTTCTTCCATTCGTCGGAGCTGAACGTGCTCTGCAAGTCCTTCAGGTCGATATCGGGCATCCGTATGCCCATCGCCTGCAAGTCTTCCAACTGATAGCCTCGGGAAGGGGTGACATATCCACTGGTGTTCTGGTAGAGCAGGATGTTCTGCACGTCCTTGGTCGTCATCTCCCCTTCCAGGTAAACGAACTTCAGCGAGGCGGCCCCGTTGATTACCATCACCAGTTCCTTCACCTTGTCGCCCTTGCGGCTGACGTAGAACTCGGAGGACGACACCGTGCCCTTCTGCTTCATCAGCAGCTCGTAGCGCGAGGACTTCACCAAATCGCGGATGTCTTTCAGCAAATCCGATTTGATCATTTTGTCCATCGTCGAGATAATCTGCACCGAGTTCAGCTGTGAAGCCGCCTTGCCGATGTAGATGTCTTTCGTGAACAGGCTGGGGTTCATCTCCAGCATGGCTTTGGAGATATAGACGGACGACACATTCTTCATGTCGCTGTATTTCTTGAACAACTCCTGTTGGGCCTGGCCCAGCAGCGGTAATGCCAGCAGTAGGCTGACCAAAAGTAATCTGACGGTTTTCATAACAATCTGCGTTTTTTTATTTGGACAATTCTTGTTTCACTTCCTGCTGCACCACGTCCATCTGCGACTGCACTTCCTGCATCTGCTCGATGCCGGCCCTCCAGTTGCTCGACATTTCGCAGAACGTGGCCTGCAACACGCGATATGCCTCCTGCGGATCGCTGAAGGTGTCGAGCGGCGTGGGCGGCACGGGTTTCTTCTCCATCGTGGCCACACCCCACCCGATGCCCATCAGCACCAGGAACGTGGCTGCCACGCCGGCCGCCCAGCGCCAGTTGCGGCGCGTGCGGTTGGGACGGAGGAAGTACGGCAGCTCCTCGTCCTTGCGGTCTATCAGGCGCGACAGCTTCTCTTCCAGTCCGGCAGGCACGGATACTTTCTGCTGGTCCTCCTCCAGGACTGCCAGCAGCCTGCGGTCGGCCTCCAAGTGTTCGGGCACGTCCTCCGTGCGCAAGGCTTCCTTCAACCTGTTTTCTTCGTGCTCGTCCGTTGTCCCTTCATAGTAGGCAGCGAGCAACCGTTCCATTTCATCGACTTTCATAGTTGTTCCATTTAGTAAATTCTTCACGTATCTTCTTTCTCGCTCTCGACAGGAGCACACGGACGTTCACCGCGTTCAGTCCCGTCAGCCGCTCCACCTCTTCGTAGGAGCATCCCTTCACGTCGCGCAGCATCATCACCATCCGCTGTTGCCGAGGCAGACGGGCTATCAACGTCCTCACCAGCTGCGCGTCGTCCTTCGCCTCGCGGCCGTCGGCGGGCAGTGCGTTCTGTGCCTCGGTCAGGGGCAGGTGCTGCCTGTCGGAAAGGTATTTGCCCGATCGCAGCAGGTCGAAGCACATGTTCTTCACCAGCGTGACGGCAAAGGCTTCGGGATTGCTGATGAGCGTCAGCTCCCCGCGCTTGCTCCACAGCTTCAGGTAAGCTTCCTGAATGAGGTCCTCGGCATCTTCGGCGTTCTCCAGCAACCTGCAGGCCACTCCGTACAGCTTGGCGTGGCAGGGCAAAAACATTCGTTTGAAACTCTCGGCATCCATGTGCTCTTTCTTCTATTCTTCTTTTATCAGTCCTATACCCATCAGACGTAAGGGCGAAGTGTTTTGTTACAAAGATAAGCTGTTTTTTATACATTGCTTAAAATAGAGGCTAAATTTATTTACTGACAATAAATAAAACAATACTCATTTATTTGTTTCCAATAAATAAAATCCTTAATTTTACAGCAAATAACAATTAAAGAAATATGGCTATATCCAAAGAAATATTCCGTTCACTAATCCGGGAAGGTCAAGAACTGATAAGGGACGTAGAACTTTACGACCGACCATTCGATTTTGAAGACTATGGCAGATATGTCCTTGTAGGAGTCCGCCAAGCAGGTAAATCATACATGCTCTATAAAAGAGCCAAACAGCTCCTGACAGAAAAACACCGACTGGAGGAATTCGTATATATAGACTTTGATGACGAACGGTTGATTGAAATGACTTCCGACGACTTCGATACCATTTTACAAACTTATAAAGCCGTATATCCGTACAAACCGATACTTTTGTTTGACGAAATTCAGAATATAGACGGCTGGGAACATTTTGCACGAAGGCTTGCCAACCAAAAATACACCGTCTATATCACAGGCAGCAATGCCAAAATGTTAAGCCGCGACATCCATACTACATTGGGAAGCCGATATGACGACGAAAAAATTTATCCCTATTCCTTTTCTGAGTATATGGCTGCACAAGATTTCGTACCTGGTCCGGAATGGATGTATGGATCCGACAGGTTCAAAGTGGAACAAATGTTCAAACAATACTTGCTTTGGGGAGGATTTCCCGAATCACTTCTATACAAAAACAAACGACGATGGCTGAATGATGTGTATGAGAAAATTTTACTGAATGATATCCTGCTGAGGAACAGAATAAAGAACGAAATGGCATTGCGGATGACCCTTAAACGCCTTGCTGAAAGCGTTACCAAACCTATCGCATACAACCGAATTGCCAATTTGGTAAAGGGGACAGGCGTAAACACATCAACCGCATCCGTCATCCAATACGTAGAGTTTGCCAAAGAGGCCTACATAATTCTGGCACTTGAAAATTACGCATCGAAATTTGTGGAAAAGGAAACCATCAAGAAACACTATTTCATCGATAACGGCCTCCTCAGCATTTTCCTTTCCGAATCAACAGCCCCACTATTGGAAAATCTATGCGCCATCCATCTATACCGGAAATATGAAGAAAAGTTGTATTTCTACAATAAAAACATAGAAGTGGACTTTTATGTCCCTGAAGAAAAATACGCCATTCAAGCGTGCGTAACTCTGCACGATGAAGAAACAAAAAACAGAGAAATCAGTGCACTGACAAAACTGGACCAACTCGAATCCCTTGAAAGGATGACAATCGTAACACTGGAAGAAGAAGATACCATTACAACTCCGTCTGGGAAAAACATTGAAATAGTTCCTGCCTGGAAGTGGATGACGACCAAATAGCTTCTTATACTGGACAAACAGACATTGTAGTTGGGAAATCTAAAGTCCGTAGTTACGGTGCTAATGTTCATAGTTACGGCGCTAAAGTCCATAGTTATGGCGCCGAAGTCCATACCACCTAAAACCGTACCCAAAAAGTGAAAAGTATTGCCGCAAACATTTTTATTCGCACCTTTATTGAGCCATCCTTATTTTAAGTGGGTTTATGGAATGAGCGGGGATGCCTCACTCTGACACCAAGCATATCCCCCTCATTTCTTCTTTATAATCTTTTTCTCTCTTCCGCCTCGCCTGTCACCGCCAGCTTCAGCTGTTCATCCTCCGCATTGCAGCGCACCGTCACCTCCTTGCGGAAATGTCCCGGACTGTCCGCCTTGTAAATCACCCACAGCACGACGCTCTCGCCCGGACGGGCGGTTTCCCGTCGTACTCCACACGCATGCAGCCGCACGAGTTACGGACGTCGAAAATCACCAGCGGATGCCGACCCGTATTCTTCAGGACGAACTCCGCCGTCTGCTCCTCCCGCCAGTCGAAGCGGCCCATGTCCGCTTCCGTACGGTCGGCCTCCACCGTAGTCTGTAAGCGGGGTTGTTCTTCCTCCCGGCTGGCAGTTTCTCCACGGATGATTTTCAGGTAGAGCTCCTTGACTTTCGGATTGTGGATAGGATTGCCGACGGCCAGCACCCGGTTGTCCTTGTCGAGCAGAAACGTTTGAAAAGTGGGGTCGGCAGGGAAATGATTCAATCGGTTCAGGCGCTTATCCCTGTCGATGCATACCGGATGCGTAAATCCCTCCATCCGAAGCGTACCCACAATATCCCGCATCTTTTCGGGAGAAAAGAAGAACAGAAAATCCACACCGGAGAATCCGCCATCTTCCATCAGCTCCTTCCAGCGGTCCAATTGCAACTTGCAACTGAGGCAACCCACGGAATCCACGTAAGTCAATATCTTGTAATCCGCTTGCATCGGAAAATCAACCGTATCCCGGGCCAACACCGTGAAAACCGGATTATCCGGAATTTGTATTTCCCGGTTCATCCAGTCTTGTAACAAATCGGTGTATTGTTTCTTCTGAGGATTCACGCAAGAGGACAAATAAAAAAAGCACAACAATACGTTCCAATAAGTAATTCGCATAGAAAGTTTCTTTCATCAAATATTTAAATTAAAAGATACTAATGTATCTTCGGGATCTCGAACAATACAATACCCGACTCCTTCTTTTTCATCAACAGCCAAACAAGTAATACGTTTACCTGACTTTAATAATTTCACTGGATTCCCTTCCCAATCCAAAACCATGACATTCCGATGTTTCCGATTTTCCTCATCCTGTACCAATATATATAGATATTTCTTACCTGCTACAATATCAACTGCCGCCAAATCCGAGCCATCTCGCAAAGAGGCAGTAACACGCTTACCTTTCTGATAATCATATTCATATCGTCCCAATTGTTTCCGAAATTTCAATTCAGGCAAATTTGTTCCTATCCGCCCATAATCATAAATCTCCAATACAAAATAAGAACATGAAGCAAATAGATGTCTTTCAGGATTAACTACAAAACGACTTTGGTGGAACATGGCTTTTGCTTCTACTGGAAAAGATTTCTCTTCCTCCCAAAAATCAGGATAATCCCCAAACTCCGTCACACTATCCAAGTGATTCGTATTTGCCAAAGCATATCTTTTTGCAAAAAAACCCGAAAAAGCCATATGATTCGGAGATAAAGGAACAAAACAATCCGCCTCCCCTTTCACACGACCATCTTGAACAAGTGGTGCTACTCCATTTTCACCAATCACAGAAAACGGCGTATGGCTTAATATATGAAGAGGGCGACTCAGTACCCACAAATTATCGCCATCCGTTTGAAGTTCCAAAGGAGAAATCAAGTCATTAGGGCCATCTCCTACTGAAACCAAATACCCCATCTTTTGATTTGTTTTCAAATTGTAAACATACACCAAAGAATCACCATGAAAATCATTAATCAATAACAGACTGTCCACTTTCAGCAATTGCATGGTTGAACCCAACAAATCTGGAAAAGCTATTTGTTCAAATGAGATTTTTTCCTCTATATCAATATCATATCCTATTGTATCTTCAACGGTACCAGATTTTCTATTGGTACACTGCACAAAAAACAAAATACATAAGAAAAAGAATGTCACATTTTTCATACATACAAAATTTTATACGTGATAAACAAAAGCGGAAAGCAATATCACAAATTTTATTTAACATTTAAAACAACACCTATCATTTTCCAAAGAAGGGAAAGAACTGAAATTTACCATCAGGAACTCAGTATCTTTCCCTCTTTTTCTATAACATGCTAAATGTCATCAGGTCCATTCTCGTCATAGTATGTAGTAGAACCTAGTGGATCATGTATCCATGCACAAAGATGTCTACCTCCAGGGCATTCTGTAGGACTAACTTCCCCTGTCGCCAGTGCCTCCACATTCTCCAACATCACGTCCGACATCATTTCCTTTGTCTGATGGGCATAAACACCATAACCTGCCATTGCGGCAACGGCTGCTACAAGGGCAACCTTCATCATATTCTTACGCATATTCATTACGTTTTAAATGGTTTACATTGATGGGATTTGTCTCACAAGCGCACCCCAGCGGGTGCCGGAAAGATACAAATCTCCTGAAAATCTTTCCGGGACAGCAGCAAACGTATTGCCACAAACATTTTTTATTCAGACCTTTGTTGTACCATCCTTATTCCTTCTCTTTTCTATCATCATTTCCTCTCTTCCGCCTCGCCCGTCACCGTCAGCTTCAGCTGTTCATCCTCCGCATTGCAGCGCACCGTCACCTCCTTGCGGAAATGTCCCGGATTGTCCGCCTTGTAAGTCACCCGCAGCACCAGGCTTTCGACCGGACGGGCCGGTTTCCCGTCGTATTCCACACGCGTACAGCCGCACGAAACATAAGTGTCGAAAATCACCAGCGGATGCCGCCTTCATTTCATTTAACCTATTATTTTGATCAATACATATAGGATAAGTAAAATCATTCATATGCACATATTTATAATATCCCGTTCCTTTTCGGGCGAAAAAAAGAAAAGAAGAAATAATAAAATTATAAACTGAAATTTCATTCCAATCATCCAAATCAGACACTTTGAATACAATAATTTATTTATATAATTTATATTTCATTCCAAAACAGGGAATCCGTAGAGTGCATAATCCAAATCAGAATCCAAACCCAAACACAAAATTATATTTTCAGAAGGACTATAAGTTATACTTTTTACCTGTTTATTCAAATGTAATATCTTACAGGCATTTCCTCGCCAATCCCACACCAAAATCTTATCGGCAAAAAAAGCTTGTTCCCTATTGTTCTGCATAATTTCAAGCAATGTTTTTTCATTATACAAAGCATATATATATTTCCCATCTGAAACGACAGAAGAAACACTTAGTTTTGTCTTCGGATCCATTACTCCTGCTTCCATAGAAGCCGATGCAAATACAGGTGGACAAATCACATTTGAAAGTTCCAGTTTTATCTGATTTATATCCGAATAATTATAAATTTCCATGACATCCCCATATACAGAAAACCATGCGATTTTTTTAGTGAATGGGTTAACCAAACAAGGTCCTTGCAAAGCATGAGAAACTGCCAAAGATGATAAATTGGAAAGATTTACCATATCTCCGAATTTAACCGTTTTCTCTTTATGATAACAAGTAAATCTCTTTTCATCCGCTATATTTAAAAAGAATGCCATATCTCCATCATATGCTACCGCGCAAGATGAATGCTTAGGTGCTCTATTATCTATTTTTACAAATTGTATACTATCTCCTTTTTGTATAAAATGGAAAACAGAAGATAATGACAAATCATAAGCATAAAAAGAAGTTGATTCATTTCCTATACCGATTGTTTGAACATTCAATGCCTCATTCCGTCCTTGACCATGAGGAAGAACACGTTGAATATCACCTGTTTTAATATTATAACCCATCAATAACATTGGCAACTGAGGCTCTGAGAAAATGACAAAATCACCACAAGAAAGTAACATGTCTGGCTGTCCTAATGAATCAACCAACTCTGAATAAAATTCAGATAAAGTGACCTCCTCCGCTTCCTCAAACAAATCCACATAAGTACGATTTCCTTTTTGAACATCACAAGCATAAACAATGAAGGTCAAAGCTAAAATCCATATTTTGTTAACCATAAAACTATTTTTACAACATTAAGACAGATGCTGTATCTCAAAAAACACAAGATGTATTTAATTAAGATACAGCAAACTTCTTCTCAGCCCATTATGAGTTCAGATTTTCTTTCATTGATTTAGATTAATTAATAGTACAAGTTACGTAAGGAGCCTTGACGTCATCTTGACAGTCTCCCCACAAAGCAAGACAACAACCTATAGTAATTTCCCTGTCGCCAGTGCCTCTACATTCTCCAACATCGCATCCGATAAGGTTTCCTTTGACTGGTTTTTATGTACTCCATAGCCTGCTACAACTACAACAGCTGCCACAAGGACAACTTTTAAAATATTCCTTTTCATACTTAAATAATTATACTCCCTGTTCTACTATATATACCCTCCCCTCAGGGAAACAGAAGAAGAGTATATTTCCTTGGTTCCGTATTTATCCTTTCAACGGAACGGCGGCAAACGTATTGCCGCAAACATTTTTTATTCGTATCTTTGTCTTCAGACCACCTTTCCGGGATGAGTTACGGAGCGGACGGCTTACAACATGCAACTATAAGATTGCCGCCCGCTCCTCTTCATTCCTTTATTTATATTACCTCTATATTCGTCTCTCCTTGCATACAACCAAGATACTATGCTAATAATCATTAAGTGTCGCTACTATATATACTTTCACAGGACTACTGGGGCAATCTACAGAACCATATCCAAAACAAGCAGGGGTTCCATCCCATTCATCAAACGACAAAGCTTCCAAATTCTCCAGCATCAGGCTGTCCAAACGTTCACGTTTTAAATTCATTCGAATGGAAACGGCTGCCGCTGCCAACATCAGAACCACAAATAAGATTTTCGTTTTCATATTTTCATTTTTTAATTAGCTCTGTAAAGATAGCAGAAAACGAAGATGCATTCAAATTTCAAGGCTGACAAAAACTGACAATCCGGATAAACAGGTAAAGTCAGTTTTCGTCAGCCTGCGGACAGCGCATCATTCAACCGGATTTTCTTCGATGGAATGGGGAATTATGAACCGATAGGCAAAATTTTCGTGTTCAATGGTACAGATTGAAATTTGGGACAAACAATGACGCAGCCTTTTAATGTTCTGATGCAATTTGTCCAAGGTGCCGGTTCCATCCGGCCACAACAAACGCAGGATCTCATCGTTGGGCAACCTGTGCTCCTTCGCATCCAGGAATCCTTGCAGCAATTTGGCAGACAAAGGCATCAGTTTTACAACGCTATCACCCTTTTTCAGCAGTCGAGAACCAGCCTCGAAATATACTCCTTCTTCCAGCTGACAGACAGGCGGACGGCTCTCGCAAACGACAGTCACAGGAATGGCTTTCTCTACGACCACAATCTTTTCTCTGACAAAAAGACGACGGCAAAGCCGATATACACAACCATGCACTAAAAACAGCAGAATGCACAAAGCGACCACGGCACCCAATCCAATCCCGTCTCGCCAGGAAAGCATCATCCGCCAAGGGGTATGAAGATAGCCGGTAGCCCCCACCTCGCACCTGAGCCCCAAATAGAACGTGGTCAGGCTGTCCAGTCCTGAAACAGAAAGCGAATCGGCGGAATAGGCATACGAATCACGCTCCCACCAGTCGGTCACGGAGATACGGGTTTCTGCCGTTCCGAGGAATCCCATGGCTTCCAGCCGGCGGTTCCAGGAACGGTTCAACGAATCGGCATCCAGCGGAGATACGTGCAGCAGGTACGAACAAATTCCCTGCATCACAGACGAAGATTCCACACGATTGGCATGCTTCGCATAGGGAATCCAAAAATCTTTTCGGCCATATTCACTTTCCAACTGCACCCGCACCGGTTCCTCATTGTGATCGGCAGAGTCGGCCGGCAGATTGTAGTTTCCTGAAAAATTCATATACACTCCCCCCGTATCCCTTTTCTGTATTTCCTCCATCAAAGCCGCATGAAAAGCCTCGCGTGCCAGCGGCTGCCACACTGACAGCCGCTTCTGATACAGCTGCCAGCCGGTAATCCCAGCCGCCACCAAACCTATCAGCACGCAGACTCCCAACCCTATCCAGTCGTCCTTCTTCATACGCAATGCTATAAAGTGGTGTGTTTATGCCGCCTCCCCTTTCTTCTTCCGCCTTCCCGGCCTCCTCTTCCGCGCCGGCAACCGCTTCCGCTTCAGGCTGAACACGGGCAGGTAGAAGAAGATGCCAATCACGGACATCACCAGTCCGCCGATGGTGCCGGCCGCCAGCGGATACCAGAACGGGGCCTTCTCGCCCACCATGAACGGCACGAAGCCGAGGATGGTGGACACTACGGTCAGGAAGATGGAAATGATCTTCACATTCCAGGCCTTGGTGTAGGCACGCAGGGGCGAAAGGCGGGGGAAGGCGCGCCGGATGGCGTTGTACTCGTTCAGGATGTAGATGCTGGCATTCACCGTGATGCCGCACAGCAGGACGAACGAAGCAAAGCCGCCCTGGTCGAAGTTCAGCCCGAAGAGATAGAACGTGAGGAACACGCCGATGTAGGAAATGGGAATCACGAAGATGATGGCCAACGGCTGCTTCAGCGAGTCGAACAGGATGGCGGAGATGAAGAAGATGATGGAGATGACGATGAGCAGCAACAGGTACTGCTTGTAGTCCTTCTTGCCCCAGTTCCAATAGGCATTCTCGTCCTCCACGGTATAGCCCATGGGGAGGCGGCGGCTCATCTCCTCCACATCCTTCTCGAGCAGCTTGCGGCCCTGCTCGGACGAGCCGATGTACTCGTACTGCAGGCAGAGGCGGTACTGCTGGTTCTCCTTGGCCACCTGCTTCGGTGCCTGCCCCTTGGCCAGCACAGCCAGGTCGGACAGCTTGTACTCCTTCCCGCCTACGGTGAAGGGTACCGCCATCAGGCTCCACACGTCGTAGTCGCCGCTCTGGGTGGAGTTGAGACGCAGGTATTCCAGGTTGTTCTCATAAACCACGCTGCCCGCCACCTGGTTCCGCATGAAGACGGGACGCAGCACGGCAAAGAGGTCGTAGGCCGTCAGGCCCTCTTCGGCCATGCGGCGCTTGTCGAACTCGAGGAAGAACTCCGTGTAGTCGTCCTTCCACCACGAGAATTCCGAGTTGACAGTCACCTCCTTGATGCGGCGGTGGGTCAGCAGCAGTTTCTTCATCTCCTCCGCCCAGTGGCTCAGCTCGTCGTAGTTGTAGCCGTACATCTTCACACGGAAGCTGCCGGCCGACTCGCGCACGTCGTTGCTGAAGCCCTGGTCCTGAAGGCCGTAGACGCTCCAGCTGCCGCCGCCCAGCGTGATGGACTTGCTGATGACGTCGGCCTTCAGCGTATAGGGGAAGCCCGTGTGGGCATACTCCTTCTTGAAATAGACCTGGATGGCCGCACGTCGGGCGTTGTAGATCGACGTATGGAACTGGCGTATCTCCTTAAACCCGCTGAGGAAAGTCTCCATCCGCTTGATGAGCACGTTCATCTGCTCCAGCGTGCTGCCGTTGGGCAGGGTGGCGTTGATGTAGAGCACCACCTCGCTCTCGTCGCGGTTGAAGTAACTGCCGTTGTACACCTTGTCCACGAACAGACGCAACGTTCCGCCCAACGCCTTGTCCACCACCGGCTTCACCTTCTCCTTGTAAGTGGAACTGCCGAAGACGTCGTTGTACCACTCCGCCCAGCGGCCCTTCTCCTCCGCCTTCTCGATACGCTCGGGCAGCATGAACACCGGCAGGCCGAAGCCCAGCAACAGCACCACGCATACGGCCACACGGTAGCGGCACAGCCACACGATGAGCCAGCGGTAGAAACGGGTGAAGCGCACCGTCAGCCGCTTCATCCACAGCCGGGGATGGGCAGGCCTGCCGCGGCGGAGCCTTATCTTCTCGATCATCGGCGGCACGAAGAACAGGGCCACGAAGAGCGACACACCCAGGTTGATGATGACCACGGCGGCAAAGTCCTGCAGGTTCAGGCGGATCTTCTCGTCGAGGAAGAAGATGATGACCAGCGCCCCATGGTGGTGAGCGTGGCCGCCAGGACGGACATGAAGGCCTTCAGGTTGCGGCGGCGCAGGATGTGGTCGGTCATGACGATGATGTTGTCGATGACCAGATTCAGCGAGATGGTGATGCCCGCCAGCGAATAGAGCTGTATCTCCAGCCCCAGCATGTAGTAGAGGATGAAGGCCACGGCGATGTTCACGGCCAGGCCGGTGACGATGAGGAAGAGGTAGCGCAGGTTGCGCGTGATGACCGCCACGAACAGCAGCAGGATGAGCACCGTCAGCCCCGTGCGGAAGTAGATGGTGTCCAGCTCCTTGCTGATGTACTCGGTAGCGTCGTAGCTGGTATGGATTTCAAAGCCTTCGGGCATGGCGGCACGCACCTCGTCCATCACCTTCCGGACGTCCTCGGCCAGCGTGAGCTGGTTGGCCGTCTCTACCGCGGTAACCGACAGATAGACGGAGTTCAGTCCGTTGATGCGGTAGTACGACGTGGGCTCTTCCTCGACCCGCACCACCTTGACCAGCTTGTCCAGCGGCACGGTTTCTCCGGCCTGCGTACGGACAAAGATTTCGGAAGGCACAAACTCGTCCGCCTCCCCGTCCGTGGCGCGCACCACCCGTATCCACTCCTTCCGCCCGCCGGAGTCGAACTCGCAGATGCCCAGAAACTCGCGGCTGTACTGCTCGCTGATGGCGGTCTGGATGTCCTGCACGCCGATGCCCAGGGCCGTGAGGCGGTCGTTGTCATACGTGATGCGCCACTCCATAGGGGTGGCGCCACTCAGCTCCACCTTGTAGACACCCTTCAGGGCCGCCAGCAGCGGCTTGATTTTCTCCTCGCCATACTGCTGGATGACGATGGGCGTGGCAGGTGCGTTCAGGGTGAAGGTCATGAAGGGACGTGAGGCCTGCTCATCCGACCGTTGGGCCGAGATGGTGGGATAGCTCACCCCGTCGGGCAGCTGCGACCACAACTGGCGGATCAGCGTGGACACCTCGAAGCGCGTGGCGTCCATGTCGGCATGCTTGTCCAGCTCGATGCGCAGGCTGCCGCTGCCGTTGTCCGACGTGGAATAGATGTTCCTGATACCGTTGACGCGCGACAGCATGCCCTCCAGCTTGCTCGTCACCTCCGCCTCGATGACGCGCGACGAGTTGCCGGGCATCGTGAAGGACACCGTCAGGCCGGGCATCGTGCTCGACGGCGACAGCTTGACAGGCAGCAGGGGCATCAGGGCCAGTCCCACCAGCGACAGACACACAAAGGTCACGATGAGCGTGAACGACGACCACGTCCCGGATTCTCCGGTTTTCTTCTCCCTTTTCATCCGTGTTACTCCTCCTTGCGCAAACATTACAGATAGGTGTTGAAGTCAAAGCGTTCGGAAAGCGAGAAGCCCGACTCGAAGTCGTGCAGCGTCAGTTTCCGTATCTTGTAGTAGCTGAGCCAATAGTTCTGCAGGGCCAGGATGTAGTTTTTCTGTGCCTCCTGCTGGCGGTTCAGCGAGAGGGTCAGGCTGTTGATGTCGGCCTTGCCGATGATGAAGCGGCGGCGCGTCTGGTCGTAGGCCAGTTCGGCCAGGTCGAGCGCCTCCTCGGCACTGGCTATCAGCTCCTGCTGCACGTTGAAGTCACTCACCGTCATCAGCACGTCCTCCTCCAGGCTGATTTCCTCCTGGCGGGCGGCGATACGCACCACGTTCAGGTTGTTCCGGGCCATGTTGTACTTGCCCTTGCGCACGCCCCAGTCCACCAGCGGAATGGAAATCGAGAAGGCCACCAGGTCCTGCTGCAGCAGGTTCCGGTAGGCGGCCCCCAGGTTGTCGGCCACCTGGTTGAAGCCCACACTGGCGTTGAAGCTGGCGTTGAACATCGACTCCTTGCGCGTGCGGTCCACCTGCTGCTCCGCCTCCAGCACGTTCTGCCGCTGCTCCAGATAGGTGGGATTGTTCTCCTTGGCCAGTGCCAGCGCACGGTCGGCCGACACCTCCATGAACTTCGGCCGCGACGGCAGGTCCAGCTCGATGTGGGTATTCTTGTCCAGATTCAGGTAAGTGGCCAGGGCCGACATGGCCCGCTTGAGCGAAATCTCGGCATTGCGCAGCGTGTTGCGCGCGTTCACCTTGTCCAGCTTCAGCGTCAGCAGGTCGGCCTGCGAGATGGCGGCAATCTTCTGCCGCTGCTGCCCGATGGCATACAGCGTGTCGGTGGTGGCCACGTTGTCCTCGGCCAGCTTGTAGTCGGCCTGCGCCATGGCCAGGCTGAAGAAGTAGTTCACTGCCTCTTCGGACACGCTCTCGGTGTTGTAGATGAACTGCTTCTTGACCTTCTCGAACTTCAGCGGCTCTATCTTGCGGTCCCACTTGAAGGCATTGTAGCCCAGCAGGTCCTGCTGGTAACCGATGCGGATGGGCACCGTGGAGAACTGCGTGGACTTGCTGTCGCCGAAGTTGCGCATATAGTCCAGCTCGGTATTCAGGTAGAACGTACCGCCCAGCAGGTCGAAGTTCTGCGACACGCTCAGGCCCGCATTGGCACTGAACATCTGCTGTTCGCGGTACACGTCCACATTCTCCTCCGAGTCGTATCGCTGGGTGATGTAGCGGTAATACTGCGAGGGCGTCAGGTTCAGCGTCAGGCTCGGCAGGCGCGCCGCCTTGTAGGAACGGTATTCCCAGTAGCCGGACAGATACATGTTCTGGTAACGGAAGGCCGACAGCGAGCTGTCGTTGGCCATGGCAATGGTACGCTGGAGGCTGAGGCGCAGCGACCGCTGTGCCTGTACACCTGCCGCACAAAGGGCCAGCAGGAGACATATACTAATCTTTCGAAACATCATGCTTTCTATATATAAACCAATAAATCAAAGGAATGACAAACAGGCTGACCACCAGGCCCACCATCATGGTGCCTATCATGGCGATGGACAGCGGACGCTGCAGCTCCGAACCCATGTCGGAGGTGAACAGCAGCGGCACCATGGCGAATACCGTCGTGAGGGTGGTCATGATGATGGCCCTCAGGCGCCGGTGGCCCGCCGTATGGATGGCCTCCAGCAGCGGCATGCCCTCGCGCCGCAGTTCGTTGATGCTGTCCAGCTTCAGGATGGAGTCGTTCACCACGATACCGCAGGACACGATGATGCCGATGGCCGACATCAGGTTCAGGCTGTGGCCCAGGGCCCAGAGCAGCACCAGTCCGAAAGCGGTGTCAATGGGGATTTCGGCCAGCACGATCAGCGGCTGGAGGAAACTCTCGAACTGCGCGCAGAGGATGAAGTACATCAGCAGGATGGAGATGAAGAGGATGACAGTCAGCTCGCCCATCATCTTCCGGTTGGAGAAGAAACTGCCCGAGAAGCTCACGTCCCAGTTGTCTTCCCCGTTCACCACGTCCCTCACCTCTTCCACCAGCCGGGGGGCGTCCTTCACGCCGTAGAAGCTGATGGGGATGTACTCGCCGTTCCGTCCCGCCGTAATCTGCTTCAGGTCTTCGTCGGGCACCACCTTCACCAGCTCGCGCAGGGGGATGTAGTGTTTCTCGCCCGCCTTCGCGTCGGCCCGGGTCTCCACCAGCGTCTCGGCCAGCACACGGTTCACCGTCATCTCGCGGCCTGCAATGCCTATCGGCAGGTACTGCTGGTAGGAACGCAGCGTAGACACCTGGTTGTCCTGAAAGGCCGTGCGCAGCACGCGGGCCACCTCGTTGTAGTCCACGTTGTAGAGCAGCAGGCGGTCGCGGTCCACCACCAGGTTCATCTGGCTTCTGAAGGCCGTTCCCTCGGGAGCATATCCCGTGACCCGGGCGATGTCGGCCTCCAGGGCCTTCAGCTCGCCGGGACGCGGCGTCACGCTCTTGTCGGCGGCCTGCAGCTGCGCCACCACGTCGGCCTCGCCCGTCACAAACAGTTTCTCGAAGATGGTCATGGGCGGCGAGAAGGTCACCGTCGCCCCGGGATAGCGGGTGCGCATCTCCTCCTCGACCATCGCCTTCAGCGGCGCGATGCCCTCGGGCTTCTCCGTCTTGAAGTACAGCTCGGCTTCGGTGGCCGACAGTTCCTTGTCCGTGCCCAGCACGTAGTCCTGCATGCCCACGTAGGCCGTATGCTCCACCACCAGGCTGTCCGCCTTGCGCAGCAGGCCGTTCACACGGCGGTTGTTCTCGTCCACATGGATGTTCTCGTTCCACTCCACGTCCACCACCAGCTCGTTCTGGTCAATCTCCGGCATGCGTTCCTTGTCTATCACCCAGAACATCAGCACGCACAGGGGCAGCGACAGCAACGCACCCGCCAGGCTGATGCGCTTGTGGGCAAACACCCAGTCGATGCCCGCGTCGTAGAACTTCACCAGCCACTCGTTCTTCAGCAGGTTCTTGAAGCTGGCCGTAAACCAGTTCTTCTTGCGGATGCCCATCCGGTAGAACAGCACGTAGAGCACCGGCAGCAGCATGATGCCCGTAAAGTAGGACACCATCAGTCCCGAAGTGATGGAAAACGCCTCGTCCATAAAGATGGCGCCCGCGATGCCGCTCATGAACACCAGCGGCACAAACACCGCGATGGTCGTGAGCGAAGAACTGAGCATGGGCGTTATCATCTCCGACGTGCCCGCCACGGCCGCCCGCCGGAGCGAATAGCCCCGTTCGCGGTACTGCGACACGTTCTCCGTCACGATGATGGCGTTGTCTATCATCATACCCACGGCCAGTATCAGTCCCGAAAGCGAGATGACGTTCAGCGAGATGCGGCAGAGGTAGAAGAAGAAGAACGTAATGACCACCGACGTGATCATCGTGATGCCTATCACCAGCGGCGAACGCACGTCGCCGATGAAGAACACCGCCACGACGAAGATGAACAGGAAGCCCAGCGTGAAGTTCTGCTGCAGGTTCGAGATGGTATAGTCCAGCAGCTCCGTCTGGTTGCGGCTGACACTGAACTCAATGTCGGGATAGATGCGGGCGAAGTAGTCGGTCGTCTCCTTCAGCTCCCGCTTCAGGTTGTCCATGTTCTCCTCGCTCTGCTTGATGATGGCCAGCGTCACGGCCCTCTTGCCTCCGGCCAGCGAACGTCCCATCTCGCCCCGGGTCACCAGCCTCACGCTGCAGATGTCCTTCAGCTGCATGACGCGCCCCTCGTGGTTGAAGTAGATGTTCTCCACGTCCTCGGGCGTGCGCAGCAGCGAGGCGATGCGGATGTTGTATTCATAGTAGCCGTCGCGCACCAGCATGCTCCCCGGCTCCACGTTGTTGGCTTCCAGGATGCTTTCCAGGTCGGCAATGCCCATGTCGATGCTCTCCATGCGGTCCCTGTCGGGCACGATGCGCAGCATGCGCCCCGGCACGCCGGTCATGTCGGCCATGGCCACCTGCGGCAGCTGTTCGATGCGCCGTTTCACCACGTTCTCCGCCAGTTCGCACAGGTTCAGGAACGCCTGGTCGTGGGTGTCCGCATAGGGCACGTCGTCCTTCAGTGTCAGGTTCAGGTAGAACACGGGGATGTCCGTGGCACTGGCCTTGATGGCTTTGGGCCGCACGGCATCCTTGGGCAGGCTGTTCATGGCGGCGTCTATCTTCTCGTTCACCTCGATGAAGGCCAGGTCGGTGTTCGTCCCGAACTCGAAGGACAGGCGGATGATGCCCGACCCGTCGCGCGTCTCGCTCTTCAGTTCGCTCAGGCCCGACACCTGCATGAGCTGCCTCCGCACGGGTGCCACCATCGTGTTCTCCAGCTCGCGTGCCGAGGCGTTCTCGGCGCTCACCTGTATCGTAATCTGCGGAATGTCGATGTCCGGCAGCAGCGATATCGGAAGCGAGAAGTACGTCACCAGCCCGATGATGAAGCAAGCCGTAAAAGCCATCAGTACCGCAATCGGTCTATTTATCAGAAACTTTACCATAAAAATGAAGAATGAAGAATGATGAATGAAGAATTAATTTTCAATTATCAATTCTCAATTATTAGTGGTGCGATAAAAACCACATCACTGTAGTTAAACTATTAATTTAAA
>CAYQOV010000033.1:0-28728 GCA_964419245.1 uncultured Bacteroides sp. | reverse complement strand
CTTTCTACAAAGGTACTAACTTTTTTCGCTTACACAGGTTTTTTACTATGCGCCTCGGCTGTACACACAAAAAACAGACGAATGAAAAAGCCTGCACGACGTGCGCGAATAACATAATCTACCTTATCTTCGGCAGACAAAACGGTCTCAAAAATATGACTCCGCCTTTGAAGAAGACATTCCTCTCGCAAAGCCTCACAATATTTCACCGATTGCATCACGGCGTCATAAGAATTCCAATCACCAAACTTTTCCTGAGCGATTATATCCGGATTGATATACACAGCATCTTCCATCCATTCATGACGCAAGATACGCGATGTAATCGACGTTTTTCCCGAACCATTGGGACCGGCTATCACAATAGTACAGGACGATGAGGATTGTCATTGCTCATATACATCGGCTTTAGCTTGTTCAATACGGTCTTTCCATGCCTTCATGCGTTCATCGGAATAATCGCGCAAGTGCTTGAAATATTCGCTACGGGCCTGGCGACGCTTACGTACGGCCTCTTCGGCCACTTCTTTCATCAAGGCAGCCAAAAGTTCGTCACTGGGTTCTTCCAACCCCGTAAGCCGATAATTATTCAGATTTATCTTATCTTTCATTGCTGACTTTTCATTCTTTCCATACAAAGAAACGTATTTTCCGGCAAATAAACAAAAAATCCGGTCTGAAGTTTTTCTGTAGGGCTCACCACAGAGGACACAGAGTTTCACAGAGGGAGAATATTTTTCACCATGGAGGACACAGAGGGACACGGATTCTCAAAGCATCATCAGCAACACCCCATAATCCTGACAGGCTTCCGACTGCTTCACCTGCTCGAGACCTGCCTTCAGACGGGCTTGTTCCGCTACCGGAAACAGGCCTTGCTCTATCCTGCGGTTCATGACCCGCATAATGCCATCGCAGACATATTCCGGACTATACATGTCGTCGAAATAGGTATAGTGCTCATCCGATACAAAATGACGCGTCAGGGTTTCCAGAATTTCAAGAAACACGGTGACGGCACAGGTGTAGTCTCCTGCATCCATACGCGCTACGATGAGTTTCTCGTAGGGCGATAACAGGTGGGCTATATAGCTGCAATCTTCATCGAGATTGCGCGGGTTGAAGATGGATTCGATGTCGGCGGCGTAGGACATGGGATTAATGGTTAATCTTATCGTTTTGTCAAACGTTGCTTGGCATATACAAGAGCTTTATCCAGAAGCTGCTTCTCCAACTTGATTTGAATTGTTTCCATATCTTTCTTGGTTTCTTGCAAATATAAACAAAGCCGGATAAACAAAAAACTGAAAATGCGTTTTTAACGTTTCTGTGACACTTCACCACAGAGGACACAGAGGAAAATCAGTTCACGAAAGGATTATCTTACTACCCAATTTTCCAATTCTATATTAGCTATTCTACTGAGATGCTTTATATTTTCGGACACCATCACGCAACCAATGGCTACAGAGGTACAGCCAATCAACAAATCAAAATCTTCAATCAACAATCCCAATTGACGGAGACGCCCCTTTTGAATACAGAACTCCTCAATGCACACCCCGAACGGTATAATTTCTATAGTGGAAAGCAAACCCTTGACAAGTTCTCTATTCTTTTCGGGTGCAGTACTACACTGAGCACCATACAGGAGTTCAACTACCGATATTTCAGATATACAACAATCTCCCAACCAACCTGTTCTATTTTTGAACGTACGGCAGGCTGATTGCGCAATAAGTGTATCAGAATGTTGCTGTCCAACAAATATCTTTTATTCATACGACAACGGCTTGCGAATGGTTGAGTTTTGCTTGATTGTAGCCATTATTTCATCGGCTGATTCCTCACCTTCCCATGCACCGCAATATTTATCAAGTACCGTACGGGTGAGGGATTTTTCCTGAGCCTCAGTCTTTTCGTGAAGCACGGAAGCCGTCAGACGAGTGGCCAAGCGCAATTTAATGTTGTCACTGAGATCTTTCAGCATATTCCAATACTTGTCTGCAATCTGCAAATCAAGCGCGTCTCTATAAGGATATCCTTCCATAAATTTATCTTTTCAGCAAATTAAGCGATTTTCCGGCAGATAAACAAGGATTATCCGAAATTTCAGCTTCAGCTTCCCAAATAAGCCTGCTTGATTTTTTCGTATATACCGAACAAGACTTCTGTCTTTATAAAAAGCTCGTTCAACAGTTCTACCACATCATTGTCGGACACGGGATAATCATGAGCCAGCTCGTTGCGCAACTCGCGGATATAAACCCACTCCTCGGCACTGGGGAGCAAACGGTAACGCTCCAGACGGTCAAGTATATCGCGCATCGGGAGGTTCGTTACATCCTCATCCCAAAACTCAAGCAGGGTACGGAAAATCTTGGCACCCATAGCATCCTGCAACTTGGCAAAACGGAACAGGAACTGATCGACACAACGGACTTGTTCGGGAGTAAAGGCTTCGTACACCTCGGCAGACAAGGGTACATCGGCGGACAACCCGGCCAAAGCTTCCCGAATGCGGAGAACGTGACGGTCGCATGCGTCAAAATCACGCCGCAAACGTTGTGCCAACTCTTCCTTACGCCCGGTCATACCAACAACACTCCTTTCTCCAGGGCCTCCCGTACCACTTCGTTGTCTTCGTAGTCGCCGATGACATCGATTTTACGGTCACCCAACAAACACTTCAAACGGGCTATCAGGCGAATGCGGGCCAAGGTGCCTTGCTTCGTGCCGCTGTTCCGAATCAGCAGGTCGATGTCGCCACCCCGCTTCGTGTCGTCCAGACGCGAACCGAACAGGTAGACCTTCACATGGCTGCCATAAATTTCCCGGGCGGCCCGAAGGATAGCTTTTATTTCATTCCCTTGTAAACGCATACCGCAAATTAAGCGATTTCCCGGCAAATAAACAAGGATTATCCGAAATTTCAGCGCCGGATGTGACACCCTTCCACCCCCTATATACACCCTTACGCGCGCGGGGGAGAGACGGTGTTAAATACGTTAACACTCAGGCGGATATATACGTTCTCTATAAAAAGTCCGGTTTTCCGCAGCGCAGGGTGTCAAGACCGGGCGGAGAACAGGAACGGTTCGCACCGTTCCTGCCTTGCATGGACAGCATCAATCACAACGGGACCGGCAATCAGCCTCCAAGCTGCGGTAAAGCTCGCGGAGGAACTGATCGAGGGGCAGCTCACGACTGCCGGCACATACCGGTACGTAAATCCGCAACACGGCATAGTAGGCCATGAGGCGGGTTTCAACCCTTTTTTTACCCGTTTATAGGTTGACAGCGACAGCCCTGTCCGCGTGGCAACCTCTTCGTTAGTCAGCATACGCCCGTCCACGGGGACCAGACGTTGCAACAGCTGAATGTATTCGCCCAGATGGACGAGAATTTCTACTTTTTTACTCATACAAAATCTCCTTTAAATTTTAAGTTCAATTTGATTTTGTACGCAACAGCTCTGCTAACGGATGTTAAGTAAGTTAATTTTTAACGGAACCGGTTCACACGTGTGGACCGGCGGATTTGGTTGAGTCACACAAAACATGCTCCTTTACAGCGAGGAACGAAATGGATCCCGCATCAAGTGCGGGATGACAACCAGAATGCATCAAGTGCGGGATGACAACCAACATGCATCAAGTGCGGGATGACGGATACATGACACTGAGCCGTCATGCAACCATGCCGATGCGTCATCCCGGCCTCAGAGCCGGGATCCAGGTATGACAGCCTTGTGTGGTATGGATCCCGCATCAAGTGCGGGATGACAACCAGAATGCATCAAGTGCGGGATGACAACCAACATGCATCAAGTGCGGGATGACAACCAACATGCATCAAGTGCAGGATGATAACCAACATGCATCAAGTGCGGGATGACAACCAACATGCATCAAGCGCGGGATGACCTTTTATCTATGATGAACAATATATTAATTTTAAAATCTGACATAATGAAAAATCAAATTCTCAGCCTGTTTCAAGGCTACACGGACCTGCGTCCGACAAACACAACCCCGGCCAACCTGGCCGAACAAATCCGTACGGACGAACAGCTGAAGGCCTATACGGACAAACACCGGTATTACCTGAGCCAAGGACAGGCCAAAGCGGCCGCAAACATCAAGGCGGCCTGCCCCTGCTTCGCCGTGTCGGTGCACTTCGACGGCGGCAAGCGCAAGGAGCACATCGACGGCTGGACGCACCTGTGTCTGGCGGACTTGGACCACATCGCGCCCGAAAGGCTGGAGGAATGTCTCCGGCAGGTGCGCGAGGACCCGCACACGCTGCTGGCCTACACCACCATCAGCGGCGAAGGGCTGCGCATCATCGCGGCCTACGAGGCGGCCGCAGACTACGAGCCACGCTCGGAACAGGAGCTGCACGTGCTGGCCTTCCGGCAGATGAACGGTCACTATGCCCGGCTGACGGGACAGGCCTGCGACGAGAAGTGCAAGAACTGCACCCGCCTGAGCGGACTGGCGTACGACCCGGAGGCGTACTACCAACCGGCGGCCACGCCGTTTGTCATCGCAAAGCCCCGACCGGAGGAACATCCGGCCCGGCTGAAGGCGCAGCGGATGAAGCTGGCCCGCATCGTCCGCACGGCGGAGAGGCTGCTCGCCGACGAGGGCATCGCCTACACGGAACACCACCACAACGAGTACATCATGCGCATGGGCTACCTGCTGAACGCCTACGGGGCGGACCAGGAGGCGGCCACGCAATGGGCCGTGAAGCGCTTCGCCGACTACGACGGCGACGTGGAGGGCATCCTGCGCTCGTGTTACCAGCACACGGAGGAGCACGGAACGCGCAGCCTCGGCACGCGGCGGAAGGACGCGGATGCCGCCCAGGGACAGGGGCGGGTCACGGTGGACGACATCGAAGCGTTCCTGAACCGGCAGGGACGCTTCCGCAAGAACACGGTGACCGGCAAATATGAGTTCGCTCCCGAAGGAACGGATGAATTCAAGGACCTGACAGACCGCGAGGTGAACTCGATGTGGCGGCGACTGTGCAAGGAGTCGGGCCCGGCACGCAAAACGGACATGCAGACGGTGATCGAGTCGGACTTCGTGCCGCTGTACAACCCCTTTCGCGAATACGTGGACGCCCTGCCCCCGTGGGACGGGACGACCGACCACATCGGCCGGCTGGCCGCGCAGGTACACGTCAAGGAGGATGGCGAGCTCTTTGTCCGCTTCTTCAAGAAATGGCTCGTGGCGATGCTGGCCGCCCTGCTCGAAGAGGAGACGGTGAACCACGAGATACTGGTGCTCATCGGCCGCCAGGGCATCTACAAGACCACCTGGCTGAACAACCTGCTGCCGCCCGCCCTGCGCCGCTACTTCTACCTGAAGTCGAACAGCCGCAACATCACGCGCGACGACCTGCTGACGCTCTCGGAATTCGCCCTGGTGTGCCTCGAAGAGCTGGACGAGATGGAGAGCAAGGAGCTGAACCAGCTGAAGGCACTCACCACCATGCGCCACGTGAACGAACGCGCGGCGTATGCCCGCTACAAGGAGATGCGGCCCCACATCGCGAGCTTCTGCGGCACGAGCAACAACCGCCAGTTCCTGAACGACCTGAGCGGAAACCGCCGCTGGATGCCTTTCGAGGTGGAGAGCATCGACAGCCCCTACGACCACGTGCCGGACCATGCGGAGATCTTCGCCCAGGCGTATGCGCTGACGCGGAACGGCTACCACTACTGGCTGGACGACGAGGAGGTGAAGACGCTGAACCGGCACAACCGCCAGTTCGAAGTGCCCTGCCTGGAGCAGGAACTGATCCTGACGCACTACCGCCGCCCGATGGAGGGCGAGGCGTGTATCTTCGTGACGAACGCGCAGATACTGGCCCGCATCAACGCCGGCCTACGCCAGGGGCTGAGCACGGTGAAGATCGGGATGGTGATGTCGCAGGCGGGATTCCAGCAGGTCCGCGTGGCGGGCAAGCGGGGCTACCGCGTCGTCGAGCTGACGGGCGACGAAATCTACCGGAACCAGCAGGCGATGGGAAGATTTGCTTAATGGAGAATTGAAAATGAATAATTGAGAATGAATAGTTATCCATTTTTTATTATCCATTATCAATTTTCTAAAGTCCCTCTTTAGCGAGCTAAAGTCCATAGTTAGCGAGCTAAAGAGGGACTTTACATTCCCCATTATCCATTCTCCATTTTCAATTCTCCATTCTCAATTATCATTTCCCTAAGGTTCCCCGATCGCCTCGACAATCATGCGGACATGCACAGGCATATAGACACGGCTGCGGGGATGGCAACCGGCCGCCTGCAGACGTTCGCGCAGGTGGGGATAGAAGTCGATCCACTCCTGCAGTTTGCGGTAGGCCGTTTGCGGATTGAGGCCGGGGAAATAGAACTGGGCCAGCTCGGTGCGGCCGTATGCGCGGATGGTGAATGTCTCCATAGAATTCGTGTTGGTCTTTACGGACGTAAAGATACTGAAAATCAGTGGAAACACCATGCAAAAGACGCGGTAATAATCAACAATAATCTACAATAATCTACGATAATCAACTATTACCTACACTTACCTACCCTAACCTACAGTTATGGATTTTCCGCGCTGCGGAGGTGTTATCTTTGCTTCAGCAAATTGAAAATGGAAAATGACCAGCGTACGGGGTTCATTCTCGATTTTCAATTATCAATTATCAATTTTCAATTATCAATTAAACCTATGATTACCTACAGAAAAATTCAAATTGTGGGCGAGAACCATCCGTGCAACGGACTGTGGTATGCACGCCCGGTGATTAACGAGACACTGGACATCGAATTGCTGTCCAAGCACATGTCGAAACACAACACGCCGTTCTCGCCGGGCGTCATCAAAGGCGTCCTGGCAGACATGGTGAGCTGTATCAAGGAACTGATCCTGGACGGCAAGAACGTGAAGCTGGACGACCTGGCTATCTTCTCGGTGGGCATCGTCAGCGACCACGGGGCCGCGAGCGCGGCGGAGTTCAAGGTGTCGGAACACGTGGCAGGACTGAAGCTGCGCGCACGTGCCACCGGCGAACTGAGCAACGCGAAAATCAACCTGGAAGCCACGCTGCGCGAACAGAACGAGTACTACCTGGGCGACAGCACCGCGGTGACTCCTGCCCCCGGCGGCGGTGAGGACGACGAGGAACAGGGAGGAAGTCCGCTGTAATAATGGAGAATGGAAAATTGAGAATGGATAATGACCCGTACTCAGACCTGATTTTCAATTTTCCATTTTCAATTCTCAATTAACGAAGTTATCCTTCGTAACCACTCTATCTATCTTTCTTGCTGTTTCTCAGTCATCCCGCGCTTAACGCGGGATCCATGACCTTGCAGTATGTGGACTGGATCCCGGCTCAAGGCCGGGATGACAAGAAATGATAAATTATCAATTATCAACTATCAATTAACAAAATGAGCGAAACAACCAACAAAAAGAAATCTGTCTGGAGCCTCGTGCTCAAAATTGTCGTGACCGTGGCTACTGCCCTGGCCGGAGTATTCGGGATCTCATCGTGCATAGGCGGATGAGAACCGTGACCTTGATTATTGTCCATTGCTCTGCCACCCCTGAGGGGCAGAGCTTTGGCTTTGAACAGTGCCGCCACGACCACATCCTCCACCGGCACTTCCGCGACATCGGCTATCACTTCTACCTGACGCGCGACGGCGAGATACACCGCGGACGACCGCTGGAACAGGTGGGAGCGCACTGCCTGAACCACAACCGCCACAGCGTGGGCGTCTGCTACGAGGGCGGACTGGACCGGCAAGGCCGTCCGAAAGATACGCGGACACCGGAACAGAAGGCAAGCCTCGTGGCGCTGCTGCGCGAACTGAAGCGGATGTTTCCACAGGCGCTCATCGTGGGGCATCGGGACCTGAATCCGCAGAAGGCGTGCCCGTGTTTCGAGGCTACTAAAGAATACGATTTTTAGGTTTTAGGTATGAGGGATGAGGTTTTAGGTATGAGGTATTAGGTGTGAGGGATGAGGCATGAAGTTATTTTAGCCTGTCATCCTGAACGCCAGTGAAGGATCTGAACGCATAAGTGTCCGTTTTCGAGATTCTTCGCTTTGCTCAGAATGACAAATACCTAATACCTAATACCTAAAACCTAAAACCTAATACTTATTACCTCACACACTACAGCCTCCCCCATTCCGCTTCTTGATGAGATAGTCCCACCACAGGTGCAGGGCCACCCAGACGGTGATGTCGATTATGAGCAGCAGGGTGCTGTTGACGTAGACCACCAGCAGGATGTTGGCCAGGCAGAAGAGGCAGGCCATAGACACCAGGCTGACCATGACATGACGGGGCGTCAGGCCGATGGCAAGCAGCTTATGATGGATGTGATGCTTGTCCGGCTCGAAGGGGTTGCGGCCATTGCGCAGGCGGTAGAGGACCACCCGGACAACGTCGAACGCAGGCAGCAGCAGGGTGCTGAAGGCGATGAAGAAAGCATCGCTCGAGGAGACCACCACCGACGGGGCATACTGGCAATACTTGATGGCCAGGAAACAGAGCGTATAGCCCAGCGTCAGGCTGCCCGTATCGCCCATGAAAATCTTGCGGGCGCGGTCGGCATTGCCGAAAACGTTGTAATAGAAAAAGGGGACGAGGACGCCGAACGTGGCGGCCGAAAGCATGGCGTAGCTCCAAAGCCTTTTCTCGATGAACAGGCCGGTGAAGATGAGCAAGGCTACCCCGCTCAGGCCGGACGCCAGTCCGTCGATACCGTCGATGAGGTTGATGGCATTGGTGATGAACACCACCGTGAAGATGGTCAAGGGAACGGCGACAAAGGGAGACAGCTGGTGGATGCCCAACAGACCGTAGAGGTCGTTGATACACAGGCCGGCCAGGGGGAACAGGCAGGCACAGAATATCTGTACCAGGAACTTCTGGCGATAGCGGACACCGACCAGGTCGTCGGCGATGCCTACCATGTAGAGCGCGGTCATGCCGCAGATGTAGAGCAGCATCTCGGGAAGGAGATGCATCGCATACGAAGGGGCGAAATGGCCGCCGCCCAGCAGACGGACGACAAACACCAGGGCGTAGGCGAAGAGGATGGTCGGAAAAAACGACACACCGCCCAGGCGCGGGATGGCCTGCGTGTGTACTTTCCGCTCATCGGGGACATCGAACAGCCGCTTCCGAATAGAAATCAGGAGAATGCGCGGGATAATCATCCGTGCGCTCAGGGCTGCCAGCAAAAACGTTGCAAAAATGAATAAATAATCCACGTCAGTTTAGTTTAGTTATCTTAATCGAAGTTTCTTAAATGAATTTATTTTGTTTTGTTTGTCTGTCTATTGTGAGGAATCTGTCAATTCTGGTCTGCCGGAGCTAAGAAGTAGAGGAGCCATGCTCCAGCGTACGGTGCCACGACCGGTAGCGGTCCGCCGAATAGGGCCGGACGGAGAACACCTTGTAGGCAGGCTGGTCGGTACGCAGGATGTGCAGCCGGACAAAAGATTGCAGCCGGACATCGGTGACGGACGCCATGACCACCGGAAAGGGATAGGCCGCAAACCGGAAAAGGGTGGTCTCGCACGAGGGTATGAGCTGACACAACTGGTAGGCCGACTGTTCGAAAGCGACCCAATAGTCGCCTGCACCGTAGAGGTGGACGGAGCTGCGGTTGGTACGCTCGCGCTCCATGATGGCGTCGAAATGGCCGGTCAGCAGGGCTGCCAGGGGATGGGCGGAAGACATTTAATTAATGGAAAATGGAGAATGGAAAATGGAAAATGATCTGTGCAGACGAATTAAATTCTCAATTTTCAATTCTCAATTATCAATTATCTCAGTGTCCCAGCACCCGATCGTAGTCGTCGAGGCACTGGAGAAGACGGAGTTTGCTTTTCTTGAGGCCGGACTGCCGGCGCCAGGGAGCCAGGAGGTCATGGGCCTGTTCGTAGTAGATGCTGCTGTCGGTACACCCATAGAGCGTGACGAGCAGGATGGCACGCGACTGTTCCGCCTTGATGAGGGGCAGAAAGCTGCGGACAACGCCCAACAGCTCGCGGCACTCGTCCACCTGGCCCAGAATGACACGGGCCGGCAGCAGGAGGGCGTAGAGCTTGCAACGCATGACATCGGTGTCCAGACGGAGGCCGGCATAAAGGCGCAGGACCTCGGCAGCCAGGGCACGGTCGGCATCGGTGACGCCCTGGGGGCTGTGATGGCGGCACAGGGCCTGGTGAAGGCCGGCACTGTAGCGGTCATTGTCCAGGCGGGTGTAGACGTGCTTGCCGTCGGCGTTCAGGCTGATGACTTCGTACTGGCCGGGACGGACATGAAGCAGGGGCACCCACATCCAGTTGTCCACACAGACCACGACGTCCTTGCGGCCGGCACCGGGCTGGATGACCACTTCGGCTTCGGCGCCCCGGAAACGTCCTTCGGTGATGCGCACGCGGTCGCCCTTGCGCAGCTTGTCCGGCTGGGGCACGTAGACGGGAAGCACGTCGCTGTAGGAACGTGCCACCCAACGGAGGTTGGCCATGGCGGCATCGGACAAGTAGGGATAGTGGCTACCGCGGCTGTCGCGCACGCGGGGCAGGAAGTTGTATTGGGGCAACTGCCGCTTGAGACGAAAAATCTCGACTTCGGAAGCATGGATGAACACATAGTTGTAGAGCAGCGGACGCTCGGTGCTGACCAGCTCGCCACGAGACTCGCGTACCTCCACGTAGGAAGGGGCAAAAAATTCGAACACGGGTTCGCCTTCCTGCACACGGCGGTCGAGCTCCTCCTGAAGTCCGCAGGCAGGCCCGCGGTGGCAGGAAGGAAGTGAAAGCACATACCAGCGGACCTGGCGTCCGTTGCGTATGCCGTCCAACATTTCGGCGGTCGCCGTAAGGGGATTTACTTCACTCATAGGTATTACTCGGCCATATCAACAAGAATCGTATCTCGCTGAGCAACAACAACTTAAAAACTCAAACCCGTGCATTACTGAAAATTTCCGGGCAATGGACATCTTCGTTACCATTCAAAGATTTTCATCAACCGCCAGGACTTTCCCACGCCTCTTTCTCCTCACACAAAGCCCTTTTTTCAGGCACTTCTCTTCCTAAGAGAAGGACAGAAGGGCCAGAACCCGGCGCTCCAAGTATCTGTCGCCCCTTTTTTATCTGCTTCGCTCAGCAAGTCAGGAAACAGTGTGTGATAAATTCTGAATTTTTAAACATTTATATTCCCTTGTTTGTTTGGCTGTTTGAAGAAATATCCTCATCTTTGCATACAAAATCCTTCTCTTAGGAAGAGAAAGACCACCCTACCCTACAAATCCACTTCATTTATTTTGTCAAAATTCCGCTCTTTACGAGAAATATATAACCGAGATATTTACAGATAAGCATCAGAACAGCCTGTTTAAATCCATCGTAAAAAAGTCCTCCGGAGTTATTCCCCCTTCACCGATAATGAATGATGCTTTCGGATGAAAAAGCACCTTGAACTTTTCCAATCCTTCAGTTCTTTTCTCCGCATTACTTTTGATTTCAATTGCTATCACAGACCCTTTCTTTCTAAGAACAAAATCCACTTCATCATTGCGTTCGCGCCAATAAAACACCTCGAAACGGTGAATAAAAGCCTGATTAACAAGATAGGCTCCGATACCGGATTCAAAAATATGTCCCCATGTTTTACGGTCGAGTATGGCCTGCTCGAACGAAAACGGACTAAACACCATTTTCAAAGCATTGTTATAAACTTGAAATTTAGGAATACTGGCTTTCCGCCTCGCCATGTCGACACTAAATTTCTGAAGACCACAAAGTAGTCCACTCTCATCCAACAAATTGACATAGCCAGCCAAAGTAGCTGTATTACCAGCATCTTGTAAAGTTCCTAACATTTTGTTCAAAGACAAAAGGTTGTCTGAATAAGCAGCTCCCAATTCAAACGTCTGACGAAGCAAAGCAGGTTTGCTAATCGGCGTGTCCATCAAAATGTCTTTATTGATAGTAGCCTCTATAATAGACGACTGGATATACTGCTGGAAACGATCGTAATCGTCTACCAGAACAGCCGCTCCAGGATAACCACCATAAAAAATATACTGATCCAGAGAGTATCCAAAGCATTCTCTCATTTCCTGATAGCTCCAATGCCCCATACGAATTTCCTCAAACCTTCCGGCTAAAGATTCCGACAAACCTTTTTCCAGCAATACCCGGCTGCTTCCAAGCAAAAGCACCTTAATATCACGATCATAAAATGTATCGTCATCCCACTCTTTCTTTACGACTTCACTCCAGTTGCTGATTTTCTGAATTTCATCAATAACGAGAATGATGCTTTCCAACTTCTTACTTTCTTTTAAGCTGCGAACTGCTGCCCAACAATTTGAAATCCAAGCGGAATTCGTGGCAGGCACATTGTCGGCTGAGAAGAACTGATAAGGGATATCAATATCTTTAAGCACTTGCTTGACAACTGTGGATTTACCGATTTGACGAGCTCCCATTACAACCTGAATGAATCGTCTGCGCTCTTCAAGGCGACGCTTAATAACCTGATATTCTGACCTTTTATACATAGGATTACATTTTACGCAGTGGAATGAGTATTTTTACGCAGTACAAATATAAACATTCTTTGCAGGAAATAAAAGAATAACACAATTTTGATTTGACTCCTAACAAACAGCCTTTTGTACTTCGAGGCACGGAATGGCACGGCGGGAATGAGTCTGCCAAACACCGTGCAATCCGCACCACCCAAAGACTCGGCCGGAAAGACGGAAATCAGAGGTTCCTACCGCTTACATCCAGCGCCTGAAGAATGTCGTGGTTGGCACAGTCGACCGCCGACGTATCCAGTGAAGCCAGGTAGATGCGGGTGGTGTGCTCGGAATGATGGCCCAGGGCACGGCTGATGACGGACATGGAGACACGCTTGTCCCAGGCTATGCTGGCCCAGGCATGACGGGCCACGTAGGTGGTGAGCGGCACGTCGAGCCCCAGACGGGCGCCCAGCTCCTTGAGGCGGAGGTTGACCTGATGGGAGGCGCTGAGATACTGGTTGCGGTCGTCGCGCGAGACGTCGCGGATGATGGGGAGCAGGTAGGGAGTGGCGGTCGTGTCGTACTTGTCGACGATGTCCTGCATGGGACGCTCCCACCGCACAGACAGGAGCTGGCGGGTCTTGTGGCGGTAGTAGGAAAGGAAACCGCCGCGCAGGTCTTTCTTCTTCAGGTAGGCCATGTCGACAAAGGACATGCCACGGGTGTAGAAGCTGAACATGAAGAGGTCGCGGGCATAGTCGAGACGGGGATCGAGGCTGAGGTCCAGATTGCGGATGCGGCCGATGACCTGCAGGGGGACGGCACGCTTGACGGTGCGGTCGATGCCGGTATAGACACGACGGAAGGGATAGCACTGGACTGCCAGGCCGTCTTCGACGGCACGGTTGTAGATGGCGCGCAGGTTGCGCATGTAGTAGGAAGAGGTATTGGGACAGATGCCCTCCCGGCGCAGGTAGCCCTCGTAGGCCGACATGAGGTCGGCGTCTATCTCGTCCAAAGACAGGTCGGCAGCGTCGCGGAAACGCATGAAGCTGTTGAACGACGTGAGGTAGGACTCGGCCGTGCGGCAACGGCCCGAAAGACGCAAACGGCCGATCAGGCCCAGCGTATAATCCCTGAAGCTTTCGGAAAGACACGTCCCCTTCCCGATCCGGGGAGAAGACGGACGGATTTTTAGTTTTACGATTGTCATAAATCAATAATTCAAGTTAGATACGGAAGCTTAAATTATTAATTTATTCCACGCAAACCATCAGTTTCCTACCACTCAATGAACTTGCCGCGCTCACGACGCTTCTGGAGCTCGGCCTTGAGGAAGCGCTGGCGGTCCTTGGCAATGTAGCGGCGGGCAAAGATATTGGGGACGGCCACCCCCAGGGAGATGCAAAGGATGATGAGCGAAGCGTTGATGCCGTTGGAAACGACGGTGGTGACCTCGCCCACGATGCCGTTCATATTGATGAGTGCCACCAGCGAACGGTACATCAGCACACCGGGAATCATGGGGATGACGGAAGGAATGGTGAGCACGTGGTTGGGGACATGGAACCAGTGGACGGCCTTCACGGCCACCAGGCTGACAACCAGGGCACCCATAAAGGAGCCGACTACCGGACCGAAACCCAGCTCGAAGTTGACGAAATTGCGCGTGCAGACGGCCAGCATGCCACCGATAGCCACCACCCAGAGCAGGCGGCGCTGGATGTTGAAAATCATGGAGAAGCCCATGGCCGAAATGGCGGCGGCGATGGCGTAGACGATGTAGGTGTCGTGGGGCACGATGCTCAGCTCGCTGAACTTGCGGTCGATGACCACGTCTTCCATCACCAGGAGCCGCATGGCCAGCACGATGCCGAAGGCCATGGCCACCACCATCAGGGCGGTGTTGACGGCGCGGACGATGCCGACCTGGATATAATTGTCGATCATGTCGTCCACAAAATTGATGAGCGGGACGCCGGGCACGATGAACAGGGCACAGGCCAGCAAGGGATGATAGGGAGTCTGCGAAAGGCCGGTGAACGTAGTGACGTAGGCCAGACAGGTGGAGATAAAGGCCGCAATGGCGATACTCATGTACAGATTGATGCCGAAGTCGATGCAACGGGCACGCACGCGGAAACCGGCAAAGGCACAGATGGAGGCAAACAGGAACGCAATCCAGTCGCCACCGAACAGCTTGCAGAAGCCGCCGCAGGCAAAGCCGGCGCCGACGGCCACGACATAGGGCAGGTAGTTGCGCCTCTTGGTGCGGATGCGCTCCAGCTCCTCCTCGTAGCGGTCGAGCGAATAGTCGTTCTCGATGGCACGCCAGGACAGCTTGCTGATTTCGGAGATGGCAGTCATGTTGATGCCATGCTTCTCGCACTTCTGGAACTTGGAGAACGAATGGGAGCCGTCGCTGACGTTGACCATCAGCATGGTGTAGCTCACATCGATGTGGAGCTTCTCTTCGGGGAGGCCCAGGTAGGCAGCCACACGGTTCATGTTACGCACGATACGGTTGGTATCGGCAGCACTCTCTACTAATAATTTTCCGGTACGGAGCAACAAGTCGAGCTTTCGTCTCAACAAGGCCACTTCCTGATCAGTCAACGCTTTAGCCATCTTCCAGTAACAGTTGTGATTTTCGGGGTGCAAAGATAGTGCAAACCGAGCGCACTACAAAAAGATGAGCTTGCTTATTTTTTTGCAGAGCCGAGGTGCAGCCTGTCTTATCTAAAGATAGTGCAAACCGAGCGCACTACAAAAAGATGAGCTCGCTTTATCCAAAAAAAGATACCTAACACGAGTTAGCAAAATAAAGGGAAAAGGGAAGAAACAAAACCCTATAAATGGGTATTTCGAAAACAAAACAAACAGCGTAGCTTTGCCCACGAAAGTATAACCAATAGAATAACAACAAAAAAACTGAATGGAAATGAAAAAGATCGGTATTTTTTATGGTTCCAGTACAGGAACGTGTGAAGATCTGGCCAGCCGGATAGCAGACAAGATGGGTGTGTCGGCAACCGACGTGCACAATGCGGACAAACTGACGGCCGAACTGGCAGGCAGCTACGAAGTGCTGTTGCTGGGTACGTCGACCTGGGGCGACGGCGAACTGCAGGACGACTGGTATGACGCCATCAAGGTGCTGAAAGGCATGGACCTCGGCGGCAAGGATGTAGCCCTCTTCGGCTGTGGAGACTCGGAATCGTATGGCGATACGTTCTGCGACGGAATGGGCATCCTGTACGAAGACCTGAAAGACACGGGCTGCACCTTCCTGGGCAACCACGTCAACCCGGCGGACTATTCCTTCTCATCGTCTGTTTCCGTAGTGGACGGAGCTTTCGTGGGCCTGGCGCTGGACGAGGTGAACGAAAGCGACAAAACCGACCGACGCATCGAGGACTGGACCAACGAACTGAAGAAAGTTATCTGACAACCCGGACATATCCCAACCTATTCGCAGGATGACAACATACCCCGACATACAGCCCGCAGACCTGAAAGTTTTTCTGAACCACGTCTACGAATACAAAAAAGGTGTACGCCGCATGGTGCTCTATACGGTGAACCGGAAATATGAAGCCTTTGCCACAGCACGTCTGAAAAGTCAGAAGATAGACTACCTGATACAAGCGGTGGACGACAGCAAAATAAACCTGTTCTTCGGACGGCCGGAATGCATCCATGCCATACGCTGCATCGTGACACGGCCACTGAACCAACTGACTCCGGAAGAAGATTTCATCCTGGGAGCCATGCTGGGGTATGACATCTGCGCGCAATGCGAACGGTATTGCGCACGAAAAAACAAACAAGCCGTATAAACGTTCTCCATCCACATGTTCCAATAAAAAAAGGAGCGCATCTTCGCGACGCACTCCTTTTTTATCATGAATAAAACGAAAACAAAACCTTATTACACGAACCAACGCACGTAGCAGAAGTCCTGACGATGGGGCAGGTCGACATGCTTGGGGAACATGCGATAGGCAACCTTGAAGCTGCCGGCATTCTCCAGTTTGTGCTTTGTCTGGAAGGTATAAAGATTGCCTTCCTTCTTCACCACCTCGAACGGATCGACAGAATAGATGTGCTGCTTGCCGTCGGCAGAAGTATAGGTGGTCACCAGCTCCAACCCGATGGCATCGTTCAGCCCCTTTTCGTCGATAACGAAGGTAATGGTGTACTCCTTACCGCTTTCAATAGACCCGGTAGCCACTTCCTCGCACTTCTCGCTGGAAACGACTTCGATACTGTCCCACTTGGACACCACTTCTTCCTTCCAAGCGGCAATTTCCTTGGCCTTGGCATAATTGTTGGCGGCCAACAGGTGGAAACGCTTGGCTTCCTTGTTGTAGAACTTCTCGAAGTAGTCGTCGAGCTGACGCTTCATCGTATAGTGGGGAGCAATCTGGGCGATGGAGTTCTTGATGGTCCTGATCCAGCCTTCGGAATAGCCCTTCTTGTTGCGTGCATAGTAGAGCGGCAGGATTTCGGTCTCCAGAATGCTGTAGATGGTAGCTGCATCCAGCTGATCCTGATGTTCCTGGTTCTGGTAAGTACGCTTCTCGGTCAAAGCCCAGCCGGCACCTTCGCGGTAGCCTTCGAGCCACCAGCCGTCGAGCACGGAGAAGTTGACAACACCGTTCATCAAAGCCTTCTCGCCGGACGTACCGGAAGCCTCGAGCGGACGGGTCGGCGTGTTCAGCCAGATATCCACACCGGAAACAAGACGGCGTGCGAGCTGCATGTCGTAGTTTTCAAGGAAGATAATCTTTCCGAGGAACTCGGGACGACGGGAGATCTCGATGATCTTCTTGATAAGTCCCTGACCGGCACCGTCGTGCGGGTGGGCCTTACCGGTGAAGAGGAACTGTACCGGATAGTCGGGATTGTTCACAATCTTGGCCAGACGGTCGAGGTCGGTGAACAGCAGGTGGGCACGCTTGTAGGTGGCGAAACGACGGCCGAAACCAATGAGCAGTGCGTTGGGGTTGATCTTGTCGAGCAAGGAAACGATGCGCGAAGGGTCGCCCTGGTTCTTCAGCCAGGTCTCGCGGTACTGCTTGCGCACGTAGTCGATGAGTTTGTTCTTCAACGCCATGCGGGTCTTCCAGATCACCTCGTCGGGTACATCGTAGATGGCCTTCCAGATTTTCTCGTTCGACTGGTCATACCAGAAGTTCTCATCGAAGAACTGGCCATAGAGCTGCTTCCACTCGGTAGCGCTCCAAGTGGGGAAGTGTACGCCGTTGGTAACATAGCCCACGTGGTTTTCTTCGGGGAAATAGCCCTTCCAGATGCTGGAGAACATTTCCTGGGATACCTTACCGTGCAGCCAGCTTACACCGTTGACTTCCTGAGACGTGTTGCAGGCAAAGACAGACATACAGAAACGTTCGCCCTTGTCGCCCGGGTTGTTGCGGCCCAGGTCCATCAGGTCGTCCCAAGAGATGCCCATACGGGAAGGATAACCGCCCATGTACTTGCCGAAAAGGCCTTCGTCGAAGTAGTCGTGGCCGGCAGGCACGGGAGTGTGTACGGTATAGAGTGAAGAGGCACGAACCAGCTCGATGGCCTGGTCGTAAGTGAGGCCTTCGGCCACGTAGTCGCAGATGCGCTGTACGTTGATGAGGGCTGCGTGTCCTTCGTTGCAGTGGTAAACGTCTTTCTTGATGCCCAGTTTCTTCAGGGCCAGCATACCGCCGATACCGAGCAGGATTTCCTGCTTCAGACGGTTTTCCCAGTCGCCACCGTAGAGGACATGGGTGATGGAACGGTCGAACTCGCTGTTCAGCTCGTTGTCCGTATCGAGCAAATAGAGAGAGATACGGCCTACATTGACTCTCCATATATAAGCATGCACGTAATAGTCCAGGTAGGGAACATCGACAATCACCTGATTGCCGTTCTCGTCGAGCACACGGTCGATGGGCAACTGGCCGAAGTTCTGGGCCTCGTAGTTGGCAATCTGCTGACCGTCCATGGACAGTGTTTGGGTGAAGTAACCGTAACGATAGAGGAAACCTACCGCACACAAGTCGACATTGCTGTCCGAAGCTTCTTTCAGGTAGTCGCCGGCCAATACGCCCAGACCACCGGAATATATTTTCAGAACGTGATTCAAACCATATTCCATACTGAAATAGGCCACGGAGGGACGCTTCTTGTCGGGCTCCACATCCATATATGTACGGAACTTAGAGTATACATCATCCATTCTGCGCAGGATAACTTTATCATTCGCAAGCGCTTCAAGTTTAGCATAGCTCATACGTTCCAACAAAAGCACGGGATTCTGTCCTACCTCTTTCCACAAAGCGGGGTCAAGGTCTCTGAACAGTTCGGTAGCCTCATAGTTCCAGGACCACCAGATGTTGCGTGCCAATTCAGACAATTTTTCCAACTCGGCCGGAATGTGCGACTTTACATTCACATCTTTCCAGTTCGGAGTGTTTACATTACTAACTTTAATCTTCATTGTATATGATAAGTTTGATTAATAATTTTTATTCCAATTCGTTTCACAGATTCAACAAACGCTCTTTCGCACGACGCAAGGCAAAATCATAGGCTTCGTAATAGTAGGTGATGAAATGTTTCCACAGCGCCAGTTCGGACACGGCGGCAGCCCGCTTGCGGATTTCGCGTACTTCGGCTGGCGTCTTGGCGGAAAAGGCGGTGATGGTGTCCTTGATGCCGTCGGCCACTTCGGAATAGTTGTAGTCCGAACGGTGGAGCACTTCCACACCGTCGTCGATGCCATGAACATTCTTCAGGCTCTTGATCCAAAGGCCGAAACCGGCCAGGTCGGTCGTAATGGTGGGAACGTGGAAGGCGATACTCTCCAACGGCGTGTAGCCCCAAGGCTCGTAATAAGACGGATAGACGCTGAGGTCGCTGCCCAGAACGAGGTCGTAGTAGTGCTTGTTGAGGATGCCGTCTTTGCCGTCCAAGTAGCAGGGAACGAAGATGACCTTCACCCTATCCTCAGGACGGTTGTCCATGCCCAGGTATTTCAGCATGTCAAGCACCTGGTCGTGGGTCATGTTGCGGAGCCAGTGGGTAATGAAAGGACACTGCAAGGGCGTGGTGAACGCCTCCTTGCTCTTCATGCGCTCCTGCAATTCTTCACGGGGCTCTCCCACCCAACTGGGCACATTGACAAAGGCCAGTACTTTCTTCTTCAGATTCTTGTCGCGGTTCAGACGGTTCAGGGCTTCCAGAAAGACATTGATTCCCTTGTTCTTGAACTCGTAGCGGCCGCTGGTAGAAATGATGAGCGTATCTTCGTCGGAGAAAGTCTCGCCTACCAGGCAACCGGCCAGGCGGAGCTTCAACGCACGGGCGCGCTTACGCTTGCCGGCATAGGTAGAACCCTTCGGTACGAATCCATCCTCAAAACCATTGACCAGTATGACATCGGCGGGCTTGTCGAGCAATTCCTTGCATTCGTTGTTGGTGATTTCGCTCACCGTCGTGAAGCAATCCACATAATGGGCAGTCTGCTTCTCGATGGAATGCTTGGACTGCATATTCAGTTCTTGCGCCATCTGGTCGCCGTTGTAGGCAAAAAGATAGTCGTAAAGAGGTTTTCCGTTGCCGGCAATGGAACGGCCGATAGACGTGGCATGAGTGGTGAAAATGGTGGCGATTTCGGGTACGGCCGTCTGTAGATAAAGAGCTCCCATACCGGTCATCCATTCATGCGCCTGGAAAACAACCTTATCCGTTTCCGTCAGATTGTAGCGATAAAAACTTTCAACCACCTTACCGGCAGCATAGGCAAACATGGAAGCTTCGTCGTAGTCGCCGTAGGCATGCAGCGAATCTACCTGATAACGGTTCCACATCTCCGTATAGATGTCGTTCTTCCGGGCGAAAAAGGGATGGAAATCGACCAGGATGACAATCGGCTCGCCCGGAATATTCCAACGCCCTACCCTGACAGACAGGTTGTCGCGCGTCGCAGCATATTCCTTCCAGACGGCACAGAGGTTTTCGTATTCTGTAAAAAGAGGGTTTTCCTTTCCTTTCCAGAAATCCGGTCCTATAAAGAATATTCTATCACGGAATTGCTCCTGCAATGTTTTGGCCCGCGTAGATAAAACAGTGTATATGCCCCCCACTTTATTGCACACTTCCCAACTTGCTTCGAAAAGGTAGTCGGGGGTCAACAATTCTTTACCCATATCTTTAATTTATTCTGGTTGCGTACAGCCTCTTTGCGAACAAATCGGCCGACGTAACTCAAGTAACATAATTACGTTGCTCTTAACACGGATGCAAAAGTACATATTATTCTTTGAAAAATAACCTTTTAACCGAAAAAAATCAAAAAAAGGGAACAAGTAACTGCATACAAAAAGCATCCCCCTGCTCCAACACCACCCGAAAAAAGAGGAAGGAACAAGGGGAATAAAGCTTATAAAAAACCGTAAATTATACCATTAAGGCTGCCACCAAAGCAAGAATTGCGTAGAATTCGGGCAGAGCGGCGTAGATCATGGTATTGGTCTGCACGTCATGACCCTGGGAAATACCCACGATACCATTGGCACAAATCTGTCCCTGACGGATGGCGGAGAACAAACATACCAGACCGACACCCAAACCGATGCCCAGCATCAGGGGACCTTCTGTCGTAAAATCACGCCCCATGGACATCAGGAACGCCACGAAACCATACAAACCCTGCGTAGCAGGAAGAGCTGACAAAATCATATAGCTGGCAGACTTGGAAGGATCTTTCTTCAACGCACCTTCTGCCGCATTTCCTGCGATTGTCGTACCAAAACAACTACCAATACCTGCCAGGGCCAACATCAGGCCCAAACCGAGATAACCTAAAATTTCATTCATAATGTTTCTGTTTTTATTTGTTTCTAATCTTATTTGTTTTCAACCGTAGTAAAGGGAGCATATTCCTCTCCTTTTCCATTGTAACCGGAATTCTTGAAATATTCGACAAACGTCAGACGGAGCGGATGGACAAACGCACTCAGACAAGACATAGCGATGTTCAGCGTATGGCCGAATACCAGGATGAGACCACAGAACAACCAGCCCAAGGCAGGTCCGGCCGCATCGTTGACCATAAAGGCAAGCTGGTTGAACACACCGCCCAACATACCACCGGCCAGTCCAAGGGCATACAGACGGATGTAGGAAAGTATATCGCCCATAAGCCCTGTGGCCATGTTGTACGTATCCCAGATGCCGGCCCCGATGTTGACCAGCACATTGCGATGAAGGTTGTTCAGCAGATAGATGCCTATGGCCGATACGCCGCCGATAATGATGAACGCCCAGGTAGACACGTGCTCCGAGATGACCTCGAAGAACGAAAGACTGCCGGTACAGACACCACCGACCACCAGCAACAGCCAAGCCCATGAACTGAGCGACTCCTTGAAACCGTAACGGACGGTCTCGCCCACCGCCTTCACCGTCATGGCAATACTGATATGTACCACACCGATGATGAGGGCAAGCAACATCTGCTTATCGTAAGTGGTCTCGCCTATCTTGCCGACAATCATGAATTGCTTGATGAAGTCGGGCAGTTCGAGGTCAAACAGACTGACACCGAAGCAGGTACCGAGAACAGCACCGACAACTGTCGTAAAGACACCCAGCGTAATGACCAGATTCATCATGCCGCTCAGCGACTTGGAGAGCTTCTTCTTCAGGATAAAGCCCAGAATAATCAGCACGACTCCATAACCGGCATCGCCCATACAGAAGGCGAAGAACAGAGAGAAGAAGGGGGCCAGGATGGGAGTCGGGTCGAACTCGGCATAGTCGGGCATACCGTACATCTTGGTCAGCACCTCGTACATGCGGGCAAAAGCGTTGTTACGCAACTTGATGGGCGCATTGTCTTCTTTCGTAGCATTCCGAATCTCATAGTAGACACCGCTGTTGTCCAGCAGTTGCCTCACTTCGGATTCATTGTCGACGGGAATCCATCCTTCCAGCAGGACGACGGCACCGTCGGCCATGTGTTCGCTGTTGAGCTTCACCTTCAACAGGTCTATATCTCCCTGAAGCAACAGGTTGCCATGCTCAAGCGTCTTACAGTTGGCCTGGCAAAACGCTTTCAAATCGGCCTGTGCCTGTTCGATCTGCGACGCTGTATCGGCCTTCCGGGCCAATAGCTCGGACAAGCCGGCAGACGGCAGACGGAGAGGTTCCATGTCCAGCCCTTCCAACGGACCGGGCGTAACGGTCACAAAGTAAATGTGTCCGCCCTGTTCCTGGATACGGACGGCATTGTAATCGGCTTCCCAGGCTTCATCGTATTCTTTCTCTGTACAGGAATAAAACTGAACGTACCAGCCTGCATCGCGAAGTTTACGGACAGCGGTCCAGTCGAAATCGCCCCAGACCTGCATCTGCGCAATGTCCTTGTCCAGCTGGGGAAGTTTCTGGCCCAGCTCCTGAATGTGAGACTGCAAATCTTCGTATGCGCTGACCACTTCGTCGGCCGAAACACCTGCACGTACAGTAGCGGACAGGTCTTTACCGGCCAGGTTGTACATGGCGTTCAGCGTGTTCTTGTACAGCGCACGCTTCTGCATGAAGCGCTGCAACCGATCGTCCATTTCGCCACATTGCTTCTCTACAATGTGTACGACTCCCAACTCACGGATCTGCTCAAGGAACTGTTCGTACTCCTTATGATAGATAAGGAATGTGAGCTTCTTCATTTTTGTAATCATGCCTCTGCCTCCTTCCTTTTTTCCTGATGGGACTTCATGATCTTCTGCGAAGACTTGGACAGGTTCTCTTCATCTTCCATGAACCGTTTGATCTTACGCAGGGCATCCTGATAGCCGGGAATTTGTACTTTCTCGAAAAGGTTCACTTTCTGTGTAGTCTTCTTACGGGCATGTTCGAGCAAGTTCAGCTTGGCAACCGTGAACTCGCGCTCGATGGCAGTATGAGCCAGCTCTTTCAGCAGATTCAGGCCGTCGGCATACCACTTGGGGGCATTGAACAGGCTGTACGGACGGATATCGAAATCGATATTCTCCAACTGGGGCACCCGTACACCGGCAATCTTGCGAACTCCCAGATGTACGTCACTGACCTTAATCAGCGAGCTGTCGAACTCATTCCATAGGGCGAACATGGCTTCGTAAGCTTGTATTTCCTTTTCCAACCGTTGTTCCAGCGCCTGAGCGTCGGTCTTGCAACGCTTCACCTCCATGCGCAGTGCACTCTCCTTATTCTTAATGATAGGAAGGGTACGCACCCGCACTTTCAGTTGCTTTTCAAGCTGCTGGAGCGAGGTCTTGTTATATTGAAACTTAATAGCCATTCTTTATGATTCTTTAGTTTGCCTTGCCGGCCGGCCAGTACTGATCGACCAGTTCCTTCTTTATGTTCACTTCTTCCGGCTTGAAATACTTGCCGAACAAGCTCCAGGCTACATCGAGCATCTCGGTCGTATCGAGGTTGACGTCGATGGCCAGCAACTGGTTGGAGTAGTCCTTGGCGAAAGCAAGCGTACGCTCATCATAGTTCGTCAGGTCGAAACCGTTCTCCAACTTGGTCTTGGCATTGGCAGCATCGGCATACAGACGGACGGCGGCATTCATCACCTGCGGATGGTCCTTACGGGTCTTCTTACCGGTAACCAGCTGTTTCAGACGAGACAAAGAACGGAAGGGGTCTACGATAACCTTACCGATATCACTGTCGCGGCGCAGGAAGAGCTGACCTTCGGTGATGTAACCGGTATTATCGGGCACAGCGTGCGTAATGTCGCCTCCCGAAAGGGTGGTCACTGCGATAATCGTGATGGAACCTCCGCTGGGGAACTGCACGGCCTTCTCGTAAATCTTGGCCAAGTCGGAATACAGCGAACCCGGCATAGAATCCTTCGACGGAATCTGGTCCATACGGTTGGACACGATGGCCAACGCGTCGGAATAAGAAGTCATGTCGGTCAGAAGTACCAGCACCTTCTCGTTGTGCTGCACAGCAAAGTATTCGGCAGCTGTCAGAGCCATATCAGGAACAAGCAGACGTTCTACCGGCGGATTTTCTGTCGTATTCACAAAGCTGACAATTCGGCTGAGCGCACCGGCATTGGAGAATACGTTCTTAAAATAAAGGTAGTCATCGTTCGTCATACCCATACCGCCCAAGATAATCTTATCGGTCTCGGCACGGAGGGCCACATTGGCCATTACCTGATTGAAAGGCTGGTCGGGGTCGGCAAAGAAAGGAATCTTCTGACCGGATACCAGCGTATTGTTCAAGTCGATACCGGCAATACCGGTCGCTATCAATTCAGACGGCTGCTTACGACGGACAGGATTTACCGACGGACCGCCGATTTCCACTTCCTGTCCTTCAATTTCCGGTCCTCCGTCAATGGGATCACCGAAAGCGTTAAAGAAACGTCCGGCAAGCTGCTCGCTCACCTTCAACGTAGGTGCCTTACCCAAGAATACCACTTCGGCATTGGTGGGAATACCTTCGGTACCTTCGAATACCTGCAAGGTCACTTCATCCCCGGCAATCTTCACCACCTGTGCCAGCTTGCCGTTTACGGTTGCCAACTCGTCATACCCTACTCCCGTAGCTTTCAACGAACAGGTAGCTTTCGTAATCTGAGTTATCTTGGTATATATTTTTTGAAATGCTTTTGTTGCCATTGTTCAATTACTTAGCAATTTAAATATTCATGTTCTCAAAATGCAATCAAGCCTTACGCTCCTCAATCAATGCCTGCAACTGCTGACGGAAGCCCTCATACTCAGGCGACTTGAACTTCGAGTAGTTCATCTGCTTGCAGATATTGATCATTTTCTTAAAGTAATCCATCACTTCGTTGAAATTGTCGAAAGTGAAGTCCGTATGGCAGATTTCGATAACCATATTCAGAATTTCTTCCTGGCGTTCCATCGGAGTCACGGCATCAATTTCGTCGAAAGCATCCTGCTGCAAAATCACAAAGTCAATCAGCTCCGATTTCCAGAAAATGACGTGGTAGTCTACGGGCACACCGTCATCACCCAAGATATTGATCTGTTCGGCAATTTCCTTACCGCGCTGGAGACGGGTCTTGATTTCATTTACCTTACCGATCCACTCTCCATTGATACGCTTACTGATATAATCCTCAAATTCAGGATATTCGATGTACTTGGAATAAGAATCGATAGGATTTACGGCAGGGTAACGCTTCTTGTCCGCACGGTCCTGCTCGAGGGCGTAGAAACAACGGGCCACCTTCTTCGTATTTTCAGTTACAGGTTCCTTCAGGTTACCACCGGCAGGCGATACTGTACCAATAAAGGTAATAGAACCGGTCTCACCATTGTTCAATACCACATAACCGGCACGACCATAGAAGTTGGAGATAATGGAAGACAAGTCCATCGGGAATGCATCGGGACCCGGCAGTTCCTCCATACGGTTGGACATCTCACGTAAAGCCTGCGCCCAACGGGAAGTAGAGTCGGCCATCAACAACACCTTCAAGCCCATACTGCGATAGTATTCGGCAATGGTCATGGCCGTGTATACAGAAGCTTCACGGGCAGCCACCGGCATGTTCGAAGTATTGGCAATGATGATGGTACGTTCCATCAATTTGCGACCTGTATGCGGGTCTACCAGTTCAGGGAATTCTGTAAAGATTTCCACAACTTCATTAGCACGTTCACCACAGGCGGCTATGATTACAATATCTGCTTCCGCCTGTTTGGAGATGGCGTGCTGAAGCACTGTCTTACCCGTACCGAACGGACCTGGAATAAATCCTGTACCACCTTCCACAATGGGGTTCACCGTATCAATCACACGTACACCCGTTTCCAGCAATTTGAAAGGACGGGGTTTCTCCTTGTAGTTGGTCATGGCACGCTTCACCGGCCATTTCTGAATCATGTTGACTTCCACTTCACTACCATCTTCTGCTGTCAGCACAGCGACAGTATCCTCGATGGTATAATCACCTTTCGAAACAATCGACTTCACAGTACAAATGCCCTTCTGTGCGAAAGGCACCATGATCTTAAGCGGCTGAAAATTCTCTTCCACCTTTCCAAGCCAGGCAGCGGCTTCCACCTTATCGCCGGGCTTTACCAAGGGAACAAAATGCCATTTCTTTTCCTTGTCCAAAGGATAAGTATACTGACCTCTCTTCAGGAAGACGCCTTCCATCTTGTCCAGGTCGTTCTGCAAACCATCATAGTTTTTGGACAACATACCCGGTCCTAACGTCACTTCGAGCATGTGTCCGGTAAATTCGGCTTCAGCACCTACCTTCAGTCCACGCGTACTTTCGAACACCTGAACATATACTTGGGCACCTACAACCTTGATAACCTCTGCCATCAGACGGTCGCCTCCGGTAGAGATATAACAAATCTCATTCTGTGCCACCGGGCCGTCAACGACAAGCGTCACCATGTTGGCGATTACGCCACTAACAGTTCCTTTTGTTGCCATATATATTAACAATTTTATTTATCTGAATTCAGCGGGTATCTGTACTTCGTTTTTCAATGCTTCGATCATACTGCGGAACAACTGACTTCCACGTTCTTTGTCCAAAGAAAGCCAACGTTCAATCATCTCAAGCTGCAACAGAAATACAAACAAACGTTCAATGGTAAAATAATTGAAGAAAGTAGCTTCTTCCATCCAGTTCCAACGCAGCTGGTCTATCTTCTTCTCACGTTCAACCAACTCTTCTACCTCACTGATCTTCATCAGCTGATCCAGGTAACCGACCTCGGCACCCAAACCGAAATCGCGCGCAGTCGATGTGCGCAACGCTTCGCAGATACTGGTGTCGCCCACAATCAGGGGAGCGACCTCGAACTTATACTTACGGGCTGTAAGTGCAACCAAAATGTTGTTGACTGTGAGATTGAAACCAAACCAGTCGGATACAAACCGGTTCTTGCACTTCATAGCATAAGCATAATACAATGCAGCCACGCGGTTCTCTGGCAGGGAACTTGCCTCTTCGGCCGGCTGATTGAAATAGTCGGAGATAAATGCAGACAGATAGGAAGGAAATACACGGTCAGGCACCTCGTCACCGTCCTTCAGCAGGGCTATAAAGCCGGAAAGCTCATCTGCCGAATACAATCCGCAGGTATCAATCACCGCATCCCTGTCTTTTAGAAGCTTCAATACATTCGCATTGTCAAACTTCAAATAAAACAAGTCTATCAACTTTTTATCCGCATCTGACAAGTAAGGATAAAACTCTGTCTTGAAATCTGCTACCGTATAACTCAGTTTGCTGTCATCCAAAGCCAAATCGGGCAAACCGGCTACCAAGTAATAGTATTTACTCATATCCTGACAGGGATTTAAAATAACATTTCCACCAGTTGTGGACGCAAAAATTCCTTGAAGTAGTTCATAAACTCTTCCTCACCAAAATTCACCTTATAGGCACCACTTGCCGGTGATACAGTGAACAACGTCTTGATGCCGTTCACTTGCTCAATTCTGACGCCTTTGTCCAAAAGAGCCTTTGCCTTTGAAGCGAAATACTTCTTGAGTCCTGCTGCATCGGCTGTAGAGATGACAATAGGCTCGTCCACGCTCCATTTCTCGGCCAATGCAACAATAAAGGCATTCAGATAGTCCTTATTCGCAGCAAAAGCTTTCACATCAGCATCTACAATTGATCCGCTTACCACGGAAGTAATCTCAGACTTCAAAGCATTTACAGCCTGACCTGCAAACAGTTTCAATTCAGACTTCGTATTCTCTGACAACTCGTCAGCAGACTTACGGGCGTTGGCCAAAATCTGCTCAGCCTCTTTATGAGCTTCGTCTACAATTTTCTTCGCTTCCGCTTGGGCCTCCAAAACTAACTTACGGGCTTCTTCATTCCCTTTTTCAACCCCTTCACGATAAATCTTATCGGTCAGCTCTTGAATTTTATTTTCCATATTTATAGGAATTATATGTTAATTTATTTTCTCTTCGTGATTTTTCTCTACCTTAGATTCTGGCCAAAATTACAAAATTTGGTTGGATATAAAATAAAAAGAATCAAAGAAAAATACAGATAGGCTAAAAAAAGAGGGAATATAAACAAAAAACAAAGTCCCCCGCAACAGGATTGTTACGGAGGACTTCTCAAGAAAAGACGGCGGCG
>CAYQOV010000032.1:0-32347 GCA_964419245.1 uncultured Bacteroides sp. | reverse complement strand
GTCCATTACGATTTTGATGCCAAGCTGGTGTGCTTTCTCGATCAGCTGACGGTATTCTTCGTTGGTACCAAAACGAGGATCTACTTTGTAATAGTCTGTTGTGGCATAGCCATGGTAACTTCCTCCTTGCATGTTGTTTTCCAAAACGGGTGTAAACCACAGAGCCGTTACACCTAGGTCTGTGAAGTAGTCCAGATGCTGTTCAATACCGGCCAGGTCACCGCCATGGCGGGCATTTGGATCATTGCGGTCTACTTTAGCATCCAGCATACCTTCTATTTGATCATTATCCGGATTACCGTTAGCAAAGCGGTCGGGCATTAACAGGTAAAGGGCATCCGATGCATCGAATCCTTTATGGTCACTGCCTTTCATAGCACGCGCTCTTAGTTCATATTCCTGCACAGTTTTTTTCTTTCCTTGAGCAAAGGTGAGAGCCATTTTACCAGGCTTTACGTCTTTGTCTAGTTTCAGGTAGACCAGCAGGTAATTGCTGCTTTCCAGCTTCACGGTGCTGCTCACTGATACGCCAGGATAATCTACCGTGACACGTGCATCGCCGATTCCTTCGCCATAGACCATCAGCTGCAGTTCGGGATTCTGCATGCCTGTATACCAGAAAGGGGGATCAATTTTGTTGATGTTAGGTGCTGCGTAGGTAGTAAGGGACAGCAGCATCGTCCCGAGAAGGGAAAATACTTTCTTTTTCATGATAGTAATTTTACGGTTACAATTTAGTGGGGCTAATATAAGACAAATGGCGGAGATACGCTGTGTTTCTCCGCCAATCACTTTCCTTTATATTATGCAAACGTTTGCTTTATGCTACTTTGAAGTAGGTGGATTGACCTTTATGGCTGTTTTTCCTTGGAAGAAATCTTCCACTTTCTTTCGTTTCCGCAAATCTTGCAGCCATGCTTCGGCGGCGTTGTATCGATTGTTTTCGTTGATGACAATGTCACCTTCTTCCGTCATTTCTTGTGGTTGATCTTTGCTTTCTTTAGGACGGGTCTTGAGGTAGGCTTCCAGATATTTTTCGGTACTTTCCAGATCTTTCAGGTGATAGAAAGAAACAAAGGCTGCTTTGTAGAGCACATAATGTGCCTGTGGATTGTATTTGTATTGTTGCATCAGCGCTTTTATCTGTTTGCGGGGCTCGGCTGCCTCTCTGCAGCAGTCGGCCAAACCACCATAGAGTCGTGCCACCACACTGTCCTGTGGGAAAACCAGCCGGATGGCATCTTCCATGTATTCCATACCTTTCTTCTTCCAAAGCGTTTTGGAGCAGGCTTTTCCCAGATAGTAGAGCAGGTCGATGTGGTCGGGAACATGTTTACGGGCGGCTTCCAGCAAGTCGTGTGCCTCGTAGGGCTGGTTCAGGGCATAGTGGCTGATGCCGGCATAGTAGCAGTTGTAGAACGAACTGTCTCCCTGGGCCAGCAAAGGCTGGTATCTTTCCAATGCCTTTTGATATTCTTGGTTCAGGCAGTAGGCTTGTGCTTCCAGACGGTTGACGGTCGCATTTGTGGTGTCTGTTTTTCGATAGGCCTCGCAAGTTTCGATGGCATAATCGTAATAGTTGTTTCGGATGTACAGGCTTGCCAACTTGGAAGCGGCGAGGTAGTCGTCGGGATAGCGTTCGTGTATTTCCATGTAGGCGCCAATTTGGATGTTGGGGTCGGAATACAATCCTTCCAGACTTTGTGCTTTCAGGTGGAGGATGGTTGCAGAGCTGTCCTGTTCGGCCAAGGCAGTGCTTTCGCCTAAAGCCTCCTGGTATTTCTGCAAATTCAGTAACTGGCTGATATACTGGATACGGGCATATTTATGGTCAGGCTTTAGGTCCAGTACCCGTTTGTAGCATAATAGGGCCGGTTGAAATTTTCCCAAAGTCTTGTAACATTCTCCTGTCTCAATGTACGCCCGTGGGTTGAGTGAGTCTTGTTTGGTCAATTGGTTGAATACGTTCAGGGCTTCATTGTTTCGTCCCAGTTCTTTCAAGGCTTTTCCTTTCAGATAGAGCAGAGGAATACTTGAAGGTGTTTTCTCCATTAATTGGAGGGCAGCTTCATAATCATAATTGTTCATGGCCTCTCGAATATCATTGGAAACAGGGGATTGAGCGGTGGTAGCCAGGATATGACCGAGAAAGGCGAAAAGAAGAATAATTCGTTTCATACATGTTGCTTTTTAAAGTATGAGGCTAATATATTAAGATTTTATGTATTTACGAATTATTCGTAATATAATTGGGATAGATTAACATTAACGGATATAGATGGTCGTTAGTGAATATCCTATTCTGGCTCTGTAAACACCTACTTTAGCGACGTAACTATGGACTTTAGCATCGTAACTATGGATTATATTAGAGCGTAATGAAATATTGTTCTTTACCTATGGACTGTGAATAAAATAAAAATCCCCATAACTCATTGAGTTACGGGGATTAATTATCTTGATTAAGTATTGAATTACTTATTCAAAGCAGTAGCAACGTCAACGGCGCAAGCTACTGTACAACCTACCATCGGGTTGTTACCGATACCCAGGAAGCCCATCATTTCTACGTGAGCAGGAACTGATGAAGAACCAGCGAACTGAGCATCTGAGTGCATACGACCCATCGTGTCTGTCATGCCGTAAGAGGCAGGACCGGCAGCCATGTTATCGGGGTGCAGTGTACGACCTGTACCACCACCAGAAGCTACTGAGAAGTAGGGCTTACCTGCCAGTACGCGCTCTTTCTTGTAAGTACCTGCAACCGGGTGCTGGAAGCGGGTGGGGTTGGTAGAGTTACCTGTGATAGATACGTCTACGCCTTCCTTCCACATGATGGCTACACCTTCGCGAACGTCGTCGGCACCGTAGCATTTTACTTTGGCACGAGGACCGTCGCTATAAGCGATTTCCTTCACAACTTTCAGCTCGCCAGTGTAGTAGTCGAATTGAGTCTGAACGTAAGTAAAGCCGTTGATACGAGAGATAATCATGGCAGCGTCCTTACCCAGACCGTTGAGGATACAACGCAGAGGCTCTTTACGAACCTTGTCAGCCTTAGCGGCAATCTTGATGGCGCCTTCGGCAGCGGCGAATGATTCGTGACCGGCCAAGAAAGCGAAACATTTAGTTTCTTCGCTCAGCAAACGGGCTGCCAGGTTACCATGGCCCAAACCAACCTTACGGTCGTCGGCTACAGAACCGGGGATGCAGAATGCTTGCAGACCGATACCGATAGCTTCGGCAGCTTCGGCAGCTGTCTTCACACCTTTCTTCAATGCGATAGCGCAACCTACTACGTAAGCCCACTTTGCATTTTCGAAGCAGATAGGCTGAGTTTCTTCACAAGTCTTATAAGGATCGAGGCCGTAAGATTCGCAGATTTGGTTAGCTTCTTCGATATCCTTGATACCGTTTTCGTTCAAAGCAGCAAGAATTTGCTTGATACGACGGTCTTGGCTTTCAAATTTCACTTCTCTAATCATATTCCTTCCTCCTTATTCTTTACGTGGGTCAATGTATTTAACTGCACCGGCCTCTTTGCTGAAGCGTCCGTAAGTACCGGTTACCTTCTTCAGAGCTTCGTTGGCGTCTGTGCCCTTCTTGATTTCATCCATGAATTTGCCCAGGTGAACGAATTCATAGCCACAAACCTGATCGTCTTTGTCCAGGGCGATGGTCTTGATATAGCCTTCAGCCATTTCCAAGTAGCGAGTACCTTTGGCCAAAGTACCATACAATGTACCTACCTGGCTACGCAGACCTTTACCCAAATCTTCCATACCGGCACCGATCATCAGACCGCCTTCAGAGAAAGCTGACTGAGTACGTCCGTATACGATTTGCAGGAAGAGTTCGCGCATAGCTGTATTGATAGCGTCGCAAACGAGGTCAGTGTTCAGGGCTTCGAGGATAGTCTTGCCCGGGAGGATTTCAGAAGCCATAGCAGCAGAGTGAGTCATACCGGAGCAACCGATAGTCTCTACCAAAGCTTCCTGGATAACGCCTTCCTTTACGTTGAGGGTTAATTTACAAGCACCTTGCTGGGGAGCACACCAACCGATACCGTGTGTCAGACCAGAGATGTCAACGATTTCTTTAGCTTTTACCCATTTACCTTCTTCGGGAATAGGAGCCGGTCCGTGGTTGGGACCTTTCTTTACAACACACATGTGTTCCACTTCGTGTGAATAAGTCATAATTAGCTCTTTTTAGTTAGTTATAATTAAAAAAACGTAGTTCCACTTTGTAAAACTGAGGCAAAGTTAACCGTTTTCTTTTATCCTGCCAACCGTTCAATTTGACTTTTTTATTAAAAATAAGTAATGAGAGAACCTGCGTTTGCGTATTGCAAAGTAGACTTTGCAATCTGTCGGCGTTTTGGCGAGATTCTCTCCTTTATCTTTATTATTGGAAATCGGAGTTACAAGGAGAGTTCGCTTCGTTTGATGTGCCGGCTTTCATGATGTCTTCGACCAGACTGTTGATGTAGAGTTCCAGATAGCAGTAACCGCTAGTCGGGTCGATGTCCTTATAGGTCTTGCCTGTCGGCAGGTGTTGGGCGGCCCATGTGTCGGGTATCCCGTCGTTGTCTGTGTCCTGGGGTTTTTCTGTACTGTTATAGGTGGGCCATCCGCCGGCATCGGCTTGCGAGTCTATCAGGCCGTTGCTGCTTCCGTTGCTGCCTTCGTATTCGTAGGTACCGTTTTTCACATCGTCAACGATGCGTTTGTCTACGGCATCGCGCTTCAGGCTGGCGCCGGCATAGGCCAGCACTTTGTCGTAGGCTTCGGAAGCGGTGTGGGTGCCTGTCGGCTCTACTTCATAGGCTGTCTGGCTGATGATGGCGTTTTTGCCTCCATCGGGCAGGGGATAGCCGTTCTTGGTGTCGGGATGGAGGCCTTCGGCATTGTCGCGGTTGACGGCATCAATCAGTGTTTGGTAGTTGGAGGGCACCAGCTGGTTGTCGAACAGATTTCCGCTCAGATAGAATGTTCCCCAGATGCCTGCCTGATTTTTCTGCGTGCCATCGTCGGCATTAGGTGCGAAGATGCGGTTGACCAGCCCTTTTTTCGTGACGGTCGATGGGCCTGGTTTGTAGTAATTGTTGACGAAGTTGTAGCGTCCTCCCTCGCCGGCATAGCCGCCGTTGGTAGGTCCCCAGTTGTAGAATACGTTGTTACGAAGGTCTACCAATTCGTCGTCGGGCCGACCTGAGAAACGGCTTCCGCAGAGGCGTGGCGTACGACTTTTGTGGTGAGCCATGAGGTTGTGGTGGAAGCTGGCTCCTTCGCCTCCCCAGATGCCGCCATAGCCGTGGCTGCCCTTGCCATGGACGGAGTTGGTGAGGCTTTCGCTGAGGATGCACCATTGCAAAGTGAAGTTCTTGTTGCCGTAGAAGGAAGAACATTCATCTGTACTCCAGCTCATGCTGCAGTGGTCGATGATGACGTTCTGCTGATTGCGTCCCCACATGGCATCATCCTCTGTTTTCAGTTCGTCGCCCATGCGGCTTCGGATGAAGCGGATGATGACGTTGTCGGCCTTCACTACGAACGAATAGTTCTTCAGGCAGATGCCGTCGCCTGGAGCTGTTTGTCCGGCTATGGTAACGTCTCCATTCTTTATTTCAAGCGTCTTCTGCAGCTCGATGATGCCTGATACGTCGAAGACGATGATACGTGGCCCCGTCATGGCCAAGCCGTTTCTGAGCGATCCGGCACCACTATCATTTAGATTGGTGACGTGATAGACGGTACCGCCACGTCCGCCCGTCGTGGTGTTGCGTGCAAAACCTTCGGCGCCAGGGAAGGCTGGGGCAGAGGGGGCAGGTTCGTCTGGAGTATCTGTAGGGTTATCGTCGGGGACGGTGACAGGAGGTACAGGTTCTTCGGTCGTGCTTGCCGGTGCCTGACAGGCACTTGTCAGAAACAGCAGGAACAGCCCTGCTTGGAAAAACAGATTTTTCATGATTTCAGATGGATGTTTTTTTTAGTTGATTAATTGCTGGCAAAAATAGGGAATTGCCGGCTGGGTGAGGTGTAGATTTTCTTTTTCTATGTGGAAGTTTCGTTCTTTTTCTTTTATTTTATAGCTTTGTACCCGATTTATATACACGAGTAGAAGTTATGATAGAAGTAAAAGACGAAATGTTGCAGCAGGCGGCCGGCGAAGGTATGGATGCCTTTATCAAGGTGTTTACCGATGCGTATATGGAAGCTTTGGGCGGCAAGCTCACGGCTGAAAACATGGCTTTGCTGACGGGCGAGCAACATACGTTGCTGGCCTATGTGTTCTTCCGCGACGAGGTGATGGAGGGTGGTTTCTGCCAGCTCATCCAGAACGGGTATGGCGGATACATTTTCGACAATCCTTTCGCCAAATCCATGCGCCTTTGGGGAGTGGGAGAGCTGGGCAAGCTGGTCTATGCCGCCAAGAATATCTACGATGCCAACCGTGCCGACTTGGAGCGTGAACGTACCGACGAGGAGTTCATGGCCATGTACGAGCAGTATGAAGCGTTCGACGATCTGGAGGATGAATTCCTGGAGAAGGAAGAGATGTTCACGGCGCAGGTAGCTGAATATGTGGACGAGCATTTGGATCTTTTTGCCAAGGTCGTATAGAGAGCGGTTGGAGCTTTTTCCGTTGCTGATGGTAAAGCTATGTTTTCTCCTCGATAAAGCATTGCTTTCTCCTCGGTAAAACACCGTTTTCTTTTTAAGGGGATGATGCTGGCGAGATGGAAACGGAGTTCTGAATAAAAGTTAAAAAGTAAATCCGAATGCAGTATTTTAGCATACTTGTCATTTTGTCTTAAAAACAATGAAAAAACGTGGCGTGTAGTAGGCTACTCGCTCCATTATGTCTAATTTTGCAAAACTTAATACCAATAATTTGAAAATGAAACAGATTAAAACTTTGATGGTAGCTGCCCTGACGCTGGTGATGGGCGTAATGATGACTTCATGTTTGAATTCAGACGGAGGGGAGTCTTTGTATGATGGCTATTTTTTGGCTAAGGTAGTGTATGCCGGCGGTTTGTATGGTGGAGCTACGTTGCAGGATGCCGGCGGTAATACTTACCAGGCCAGCGCAACTTCTGTGGCTAAGCTCGAAGCCAATGGATTCAGCTTCACTGACGTCGAAATGGCCTTTATTTATTATAAATTTTCTGTAGACGAAAATGGCAACCAGATAACTCCGCCCGATTATAATGCAACGGAACCTCAGACTTTTCAGATAGAACTGGTCGGTATCCAAGAAGCTCCGACAGAATATGCTGAAAGAGTGGAAAGTGCAGAAGAGCTTGAAACAAACAAATATGAGACAGCTCCTATTGCCATTTCTGATATGATCGGATCTTCAAGCAATACCGTGAAGTTCGATTTCTATGGAAACGACACGATGCTTTACATGTATCTGCAGTGGCTCTTGACAAATGGTGAAGATGAATTCAAGAAACATCATATCCGTTTGGTTTACGCCTTCGATGAAATCACTGCTGATTCGAACGAGCTGAAATTCTACCTGTGCCACGACAAGGGTGACGATGACGGAAAGACTGCTTATATCCAGAGTTGGTATTGCTTCTACATACAGAATGCATTGGCTGATTTCGAGCGTGTTACTGGCGCGAAACCGACTACAATAAAGTTGTCTTTGTACGAAGATCCTAGCTCTACGGGTACAATGCCTACCAATCGTACAGATTATACAATCGATAATAATAATGACTAAGCATTGAATTATAAAGAACTTCTCAATATAACCCTGAGACTGATTTCCTCCCCTGCGCAAGCTTGGGAGGAAATTCGTTTGGAAGAGGATAGGCGAAAAGTCTTCACGGCTTTTGTCTATCCTATGATTGGTTTATGCGGGTTATCCGTCTTCATCGGTTCGCTGATAGCGTTGGGGTGGAGTGGGCCGCAGAGTTTCCAATATGCCATGACGAAATGCTGCGCGGTGGCGGTAGCTCTGTTTGGCGGCTATTTTTTGGCGGCCTATCTTATCAATCAGGCGGCCGTTCGTTTCTGCGGGATGGGCGATAACCTGTCGCTGGTTCAGCAGTTCTCGGGCTATGCGATGGTGGTGGTCTTTCTGCTTCGGATGGTGCTGGGCATCTTGCCCGACTTTCAGATCATTGCCATGCTGTTGCAGTTCTACACGGTCTACGTGGCGTGGGAGGGTAGTGCGCGACTGCTTCAGGTGTCGGATGCCAACCGCCTGCGTTTCACCCTGACGGCTTCCGTGCTGCTCATCGTCTGTCCGATGCTGATCGAATGGATCTTTAACCGGCTGACCATCATGTTGAACTGATTTATCATTACCAATATCCATTGCTGAAAAATGAAACAGGCTCCTGTAAACATTAAGAATAAACGTGCGACGTTCGACTACGAGCTGATAGACACCTATACGGCGGGTATCGTGCTGACAGGTACGGAAATCAAGTCCATTCGCTTGGGCAAGGCCAGCCTGGTGGATACGTTCTGCTACTTTGCGAATGGCGAGCTGTGGGTGAAGAACATGCACGTGGCCGAGTACTTCTACGGCTCGTACAACAACCACAATGCCCGTCGTGAGCGCAAGCTGCTGCTCACCCGCAAGGAGCTGGAGAAACTGGAGCGTACGTCCAAGGATCCCGGCTTCACCATCGTGCCCGTCCGCCTTTTCATCAACGAGAAGGGATTGGCCAAGCTCGTCGTGGCGCTGGCCAAAGGCAAGAAGCAATACGACAAACGCGAAGCGCTGAAGGAGAAAGCCGACAAGCGCGACATGGAACGTATGTTCAAACGATAAAACCGATTTTATGAAACTGGAAGACCTGGTGCGCCGACGCATCCTTATTCTTGACGGTGCGATGGGCACCATGATACAACGATACAACTTGACAGAGGCCGATTTCCGCGGCGAATCCTTTAAAGAAATACCCGGGCAGATGAAGGGAAACAACGACCTGCTCTGTCTGACCCGCCCCGATATCGTGTCGGACATCCACCGCAAATATCTTGCCGCTGGGGCGGACATCATTGAAACCAATTCGTTCAATGCCACGCGTGTCAGTCAGGCCGATTATCACGTGGAGCATCGTGTACGCGACATCAACCTGGCCGCCGCCCGCCTGGCTCGTCAGGCAGCCGATGCCTTTTCAACGGAGGAGAAGCCGCGCTTCGTGGCAGGCTCTGTGGGCCCCACGAACAAGACCTGCTCCATGAGTCCCGACGTGAGCAATCCCGCCTACCGTGCCCTGGTCTTCGACGACCTGGCCGACGCCTACCGCGAGCAGATGACCGCCCTGCTGGAGGGAGGAGTCGATGCCTTGTTGATAGAAACCATCTTCGATACCCTCAACGCCAAGGCCGCCCTCTATGCAGCGGAGCAGGCGATTGAGGAAATGGGACGCCGTGTGCCGCTGATGCTCTCCGTCACCATTTCCGACACTGCAGGGCGTACCCTGTCCGGCCAGACGCTGGACGCCTTCCTGGCTTCCGTGCAGCATGCCGACATCTTCTCCGTGGGCCTGAACTGCTCGTTCGGCGCCCGCCAGCTGAAACCCTTCCTGGAGCAGTTGGCCGCCCGCGCTCCCTATTACATCAGTGCCTATCCCAATGCCGGACTGCCCAACAGCCTGGGACAGTACGACCAGACGCCCGACGACATGGCCCGCGAGGTAGGCGAGTACGTCCGCGAGGGCCTGGTGAACATCATCGGCGGCTGCTGCGGCACGACCGAGGAATACATCGCCAGCTTCCCCGCCCTGGTGGAAGGCGCGGCTCCCCATACGCCGGCTCCCGCGCCGGAAAACCTCTGGCTCTCCGGCCTCGAACTGCTGGAGGTGAAGCCCGAAAACAACTTCGTCAACGTGGGCGAGCGCTGCAACGTGGCCGGCTCGCGCAAGTTCCTGCGGCTCATCAATGAAAAGAACTACGAGGAAGCCCTCAGCATCGCCCGCCGTCAGGTGGAGGACGGGGCACAGGTCATCGACATCAACATGGACGACGGCCTGCTTGATGCCCGCCGGGAGATGACCACCTTCCTCAACCTGATAGCCTCCGAGCCCGAAATAGCCCGTGTGCCGGTGATGATAGACTCCTCGAAGTGGGACGTCATCGTGGCCGGACTGAAGTGCGTGCAGGGCAAGGCCATCGTCAACTCCATCTCGCTGAAGGAAGGCGAGGAGAAGTTCCTGGAACATGCCCGTCTCATCCGCCGCCTGGGCGCCGCCGCGGTGGTGATGGCCTTCGACGAAGAGGGGCAGGCCGACACCTACGAACGCCGCATCACCGTCTGCAGCCGGGCCTATCGCCTGCTGGTGGACGAAGCCGGCTTCCGTCCGTCGGACATCATCTTCGACCCCAACGTCCTGGCCGTGGCCACGGGCATGGAGGAGCACGACAACTACGCCGTCGACTTCATCCGCGCCGCGGGCTGGATACGCCGCAACCTGCCCGGCGCACACGTCAGCGGCGGCGTCAGCAACCTGTCGTTCTCTTTCCGTGGCAACAACTACATCCGCGAGGCCATGCACGCCGTCTTCCTCTACCACGCCATCCGCGAGGGCATGGACATGGGCATCGTCAACCCTGCCTCGTCCGTCCTCTACACCGACATTCCCGCCGACGTGCTGGAGCGCATCGAGGACGTCGTCCTGAACCGCCGCCCCGACGCCGCCGAGCGCCTCATCGAGACCGCCGAACGCCTGAAGGCCGAAAAGGAAGCCGGGAAGGCCGGCGGAACCTCCGCTTCTGCGCCCGCACAGCAGGCCTGGCGCAGCGGCACGCTGGAGGAACGCCTCGCCTATGCCCTGACCAAAGGCATCGGCGACTACCTGGAAGAAGACCTGGCCGAGGCCCTGAAGAAATATCCCAAGGCCGTGGACATCATCGAAGGCCCGCTGATGGCAGGTATGAACCATGTGGGCGACCTCTTCGGTGCCGGCAAGATGTTCCTTCCCCAGGTCGTAAAGACCGCCCGCACGATGAAGAAAGCCGTCGCCATCCTGCAGCCTGCCATCGAGGCTGAGAAACCTGAAGGTATGGTCTCAGCCGGGCGCGTGCTGCTGGCCACGGTGAAGGGCGACGTCCACGACATCGGAAAGAATATTGTATCTGTAGTGATGGCCTGCAACGGCTACGAGGTCATCGACCTGGGCGTCATGGTGCCTGCCGAGACCATCGTGGAGCGCGCCCGGGCGGAGAAGGTGGACATGATAGGCCTGAGCGGCTTGATTACTCCTTCGCTCGACGAGATGGTACACGTAGCCGCCGAGCTGGAGAAGGCCGGCCTCGACATCCCCCTGCTGATAGGCGGCGCCACGACCTCGGCCCTGCACACGGCTCTGAAGATTGTCCCCGTTTACCACGCTCCGGTGGTCCACCTGAAGGACGCCTCGCAGAACGCCGCTGTAGCTGCCCGCCTGATGAACCCGCGCCAGCGCGAGGCCCTCGTCCGCGAGTTGGACGAGACAAATCGCGCCTTGCTGGCCCGCAGCGAGGCCCGCCAGACGCCGACCATCCCCCTCGAGGAGGCTCGCAAGCGTCGGCTCAACCTCTTTACTGACTGATTTTCCCTCCGCCGCCCTTTTGGCGTCGGATTTCCCGCTTTCCGCATATCTCTGAACTGATATTTTGAGACCATCAAGCGCTTTACAATGCTGAAATATTCATATTTTGGTGCTGTAAAGCGCCTTTTCATGCCAAAATATTGATATTTCGGTGCTATAATGCGCCTTTTCATGCCAAAATATTGATATTTTAGTGTTATAATGCGCCTTTTCATGCCAAAATATTAATATTTCAGCGTTATAATGCGCCTTTTCATGCCAAAATATGAATATTTCAGTGCTATAATGCGCCTTTTCGCGTCAAAATATTAATATTTTAGCGTTGTAATGCGCCTTTTCGCGCTAAAATATTGATATTTCAGCGTTGTAATGCGCATTATAGCCTCGAAATAGGCTTATGGAAGCCCGGAGACAGATTCCATTGCAGGGAAAAAGAGGAAAGCAAGGGGGAAGAAAAGCATCTGCGCCCCTCGGAAGGGGTGCGGAGGGGTGCAGACGGATGGAAGGCTATTGGCGGATCTTTTGTTTGTACTGCTGATAGCGTTCGGTGATTTCCCGCACGAAGTTGTAGGTCTCCGTGCCGCGGAAGTAGCCGAATTTGCAGACGGGGTCGGTGAAGTATTCTTCGTTGGCCTTCAGCAGGATATATTTCTCCACGTTGTCGCGCCAGACGTTCTTGTCCTTCCCGTATTTTTCGGCCAGGGCCATGGCGTCCTGCACGTGGCCGATGCCCGAGTTGTAGGACGCCAGGACGAAGTTCACGCGCTCCTCTTCGGGCAGGTTCTTGAAGCTCTGCGCCGTCAGTCCGATGTACTTCACGGCTGCCTTCACGCTCTCCTCGGCGTTCTGCTCCCTGCCTGCGGGTACGCCCATGGCTCGGGCGGTGGAGGGCATGAGCTGCATCAGGCCGCGGGCGCCGGCCCAGGAGACGGCGGCGGTGTCGAAGTTGGACTCCGTGTAGGCCAGCGAGGCCAGCAGGCGCCAGTCCCAGCCTATCTCCTTGGCATATTTCTTGAAGAGGTCGTCGTAGTGGGAAATCCGTCCTTCGCGCAGCGAGAGGATGGGCGTGTGGGGCGTCGATTTGCTGATTTCGAAGTATCGCTTCGTGCTGGCGGTGTAGTCGGGCGAAGTCATGTTGGCGCTATGCCATTCGCTGGCGGCGCGTGCCAGCTGTGGGCAGTCGCGGCGGACGGCCCAGGAGGAGCGCTGGTCGAAGCTGATGGCCAGACTGATGTCCAGGTTGGGGTAGTAGGTGCGGTTCAGGCGGGCGATGTCGTTGTCCGTCACCGTGTAGGGTATTTTTCCCTGTGCCACTTGTGCGATGAGGTCTTCGGTGCTCACGCTGTCGCCCCTGACGAGGTGGATGCGGATGCCCCCGCCCAGTTCCTTGTCCAGGTTGACCAGCCGCTCGTGGTACTTGCCGGGTTTCACGTAGACGTCTTTGCCGACGAGCTCGGTGACGTCTTTCAATGGCTTTTCGCGTCCGCCGTCCCGCTGGACGATGACCTGGTGGGTGATGACTTCCTCGCCGCAGTAGAGCAGGCTGTCTTTCCATTCCTTGGTGATGGGCAGGGTATAGGCTATCAGGTCGCCTTCACCGGCTTGCAGCTTGCGGATGAGGTCGCGGACGCTCCGTGCCACTTTCACCTTGAGCTTCAGGCCGAGGCTCTTGGCGAACTGTTCGCTCAGTTCGTACTGGAATCCCATGTCCTGTCCGCGGTAGATGAAGTAGGACGTGGAGCTGTAGAGGGTGAGCACCACCAGTTCGCCGCTGTCCTTGATTTGTTGCAGGTCGTGCACGCGTTCTTCCTCACTGCCCGCACGATTGCCACGACAGCCTCCGATGGCCAGCAGACACAGCAGGACCGTTCCGATGATGCTTGTCAGCCTACGATTTCTCATTTATCTTTGTTTCTGGTTAGTCATTGTCATGAATGTGTCGTTTGATGTACATCGTCAGGATGTCGATGGCCACCTGGTTGTTTCCGCCTTCGGGCACGATGAGGTCGGCATATCGCTTGCAGGGTTCGATGAACTGCTGGTGCATGGGCTTCAGAACGCGTGTGTAGCGTTCCATGACGGCTTCAGCGGTGCGTCCGCGTTCCACCACGTCGCGCTGGATGACACGGATGAGGCGTTCGTCGGGGTCGGCATCGACAAAGACTTTCAGGTCCATCATGTTGCGTAGCTTCTTGTCGCATAGGGCGAGGATGCCTTCGATGATGATGACGTTGCGCGGCTCGATGTGGATGGTTTCCGGCAGGCGCGAGCAGGTCAGGTACGAGTAGGTGGGTTGTTCGATGCTCTTGCCCTCGCGCAGCATGGCCACGTGTTTGGACAGAAGGCTCCATTCGAAAGCGTCGGGATGGTCGAAATTGATGTACTGTCTTTCTTCTACAGGCACGTGGCTACTGTCTTTGTAATACGAATCCTGTGGTAACAAGACAACTTCGCCTGCAGGCAGGCTTTCGATGATTTTCTTTACGACGGTGGTCTTTCCCGAACCCGTTCCGCCGGCTATTCCGATTATTAACATCCGTTTAAATGTATTTCTGAAACAAAACAAGTATTTTTGCATCCGTTTTAAGGACTGCACTTTTGTCAGCAAATATAGTATAAATCATTAAAATAACAAAGTTATGGTGAAACACATTGTATTGTTCAAGTTGAAAGACGACGCATCGGCCGACGCGAAGCTGGCTGCCATGCATGCTTTTAAGGATGCCATCGAAGCGCTTCCCGCCAAAATTCCCTTTATCCGCAAGATTGAAGTGGGCCTGAACATCAATCCTGCCGAGACGTGGAGCATCGCCCTCTATAGCGAATTCGACACGCTGGACGATGTCAGACAGTATGCCGTGCATCCCGATCATGTAGCCGCTGGAAAGCTGCTGGCCGAGGTGAAGGAAAGCCGTGCCTGCGTTGACTATGAATTGTGATTTTAACCCGAAAAAAGTTTTGTAGATGAAGAAAATACTGTTTTCACTGATTGTCTCTTTCCTGGCCTTCGCTGCGTATGCCCAAATACAGGAACCGGTGAAGTTCAAGACTGAGTTGAAGAATGTATCTGCCACTGAGGTGGAAATCGTGTTCACCGCTTCCATCGAACAAGGATGGCATGTCTATTCTACTGACCTGGGCGACGGCGGCCCCATTTCGGCTACGTTCAACACAGACAAGCTGACCGGTGCCCAGCTGGACGGAAAGCTCCGTCCCGTAGGCAAGGAAATAGCCTCGTTCGACAAACTGTTCGAGATGGATGTGCGCTACTTTGAACACACGGCACAGTTTGTCCAGAAGTTGAAGCTCACCGGCGGTGACTATCAGGTGACGGGCTATCTAGAGTATGGTGCCTGTAACGACGAGAACTGCCTGCCTCCGACGCAGGTAGAGTTCAGTTTCTCCGGTAAGGCTGAGGGAACTTCTGCTTCAGTGCAGACGGAGACTCCGGCGGAGAAGGCTGACACGGCTGCTGCTCCTGCCGTTATCGGCGGTGCCGACGGTCCTACTTCCGTGGTGGTTTCCGACAACGATTTGTGGAGCCCCGTTATCAACGAACTAAACGCTTTGGGGGAGACTACTTCGCAGGAAGATATGTCGTGGCTCTACATTTTTATCACTGGTTTTGTTGGAGGTTTGCTGGCGTTGTTCACGCCCTGCGTGTGGCCTATCATTCCGATGACGGTCAGCTTCTTCCTGAAGCGCAGCAAAGACAAGAAGAAAGGTATCCGCGACGCTTGGACTTATGGTGCTTCTATCGTAGTCATTTACGTCACGCTGGGTCTGGCCATCACGGCTATCTTCGGTGCCAATGCACTGAACGCCCTTTCTACCAATGCCATTTTCAACATCTTCTTCTGTCTGATGCTGGTGGTGTTTGCTGCCTCTTTCTTCGGCGCCTTCGAAATTACGTTGCCTTCCAAATGGAGCAACGCTGTTGATAGCAAGGCCGAGGCTACGACCGGTTTACTGAGCATATTCCTGATGGCCTTCACGTTGTCGTTGGTGTCCTTCTCCTGCACGGGTCCCATTATCGGTTTCCTGTTGGTACAGGTGTCTACTACAGGCAATGTGATTGCTCCGGCTGTAGGTATGCTGGGATTTGCCATTGCTTTGGCATTGCCTTTCACACTTTTCGCCCTCTTCCCCTCGTGGCTGAAGTCCATGCCTAAGTCGGGTGGTTGGATGAATGTCATCAAGGTAACGCTGGGTTTCCTCGAACTGGCTTTTGCGCTGAAGTTCCTTTCCGTGGCCGACCTGGCATACGGCTGGCGTATCCTCGACCGTGAGACCTTCCTGGCTCTGTGGATCGTGCTCTTCGCCTTGCTGGGCTTCTATCTTTTGGGTAAGATCAAGTTCCCTCACGACGACGATGACACCAAGGTCAGCGTGCCCCGCTTCTTCCTGGCACTGGCTTCGTTGGCTTTCGCCGTTTACATGGTGCCCGGTCTGTGGGGTGCTCCGCTGAAGGCGGTCAGTGCCTTTGCACCGCCCATGCAGACGCAGGACTTCAACCTCTATAACAACGAAGTTCATGCTAAATTCGACGACTACGATGCCGGTATGAAGTACGCTCGTGAACATGGTAAGCCTGTCATGCTTGACTTTACTGGTTATGGTTGCGTCAACTGCCGCAAGATGGAGCTTGCTGTCTGGACCGATATGAAGGTGGCCGATCTCATTAACAACGACTACGTACTTATCACTCTTTATGTGGACAATAAGACTCGCCTGCCCGAACCTGTCAAGGTGATGGAGAACGGTACGGAGCGTACCCTCCGCACCGTGGGCGACAAGTGGAGTTACTTGCAGCGCGTCAAGTTTGGCGCCAATGCCCAACCGTTCTATGTCCTGATCGATAACGAAGGCAAGCCGCTCAACAAGTCTTATTCTTACGATGAAGACATCGACAAGTATGTCGACTTCCTGCAGGCAGGATTGAACAATTATAATAAGAAGAAATAATTCCGGCTTGATATAGAAGTTCTGTTCAGGCGCGGCTGGCGCGGATTTCTATCCGTACAGTCCGCGCCTGAATTTTTTTTTACGTATCTTTGCTGACAACTAAAAGCAACTACGTATGGAAACAGGCAAACTGGATACAGGAAGAAACTCGCAGACGGCGGAGGTACCTATGGAGTCCAATCCCGAATTGGAACTGGCATGGCAGTTGGTGGAATACACTGGCGTGAATGTTTTCCTCACCGGTAAGGCAGGCAGCGGGAAGACTACCTTTTTGCGCAGCCTTCGCGAGCGGTCTACCAAGCGGATGGTGGTACTGGCCCCTACGGGTGTGGCGGCCATGAATGCGGGTGGTGTTACCATCCATTCGTTCTTTCAGTTGCCGTTCGCACCTTTTGTGCCCGAATCTCATTTCGGAGGAGAAGCCAAGTATCAGTATCGTTTCGGTAAGGAGAAGGTCAACATCCTGCGTAGTCTCGATCTGCTGGTCATTGATGAAATCAGCATGGTGCGCGCCGACCTACTCGACTCCGTGGACGACGTCCTGCGCCGCTACCGCGACCGTCATAAGCCCTTTGGCGGTGTCCAACTGCTCATGATAGGCGATCTGCAACAACTTTCGCCTGTTGTCAAGGAGCAGGACCAACAGTTGCTTTCTCCCTATTATGACCATTTCTATTTCTTCGGCAGCCATGCGCTGGCACAGGCCGGTTATGTGACGGTGGAGTTGACCAAAGTCTATCGTCAGAGCAATGCCGAGTTTCTCGACTTGCTGAACTGTATCCGTGACAATCGGGTGGATGTCTCGGTACTCAATCGCCTGAACCGCCGTTGCCTGCCCGACTTTGCTGCCGAACAACCCCGTGGCTACATCTATCTGACTACCCACAACCAGAAGGCCAATGATCTGAATACTGCTCGTTTGGAGCAGTTGGCAGGAGAACCTCATGTTTTCCGTGCCGAGATGGAGGGAGATTTTCCCGTCTACATGTATCCCACGGAGGAAGAACTGGTGTTGAAGGTGGGAGCGCAGGTCATGTTTGTCAAGAACGACATTTCGGGTCAGCACCGTTACTACAACGGCATGTTGGGGCGTATCATTTCACTTTCAGCTATCGGTCCTGTAGAAGTGGAGACCGAAGACGGGCAGCAGATAGCTCTCGATCGCGAGGAGTGGACCAATTGCAAATACTCTCTCGACCCCGAAACCAAAGAAATCACGGAAACGATCCTGGGTACCTTCAAACAATATCCTTTGCGGTTGGCTTGGGCCATTACGATTCACAAAAGCCAGGGCTTGACGTTCGATAAAGCTATTATTGATGTTCGCCAAGCCTTTGCTCCCGGTCAGGCCTATGTGGCTCTCAGTCGTTGCCGCAGCCTGGAGGAATTGGTGTTGAGTGCGCCCGTCGAGGCTTCGTCCATCATCTCCGACCGCATCGTCACCGATTTTGTCGACCACATCCCTGCCCAGATTCCCGATGCCGGTCGCATCGCCGCCCTTCAGCAGGCGTATTTCGAGGACCAGGTGACAGGACTTTTCAGTTTCGTCCGCCTGTCCCGCCTTTTCCATACCTACCTTCGCCTGGTGGACGAACACCTCTACCGCCTCTATCCGCAGTTCCTCGGTGCACTCAAAGCCCAGGCCGACGGACCGATGAAGGAATTGGTGGATGTCGGGAATAAATTCGTGGCCCAATGCAGCCGTATCATTGCCACCAGTGCCGACTACACTCACGATTCCTACTTGCAACAACGCTTCCGTGCCGCTTCGTCCTATTTGCACAAGCCTGTGGCCACCCTTCTGTCCCTGCTCGAAGAAAATCCCGTGACTACGGACAACAAGGTCGTGAAGAAACGACTCGACGAAGCCTTTGCCGAACTGCTTATGGAACTTCGTCTGAAGGACGGCCTTCTGATTTGGACGGGGGAGCACGATTTCATCGTGGCCGACTATTTGAAGCGGAAGAATCGCCTGACCATCGAACTCTCCGAAGCCCCCAAAGCCGCGAAAAAGAAAACCTCGAAAGAGAAAAAAGCCGAGGTCCCTCAAGACGTCCTTCATCCTGCACTCTTTGAAGCCCTGCGTGCCTGGCGTGCGTCGAAGGCTGCCGAACTGGGATTGCCAGCCTACACCATCCTCCAGCAAAAAGCCTTGCTGGGCATTGCCAATCTGCTTCCCGACACTCTCGACTTTCTGCTTACCATTCCGTATTTGGGCAAAAAGAGCGTAGAGAAATACGGCGAAGAGTTGTTGGCTCTTGTCCATGATTACCGCCAGCAAAATCCCGATTGACTGCACTGATTTTGCCAAGGTCTACATTAGCTTTCTAAAGTCCATAGTTAGCGTGCTAAAGTGGCACTTTAGCTATGCAAAGTCCTTCTTTACACAACTGAAATGGTATGTTTGTAGATGCATATTTTACTAATAAGTTAAATTTTGGATTGTGTAATTGGCGTTTGTAAATATTGTTGATTGTTTCTTTCCATTTGTTTTTATTGTGTTTGAAGAGCTATAAAAATGCCTTTTGTTGAATGTTTGAAACCTAAGGACTGAATGTTTCAAACATAAAAGGTTTGGGGTTGAAACCTTCCTTTGGGTTAGGATAGCTGCTTGATGGATTCTTTTTTTGTTTGTAAGCTATAAAGATAGAAGGTGCTCATTGCCGTTTTTCTGAGTTCGAAGATGCTGGGTTTAGATAATTATTGTATATTTGTTATCAGAATGTGTACATAGTGAGTTTTTAATTTTTCTCAGGCTTGAGAATTTTAAAAAGAATGGCTAACTATGTTGGAAACAGTCAATGTGATAATTTTCTGTAAAGTAACCGTTTTTAATGAATAAATTATGGTTGGCATGCCGCAATTAAAAGATATTATGACCCATGAAGTAGGTGATGGTGACCGTTTAAAAATCATGACTTCTTACTTTACTTTATATGCATTCAAGGAAATAAGAAACGAACTATCCAAACTTGGAGGGGTAGACCTTATCATCAATCCAAACAAATATGATAATAGCAATAAAATCATAGAAACAATTGAGGAAAACAGTCTTAAAATAAATTTAGACTATTGTGGTATAGCAAAGGAATTTGCCAATTGGTTAGAGGCCAAAGTAAACGTACGTAAAATAAAATCTCGTAAAATTGACGGGAAAATGCTGAGCATATCGACTGCTGATACATATAAAGATTATATTATTCATGCAGATTTCAATGCTGTAGGTTTAGGTGTACTAGATAATGCAGGAAGAGTACACATTAATGAAAAAATAGAGAATCCGGAGAAGGCTTCAGCATTACGACAAGCTTTTGAATCTATATGGAATAACCCTAACCAACTGGAGGATATAAAGTTTCAGATGTTATCTGATTTGAAGAAAATTTATCAGGACAAGTCCCCGGAATTACTTTATTATTTCACATTAAACCAGCTTTTCCATAACTTTTTGGAAGATGCTGATGCTGAAGCCCTGATAGAGAAACGTACCGGAATAACGGAAACTATGATTTGGAATAAACTTTATGATTTCCAACGTGACGGAGTGGTAGGTGCAATTAACAAAATAGAGAAATTTGGTGGATGTATTATAGCCGACTCTGTAGGTCTTGGTAAAACATTCGAAGCTTTGGCTATTATAAAGTATTATGAACTCAGAAATCATAAGGTGCTTGTTCTGGCTCCTAAAAAACTCCGTGATAACTGGCTGGTATATAAACTCAACGACAAACGTAACCCTTTTGCAAGTGAAAGACTGTTCAGTTATACTTTATTGAATCATACCGATTTATCGCGTGAAAGCGGTATGACAGGCGATGTCGATTTATCATCTGTTATATGGGGAAATTTTGATTTGGTAGTAATTGATGAATCTCATAATTTCAGAAATGCAACCACAGGTAAAGACCGTATGACAAGGTATGAGCGGTTGATGAAGGAAATAATCAAATCCGGTGTGAAGACAAAGGTCCTGATGCTTTCTGCTACTCCAGTCAATAAGGAACTTAATGATATTAAGAATCAGATAGCTTTTATATCTGAAGGAAATGATAATGCTTTTGCAAAAAGTGCAGATATAGACAGCATTTCCAATACTTTACGCAAAGCGCAAGCTGCTTTTAATTTGTGGAACAAATTACCGGAAGAAGAACAAACTACAGAATCTTTGCTGGAGTGTCTTAACTGGGATTATTTTAAACTGCTTGACTCCCTTACAATCGCTCGTTCCAGACGACATATAGAAAAATATTATGGATTGGAGAAAATCGGGAAGTTTCCAACTAGATTGCGACCAATAAATAAAGAATGTGAGATTGATACATTACGCCAATTCCCTTCATTTGCAGCAATCAATGAAGATATTATGCGAATGAGCCTATGTATGTATACTCCGTTATTTTATGTAATGCCTGAGCGTAAATCATATTATGAAGATCTGTATGATACTAAATTAAAAGGGAAAGGTAGTTTTAAGCAGACTGACCGTGAGTTTAGCTTAAAAGCCTTGATGCGTACTAACCTGTTGAAGCGATTGGAGAGTTCTGTTTATGCTTTTAGTAAAACAGTAGATAGTCTGATTGATGGTATAAACTATATTCTTCAACAAATGCTGAATGATGAAGAACAGTTTGAAAATCCGGATTTTTCGGAAGAATGGGAAGATGAAGAGTTTTTCGCAAGTGGACTGACCATTGGTAAAATTACGAAAATACGTGTAGCAGATTTGGATAAAGTGAAGTACCAATCGGATTTGGAATTTGATCTTTCTGTACTACGGCATATTTCTACTGAAATAAAGAAGGTAACAGCTGAAAGGGATGAAAAACTGACAGAATTGAAAAGAATTATATCAGAAAAAGTGAATCATCCTATTAATGCCAATAACAAGAAGGTCGTTATATTCACAGCTTTTGCCGACACTGCTACCTATCTTTATGAGAACTTATATCAGTGGGCTAAAAATAGTTTTAATGTTTATACGGGACTGGTTACCGGTTCTAATGAGCCTAAAACCAATCTGCCTATCAAGAAAAAAGACTTTGCCGGTATACTTATTAACTTCTCGCCTATTTCTAAAGAACGTAACAGTGAAGGAGAAGAAATAGACATATTAATAGCAACAGACTGTATATCAGAAGGACAAAATTTGCAAGATTGTGATTATCTGATAAATTATGATATTCACTGGAATCCTGTACGTATTATTCAGCGTTTTGGTCGTATTGACCGTATAGGAAGTAAAAATGATTCTATCCAGTTGGTTAACTTCTGGCCTGCAATGGGGTTAGACGAATACATCAACTTGGAGCAGCGTGTAAAGGGAAGAATGAAATTGCTGGACATTTCGGCCACAGGAGAAGAAAATATAATTGAATCAAACACAGAAATGCGTGATTTGGAATACCGTCGCAAGCAATTGGAACAGCTGAAGAATGAGGTGTTAGATATGGAAGACCTTTCCGGTGGAGTTTCCATCACCGACCTTACATTGAATGATTTTCGGATGGACTTAACTTCATTCAATGAAAAGTATCCCAATTTGCTTGATACAATTCCTACTGGTATCTTTGCGGTTAGCCGGAATGAATCTGAAGAGTTGCAAGAGGAAATAAGACCTGGAGTCATTTTCTGTATCAAAAGTAATGATGATACTGTAGGAAAAGAAAAAAATTCAATTGCTCCATACTTTTTGGTATATGTCACAGATGATGGCGACATCCTTTTTACTGACAAGCAGATAAAACAGGTTCTTGACATTTACCGCTCATTATGTTTAGGTAGAAAAGAACCGATAAAGGAACTCGTTACCTTATTTAACAAGAAAACTCATAACCAAACTAAGATGCGACATTGGCGTGATTTATGTGAAACTGCTCTGGGTTTTATCAAAGAAAAAGAAGATGAAGAATGTGGTGATATATTTTCTTTGGGAGGTTTGTCTTCTTTTGGAGCAGGCAAATCCGGCATTCAACTTATAGAGAATGATTTTGAATTGATTTCTTATTTAGTGATTATGTGATATGGATATATTCGAGCGACTTGGGTACAAGGATAATATAAAGCCATACGGAAAGCGAATCACAAAAACTCAGCTTTTTATACAAGGAGAGCTTGGTAGAACTGATCGTGAACTCCTTACAGAAAAAGTAGAGGATATCAGGTTGGAGTATGTATTTAATAAATTTACATACCCAATGGCTGAGGTTGTGACAGAAGAAGAGTGTTACGATGCCATATTTATCGTCAAAGTAATATTACGGACTGATGTTTCATTAAATAAGTTATCAAAAATAATTCAAGCAGCATTACCTACTCCCACTGTAATTCTTTTTAAGAAGAATGATGAATATTTTTTTTCATCCGCTTTAAAGCGACTAAATAAAACTGAAAAAGGAAAAACGGTAGCCGAGGAATTTCATTTTGGAAGATGGATAAACTTATGCTCAACGTCAGATAGTGATAATCGTTTTTTAGACACTATTAAGTATGGTTCATTACCGGCTTTGGACTTTAAACAAGCATATATTACGATTCATCAAGCGATATATGAACAAGCAAATGCAGATACAACGGCAGATATAGTGGCAGAGGACTTTGAAGAATATAAAATAAAAGTAGAACGAAAAAAGGAAATCCAACTGGAAATAGATAAATTAGTGCGATTATTGAATAACAAATCAACTTCTCTGAAAGAAAAGGTGGAGATAGCAACTAAAATAGAACAATTAAAGAAGTCAAGGGTATGATAAACAAAATAGAAATCAAGAATTTTAAATCCATTGTAGATCTAAAAATGGACTTAGGAAGAATAAATGTCATTATAGGAGCAAACGGCTGTGGAAAGACAAATATTCTGGAGTCTTTTGCGTTTGCTTCTGCTGCAAGTCAGAAAAAACTGGACAATGAATATCTGTTAGCTAGAGGAATCCGAATTCCTGGTCCGCAGTTTGTCATACCTGCTTTTGAAGATTTGGAAGAAACTGAATCAGATAAAGTAACTATTTCAATTTTTGAAGGTGTATCAATTAGGGATATTGAAGTAAAGTTTAATAAAGACAGTAAAAAATGGGAAGATGCTTCTATTGCAGATGTTGATAGAAGTATAATAGAATTATTTAATAATTTGCTTGATATTTATGCAAAACAAAAGGGTTTGGGTAAAATAGAATACAGAGATAAAGATTCTGACTATGTAAAAGGAATTTTAATAGAAATATTACAGAAAGCTGTATCTGACAAATTTCCAGGTTTTAATCCTGATATGATTCCTAAACTATTTGATGCACTTTATAAAGATAATAAAAGTCTTCCTACTTTTCTTATTTTTACTCCTGATGAAATTATTTTACGAGAGCAGAATATAGAATCCCCAATAAAACCTTTGGGTATTCATGGTGAGGGATTATTTTCATTCTTAAAAGAACAGATGAATAATGAAAAAGACCTGTTTGGAAAACTGAATGAAGGTTTGAATCTGTTAGATTGGTTTGATGGTCTAGATGTACCCAAAGACCTTTTGTCCAACGAAGCAAAACTTTTGATTGGTGACAGATACCTAAAAGAATCTTTACACTTCTTTGATCAACGTAGTACAAATGAAGGTTTCTTATTTCTCTTGTTTTATCTTACCCTTTTCAATAGTAAGGAGACACCTTCATTCTTTGCTATAGACAATATAGAGGCCTCTTTCAACCCAAAACTATGTATGCACTTAATCAAGTATCTCATTGATTTAGCAAAAGAAAACGATAAGCAGGTTATCCTTACTACACATAGCCCTTTTGTTCTTGATGCACTTGATTTGAGTGATGAAGAACAACGTCTTTTTGTGGCAAGAAGGGATATAGACGGGCATACCCGCTTGACAAGAATTAAACATAAAGCGGAGAGAACACAAAAACTTTCCGAAGTGTGGATGAATGGTTACATAGGTGGATTACCTGATAATTTCTGATAATCATGCAAATAGGATTGATCGCTGAAGGTGCTTCCGAATTGAGAATTCTGAAACACATTATAGGTCGATATTTAGGCACTGAACATGATACAAATGAAATTCAGCCCAAGACAAATGCGCAAGGAACCCAAATTGTTCCTGGCGGCTGGGATAGGGTTATAACGACCTTTGAATTTGAAAATACTGTCAAAGATGCTTTGGTGGAAAATGATTATGTGTTGATTCAGATTGACACAGACCAGGTACAAACAGCTCCTTTTTCTGTAAACGTATTGGATGAAAACGGACAATATTGTAAACCGGAAGTTTTACATCAAAGGGTAAGTGAAAGAATACTCAATAATATACCTAATCTTATTGATAGCGAAAGGGAAAGAGTGATTTTAGCTATTTGTATTAATGAGATAGAATGCTGGTTGCTTCCCCTCTATTATAACGATAGTAAAAGATGTAAGACTACAGATTGTATTACATTGCTTAATCATAAATTGAGTAGCAACAAGATTGATCCATTACCTAATGGTAATAAGAACTCACAAGGAGCACAAAAAACATATAATACAATTCTGAAAAATCTTAATAAACCTAAGAAAATAGAGGAATGTGCTCAGTATAATTATGGTTTTTATTGGTTTATAGAGCAGTTGAAAGGTATAAAAAACAATCATTGAAAGTAAAGAATGATTATGGACGGACAAAGTAAGAATTTAACTCAAGAATATATCAAGCAGATACAGGCTATATTTCCTGAAGCCGTAACTGAAGTAGCAGACAAAGACGGAAATAACATCTCATTGAAGGTAGATATGGAAAAACTTTCCATTTTATTGGGAGAAGCATCCATACCAGAAGATGATACAGACTACAAGCAAAAGTATGGAGAAAAGTTCTCTTTTGAGTGGGCTGGAAAACGTCGTGCTATAGCTGAAGCGCAGAAACGCAGTACAGGTACATTACGTCCCTGTCCCGAAGAAAGTGAAGACTGGGAAAATACGGAAAACCTTTATATAGAAGGGGATAACTTGGAAGTATTGAAGTTGCTTCAGGATTCTTATCTCGGTGCTATCAAAATGATTTATATTGATCCTCCTTATAATACAGGAAAGGACTTTGTATATAAAGATAATTACAAAGATAATCTGACCAATTATTTTGAACAGACAAATACTACCAATGCGGTAAATAGTGAAGCCAGTGGTCGATATCATACTAACTGGCTAAATATGATGTATCCACGTTTGAAATTAGCTAGAAATCTCCTGACGGACAATGGGGTTATTTTTATTTCTATTGATGACAATGAGGTTTCTAATCTGAAAACTATTTGTGATGAGATTTTTGGAGAGGATAATTTTGTAGGGATCCTGTCGATAGAGAATAATCCTAAAGGACGAAAAAATTCAAATTATGTAGCTGTAAGTAATGATTATTGTTGTATTTATGCTAAAAACAAAAGTTTCTCAGGTTTTATAGAAAATATACCTAAGAATATTAATGATTTAGCTATAGATGAAAATGGCAACTATGTTCACAATAGCGGCAAGAGGGTTTTGGTTGGTGAAAATGAATTTAATAATATTGTAAGTGATTTAAATTCAGACAAGCATTATACAATATATTACAACGATACGACAAATGATTTTATCATAAAAAAAGAAGTGAATATTGATAGCATTGATAATGCTTTATTAAATCAAGGATATTCTAGATATTATTCATATTATAATGAATCTTTTGTTGAGAATACATATTCAAAAGAAAAAATAAAGGAGCTTTTTACTGAGAATGCACTAGAATTTAAAAATGGGAAAATATACGAAAAAAATTTAAGTACGACAATTAGAATAAAGAGTCTGGTGCTAAATAAGAAATATAAAGCAGTAATCGATAATATGCCATGTGATTATGAACTTGATGTTAAAACAACTTCTGCTGGAACAAAATTAAAAGAATTATTTAGTTCAAAAGTATCTTATTTTACAGCTCCTAAAAATACAGGTCTAATGAATCTGTTTTTAACATTATTCAACGAAAAAGAATTCATAGTGCTTGATTTCTTCAGTGGCTCTGGCACAATGGCAGAAGCAGTATATCGCTTAAATTCGTGCAATGATAGAAAAATTAGATACATAATGGTGCAATTACCAGAAATAATAGATCCAGCTAAAGCAACGAGTTCACCTGCAAAAGAATCAGCAAAAGCAGCTGTCTGTTATTTAAAAGAAAAACAATTACCCATTAACCTTTGTGAACTTGCCAAGGAACGCATTCGCCGTGTCGGAAGGGAAATCCTTGAAGAACAGAAAAATAAAGAGCAAAGAGACATATTTACTGAATCTGCAAAGAAACTGGATATTGGTTTTAAAGTATTTAAGCTTGATCGTTCTAATGTGGTAGAATGGGATTTGGAACTTAATACTACATATGAAAATGAGGCACAAGAAAAATTGACATTAGAGTTTAATAAAGTTTTGAATATCCTCAAAGAAGGTAGAACAGAACTTGACCTGATGTATGAAGTGATGCTGAAGTTAGGACTTCAACTTACCACAAAAGTAGAAGAAAAAGAAATAAACGGCAAGAAAGTATTTGTAGTTGGACACGGTGTTATGGTCGCTTCGTTTGCAAAAGGCCTCACTTATTCTGACATTACTAAGATGTTGGAATACAAGCCTGATTATGTACAGCCGGGAGAGTTTAAAGTTGTTCTATCGGATGAAAGTTTTGCAACAAACAATGATAAAGTAAATGTGATGCAGTTGTTCAAACAGAAAGGTATTACTAACTTTGAAATTATCTGATAGTTGTATATGGCAAAAGAAACTAAAATAATATTTAATCCTAATCTGGAATATCAGAAGGAAGCCGTAGAGGCTGCTATTCATTTATTTGATGGACAGCAAAAGTCATCTTCTCCATTTACCATAAGCAAAAGTATATCTTACTTTGGAAATCAAGATGATACAACTATTGTATTAGGCGAAGGCAACAGGCTTACTATTTCTGAGAACAAAATACTGGATAATCTGCGTGCTGTACAGATGGAACGTGGTCTGGATGTTTCAGAGAACTTGTCTTTTCCGGATTTTACCATTGAAATGGAAACCGGTACAGGTAAGACATACGTCTATCTGAAAACTATCCTGAATTTGTATAAAGAGTACAATTTCAAGAAGTTTGTAATCGTAGTGCCGAATAAGGCTATCCGAGAGGGTGTTAATGCTTCTCTCAATGATTTGAAAGAACATTTTCACTCATTGTATGGTATAAAATATACCCACTTTGTTTATGACTCTTCACAGCTGCAGCAAGTCAGGGATTTTGCCATGAGCAATACCATACAAATTATGATTATCAATATAGCAGCTTTCAACAGGGCTTTTAAAGGAGATAATCCGGAAGATAAGGCCAATGTGATTTACCGTGAGAGTGAGAAATGTAACGGCAAGGCTCCTATTACACTGCTGCAGGAAACAAATCCGATTGTGATTATAGATGAGCCTCAGTCGGTTGATAATACTGAAAAGGCAAAGGAAGCCATCAGTGCACTTAGTCCATTGTCTATATTCAGATATTCGGCTACTCATAGAACTATTACTCATCCTATCTATAAATTAGGAGCAGTAGATGCGTATAATCAGGAACTTGTAAAGCAAATAGAGGTTCTTTCTATTTTCGAGGATAGAGACTTGAATGGTGTGTATATTAAAGTCCTGGATACCAATCCTTCTAAACGTGAAGCAGAACTGGAACTGAATATTATTAATAAAGGAAAATCTTCAAGGAGTTCAAAAAAAGTAAAGTATAATTCCTTGCTGCATGAAGTAACCGGAAATCCGGAATACCTTGGATTACGACTCACGAACATTGATGATAACTGTATAGAGTTAAACGGACATGAACGTATAAATATTGGTAGTGTCAAAACCAGCCGTTCGCTTTACTCGGATGATGAATTGAAACGGATGATGATTCGCGAAACAATAAAGGTTCATCTTGAAAAACAGATTTCCGTTTTGGACAAGGGTATCAAAGTGCTGTCATTGTTCTTTATTGATAAGGTTTCTAATTATAGGAACTATGACTCGGAAGATGAACGTGGTAAATATGCTGTCATGTTTGAAGAAGAGTTTCTGAAACTTACTCAGGAGAATATGTTTTATCAGAAGCTTTTCTCTATGTGGGGTGGTAATGTAAGCAAACTGCATGATGGTTATTTCTCTGCTGACAAGAAAGGAAGGATAAAGGACACTAAGGGAGATACAGAAGATGATAATTCTGCTTATCAGAAGATTATGCAGAAGAAAGGTATTTTGTTGAATGAATCAGAACCTTGTAGATTCATCTTCTCACACTCTGCCTTACGGGAAGGATGGGATAACCCAAATGTATTTCAGATTTGTATGTTGAAAGATCCTCAGGTAAAACCAGACAAGAACATTCGTTTACGCCAGGAAATAGGCCGTGGTTTACGTATTGCAGTAAATCAGGACGGGCAACGTGTGCATACAAAGGGAGTAAATATACTTACCGTAACTGCCAATGAGACTTTCAATGATTTTGTATCACGTTTTCAAACAGAACTTCGTGAAGATGAAGGTGAAATGTTTGATGTGATAACTCCTGATAAGTTCAGAAATCTAACATATTTGGCGGATAATGGAGTCAGACATGTATTGGGAAAAGAGTTGGCAGAAAGGCTTTTTAAGCATTTGGTAAGTAATGACTATGTTGAGAAAGAAAAAATAAAAGGGAATGCTCTGGCTGGTAAACCTACTGAAAAATTACGAGATACAGTAAATGTAAATCCTGAAATGGTTGTTCCTGATGATGATGTCTTTAAACCATACATTGAAGTTATAAGTAAACGTGTGACAGAACTGGCTACTAAAATTACTATAAACAAACATAAGCCAAAACGCTTGGTTAAATTGAACAAACGTGTTGCTGCATCTGAAGAATTTAAAGCTTTATGGGATAGAATAAAGTATAAGAGTGTCTATTCAGTGGATTTTAATGTTGAACAGTTCAAAACGAAATGTGTTGAAGCTTTAAATGAGTTGCAGGTAGGGCGTATTGTATATAATATAGAAAAGGCAACTGTAGTTATAGACTCGGACTCTGGTGTGGGAGATAAAGATGGCGTGCTTAGCGATTTCAGTGAAATATCTTATACCGGCAAAATTCGTATTCCGGATATAATCCGCTATTTGCAAAATGAGACAGGATTGAAGCGACAGACACTTATCGAAATCCTGACTCAAACCACAACATTTGGTAAAATTATCTATAACCCACAGCTATATATGGAGTTGGTCCGCGATACTATTAAGAGAATGATGCAACATGAACTTGTAGCAGGACTGAAATATACAAAACTTGACGATGAATTTGTAATGGAACTTCCGGCTAATGGTGAAATGGAACAATTCTTTAGTAGCCTTGTAGCAGAAACTCCTAATAAAAGTATTGTGGACTGTTTTGCCGTTGATTCAAAGGAAGAACTTGAGTTTGCGAAAACACTTGACAACAATGAGCGTGTCAGTTGTTTTATGAAACTTCCAAACTCATTTAAGATTGATACTCCACTTGGAACATACAATCCTGACTGGGCTGTTTATGTAAAAGGTGTGGAGAACAAAATTTACTTTATAGTCGAAACAAAGGGAACAGATATATTTAGTGAATTACGTCCGGCTGAACAGGATAAAATACGTTGTGCAAAGAAGCATTTTGAAGCTATTGCTCCGGAAGTTGTAGTTTCTGCTCCAGTGAAGGATGGTAAGAAGTGGTTGAATAGTTTATAAATTGATAAGTGGCAGAGGCTTTATATTGAGTTTGATAGAAAATGGGAATACAATGCAGAGCCTTTCCAGAAATATTCCAGTATTCTTCAGTATATTTGCCTGCATAACTATTTAGGGCTGAATAATGGGCAAATTTCATCAGATCGAGAAGATTATAGGACTATGTATATTCTTGTTGGGCACTACTACATGGTCTGTATGTGCACAGGAAACTGATTATACTACATGGATGAAGATGGGTGTCAAGTACGGACTGAATGAGCGTCTTGATTTGTCTGGAGGATTGGAGTGGCGTACGGAAGATCACTTGCAGGCCACAGATCGCTGGGGATTGGATGTGGGGGCTAAATATGCCCTGCTTCCTTTCCTGAAAGTAGGTGGAGGTTACGAAATTCATTATCGCAACCGTGGGGAGGATGGGTGGAAGTTCCGTCATCGTTATCATGCGGAAGGAACTTTATCTACTCGGTGGATGCGGTTGAAAATCTCTTTGCGTGAGCGATTTCAACATACGTGGGATGATGAGGAAAATGAGTTGAGGCTACGTTCTCGCCTTAAATTGGCTTATGACATACGTGACTGTAAGGTGGAACCTTACGTGTCAGTCGAGATGTACAACAGTTTGAATCGTGGCGACAGCTTTGATATTGCTCGTATGCGTTATCGGACGGGTCTTTCACTTCCGTTTTTTTCGAAGAATTGGGAAGCGGATATATTCTACTGTCGCCAATGGGAGAATGACGGACGGAAAAACATCTTTGGTGTGGATTGTGTGTACAAGTTTTGAAATCTTTCACTACATTTGTTGCATACAAAATAGAAGATTATTATGAAGAAGATTATCAATCCTTGGCGGAAACTTGCCGGATATAATTGTTTTGGCTGTTCACCTGATAATGAATATGGTGTAAAGATGGAATTTTATGAGGATGGAGACGAGGTGGTGAGTATTTGGAAGCCAGATGAGCATTATCAGGGATTTTTACACACGTTGCACGGTGGAATACAGTCAGTACTGCTGGACGAAATTTGCGGATGGGTCGTGTTTCGTAAGTTACAGACGGCAGGAATGACGACCAAGATGGAGACACGCTTTCGCAAGTCGGTGTCGACAGATGCTTCTCATTTGGTGCTGAGAGCTTCGCTGAAGGAACAGAAGAGAAACTTGGTGTTTGTGGAAGCCCGGCTTTATAACGATAAAGGAGAACTTTGTACGGAAGCTTTATGTACGTACTTTACTTTCTCAAAGGAAAAAGCCGAGAAGGAGATGTTTTTCCGTAGTTGCGAGGTTGAGCCAGAGGAACTTTTTCCGTTGATTTGATAGGAAAAAGAAACTTTTTGTGATAAATCTTTGGCTGTTTCAAGAATATAGTTTATTTTTGTCGCAAACAAATAAAGATATGAGAATTTTTGCAGTACATCATCATCATTATCCTGGCGAATAAATTCGGTAGGCAGATGAGTGTATGTGCATGAAAGGATACATGAGGAAAGAAGCTTGCCGGATTGAGGCAGGCTTCTTTTTTTATTTGTCCCTTGGTTGATGAATATTGGAAATTAGAAAAAATAAAAAGCTATGTTGAGAATTGCAGTACAAGCCAAAGGTCGTCTTTATGACGAAACAATGTCGTTTCTGGAAGAAGCAGACATCAAATTGAGTGCGACGAAACGTACCCTGTTGGTACAGTCGTCGAATTTTCCTATCGAAGTGTTGTTCTTGCGTGACGATGACATCCCGCAAACGGTGGCTACGGGAGTGGCGGATATTGGTATTGTCGGTGAAAACGAGTTTGTAGAACGAGCTGAAGATGCAGAGATTGTAAAACGATTGGGGTTCAGCAAGTGCCGATTGTCACTGGCCATGCCGAAAGATATCGAATATACAGGTGTGCAGTGGTTTGAAGGAAAGAAAATTGCGACGTCCTATCCTGGCATCTTGTCCCGCTATCTGAAGGAACAACAGGTGAAGGCAGAAATTCATGTGATAACCGGTTCGGTGGAAGTATCGCCGGGGATTGGTTTGGCCGATGCCATTTTCGCTATTGTCAGTTG
>CAYQOV010000031.1:0-33006 GCA_964419245.1 uncultured Bacteroides sp. | reverse complement strand
TGCTTCGTCACACCCTCACGCAGTGCTTCGTTGCACCCTCATGAAGTGCTTCGTTACATCTTCTGAAAGTGCATTCTTGTGGATGCAAAACTATTTGGGGGATAAAGCGCTGTTGGATTGGACTTTTAATGATAAAAACTAATAAAAAGGGCATATTTTTTGTTCAGACCTGTGCAATGCGGATATTTTTTTGTATCTTTGTCGCCCGAATTATATCTGCTAGTGATTGGCAGCTTTGAAATGAATAGACGTGGGAAAGTTTGAAAAGTATAAAATAGATTTGAAGGGTATGCATACTGATGTCTGTCAGTATGATTTTCTACTTGACAACCAATTCTTTGCAGACATCGATGGTCCTGAAGTTCAGAAGGGTAAGGTGCATGTGGCATTGGTTGTGAAGCGTACTTCTCTCGCCTATGAGCTGAGCTTTCAGACGGAAGGGATTGTTTTAGTTCCATGTGACAGGTGTTTGGACGATATGGAAATTTCGATTACCTCTGCAGATAAACTCGTGGTCAAATTGGGTGTAGAATATGCTGAGGAAGGTGACAACTTGATTGTTATTCCCGAAGTGGAAGGTGCAATAAATGTGGCTTGGTTTATGTATGAGTTTGTTGCATTGGCTATTCCGATGAAGCATGTACATGCTCCCGGAAAGTGTAACAAGGAAATGAGTGGAAAACTAAGTAAGCATTTGCGGACAACTACAGATGATGATGAAATGTTTTCCGATACAGATGATATGTCGGTTGAGGATGATAGAGAAACACCGGTTGACCCTCGTTGGAATGAATTAAAGAAAATATTAGATAACAATTAAAGTTTTAAGAAAATGGCACATCCTAAGAGAAGACAGTCAAAGACAAGAACTGCAAAGAGAAGAACTCATGATAAGGCGGTAGCTCCTACATTGGCTATTTGTCCGAATTGTGGTGAATGGCATGTATATCACACCGTATGTGGTGCATGTGGCTATTACAGAGGAAAACTTGCTATAGAGAAGGAAGCTGCCGTTTAATTGGCGCACAGCAGGTTTCTGCTTGAATAGGTGTCTGAAAAGCTTTGCTTTTGGAGAAAAGGCAGAACTTTTTAGATTACCTTTTTTGAGTGTTTACTTAGTTTTGAAATTTGATGGAAAAAATAAATGCAGTAATTACAGGAGTCGGCGGTTATGTCCCTGATTATATCTTGACGAATGACGAGATATCTCGCATGGTGGATACCAATGATGAATGGATTATGACCCGAATCGGTGTCAAAGAGAGACGAATTCTCAACGAAGAAGGATTGGGTAGTTCCTATATGGCTCGTAAAGCTGCTAAACAGCTGATGCAGCGTACTGGCTCTAATCCCGATGATATTGATTTGGTGATTGTTGCTACTACGACCCCTGACTATCATTTCCCTTCAACGGCTTCTATTTTGTGTGATAAGTTGCGCTTGAAGAATGCTTTTGCCTTCGATTTGCAGGCTGCATGTAGTGGTTTCCTGTATGCACTGGAAACTGCGGCCAACTTTGTCCGTTCCGGGAGATATAAAAAAGTTATCATTGTAGGGGCAGATAAGATGTCGTCGATGGTGAATTATACAGACCGTGCTACATGTCCTATTTTTGGTGACGGTGCTGCAGCGTTTATGATAGAGCCTACCACGGAAGAATATGGTATTCTGGATTCTATCTTGCGTACAGATGGTAAGGGGCTTCCGTTCCTTCACATGAAAGCGGGTGGTTCCGTATGTCCTCCTTCCTATTTTACGATAGACAATCATATGCACTATATTTATCAGAAAGGTCGTACGGTGTTCAAATATGCCGTATCGAATATGTCGGATGTTAGTGCTGAAATTGCCGCTAGAAATGGATTGAATAAGGACAACATCGATTGGGTTATTCCTCATCAGGCAAATCTGCGCATCATTGATGCGGTAGCTAACCGTTTGGAAGTTCCTCATGAGAAAGTGATGATCAACATCCAGCGTTATGGCAACACGAGTGCCGGAACGCTTCCATTGTGTGTTTGGGATTTTGAAGACAAGCTGAAAAAGGGGGACAACCTGATTTTCACGGCATTCGGTGCTGGTTTTACATGGGGTGCCGTTTACGTGAAGTGGGGGTACGACGGAAAGAAAGAACAGTAAGACCTCACTGATATTATAATTAAAAACGCATCTTATTTTAATGAATTCGATGCGTTTTTTTTTCACAGTTTTAATATGATTGGTTATGCATAAGGCCGGTTTTGTGAATATTGTCGGAAATCCGAATGTCGGAAAATCGACATTGATGAATGCGCTGGTGGGCGAACGGATTTCAATTGCTACTTTTAAGGCACAGACTACTCGTCATCGTATTATGGGAATTTATAATACGGACGAGATGCAGATCGTGTTTTCGGATACGCCTGGTGTGCTGAAGCCTTCGTATAAGCTACAGGAATCTATGTTGAATTTTTCTACGTCGGCTTTGGCAGATGCAGACATTCTGCTTTATGTCACGGATGTGGTTGAGACGCCAGACAAGCACAACGATTTTGTAGAAAAAGTCAGCAAACTGAATGTACCGGTCCTTGTGCTTATTAATAAGATCGACCTCACTAATCAGGAAAAACTGGTGGAACTGGTGGAAGCTTGGAAAGAGTTGTTGCCTATGGCGGAGATTATTCCTATCTCAGCAGCAACTAAGTTCAATGTGGACTATGTAATGAAGCGTGTCAAGGAGCTTTTGCCCGATTCGCCTCCTTATTTTGATAAGGACCAGTGGACAGACAGACCTGCCCGTTTCTTTGTCAATGAGATCATTCGTGAGAAGATCTTGCTTTACTATGATAAGGAAATCCCTTATTCTGTAGAGGTAGTCGTGGAACAGTTCAAGGAGGATGCCAAGAAGATTCATATTCATGCGGTCATTTACGTGGAGCGTGATTCGCAGAAAGGCATTATCATCGGTAAACAGGGACGGGCATTGAAGAAGGTTGCTTCGGAAGCAAGGCGCGATCTGGAGAAGTTCTTTGGGAAGACCATTTTCCTGGAGACATTTGTGAAAGTAGATAAGGATTGGCGCAATTCAGACAAAGAGCTGCGCAATTTTGGGTATCAACTTGATTAAAAGAATGAACAGGCGGCTGTGAGAGTCGCAAAATGAACGAAAGATAAAGAACTATGGGAAATTTAGTTGCAATTGTAGGACGCCCCAATGTGGGAAAGTCTACGCTATTTAATCGCTTGACGAAAACCCGACAGGCGATTGTGAACGAAGAAGCGGGGACTACGCGTGACCGTCAGTATGGTAAAGCTGAGTGGCTGGGACGTGAGTTTTCGGTGGTAGATACAGGCGGCTGGGTGGTAAACTCTGACGATATTTTCGAGGAGGAGATCCGTAAACAGGTATTGATGGCTGTGGACGAGGCGGATGTTATCCTGTTTGTGGTGGATGTAATGAACGGAGTGACCGACTTGGATATGGAGGTGGCTTCTATCCTCCGTCGTACCAAGAAGCCTGTGTTGCTGATAGCCAACAAGACCGATAACAACGAATTGCAGTATAATGCCCCCGAGTTCTACAGTCTGGGTTTGGGTGATCCTTATTGTATTTCAGCTATGACCGGAAGCGGTACGGGCGACATGATGGATCTGATCGTGAGCAAGTTCAAGAAGGACTCGGCGGAAATCCTGGACGAGGATATTCCTCGTTTTGCTGTCGTTGGTCGTCCGAATGCCGGTAAATCGTCTATCGTAAATGCTTTCATCGGAGAGGAACGCAACATCGTGACGGAAATTGCCGGAACGACGCGTGACTCTATTTATACTCGTTACAACAAGTTCGGGTTCGATTTCTATTTGGTGGATACGGCCGGTATTCGTAAGAAAAACAAGGTGAACGAAGATTTGGAGTATTACTCCGTCATCCGTTCTATCCGTTCCATAGAAAATTCGGATGTTTGTATCTTGATGCTTGACGCCACTCGTGGCGTTGAGAGCCAGGATTTGAACATCTTTTCGCTGATTCAGAAAAATTCCAAGGGGTTGGTCGTTGTGGTAAACAAGTGGGATTTGGTAGAGGACAAGACTGTCAAAGTGATGAAGACTTTTGAAGAAGCCATCCGAAACCGTTTTGCTCCCTTTGTTGATTTTCCCATTATTTTCGCTTCGGCGCTTACCAAGCAGCGTATCCTGAAGGTGTTGGAAGAAGCACGTAGCGTTTACATTAACCGTACAACCCGTATTCCTACCGCGCGGCTAAACGAGGAGATGCTTCCGCTCATCGAGGCCTATCCGCCTCCTTCGAACAAAGGGAAGTATATTAAAATCAAGTACATCACTCAGCTGCCCAATACGCAGGTTCCATCATTTGTTTATTTTGCCAACCTGCCTCAGTATGTGAAGGAACCCTATCGCCGCTTTTTAGAGAACAAGATGCGCGAGAAGTGGAATCTGACGGGCACGCCTATCAATATTTATATTCGTCAGAAGTAAATCGGAAACTCTGTCTGAAACTTTTAGAAAAGAGAATGTATCGGTAACGGTGCATTCTCTTTTTTTTGTTTCCTCTATCCAGTCGAACAGACAAGTTTAGTAAAACATTTTCTTTTTTTTGAAGATACTCCTTCTTTTATTGTTTTTTCTCTTCATCTTACTCATCTTTTTATTGCTTTTTGTCACAGTTTTAAAAGCGTTCTTTGATTAAAAGTCTGTATATGTGTGATTTATGGCTTTTGGAAATTATCTGCGAAATAACGGAAGAAAAGGTTGGCATTACTAGATAAAAAAGAATGAAAATAATTTAACAAGAAGCAGACGAGAACAGTAGAAAACAACATAGAAACTCATATTGACTCAAAATAAAAAGAACTATTAATCAAACTGGAAAGAGCAAAAAAGGAAAAGAAAAACAGAAAAGCAAAAAGCAAATTAAAAATGAGAAACTCTATTACTTACTTAATTTTTTAAATTTATAAATTTAATTTTTTGTATTATGAACAAGAAGTATTTAAGTGTAGTCCTGTTTGGCGCCTTAATGCTGGGCACAGCAGGAACGTTCACCGGATGTATCGACAACGATGAACCTGCAGGTATCGAAGAGCTCCGCGGCGCGAAAGCTGAATTGCTGAAGGCCAAAGCTGCCGTAGAGCAAGCGAATGCAGCTTATGTGCAGGCTCAAACAGCTCAGTTGCAAGCGTTGGTACAGTATCAAGAACTGGTAAACAAAGAAAAAGAACTGCAAAACCAGGAACTGGAACTGACAGTAAAATTGCAGGAAGCTCAAACTGCAACAGCAATCGCAGAAGCACAAGCTGAGTTGGAAAGAATCAATGCCGAATTGGAACGCAACCGTCTTGCTTGGGAAGAAGAGCTTTTAAGTGCCAAGCAGTCACTGGCCGAGGCTCAAAAAGCATACGATGATGCTATGGCAGCATTGGAATTGTCTAAAGATTACCTGAGTGATGCAGAGTTGAAGGAATTAAAAAATGTAAAGGATAAGTTGGCTGCTGCTAAAACAGCTATGGACACAGCTCAGAATGATTTGAAGACAGCCTATGACACCTACAAAACAGCTGTAACGGATCCTGATAACTATCTCAATGAAGCGACTTTGAAAGAAGCATTGGCTGTAGCTGAAGCTAATGAAGCCAAGGCAACCAACAAATTGAATTTGAAGTTACAGGCTTTGGAAGCTTTGGAAGCTGACGAAAATTATGCAGCATGGCAGGCATTGAGAACGGAATTCCAAAACAAACTGGATTCTGTTGACGCAGTGATTGCCGACAAAAAGACAGAGGAAGCTAAAATCATTGCTTACGAAGAAAATCATTCAATCGCTGAATTGAAGGCTGCTATCCAAGCCGTTCAACGAATTCAAGCAAGCAAGGTTGCGACCTCCAACCCGAACGCATTTGAAGTTTCTGCAGCTATTCAAGACTATATCAGTCTGACAACTAATGCTAATACATCAATTCTTGAATATGCAGATGGAAAGTTAAGTATTAAGAACTTTAACACAGCTATTCTTGGTGGTTACAAAGATAAAGATGGCGAAGGAAATCTTACTGACTATTTAGGCATGCTGGACTACAACTTTGTATTCGATGGTTCTAATGGTTATGACAATACTGCAAAAGCTATCGCTGGCGCAATTACAGATGTAACGAAGGCTAAGAATGGCGTAGATCCTAATATTCCTGCATGGGCTGAAGAAAATTTGGCTACTGCAAAGAAGACGATGGAAGACGCCAAGAAATATTCAGATGAGGCTATTACAGCTTGGAAGAAGGCCGTTTCCGATCTCGCATCTGGTAATTCTTATGACAAGGCAACATTTAATGAAGATGTAGCTTCTCTGAACGCTCAAATTACAACAGTTAGCGATGCTGATAAAGATAATGATAAAACAGTTATTACTACTGCCTATACCAAATTCAAGACGATTTATAGCAAAATGTTAGGCTATGGCCAGACATTTGCTAATAAAACGACTATCGATGCCGCAATTGCGAGTGCTGACAAATTCAAAGAAGCTATTGATACTGCTACTCCAGTAGATGACTTCCTTGGAACGGTAACATTTGTAACAGTTGATTTGGCAGATGCTCTTGCTACAGCTGCACGAACCGCATTCGGCGCTGCATATCAGGATGCAGAAGGCAACACTTATCGAGTAATGCCTACGGATGCTTATGTATTGAAGAATGACGTGACAGCTGCAGGTCTGTACACTCAGTATCTGGTTGCTGTTGAGGAGTATAACGAAGCTCTTAAGAAAGTCAACCTGGACGATGAGTTCGACGCTGTTCTTGAACAACTGGCAGAATGGTCGAAGACACTTTCTGATGCCAAGACTAAATACGAAGAAACCTGCAAGGCTAAATTGGATGCTGTAACTGAAGGTCAGGAGACTGTAACTGAAAAGGTAGTTGTTCCTATTGCAGAGCTGAAACTTGACGTCGACTCAGATTACAAGGATGACATCGAAGACATGCTGACTGCTATCACCAACAATGACGACGTGGCGGAATTTGAATCTTTGATCACTACTTTGAAGACCGAAATCGGAGATAAGAAGGGTGTCGACGGCACTGCATCAACAGGTCTTTACTTGACTGTTGAGAATGCACAAAAAGCCGTTCTGGAAGCAGAAAAGATGATTGAGCTCTTCAACGAAGGTAATCTGAGCGAACAGTATATTATTGACTGGGCTAAGGAAGAATTGGATCGTGCCAAGGCTGACTATGAGAATGCTGTTGAAGAATTCAACTACTGGAACGACAAGCTGGAAGAGATGATGGATCTGCTCTACAAGAGCGCTTCCGCTGCATAACTAAAGATTAAACGAGATTGACAATGATCAAAAAACTTTGCACATTACTTTTGCTTGCTACCCTGTCTGCGCCCCTGCTGGCGCAGACAGCCAGCAGCAATGGTGAAGGTGTGATTTTTGCTCCCCAAAAAGGTCAGTGGCAGGTGTCCATGTTCCTGGGAGGTGGCAACAAGTTCTACAACGAGAACACCACCTACCTGCTTCCTCAGTTTACCAACACAAAAGGTGAAGTGGGACTTCCCAACGGAAGTAGCTTGGAATCGGGGGACCTGAACACGTACCTGAATATCGACGGTCTGAACAACAACAGCCTGACCAACATCATCGGTTTCGAAGGCAAGTATTTCCTGTCCGACTGCTGGGACATCAACCTGCAGTTCAGCATGGATATCAACCTGACGCCGAAGAAGGATTATGTGGAAGGTGAGACCACCGTACCCGACATGATCATCCCCGCGCAGTCGTACATCAACGCGCAGGCCACCAACAACTGGTATGTGGGAGTCGGTTCGAACCGCTACTTCAAGGTGAGCAATCCTCGCATCCACCCCTATTTGGGTGCCGCTCTGGGTTTCCAGATGGCACGTATTGAGACAAGTGAACCTTATACAGGTGAAACCTACGCCGACGGAGAGGACGAAGGCGACGACGAAGTGGGCTCAGGCCTTCCTACCCAAGTCTACCTTTCCGGCAGTCGTGCCGGCCAGATGTTCGGCATCAAGGCAGCCGCAGTGGCAGGCATCGAATACAGCCTCGCTCCGGGTTTGGTACTGGGCTTCCAGATGCAGCCCGTGGCCTACCGCTACGATGTCATCCAGATCTGCCCCAAGGGTTTCGACAAGTACAACGCATCGCACCACAATATCAAGCTCTTTGATATGGCCGTGCTGAAGCTGGGTATAAGATTCTGACGCAGATCCGTTTTGCGCTAAATAAACTAACTGAAAAGGCCGTTCCGCTAAAGCGTTTTTAGCCGGACGGCCTTTTTTCAACTGAAAGGACATGAATAAAAGAAACACTTATTTCCCACTGTCTATCCTATGCCTGGTGACTTCTCTGGCAGCCTGCCTGGCTTCGTGCTCATCCGGTACGGGCTGCCGAATCGATGGAACCGTCCGCGACAAGGCCTATGAAGGGAAGACGGTCTATCTGTGTGAGACCTACGGCCAGACTGCGGTGGACAGCACCACGGTCAGCCATTCCTCGTTCAGCTTCGATCTGGACGGGCTTGCCCAGGATGTCTACCTGCTGAAACTGAAGGCCACGCCCGATGATCTTTTTCCCATCACGCTCCCCGTCGTGGCCGAGAAAGGCCGGATCAGGGTGGTGCTTGGGGAGGTGGTCTACACCTCGGGGACGCCCCTGAACGATGTCGCCCAGGACTTCCTCCTGGCCGTGGACCGCTACAGCGACGACATGCGGAAGATGCGGCAGGACAAAACGCCCGAAGAGCTGCGGGCCGGCTTCAGCGAACTGCTGGAAGGCTTCATCCTGCAGAACAGGAACAACTGCATAGGCCCCTATATCTGCCGCAGCTACAGCACCCGGCTGACGCCCGAGGGGCTCGCCAGGATCAAGGAACAGGCTGGGGAGAATTTCATGGAACAAAAGAACGATTGACAACCTAATAAAAACATTCAAGGATTATGAGAACGAAACATGTCATTATCGCCACCCTGACGCTCTGCCTGGGCATGGGTGCGCGCGCACAAGAGACCGAGAACAACTGGTTCGTCCAGGGACAGCTGGGGGCGTCCTACTCGTTGGGGGATGCCGGCATCGGCAAACTGCTGGCGCCTGCGGGACAGATTGCGGTCGGCAAGTATTTCAATCCCACGCTGGGAGCCCGCCTGGCCATCAGCGGCTGGAACGGAAGAGGGGATAACGGGAACAGGCGTCCCGCCTACGGCTTCTATTACGGTGCCGCCACGGTAGACGGACTGCTCAACCTGAGCACCCTGTTCTGCGGGAAGAACCCCGAACGCTTCTTCAACACCCGCCTCATCGTCGGCGTGGGCTACAACCAGACTTTCGACGAAGGCGCCAGCAGCTTCATGGGCCGTCTGGGACTTCAGGCCAGCTTCCGCCTGAGCAAGGCTTTCGACTTCAATGTGGAGGCGCTGGCCAACGGCGTATCCGACCGCTGGAACCGCAAGGACGACCACAACTTCGACTCCTACTATAATGTGCTGGTAGGCATCACCTACAAATTCGGCACCGGTTTCAACTGGAAATGCCCCGAGTGCAAGCCGGTGGTCTACAAGAACAAGAACGCCAAATACAGCGACGCCTACGTCAAGTCGCTCAACGACAAGATCAACGAGCTCAAGGGGCAAATCGAGGAGCACAAATGTCCCGAACCGGAGCCCTGCCCCGAAGTGGAGGAGACGACTCCGGGCATCAAGAGCCACGTGGCTTTCGGCCTGGCCAAGACGGCCATCACCGAAGACCAGCAGATCAATATCCTGGCCATCGCCGACTACATGAAGCAGTATCCCGAATCGAAGGCCACCGTCACCGGCTATGCGGACAAGGGTACAGGGACGGACAAGATCAATGACGAACTGGCAGCCAAGCGTGCCGCGAACGTGGCCAACGAACTGGTCAACCGCTACGGCATCAGTCGCGACCGCCTGACTGTGGAGAGCAAAGGAGCCCGCATACAGCTGTTCCCGACGAACGACTGGAACCGTGTGGTCATCATGATTGCAAAATAAGATATCCTCTGGTTCAAATAGAAAAAGCGGCTGACAGGGCCGCTTTTTTGTTTCCCGCATGTAGCTCCTGGAGAAGCAGGCGCCCAACGCATCAATTCTTGATGTAAATAATCTTCGTAATAGAAGCCAAAAAGGAGAAAAGGCTGTTTACATTTCCAATCGGCAAATTCTCTTCCTCTCAAATCGCGGATTTTCGGAATGGATTTATAATATATATCTGTCTATCAATGATTGACCAATATGCGATGGTAAAACAATCATAAACCAGCCTGTTTCATTTCTGCCATTGTCCACATGGGCTCCGTAACTGTCAACTTTAGCGCGCTAAACATCAACTTTAGCGGCGTAACTATGGACTTTGGCGTCTATCCTTCACGTGCTTCTTAAATGCCCAGCATGGCAGAGGGCTGTATATTCAATATGCGGCAAAGAAGCCTTGCAATTCGCAGCGTCGGTTCCGAACGGCCCGATATATAGTCGTTTATACGGGAGGGGCTGATGCCGATTTCGTTGGCAAGCTGTTTTTGCGTCATCCCCTTCTCTTCCAGAGAAAGTTCTATGAGCTCCGCTACCGTCGGTTTTTCTATCGGATAATGCTCTTTCTCGTAAGCAATCACTATGTCGGACATCATGCTGAGTTCTACGGCATTTCTGTCGTTGGCTGGCGTGTTGTCATCGACTATCGGTAAGAGCTCCTCCACTCTTGCCGCCGCAAATTCATATTGTTCCTTGGTAATCTTGCTCATATCGTTTCCTTTTAAATGGTTGAACAATCCAACATATCATACTCTTCATGCGTGCAAACCTTTCGGATAAATATGTACCCGATTGTAAACTTCACCACTACAACCAGCCTGTAGTTGTTTCCTTTGATGTTGAATACATAATGCTGGTTGCCTACATAATCCGTTGCAGGAAAATCTACTTTGATTTCCGAAAGATTCTTCCAGGATGCTTTTTCTGTGATATCATACCACCGTTCGAGGGCAACCCGAGAGTCTTCTCTCCCTTTGGTTTCATAGAATTCTTTCAACTTTTTATGCGACACAATTCTCATGTTTCCTCTTTCTTTGATGCAAAGGTACACAAACGGTTCGGCATTTCAAAATATCGGTTGCGGATAATTCTGTATTTCAGTATGCACAGATGGAGAATTGAGGAATTTAAGTTGTTATACTGACTCGCACGGGTTGTGGCAGACTGTGGATTTAGCTGCTGGATTTTACTCGTTTTTTTCTCCAGTCAGGAAAAACGTTTTCTCCAGTTGGGGAAAAATGTTTGGGCAGTTAGGGGAAAATGGAAGCGGTAATCAGAACAAGCTTGCGTGATGAGTTGAACAATGAGAAATAAAAAAAGAGGGTACGCAACAAGCGTACCCTCCATTCTATCATATTACCTTATTAGATAATTAGTTCTTCGTAATCGTTACAGAAACATTTACAGTTCTGATATAGCCCCAAGCATCCTTAACACTTACAGGCATATCAACAGTTACTGTGTTAGAGATAGACTCACCGAACAGCCTGAAGCCGCCGTTTACGGTCTTACCGTTGTCATCCTGAGTAGCTGCAACAGTTTCTACGTTCTTGATGTACGCGTCTTTATCCTTGTCTACAGATACGTTGCCGATTTGAGGATTAGCCCAAGCAGGAGTATCTCCATTTACTTTATCAGGTACTACAGTGTAAGTATTACCGTTGTAGTCCTTACCAATAATATCAGCATCAGTAATCAAAGCACCGTTAACAAGATCGTTAGCGCTGATAGTGATTGTGCTGCCTGCAGCAGGAACTACTGTACCTTCGTAAATCGGGCTCATCAGACGAATCTTGAATGAGTAAGTATTGTCACCCTTAGTTTGGTATATCCAGCCTTCGTAATTGGATTTTGTTGCATTGATTGTCACTGCCTGACCATAACCATTCTGTCCAGCACCGGTAGCAGACTTACCACTAATCAAGTCAATTGTTGCTTTATCGAATGTCGTTGTTGTAGAGAATTGGAACAAGGTATTTGTCAACTTGTTATTAATCTTCTCGTCTGCAACCAAACTTACTATAGCATCATCAACAAACTTAGAGAAATATTTATTGAATTCAACTGCGGTGCTCTCATTTGCTGTGTCATCGAAGTAAGCATTGATTATGCCATCTACTACATAAGCCGACTTCTGTTCGAACATTGTAGACAATGCCGGGATCTTGAATTCAAACGGAATAACGATAGAGTTCAGCTCGCCTTGTGCACCGGTGAATGTAACTTTTGCATAGTAAACCTTATCCACAACAAACTTAGTAGATGCAGTAGCGTTGGTTACATAGAACTTCATCAAAGATGCATTCTTGATATTATTTCCAGTATAAGTTGTCTTGCCGTCAGCAGAGATGAATGTCAAAGTAATACCACTTCCACTTTCTGCTACTTCACCTTTAGTACATTCAGCATCAGTATAGAAGGCAACAGATGCATCTGTCAAATTCTTCTTCCAAGCATCCAGTTGAGAGCCTAAGGCTTCAGTCATGATAGACATTTGGGCAGTGAAATAGTTGGCATCTGTTCCGTCTGCCTTATTGGCAACAATCGTATGCGGTATCTTATCGTAAGTAGGATCAGCCGCAATCTTGCTGGAAACTTTGATTCTTACTACTGTTTCTGAATATTCACCACTGTTGTCAATTGTTGTAATTGTCAGATCAAAGTAAGACTTGGTGATGACATCCGGGTCGGCATTTACTACAAATGTATGTTTCTCTTGATCGAAAACGATATCAAACAGATTCTTATCTTCATTTTCAACAGACAACCACATGTCGTACAAATCACTCGGCGCACCTACAGATACAACGTTTGTAGCCTTAGAGTCAACAGTTGATTCATTTCCATCCGTTGCGTAATCTGTATCCACGGTAAATGGATCTTCATTTACTTTAATGCCATCAAGGTTTGCAGTCTCATCTGTTTTTGTCACAGGAATATTATATTCTGCCCTGCAAGCTGTAGTAGCACTGACTGCATATGCAATACTTCCGCCTGTTGTCGTTGTCAACAAATTAGTCAATGTTTTTAAAGCATCATCATCTTTTGCTTCAGCTTTCTCCATAGCCAAAGTGTAAAGTCCATTTCCGTATGCAGCTTTAGTTACAGTTACATATTCTTTGTATTCTGTAGGCAGCAAAGTTACATAAGGCAAAACTTCATTTTTGCTGTTGTAAAGCGAGAATTCGATTTCAGAAGCATCTACATTTACCGGATTGATACGCAAACCGATTTCATCAGCAGAAGCAAGGATATATTTGTTTGTTGTAGCGTCCTTACCCGTCAGGTTTTTCCAAGCTGTTCTATCCTTTTCGTCCAAATCGAAAGTGAAGGCTTTTACAGTAAAAGATTTATCACCATCTTTATCTGACAATTGCGTTGTCATACTTGAAATAGAGCCTGCAGCACCCGGTACATAGATTTCTTCTACTTCAGTACCGTCTTCGTTAGGCATGTAGATGGTATATCCGCCGTTGGCTTCAGCGACTGCATAAGCAGCACCGTTGGCCTTGTATTCAGTGGCAACCAATTCACCGGTTTCTTCATCAACCAAATACCAATAACCATCCTTAATGGTCGGTACAACCACCTTGTTAGTCTCATCGCTGATAGCAGCTTTGTATTCGGTCTTTTCGCCATCTTTGTACCAATAACCGTCTTCACCGATAGTCCATTCCGTGCCATCAGCACCAGCAGCACCATCAGCACCATTTACGATGTTGAACGTTTGTCCATCGGAGAATGTTACAGTAAAGCCGCCTTCGATTGCACTAATGGAGGTAATCCATTTACCTGCAGCGATTTGTGCTTGTAATGCCTCGATGGCATCAGCGTTTGCAGTGATTTGTTCCTGCAAGTTGGTGATGTCATCGTCGTAGTCCTTACAAGACGTAAACGTCCCTGTCGTGCCCAGCATTAAGGCTCCGAACAGGATCACACTTAAATACTTTTTGTTCATAATAAAAAATTTAAATTTATAAATTTAAAAAATTAAGTAAGTAATTGAGTTTCTCATTTAATTCCAGTCCTTTTCTTTTCTATCTGCCTTGTTCCTGTTTAAGCTTTTTGTAAGTTATTATCATGTATTTTTCAGTCTAGTTGCTAGGACTTTTAATCCGTTATTTCGCAGATAACGGATTAAAAGTCGTGCAAACATACGGTTTTTTGCAAAACTGTGCAAATAATTATCTCCTTTTTTTATAAAAACTACGCTTTTTGAACCATCTCTGTTCGTTTACGCAATCTCTCATATAAATAAGGCTGCTATCTGCTATCATTCGTTATTGTTGTGTTACACAAATGGCGACACGGTTTTGCTCGTTAATTTCAAAAGGCTGCTCTGAGTCGCCCTTGAACTCTACCTGTATCCGGTCTCCGGAGATGCCTTTGGCTTTCAGGGCTTCGGCTGTCGCTTTGGCGCGCTTCTCCGAAATGCGGAGGTTTATATTCTCGTTTCCGGTTTTTACGTCGGCATAACCGCTGATGACAACCTTGGCTTCCTTGTTTTCGTTCAGGTAGCGGGCCAAGTCATCGATCTTCTGTTCTTCGGACGGGCGGATGTCTGCCGAATTCAGGGCGAAGAAGATGTCCTTGCGGATCGGTTCTGCTACGACCTTCTTTTCTTCAACTACCGCGGGTTTCGGTTCGGGTTTCTTCTCGACTACGGGTTGCGGTTCGCGTCGGGGTTCCGGCTCGTAGTATACCGGTTCGGTCTTCGTGTATCCCTTCCCGAACTTGATGGTGAAGCCTGCCATCAGGTTGAACTGCCAGTCGGCGTTTCCAGCCTTCTTGGAGTTGAACTTGTCTGAAAGGACATTACCGTTGGCTTCGATGTTGAAGTTGACCCTGTCGCACAGACGGAAATCCAGTCCCAGGCCCAACCGGCCGGCTACGAACACCTTGCTGCCGTCCCACAGGTTGCCCATGTTATAGCCTTGCGCGCTGAGGGCGACTGCCTCGTCGTTGTTGAATGCGCCGTTGACACCCACTCCGACAAAGAGGTAGGGGTTGACTACTCGTTTGGGGTTGAATTTCCCGAACAGGTTGCAAAGGTCGAACATGGCGTCTACATTTCCTTGCAAGTAGTTGTACTTGTAAGTGGTGTAGGGAGAAGTCCATGCGCCTTTGGCCTGCCAGCCGCTCAGTCCGGCACGTACTCCCAGCCAGGGATTGAACTTATAGCCCGCATACAGGGCTGCGGCGGGTGAAAGGAGGTCGCCGAATTCGCCTTCACCGACCGTATGGGCTACACCACCTTGAACTTGCATAAAGAAGTAGGGGTCGAAAACCGTCTTTCCCTCTTCCTTGATGCGACGCTGTGAAGTTTCTCCACTCGTCTGCTGGGCGGAAATGCCTGTAGCCCAAAGCAACAGGACCGCCAGCATTAAATTACTCATTGTTTTCATTTTACCTCAAATTAAAAATTAACCATAAATCGATGCAAATATGGCGAAAAAAGTTATAATACTAAAGATTTTCGAAAAAAACTTTTTAGAAGATGAAACAAATTGTTTTAAAAGGCGTTTTTGCGGCAATCATAGAAGATTTCCGTAATAATGAGAGGTGGGGGAGCGCCCACATTTACCAGTCTTCCCTGAACGCTTTCCTCGCTTTCAGTGGCAATCCCCGTTTCAGGCTCAAGGATTTGTCGCCTGTGGTGTTGAAGCACTTCGAACAGTATTTGCGAAAACGCGATTGCAGTTGGAACACCGTTGCCACTTATATGCGTTCGCTCCGTTCGGCTTATAACCGTTGTGTGGATATCGGACGTGTACCCTACGTGCCTCGTTTGTTTGAGCATGTTCATACAGGGGCACGAACCAACATCAAGCGTGCTTTGGATACGTCGGATCTTAAACGTCTGCTGGCTTGGATTGATGATGGAGTGGATGACTGTATTTCGCCGGATGTGCGTAAGGCGGGGGTGATATTTGCTCTTATGTTCCTGTTGCGTGGCTTGCCGTTTGTCGACCTGGCTTTTCTGCGCAAAACGGATCTTTGTGGGAATGTGCTGGTTTATAGAAGAAAGAAGACGGGACGGCTGCTGACGGTTGTGTTACCCCCTGAAGCTATCCGATTGATGGTGGAAATAGAAAACAGGGATCGCAGGTCGCCTTATTTATTTTCTATTATCGGTAATTGGGAAGATCAGGAAAAGGCTTATCGGGAATATCAGTCTGCTCTTCGCTTTTTCAATTACAAATTGGTGGAACTAGGCCGTTATTTGGGGATCGGTGCGCATCTGAGTACCTATGCAGCCCGTCATAGCTGGGCTACTTTGGCCTATCATTGCGAAATCCATCCGGGTATTATCTCGGAGGCAATGGGGCATTCGTCAATAGCTGTGACGGAAACTTATCTGAAACCATTCCAGGATGAACGGATAGACGAGGCAAACAAACAGATTATAGCTTTCGTCAAGCGATGATCGGAGGAATGCAAACGCCTGCAAAATATTACAATTGGGTGACTTACTCCGTATCTGCTCCGTACTTGCTCCGTATCAACTCCGTGTTGGGGTACTTTTATTTGGAGCAAGTGCGGAGCAGGTAGTGTTATGGCCATGCCCGTAAAAATAGAATCGAAATCGAATAGAATCATTATGATTGAATTTTTCCTAAATATATATCAATAAATAACTCATATACAGTAGAATAGAATTACTAATCCGTTATCTGCGAAATAACGGAAGGAAGCCTTTGATGCAACATGTGTAAAACAAATTACAAATAACAGGAGGGTTCGGCAAAAACTAAACGATTAAATATGAGAAACTCAATTATTTACCAATTTTTAAATTTATAAATTTAAAGTTTTTAATTATGAACAAAAAGTATCTAAGTGTGATCCTGTTCAGTGCCTTAATGTTGGGTACGACAGGAACGTTCACATCTTGTAAGGACTACGATGATGACATCAATAGTCTGAATGAGCGTGTTGAAGCCGTAGAAACTTTGGTTAACCAGCTTCAAACGCAAATTCAAAATGGTGCTGTCATCACTGACGTTACAAAGACAGAGAATGGCGTATTGGTTACTTTAAGCAATGGAAGTAGCTTTGAAGTAACAAATGGAACAAATGGGACAAATGGATCAGTTGTCACTATTGGCGATAATGGAAACTGGTTTATTGATGGAGTTGATACGGGTAAACCTTCACGTGGTGAAAGTGGAACAGCCGGTACATCTATTTATTATATCCCTGGAACCGATGGTGCAGAAGAAGGTTACTGGGTAAAAGTAACAGTAAATTCTGATGGAACAGAAACGCGTGAAGTAACAACCACGACCTGGCTGCCAACCGGGACCGTCACTGCCGTATGGGATACCGAAAACCAAAATTTAATTCTTAGCAATGTGTTAGGCGCAAACGGAGAACCAACTACTGTTGTTGTACCGTTGGCTTCAGAATTGAAATCATTGGTATTTGACGTTGAAAATGAAAACGCCATTTATATGGATGGTGTTGAGTCAATGGAATACAAATGGATTGCTTATCGCGCAATCACTATTGACAAAACTCCTGTAAGTGGAACAATTCCTGGTTCCACTAATACGTATACGGTAACTGAAGCAGAAAATAATTACCAAAATTTGGCGGTTGATCCTTCATTCATCGAGCCGTATCAGACATATGCTTATCATATGAATCCGACTTCAGCTATCGTGGCCAACTTCAAAAATAATTTGAGCTTGATTAGTGCTGACAAGGATTTCGTATCTACAAGAGCTGCAGAAGCTGCTCCGGTAGTAAGATTTAGCACTCGTGAAAACAATCCGGAGAACGGACGTCTGTATGTAGACATCAAGATGACAGGACGTGAAGTCATGAACCAAGCATGGGACGCAGTTACGGATCCTGCCGAGGGCTATTATAATGTAGCAAACGTAGACAGCAAAATTACTTCAGTTGCTTTGCAGGCCAAATTGAACAATAGTGGTAGCGCAGATACGGTAGTAACTTCAGATTATGCTGGCGTTTACTCATCACAGATTAAGGTAAAGGCGCTTGCTTACCAAACCAATAACAGTAGCCTGAACTATACTGCAAATGCAAATCAACATAGCGTACCAAACGTTTCAAATGGTTCTCACTTGTATTATAACGTAACAGATGCAGTTGAGCAGGAGCCAACAGCAAAAGTGGCTTATAATAACGATTTAGGTCTTAACCTGAATGCACTTGTAGCAACACATTGGACCAGTAATTCAGCTTCTTCATTTGGTAAGGACGGAGAACCCCAAGTTTGGAATACAACAGATGAACTGGCTGCATATAATTTGGCATACAAATTCTCGTTGATTGAACTGAAAATCGGTTCAAACGCAACTTCAGAGTCCAATAATAGCCAGTTGCGCGAAGAAGGTGGTGTAACTTATCTGCGTCCTTGTGGAGTTAAATCTTCAGATGGAACTCCAAGCGGAGTACAAGGTATTGAAACTGTAGGTCGTACACCGCTGGTGCGCGTGGATCTGGTAAATACTGAAAACAATGAAATCGTTGCTATTGGTTATATCAAAGTCCTGATCGTTGAAGATATCATGCCGAAGTGGACTAGCGACTTCGATGTAGAAGATTTGTATTATAGCTGCAACGCACAAGATGATGTCCTGAAATGGCATGAAATCCAAACAGAATTGTTAGGACTGACTGCTACTACATCAAAAGAGACATTTGACGCCTTGTATAAACTTGATGTTGATGGTGCTGGTAATGCAATACAATTCGTAAGAAGTGGATCGGCTGGTGCTTATACATTCACTGAAGCTACAACAGCTGAGATTTTGGGCGAAATAGCAGAGGTTGCAGATCTGGAAGCTCCGACTACTACATGCCTGCAGTGGACTATCGACCGACCTGATTTTGTAGCCTTCAGACCGGCTAATGCATTCGAAACAACAATTGTAAGATGCGTAAGATATGTTGGTAAAGTTGGTGGTAATACCAGTGATACAAAACAGCCAATTTATGTTCCTATCTCTGTAACATTACACTATCCGCAAGGTAAGCTCGCTAACAAGATTGCAGAATACTGGTATGCTGAGAACTCTACAGGACAGGGAACTCACGAAGTTCACCTGAATGTGGAAGTTCCTGGAACAACTACTGCGATTGGTGGTACAGCAGATTGTGAATTTATCAATGACCTTGATTATGTATTCCAGGTTAATGTAACATTAGGACATGCTGTTGATCCATTTGGTACAACTGTAGTAGATGATAATGCTCCTAAGTTCGGTGTAGCTACTTCATTTACAGATTTCCAAGATGCTAAGTTGGCCTATATTTACTACTTCACGGCAGCAAATGATGGTTTGACTGTAACAGGTAACAGTGGAACTACTTACACGCTGAAAGTTAAATCGACCGTAGCTGATAGCTATGATCAAGCATATAGTGCAATTGCCAATGTTGAATATAACAATACGACATTGTACGCTAATAGTGTTGCAACTGGTAACGAAATAGCAGTAATAGATCAAACTACTGGTGCCGTGACATACCAATCAACAGCTGCAGCTAAAGACTTGTTGAACTACGTTGGGCATGATGACCTGGAAAATACATTGACTGCAAACATCGGTGTCGCAGCATTCAATAGCTGTACGAACTTGCTACCTATTGAGGACAAGACCTTTGATGCACTTTTCTTGCGTCCGGTTGATGTTGAAGGTGGTGAGCGTGACTACTTCGTTGATGGTGTTGACGCTACTGATCCTGAAGCATGGGCTTATGTTCTTGATTTGGTTAAATTAGAGGATTGGAGAGACCGCGCATTCGTAGACGATTATCTGAGCTACTTTAATTATTACGGTGTGAGTCATATCTCTGTTGATACCGATAAGATTCGTACGAACTTAAATAATGCAGGTTTACCGGAAGCTCAGTGGCCGTTATTGAACACTGTATCATCTGCAGTCGGCTTCAATTATGTAGCAGGTACACCGAGTGGCGTACCAAGTGCATCTGCAACATTGGCAAATTTGAGAACAAATTATGGAACATTGCATTACTGGAACAATACCGCTAACGTTCAAGAATTCGAAGTTATCATTCCTGTAACTGTAAGTTACGAATGGGGCGATATTGATACAGAAATCAAATGCACAGTGAAACGTACTACCCAAAACTAATTAGTTAATAATTAGTTTATATTAGAAAGGCTGCGCCCGTGGGTGCAGCCTTTCTTTTTTTCTTCCATTTACACAATATATTTTATAGTGCACTAAAATATATGTAGTGTAAATGTATATTGTGTAAAAACACTAATAAGGCGGATTAAAATAAAAAGGCTATCTCAGTCTGAGATAGCCTTTTTATTTTAATTAGTATTTACCTAAGATAGTTATAATAAAACCATCTTTCACATTATAATCAACGCGGTATTACAGTCATATCCAATGCAATCACTACTTCGTGACCATACATATCTGTGTAAACCATCTTCAATGTAGAAGGAACATTAGCAGTCGGATTCGTCTCAACAGAAGTCTGAGTAGCTTCGAATGAAAGAACACCATTACCGTCAGCAGGAACTACTTTGAAGTATTCATCTACAACACCGTTACCCTTAGAGATTACATGAGCCTCCTTGAATTTCAGGCTCTGCAGATATGGTTCAGACAACCATGCACTGTAAAGTCCATCTCTTGAGCTAACGCCCAAAATAACTTCATCGAAACTGAACGGAGTATCTGTCTCCGGAGTTCCAAATGTGCGGTTAGTACCATAAACCAAGTTGGTAGACGGAGCTGTATACTTATATGTTCCGTCAGCATTCTTTTCAGCCCATTCATTACCATAAGCCTTAGCAATTTCTTCAATAGTAGCCCAGTGCCATGAATAGGTAGTATTATAGATACAATTGAACACTGTCGGGAATGTTTCTACTTCAACCAGATAGTTAGTGATGTTTCCTTGTGCATCTTTTGCTTCGGAAGATATCTTACCAAAGTCGTAAACTACAGTAGTAGCATGTTGCTTAGTGTTATCGATGAAGTCTTTTGCAACCTCCAAATCGCTATTACCTGCTACATTATTGGCAACGACCTTATTGTTGTTCACAGCAGCCTCAGCAAAGCTGATTATATACTGAGAAGACAGACCAGTTCCCCAATTGAATACATGATCCATATCCATTGTACCCTTCGTAGCAGAAGGAGCTGTCCAAGTGTCCGGAACCAAATAGCAATTGTAAATACCCTTATCATCCAGTTGGTTCGTCTTGATAGAGAAGCCTTCTGGTGCAGTCGGCAATTGCTTAGTCATGCTAATATTGATAGTAGCCAATACGAAGCCATCAGCGTTAGAGATAGTCAGTGTGCCGTTGTAAGCCTTGTTGTCTTTGATATCAGCCCAAGTCTTTCCCTTTGAACCATCAAATGTCGGTACAGTGTATACTTTAGCGACCTTGGTAAAGTCATTATCCGCAGGCCAAGATGTCGCATTAGCAGTACTATACAATATTTTATTATTCGCATCTACAAAGTAAGCATGGAAGATAGGAGCATTGCCTTCCTCATCTAACCATGTTGCTTTGGTAGGAGCGCTCAATTTTGTCAAAGAAGTAAGGGTTTCTACAATGGACTTCTCATTGTTAGGATTAGTTGCATTATCTGCATCCGGAATTATCACTGTGTTAACAGCATTCCAGTCTTCTGCAGGATTACCAACCTTTACATAGAACGCTTTACCATCGGGATCAACCAATGTACCGTCATAGTTAACTGCATATACACGGAAACCGATAAAATCGTTAATAATAGACTGACCTTCACCTGGGTTGATAGTAATGGTCAGGTCAGTTCCTTCTACTACAGAGTTCAATCCTGTATACTTGTATGAATTCCAAGCATTCCATTCAGACGGTGCGGATTCTTCAGCGTTTGCTTGATAATCCAATGTTACATACATACCGCGAATATTATCGGGAGAAGCAATTTCATCGTCTACTGTAGACAATGAGATAATAATATCTTCACCTTGTACTGCAGGATATGCTTGTTTTGCATGACGGTCATCGCTTGCATCTTTTGTTGTATTATCTTTGTTACCTGCAACAGCTGTCTTATTATTTTTCCACGTTAATTCATCATATGCAGTTGCAGTTCCGTTATAATTGGGCAAAGATGAACAAGAAGCAAATGTATAACGGTTGTTAATATCCTTAACGTTTTTATCGTTTACAAAGTAATTCAACGTGCTTGCCGGTGTATAATCAGCCCATGCTAATGTCAAATCATATGAAGATGTAACATATCTTGAAGCTGTTTCTTCAGTAGATAATGTATTATTTATTTGAGCAGCAAACAGAATTTGTTTATCGGTACCATTAACTTTTGTAGAAGTTGCTGCAGCAAATGCATCCTTATCATATTTAGTTAATTCTACTTCTACTTCCCACAATCCACTATTTTCGGCTGCACGGGTGGTCAGTAATCCCTCGTATTTCTTCACGCTCTTTACTGTAAGCATGTCGTCCAAATTCTGACCCTGGCTATTTACCAATGAAACCATTTCAGGAGTCAAAACGGCATTTGCCGGTGAAACACGAATTACAAATGTACTTGGAGTTTGTCTTTGATTTCCTTTTTTGAAAGTAATAGCGTTGGCAATCTCTTCTTCAAATACATTGTCTTGCTCCAAGGCTGTAGTAAAGTTCAATTCAGGTTTCGCACTTTGACTAGGAGATGTAAACGAGTAAACCAGTTCTACACTAGTTACCATATCTGCTAATTTACCAACTAAACCTTCCACTTTTTCAAGCAATGCGGCCATTTCAGTGCGAAAACCGTCCAGCTGAGTATCTACAGACGCTTTGATTTCAGCTTTCAATGCTTCTACATCAATCGCTGCATCTTCCAAGGCCTGTACTCTAGCTTTTAATGCGTCAATTTCTTCACTGTTACCAGCGGCTTCAGCTTTAGCCAAGGCATCTTCTGCGGTAGCTTTTGCAGCATCAATGGCAAGCCGCATTTGCGACAATTTAGCTTCCATATCCTCTTTGGTCGCCAACTTGTCGATCTGCGTCTGCAAGTTGCTGATGTCGTCGTCGTAGTCCTTACAAGACGTGAACGTTCCTGTCGAGCCCAGCATTAAGGCGCCAAACAGGATTGCACTTAAATACTTTTTGTTCATAATAAAAAATTTAAATTTATAAATTTAAAAAATTAAGTAAGTAATTAATTTTCTCGTTGACATTTGTTTGTTTTTCCTTTTTCCCGTTCGTCCTTTCTTTTTTTGTTTTTATGTTCGTTTCACCCTTTTCAGGGGGCTGTTTCACATGGCTTCCGCTTCCGTTATTTCGCAGATAATCGCTGCGCGCGTTAAAACGCTGGCATTCAAATACGTACATTGCATTTCTTTCCAAAAAACAATAAAAACGGGAACGTAAGGGAGGTAAAAAAAAGAAAAAATAAGGATAAACAACCCTTGTTGTAAACAGCGAATTTATTTTACATTAGATAGTCCTTAAATATTTCATCAGAAGATAAATTTTAAAATACAATGAAAATATGTAGCACCAATTAAAATGTGGAAAAAAGGCATAGTATTTCATTACCGGAAACAACACCCGTAAATTGTGGCTTGTTATAAATCTTAGGGAAATCGAGTATTTAGCCTTTGCAAATTTGGGGGAAATCGGGTATTCGACTGCTTGAAATTTGCGGGGGAATAAAAAATACCTTATTTTTGTGTTGAAAGAAGTTCGTAAGTTTATGGAAAAAAGAGTTTTTAAGAGGAAAATATATGATAGCCTGCTTAGATGGAAGCAAGAAGCGAATGGTCAAAGGGCTTTGTTGGTACAAGGAGCAAGGCGTATCGGCAAATCAACCATCGTCGAAGAGTTTGCCAAAAAGGAATATTCGTCGTATTTGATTATTGACTTTAACAAGGCGTCTTCAACAGTCAAGTCCCTTTTCGACGATTTGATGAACTTGGATTTCATTTTTCTACAATTACAGACCATATTTAATGTTGTACTGGAAGATAGGAAATCAGTTATCATCTTTGATGAAGTGCAAAAATGTCCGAATGCGCGACAAGCTATCAAATATCTTGTTCAAGACGGCAGGTATGACTACATCGAAACAGGTTCGCTTATCAGCATCAAACAGAATACAAAAGGAATAACTATCCCAAGCGAGGAAGAACGTATAGATATGTTTCCGATGGATTTTGAGGAGTTCCGCTGGGCGTTGGGTGATACAGTTTCTATACCTCTTATCAAAACATTCTATGAGAAACAGATTCCTTTGGGAGTCGCTCATCGAATCAAGCAAAGAGACTTGCGGCTTTACATGCTAGTCGGCGGAATGCCGCAGGCAGTAAATGAATATCTTGACACTAATAACCTTTCAAAGGTAGATGCCGTTAAGCGTAGAATTATTCAGTTGTATTCTGACGACTTCTTGAAAATTGACTCAACAGGAAAACTCAGCAAACTGTTCATGGCAATACCTGCGCAGCTGAGTAGGAACGTTTCCCGATATTACACCAATGCTGTCGTGGGAGAATTGGAAGACAATACGGAGAAAGAGCTGCTTATCAACCTTGAAGACAGTAAGACCGTACTTGTGTCTTATCACTCCGATGACCCGAATGTCGGAATGTCGTTGACGAAAGACGTTTCGAAGTATAAACTATTTGTAGCCGATACCGGACTGTTTGTAACAATGGTATTCTGGGATAAAGATTTTGCAGAGAATTTAATTTATCAGAAATTGTTGGCTGACAAGTTGGAAGCAAATCTTGGCTATGTATACGAAAATCTTGTTGCCCAAATGCTTACAGCAGCCGGTAACAATCTGTTTTACTACACGTTTGAAAAAGATGAGAAACACTTTTACGAAGTGGATTTTCTTTTATCAAGAGGCAATAAGATATGTCCGATAGAGGTTAAATCATCAGGATATAAAACCCATGCCTCTCTTGATGCTTTTAGAGCAAAGTACTCGGCACGAATTAAGAACAGCTATCTGATTTACACAAAAGACTTTCAGAAAGGCGATAATGAACTAATTTACTTGCCTTTTTATATGACGAGTCTGATATGATTTAAAAAGTTTCCTCTATTTGGGAAATAGTTATTCTATTCCCGTTTCGAAAAGCCCTTTATTGGTTTACCGAAAAGGGAAGGGAATTATTGCGCTTTCTCCAGACCATATATTCTCTCCTGCAAATCTAAAACTCGTATTCTTTTGGCATTCTCCGCGAAGCGCGTCTGTCAACTATTTTCATCATTTCCAAAAATTCTCTGTTATCCTTGTTTTTCCTTTTTTTTACCTCCCTTACGTTCCCATTTTTATTGTTTTTTGGAAAGAAATACAATGTACGTATTTGAATGCCAGCGTTTTAACGCGCGCAGCGATTATCTGCGAAATAACGAGTGAGAAGTCGTGTAAACTAGTTGAAAAATTGCGTGATATTAATTTAAAAATAGAAAGGAAAAAGAGAGAAAAGAAGGATTATTGTTAAATGGAAAAACCAATTACTTACTTAATTTTTTAAATTTATAAATTTAAATTTTTTATTATGAACAAAAAGTATTTAAGTGTGATTCTGTTCAGTGCCTTAATGTTGGGCACAACAGGGACGTTTACTTCTTGTAAGGATTACGATGATGACATCAAAAACTTACAAGAACAAATTGACGGCCAGAACAAGAGCCTAAGCGAGAAGCTTGCAGCTGTGGAAAGCTCAATTGCAAGCTTGCAGTCAGCTCAAAGCGCAATGCAGACTGACATCGCTAATGCACAAAAGGCAGCTCAGGATGCACAGACTGCCGCTGATGAGGCGGCTAAAGCAGCCGCAGAAGCTAAACTGGCAGCAACTGAAGCTCAGGCAAACGCTATTGCCGAAGCTCAGAAACAGCTGGAAGCTGCTAAGGCTGAATTGACTGAGCTGATTCAAAAAGGTGACGAAACTACGCAGGCTGAAATCGATGCAGCCAATGCCGAAATCGCAAAAGTTCAAGGTGTTGTACAGGCTTTGCAGGCATGGCAGGGTACGACAGATGCTACTCTGAAAAACCTGGCTGACGCTGATGCTGCCTTGGAAACTTCACTGGCTGGTGTTCAGGCTGACTTGGTTGATCTGGCCAACCGCGTAGGTAAATTGGGGGCTGGTTTGAAAACACAGGAAGATGCTTTGGCTGCCTATAAGGAACAACATGCTGCAGACGTATCTGCCATTGAAGAACAGCTGGCTACATTGAATGAAGCTGTTGAAAAGTTGGCTGGCCTGGAACCTGACGATTTGGTGAACATGAAGAATGATATCACTGCTTTGGAAGGCCAGGTAGGTGAATTGAGCAACAGCATCGCAGAAATCAATGAAAACCTGAATATCCTTTATATTGCCGTATATAAAGGTATTACTGCTGTATCTTTGGTTGATGGATATTGCGTAGAAACAGGTAAATATTATTCTGCTAGCGATCTGAAGCTGATTTCAGATATCGCTGTCCAGACTTATACCTTTGGTTCTGATAAGTATGGTGATGTATCCATCAGACATATGCTTGAAGGAAGCAATCTGGAAGGTGCCGTTTCTTTTGAAAAGGGTACTCGTCAGAAACTGACTGCTCATGCACTGCTTCGTGTCAGCCCGGCAAATGCTGCTATTACAACGTCTGATATCCACTTGATTGACAGCAAGGGAAATGACTTGGTACAGATGGGCTTGGTTGAAGTGACAAACGTTGACATTTTTGATGGCACATTGGGTAGTCTTACTACTCGTGTTTATGGCGTAACTTCGAGTGTTACCGGCTTGGTTGAGGTTGAATTCCAGGTAGGTCCTAAAGCTGATGAGGAAGGTTATGACTTTGATGGCGAATTTATGGATGCTATTACAGTGAAGGATGCCTATGGTAAAGATCATGCTAAATACTTTGCCGTTCAGATTTCACAAGTAACAAATATCCCTGTAACAAGTGAAGGTTCTGAGGCTGAAAGCTTTATGAGAAATGTGGTTTCTGCATACTCTTTAGACTTGGCTCCAGATAAGAATGCCAATGCAAATGATTTGGATTTCAACCTGTATAAGGATATCAACAATCCAACTGAAATTGCTGAAATTAACAATCGTTGGGAGAATGACTACCAGGATGAGAAGAACGGTCCTGTAGAATATGCATGGAAGAATGGTGTAAAGGCTGATTTGATTTATACAGGCTCAAACGCTACAGCAAGTGCGGATCCATCTGATGTGAGAAACACTAAAGAAGCCTATTCTGTAAAATCTGGAGAGACATTCTATGTTGATCTGAGCAAGATGAATGAGGATTATAACGTGAAGTATTTCTACATCGTATTAGATCGCGACTTTGTAAACAAGACCGGTGACCAGGATTCTGAATTGGCAGCATGGAACAGCTATGAAAGCAGTATTGAAGGTATCAACAAGGTTTATACTGTAGATGATCCTCAGAATGCGGTAGCTGCTATGTCTATCAGTATTCCTTATAGCGACGTAATCGGTTTCCGTGTATACGCTGCTAATGCAGACGGTTCGTTGGTTGACCCGGATGGTAAAGCATTCTATGTACAAGTAGGTGAGCCTGCGGTTACTATTACAGTTCCGACTCAGGATATCATTGCCACAGCAGATGTTGATCTTGGTATGAGAAGTGCATTTATTTCTGTTGCAGACTTCCAGGAAGAATGGAATAAACTGATTGCCGCAGCTGAAGGTTCTACGGTAACGAGCATCCAATTGGTACTTGATACTCAGATGAAAGAAGCTATCCGTGGTGATAAGGGCGATATTGACGATGACACGAAGATTACAGGAAATGTATTCTCTGTAGAATACTACGAAAAGAATATCGAAGAAACTGCAATTACTGCTCCAGCAACTGTTGCAAATCTGAAGAAAGTGAAATTCATCAAGTTGGTATTCAACGTAGAAGCTAAAGAACTTGTGGATGACCATACTTATACTGGTAAGGTAACATTCAAGGTTAAGACCGACGCAGGTGATGCTGGTACTGAGTCTACAATCGGCGTAATGAACTTGTCTGCTAAGAAAGTATTGCCTACTATCCCGACCGGATACAGCGCTAAGGCTAATCAGGTTGTTGGTGGTACATACAAATGCTATGTATTACCGGGAGCTACTGAAGTTAATCCTAAAGATGGAAAGATGGACGGTTACATGGATCTGACTAACTCATTCAATGTATATACCGACTTTACAGAATGGGATGAAGATGGTAAACCTGTTTATAATACAGCTGTTGATTGTAATTACATCTTTACCTTCGCTGAGGCAGCTTATGAGGCTGACAACTCTGTAGAAGATCTGATTGTAAAAACTGCTTATGAAATGACTGTTGACAACAGCTTCATTGAAAATGGCAAGGGTTATGCAACTACAGTTGATTACGACTTTGGTGATATCAGCTATGCTTACGATGAGGTAACCAATAAGTTCGAAGTAAATAACTGGACTAAAGAAATCGATTCGTTCACAACTGAATTCCACTGCATACCTAGCGCACAGACTTGGGCATGGGAAAAAGGCAGTCCATTCTTAGGTGAAGCGAAGACTCCTCAAGAAACGGTTGGTCAATTGACTTATAATGAGAGCTTGATGGGTAAGGATTCTGAATATAAGCTCATCTCTATTAAGGGAACGAACAGCTATGATAACACTACCTATGGTGGAACATTCCAAGATTTCTGGACGAATAAAAATACTATAGATGGAGAATGGAATGTGAATTATATCCAAACTCACGTTACAAAAGTTGAATTAATCACTGATTCTAATGATCAAATTAATGAATACTTTAAGCCTTCAATTGTTTTGGTTAAGGATAGTAGAGCTGGTATCGAATTCGAAGCTATAGCTAAGGATATTGCTCCTCAGGCAGATGTCGCTTCTACATTGCGTCTGACAATGAAGGATGTATTCGGTCACGAAGTGAAAGTTGAACTTCCGATGAATGTTCATATCGATAAAGGCGAATAATGTATTAGCTGATACTGATATCTAAGAAAGGGTGTGCCTTAAATGGGCACACCTTTTTTATTTGTCGGTACGGATGAAGAATGGAGGCCGACGGTGATTGATATTTGAAAAAACATTTCCACCTAAAATTTGCTCGTTTCCCGAATAAATCGTTACTTTGCACAAATTTTGGAAAGTAATATGCAATCACAGGAAATGGGTATCAGTTTTTATTTCAGTTCGGATGATTTTCATTCGCCGGCTGGTGGTTTCTTCGTTTCCGGTAAGATATTAGTTCTTTGGTAAATGCGTTGTCCGTTGTCGGGTGACGCATTTTTTTATTCAAAAGCAGACTGAAGCTATTTTAAAACAACTTATAAAGAGAAAAAATGAAGAACGATTTGAAGAAAGTGCTCGTCTTGGGTTCAGGTGCGCTCAAGATCGGTCAGGCCGGAGAGTTCGATTACTCCGGTTCGCAGGCGCTGAAAGCGTTGCGTGAAGAAGGTATCAGCTCCGTGCTGGTGAACCCTAACATCGCTACCATCCAGACTTCGGAAGGTATCGCCGATCAGGTTTACTTCCTGCCGGTGACTCCTTATTTCGTGGAAGAAATCATCAAGAAGGAACGTCCCGACGGCATCCTGCTGGCTTTCGGCGGGCAGACGGCGCTGAACTGCGGTACCGAACTCTATCAGAAGGGCATTCTCGAAAAATACGGTGTACGTGTGCTGGGTACCTCAGTAGAGGCTATCATGTACACCGAAGACCGTGACCTCTTCGTGAAAAAACTCGACGAAATACCGATGAAGACGCCCAAGAGCCACGCGGTAGAGAGCATGGAAGATGCTTTGAAGGCTGCCCGTGAAATCGGTTATCCTGTCATGGTACGTTCGGCTTACGCCTTGGGTGGTCTTGGTAGTGGTATCTGCCCCGACGAAGAAGCCTTCATTAAGCTGGCTGAAAGTTCGTTCACTTTCTCCAAACAGATTCTGGTAGAAGAGTCGCTGAAAGGCTGGAAAGAAATTGAGTTTGAAGTAATCCGCGATGCTAACGACCACTGCTTCACCGTGGCCAGCATGGAGAATTTCGACCCGCTGGGTATCCACACGGGCGAGTCCATCGTGGTGGCTCCTACCTGTTCGCTCACCAATGAGCAGGTGGAGATGTTGCAGGACCTGTCGCGCAAGTGTATCCGTCATCTGGGCATTGTTGGCGAGTGTAATATCCAGTATGCTTTCAACGCTGAGACCAACGACTATCGCGTTATCGAGGTGAATGCCCGTCTGAGCCGTTCTTCTGCTTTGGCTTCCAAGGCTACCGGTTATCCGTTGGCGTTCGTGGCTGCCAAGATTGCTTTGGGCTACACGCTCGACCAGATTGGCGAGATGGGTACACCTAATTCGGCTTACGTAGCACCGCAGCTTGACTATTTGATTTGTAAGATTCCCCGTTGGGACTTGACGAAGTTTGTCGGTGTGAGTCGCGAAATCGGTTCCAGCATGAAGTCTGTGGGTGAGATTATGTCTATCGGCCGCTCCTTCGAGGAAATCATCCAGAAGGGTCTGCGTATGATCGGTCAGGGCATGCACGGCTTCGTGGGCAACGACGGTACCCATTTCGATGACCTCGACCACGAATTGTCCCATCCGACAGACTTGCGCATCTTCGCCATCGCACAGGCTTTGGAAGAAGGCTACACCATCGACCGCATCTACGAACTGACCAAGATCGATCCCTGGTTCCTGGGCAAGCTGAAGAACATCGTCGACTATAAGCATAAACTTTCCCAATATAATAAGGTGGAAGACCTGCCCGCCGACGTGCTTCGCGAGGCCAAGGTGCTGGGCTTCTCCGACTTCCAGATTGCCCGCTTCGTGCTCAACCCCACAGGCAATATGGAGAAGGAAAACCTCATGGTACGTGCCCGTCGCAAGGAGCTGGGTATCCTGCCGGCCGTGAAGCGCATCAACACGGTGGCCAGCGAGCATCCCGAGCTTACCAATTACCTCTACCTGACCTACGCTGTCGAGGGTTACGACGTGAACTACTACAAGAACGAGAAGTCCGTCGTTGTGCTTGGTTCGGGTGCCTACCGCATCGGTTCCAGCGTAGAGTTCGACTGGTGCTCGGTGAACGCCATCCAGACGGCCCGCAAGCTGGGCTACAAGTCCATCATGATCAACTACAATCCTGAGACCGTATCTACCGACTACGACATGTGCGACCGCCTCTACTTCGACGAACTGTCGTTCGAACGCGTGCTCGACGTCATCGACCTCGAACAGCCGCGCGGTGTCATTGTTTCCGTGGGCGGCCAGATACCGAACAACCTGGCTATGAAGCTCTACCGTCAGTCGGTACCTGTATTGGGTACTTCTCCGATATCTATTGACCGTGCCGAGAACCGCAACAAGTTCTCCCACATGCTCGACCAGCTGGGCATCGACCAGCCTGCATGGCAGGAACTGACCAGCCTTGAAGACGTGAAAGGCTTCGTGGCCAAGGTGGGTTATCCCGTCCTGGTGCGTCCGTCTTATGTTCTCTCGGGTGCGGCCATGAACGTTTGCTATGACGAAGACGAGTTGCAAGAGTTCCTGAAGATGGCTGCCGAGGTGTCTAAGGAATACCCTGTGGTCGTATCGCAGTTCCTGCAGAATACCAAGGAAATCGAGTTCGACGCCGTGGCACAGAACGGTGAGGTGGTGGAATATGCCATCTCCGAGCACGTGGAGTTTGCCGGTGTACACTCCGGCGACGCCACATTGGTGTTCCCCGCCCAGAAGATTTATTTCGCTACGGCCCGCCGCATCAAGAAGATCAGCCGTCAGATTGCTAAGGAATTGAACATCTCCGGACCGTTCAACATCCAGTTCCTGGCCCGCAACAACGAGGTGAAGGTTATTGAGTGTAACCTCCGTGCCTCCCGTTCGTTCCCCTTCGTCAGCAAGGTGTTGAAGCGCAACTTCATCGAAACTGCCACGAAGATCATGCTTGACGCTCCTTACTCCAAACCCGACAAGTCGGCCTACGACATCGACTGGATCGGTGTGAAAGCCAGCCAGTTCTCCTTCTCGCGTCTGCACAAGGCCGACCCCGTGTTGGGTGTCGACATGTCGTCTACGGGCGAGGTAGGCTGCATCGGCGACGACTTCTCCGAGGCTTTGCTCAACGCCATGATAGCCACAGGCTTCAAGATTCCTTCACGCGAGAAAGGTGTGATGTTCTCCAGTGGTGCCATGAAGTCCAAGGTCGATTTGCTTGACGCCAGCCGCATGCTCTTTGCCAAGGGATATAAGATTTATGCGACGGCCGGTACAGCTGCTTTCCTTAATGCTCACGGTGTAGACACTGTACCTGTATTCTGGCCTGATGAGCGTCCCGATGCAGAGAACAACGTGATGAAGATGATTTCCGAGCACAAGTTTGATCTTATTGTCAACATCCCGAAGAATCATACCAAGCGTGAGCTGACCAATGGTTACAAGATCCGTCGTGGTGCTATCGATCATAACATTCCGTTGATTACCAATGCACGTCTGGCCAGTGCCTTCATTGAGGCCTTCTGTAGCATGAAGCTGGAAGATATTCAGATCAAGAGCTGGCAGGAGTATAAATAAAGAACTATTTTTTCTTTAAGAGATTTTCTCTAGCGGAAAAAGTACGAAGATAATGTCATTCTGAGCAAAGCGAAGAATCTCGTGGGTTATGCAGAGGTTCTTTATTTCGCTCAGAATGGCATTTTGTTTTGATAGTACACGTCTTCGTTTGTCTCACTTCCGGAGATGATTGGGTAGTGCTAAACGTACTTGTGGTGTATGCTGTAGTACGTTTCTATCAAGGATAGATAATATTTTTAGAAAAAAAACAAGCATTTGTTTGCAGATATCAAAAAATGTCGTACCTTTGCAGCGCTTTTGAAACGAAAGTGACGGGCGTTTAGCTCAGCTGGTTCAGAGCATCTGCCTTACAAGCAGAGGGTCGGCG
>CAYQOV010000030.1:0-33492 GCA_964419245.1 uncultured Bacteroides sp. | reverse complement strand
GCAAGATAAACGAAGGCATCGTAGGCTCCAACCAGCAGGAAAGACGCGAAATAGGTTTCCGGGAATACATGAAGCAGAACCACCCGGCCTGCCACATCTGGGAACTCAACCTTCACGCCAAACGCGACAGTGAAGACACGCAGATGCTGGACGACTTCTTTGCCGCACATCCTACGCTGAAAAACGGCATCACTTTCAACTCGAAGGCCTACATCATCGGCGAATACCTGCAGAAAAAGCAGCTGACAGATTTCAATCTTGTAGGCTACGACCTGCTGCAACGCAACGTCGAATGCCTGAAGCAGGGAAGCATCTTCTTCCTGATAGCCCAGCAACCCACTTTGCAAGGCTTCAACGGCATCAAGTACCTCTGTGACCACCTCATTCTGAAAAAAGAAGTACCACACGTCAACTTCATGCCTATCGATCTGCTGACCAAGGAAAACATTGACTTCTACTACAACCGATAACGAACTAACTAATTTAAAAAGGCATTATGAATACAAAGTACCTGAAAATCAATCCGGCCGACAACGTTGCGGTAGCCATCCTGCCTCTGAAGGCCGGCGAAACCATCACGGTGGACGGACAGGACATCACACTGAACGAAGACATACCCGCCGGACATAAATTTGCATTGAAAGATCTGGCTGAAGGCGAAAACGTCATCAAATACGGATACCCCATCGGACATGCACGCGAAGCCCGGAAGCAGGGTGACTGGATGAACGAAAACAATATCAAGACCAACCTGGCCGGCCTGCTGGACTACACCTACAATCCTGTAGACGCCAGCCTGGACATTGCAGACCGGAAACTGACTTTCAAAGGCTATCGCCGCAAAAACGGTGATGTAGGCGTCCGCAACGAGATATGGATCATCCCCACTGTGGGCTGCGTAAACGGCATCGCCAACCAGCTGGCTGAAAACCTGCGCAAAGAGACCGGTTGTAGCGGCGTGGATGCCATCATGGCCTACCCGCATAACTACGGTTGCTCCCAGCTGGGCGACGACCACGAGAATACCAAGAAAATCCTGCGCGACATGGTGCTTCACCCCAATGCAGGTGCCGTACTTGTAGTCAGCCTGGGATGCGAAAACAACCAGCCCGACGTATTCCGCGAGTTCCTGGGCGACTATGACCACGACCGCGTGAAGTTCATGGTTACCCAGAAAGTAGACGACGAATTCGAGGAAGGCATGAAGCTGTTGCGCGAGCTCTACGCCAAGGCTTCGCAGGATGTACGCGAAGACGTGCCCCTGAGCGAACTGCGTGTCGGCCTGAAGTGCGGTGGTTCCGACGGCTTCTCGGGTATCACGGCCAATCCGTTGCTCGGCATGTTCTCCGACTTCCTCGTGGCACAGGGCGGTACAACCGTACTGACTGAAGTACCCGAAATGTTCGGTGCGGAAACCATCCTGATGAACCGTTGCCGCAACCGCGAACTGTTCGACCAGACCGTGAAGCTCATCAACGACTTCAAGGAATATTTCCTGAGCCACGGCGAACCCGTCGGCGAAAACCCCTCGCCGGGCAACAAGGCGGGCGGTATCTCCACCCTGGAAGACAAAGCCCTGGGCTGTACGCAGAAGTGCGGCAAGAGCTATGTCGAAGGCGTATTGTCCTACGGTGAACGCCTGAAAGTGAAGGGCCTCAACCTGCTCTCTGCCCCGGGCAACGACCTCGTGGCCGCTACAGCTCTGGCTTCGTGCGGTTGCCACATGGTACTCTTCACCACCGGACGCGGAACCCCCTTCGGTACCTATGTGCCCACCATGAAGATCTCGACCAACTCCAACCTGGCCAATCACAAGCCGGGCTGGATCGACTTCAATGCCGGTGTCATTTTGGAAGACGAACCGATGAAGCAGACTTGCGAACGTTTCATCGACTACATCATCCGTGTGGCCAGTGGCGAACCGGTAAACAACGAGAAGAAAGGCTACAAAGAAATAGCCATCTTCAAGAATGGCGTAACGCTTTAAAGGATCATAGACTGTGGATAATGGATAATGAAACGTCGTTATCCATTATCCTTTTTTATCAATAACCCTTTCCTTACTTATGCAAGAAACCACCCAACCCAGGCAGGGAAGCTGGTGGGCACTCAGCCCGCTCGCCGTGTTCCTCTGCCTCTACCTCGTGACGTCGTTGCTGATGAACGACTTCTACAAGATGCCCATCACCGTGGCCTTCCTGTTCTCGTCGTGCTATGCCGTAGCCATCACCCGCAGCCTGAAGCTGGAGGAGCGCATCTACCAGTTCTCTCTCGGAGCCAGCAACAAGAACATCCTGATGATGATCTGGATCTTCGTACTGGCCGGTGCCTTCGCCCAAAGCGCCAAGCAGATGGGAGCCATCGATGCTACCGTCAACCTGACCCTCCACATCCTGCCGGACAACTTGTTGCTGGCAGGCATCTTCCTGGCCGCCTGTTTCATCTCTCTTTCCATCGGCACCAGCGTGGGCACCATCGTGGCCCTGACGCCTGTAGCTGTCGGCCTGGCAGAAAAGACCGGCGTCGACCTAGCCTACATGACGGCTATCGTAGTGGGTGGTTCGTTCTTTGGGGACAACCTTTCGTTCATCTCCGACACCACCATCGCCTCGACACGAACACAGGACTGCGTGATGACGGACAAGTTCCGCGTCAATTGCCTCATCGTCGTACCGGCGGCCCTGATTGTGCTGGGCGTCTACATCTTCCAGGGACTGAACGTCAGCGCACCACCGCAGACTGAGAGCATCCAGTGGCTCAAGGTCCTCCCCTACCTGGTCGTACTGGGCACTGCCGTAGCGGGCGTCAACGTCATGCTGGTCCTGATGCTGGGCATCGTGTCTACCGGCTTCATCGGCTTCCTGACGGGTATGTCGTTCTTCGACTGGTTCGGAGCCATGGGCTCGGGCATCACCGGCATGGGCGAACTCATCATCATCACACTGCTGGCAGGCGGCATGCTCGAACTGATACGCTACAACGGTGGCATCGACTTCATCATCACCCGCCTCACCCGCCACGTCAAGGGCAAGCGGGGTGCCGAACTGAGCATTGCCGCTCTGGTAAGCATTGCCAACCTCTGCACCGCCAACAACACCATCGCCATCATCACCACCGGTCCCATCGCTCGCGACATAGCCTTACGGTTCCACCTGGATCGCCGCAAGACGGCCAGCATCCTCGACACCTTCTCGTGTCTGACGCAAGGACTCATTCCCTACGGAGCCCAGATGCTCATCGCGGCAGGCCTGGCGTCCATCTCGCCCCTGAGTATCATCGGCAACCTCTACTACCCCTTCTGCATGGGACTTTTTGCCTTGCTGTCCATCTTGTTGAGGTATCCGAAGAAATATTCCTGATGACCGGTCGCAATGTCCGCAGCCCACGCATTCCACACATTTTCTGTGCATTTGCTTGGCGATCAAAAAGAAAATGCTTACCTTTGCGCCCGCTATTACGAGTTAGTAGCATAATTCAAATCATTAAACTAATAAACATTTATGGCAACAAAAATCAGATTGCAAAGACATGGACGTAAGAGCTACGCTTTCTACTCCATCGTAATTGCTGACGTAAGAGCACCACGTGATGGTAGATTTATTGAAAAAATCGGTACTTACAACCCGAACACGAATCCTGCCACAGTAGATTTGAACTTTGAACGCGCACTGAAGTGGGTGATGAATGGCGCACAACCCACCGACACTGTCCGTAACATCCTTTCTCGTGAAGGTGTCTACATGAAGAAGCACCTGCTGGGCGGTGTAGCTAAAGGCGCATTCGGTGAAGCGGAAGCAGAAGCCAAGTTCGAAGCCTGGAAGAACAACAAGCAGAGCGGACTGGCCGCACTGAAGGCTAAGCAGGACGAAGCCAAGAAGGCTGAAGCCAAAGCACGCCTCGATGCTGAGAAGAAGGTAAACGAAGCTAAAGCTAAAATCGTAGCCGAGAAGAAGGCTGCTGAAGCTGCTGCCAAAGCTGCTGAAGAAGCTGCTAAGGCTGCTGAAGAAGCACCCGAAGCTCCTGCTGCTGAAGCTGAAACTCCCGCAGCCGAATAAAAAAACATTAATATACTTATTTCAAACAAACAAGAAAGAGGACGCGTCTTCCGGACACGTCCTCTTTTCTTTTGCAGACTTCCCGATAAAATCTGAAATCTTTTCCGTACCTTTGCCCCAATTACATTTAAATCCATAACAAAACAATGAAAAAGTTTACTTACCTACTCGCCGCAGCCGCCGTAATGGCAGCCTGTAACGGCAACAAGGGTTACACCGTAACCGGTACTGTAGAAGGAGCCGCCGACGGCGACACCGTATACCTGAAAATGGCAGAAGGCCGCCAGCTCGTCAGCCTCGACTCTGCTGTCATCGCCAATGGGACATTCACCTTCAAAGGTGTACAAGACACCGTTGCCAACCGCTATATCACGTATGCCGCACAGGACAAGGAACCACTGATGATCGACTTCTTCCTCGAAAACGGACAAATCAACATCAACCTGACGCGCGACAACGATTCGGCCACCGGTACTCCGAACAACGACATCTACCAGACTATCCGTACCCAGCTCAACGGCCTGAACGGACAAATCATGGCTATCTACGAATCAATGGCCAACGACACAACCCTCACCGAAGAGCAGCGCAACGCCAAAGGCAGCGAAATCGAAGCCTTGCAAGACAAGTCTGTAAGCATCCTGAAAGACGCCATCAGCCAAAACATCACCAATGCCGTAGGTGTCCACCTGCTGAAACAGAATTTCTACTACATGGAGCTTGAAGAACTGGATCCGCTGATGCCTCAAATCCCCGCTACGTATGACAACGACGAGGCCATCGTCAAGATCAAGGCCAACGTAGAAAAGATGAAAGCTACCGCCGTAGGCCAAAAGTTCACCGACTTCGAGATGCAGACTCCCGAAGGCAAGACTGTGAAGTTGTCCGACTACGTAGGCAAAGGCAAAGTGGTACTCGTTGATTTCTGGGCAAGCTGGTGCGGTCCCTGCCGTCGCGAGATGCCCAACCTGGTAGAAGCCTACAAGCTCTACAAGGACAAGAACTTTGAAATCGTAGGTGTATCACTCGACCAGAGTGGTGAGGCCTGGCAAGCTGCCATCAAACAGCTGAACATCACCTGGCCTCAGATGTCCGACCTGAAATACTGGAACTGCGAGGGTGCCAAACTGTATGCCGTAAGCAGCATTCCTCACACTGTCCTGATCGACGGCGAAGGTACCATCATCGCCCGCGGCCTCCACGGCGAAGGCTTACAGGAAAAGCTGGCCGAAGTTCTGAAATAATCATTTTCGACATAGAAAGCCTAGAAAGCTCCCGTCACCTGCGGGAGCTTTTTTATTGCATATATGCAAACACAAATAAAAACTACATAAAATATAAAGTTTTCCAAAACAAGATAAACACGTATTATAAATCAGACGATTAACATTTTTTGTATCACAAAAAGTTTTCCAAAACGGAAAACTATCAGATAAGATTGATACCTTTGCATCACCTAAAAAGAATAATAATCAACATCAAACAAGATTCTAAACCGTATGATACAGACAGTTATCAAGCGTGACGGCCGCATTGTCGGCTTCAACGAAGAGAAGATTGCCACTGCCATCCGAAAAGCCATGTTGCACACCGATAAAGGCGAAGACATGCAGCTCATCCACCAGATCACCGACCACATTTCTTTCCGCGGTGCAGCACAGATGACCGTAGAAGCCATCCAGGACATGGTAGAACTGGAGCTGATGAAGAGCAGTCGCAAAGATGTGGCACAAAAATACATTGCTTACCGCAACCAGCGCAGCATTGCCCGCAAAGCCAAGACGCGCGACATGTTCCTGGAGATCATCAACATCAAGTCCAACGACGTCACCCGCGAAAACGCCAACATGAACGCCGACACGCCCGCCGGCATGATGATGAAGTTTGCCAGCGAAACCACCAAACCGTTCGTAGACGACTACCTGCTGGACGAAGAGATCCTGAATGCCGTGAAGGGCAACTACCTGCACATCCACGATAAGGACTACTACCCCACTAAGAGCCTGACGTGCGTACAGCACCCGCTGGACCGCATCCTGACTCACGGTTTCTCGGCCGGGCACGGCGAATCACGCCCGGCCAAGCGCATCGAGACTGCCAGCATCCTGGGCTGCATCTCGCTGGAGACCGCCCAGAACGAAATGCACGGCGGACAGGCCATTCCCGCATTCGATTTCTACCTGGCCCCCTACGTCCGCCACAGCTTCATCGAAGAAGTACAGACCCTCGAACGCCTGAACGGTGCCGACTATTCCCACCTCTACCAGACAGAGCTGGACGACTACCTGTCCCGTCCGCTCGACGGACTCCAGGGAGACGAACGCCTGGTACAGCACGCCGTCAACCAGACCGTAGCCCGTGTCCATCAGGCTATGGAGGCCTTCATCCATAATATGAACACCATCCACTCACGCGGTGGAAACCAAGTCGTGTTCAGCTCCATCAACTACGGCACAGACACCTCGGCCGAAGGACGCTGCATCATCCGCGAACTGCTGAACAGCACCTACCGTGGTGTGGGCAATGGCGAAACTGCCATCTTCCCCATCCAGATCTGGAAAAAGAAACGGGGCGTCAGCTATCTGCCAGACGATCGCAACTACGACCTCTACCAACTGGCCTGCAAGGTAACAGCCCGTCGCTTCTTCCCCAACTTCCTCAACCTGGATGCTACCTTCAACCAGAGCAAGGAATGGAAGGCCGACGACCCGAAGCGCTACCTGCACGAAGTAGCCACCATGGGATGCCGCACCCGCGTCTTCGAAAACCGTTTCGGTCCTCAGACATCTGTCGGACGAGGAAACCTGTCTTTCTCCACCATCAACATCGTCCGCCTGGCTATCGAGTGCATGAACATTGCCAAGCCCGAGGAACGCATTGCCCGCTTCTTCGCCAAGCTCGACGCCATGCTCGACATCACCGCACGCCAGCTGCACGAACGTATGGAATTCCAGAAGACCGCCTTCGCCAAGCAGTTCCCTCTGCTCATGTCGTCCCTGTGGTTGGGATGCGACCAGTTGCGCCCCGACGACACCATCGCCCCCGTCATCAACCAGGGCACGCTGGGCATCGGTTTCATCGGCCTGGCCGAATGCCTGGTAGCACTGACAGGCAAGCACCACGGCGAATCGGCCGAAGCGCAGGAGCTCGGTCTGAAGATTATCACCTACATGCGCGACCGCGCCAACGAATTTTCGGAGAAATACCAGCACAACTACAGTATCCTGGCCACACCTGCCGAAGGTCTTTCCGGCAAGTTCACCCGTGCCGACCGTCAGCAGTTCGGCGTCCTGGCTGGCATCACCGATCGCGAGTACTACACCAACTCCAATCACGTCCCCGTCTACTACAAATGCAGTGCCCGCCATAAGGCAGAAGTCGAGGCGCCCTACCACGACCTGACCCGTGGCGGCCACATCTTCTACGTAGAAATAGACGGCGACGCCACCCACAATCCCGAAGCCATCATGCGCGTGGTCGATATGATGGACCGCTACAACATCGGCTACGGCTCTGTCAACCACAACCGCAACCGCTGTATGGACTGCGGCTACGAGAACTCCGACGACCACCTGGACGCCTGCCCGAAATGCGGCAGCACGCGCATCGACCGTCTTCAGCGCATCACCGGCTACCTCGTAGGTACCACCGACCGCTGGAACAAGGCCAAGCTGGCCGAATTGAACGATCGTGTCATCCACCAATAAACCCGTTCGCCATGCTCTCCATACTCGACATTCTCGAAGACACTACTGCCGACGGCCCCGGTTTCCGCACTTCCATCTATGCGGCCGGGTGCCCCAACGCATGCCCCGGCTGCCACAACCCCGAGTCGTGGGACATTCGCCATGGCCGTCGCATGTCTACTGAAGAAATTCTGGAAAAAGTGCTCGACGATCCCTTTGCCGACGTCACCTTCAGCGGAGGCGACCCCATGTTCCAACCGGAGGGCTTCGCCGAGCTGGCACGTGCCATCAAGGAAAAAAGCGACAAGAACATCTGGTGCTACACCGGATATACCTTCGAAAAGCTACTCGAAGACCCTCGCCAGAGCCTTCTGCTGCAGTATATCGACGTGCTGGTCGACGGACGCTTCCGTCAGGACCTGCGCGACGAGAGTCTCTGTTTCCGGGGCAGCAGCAACCAGCGGCTCATCGACGTACCGGCTTCCCTGAAAGCGCGAAAAGCCGTGGCCTACCACTACGCCCCCTATCACACCGTGTAATCTTTATTTTCCGTACATCGTTTCGTAGTATTTCTGGTAATCCCCTGAAGTCACGTTGTCCATCCATTCCTGATTATCCAGATACCAACGCACCGTCTTCTCGATGCCTTCCTCAAACTGCAGGCTAGGCTCCCAACCCAGCTCCTGCTGAAGCTTCGTCGAGTCGATGGCGTAGCGCATGTCGTGGCCCAGACGGTCCGTCACGTACGTGATCAGATCCATATCCTCACCTTCCTTGCGACCCAGCAGGCGGTCCACCGTGTTGATCACCACCTTGATGATGTCGATGTTCTTCCACTCGTTGAACCCACCGATATTGTACGTTTCGGCAATCTTTCCGTTGTGAAAGATGACGTCGATGGCCCGTGCATGATCCTCCACATACAGCCAGTCGCGAACGTTCTCACCCTTGCCATAAACCGGCAGTGATTTCCGGTGACGGATGTTGTTGATGAACAGCGGTATCAGCTTCTCCGGAAATTGGTACGGACCGTAGTTGTTCGAACAGTTTGTCACGATGGTCGGCATTCCGTACGTGTCGTGGTACGCACGCACAAAGTGATCGCTCGATGCTTTCGAAGCCGAGTACGGGCTGTGCGGATTATACTTCGTCGTCTCATAGAAGAACTCCTTGCCGTAGGCCAGATGATGCTTGCCCGACGACGCCTTCGTCGTAAACGGAGGCTCGATACCTTCGGGATGTGTCATCTCCAGCGCTCCATACACCTCGTCCGTCGAGATATGGTAGAAGCGTTTGCCTTCATACTTCTCCGGCAAGCTTTCCCAATACAGCTTTGCAGCCTGCAGCAGGCTCAGCGTACCCATCACATTGGTACGTGCAAACGTAAACGGGTCCTTGATCGAGCGGTCCACGTGGCTCTCCGCTGCCAAGTGGATGATGCCGTCCACCTTCTCCTCCTGCATCAGGCGGTAGAAAGCCTCGAAGTCGCAGATGTCCATCTTCACGAACTTGTAGTTCGGACGTTTTTCGATGTCCTTCAGGTTTGCCAGATTGCCCGCATACGTCAGCTTGTCCAGGTTGATGATGCGATACTCCGGATACTTGTTCACGAACAGGCGAACCACATGGCTGCCGATGAAACCGGCACCGCCGGTAATGACTATAGTACGTTGAAATGTTGCCATTTGAATTGAAAATTGAAAGTTGAAAATTGAAAATGAGAGTAATTGTCATCCTGAGTTTGTCGAAGGATCTCCGAGATGTTTCAACTCCACTCCGTTCCGCTCAACATGACAAACCTAATACCTCATACCTAATACTTAATACCTAAAAGGACTCTCAAAGTCCTTCAGCACCGGATGCTTCGTGTCCTTTTCACTCAAGATCGCCTTCTCCGTCGGTATGCACCAGTCGATGCCCAGGCTTTCGTCCAGGATACTGATGCCCCCGTCCGCTTCCGGATGGTAGAAGTTATCACACTTGTACTGAAACACAGCCGTCTCGCTCAGCACCGCAAACCCGTGTGCAAAGCCCTGCGGGATGAAAAACTGCCGGTGGTTCTCCTCCGTCAGCTCCACCGCCACATGTTGCCCGTACGTCGGGCTACCCTTGCGGATATCCACCGCCACGTCCAGCACCGCGCCCTTCACGCAGCGCACCAGCTTGCTCTGCGCATACGGCGGACGCTGGAAGTGCAGACCGCGCATCACGCCATAGCTCGACATGCTCTCGTTGTCCTGCACAAAAGTAACCGGTTTCACCTTCTCATCAAATTCCCGTTGCGAGAACGATTCAAAGAAATATCCTCTCGCATCCTTGAAGATACGTGGCTCGATGATCACCACGCCGTCTATACTTGTTTTGATTATTTCCATTTTAAACTTTAAATGCTTATACGAAAAGCGGACGCACCTGAGGTGCGTCCCTACCATGTTTCGTTATTTTAAAGGTTCGATTTTCCCGTTCGTTCCACCTCGTCTACTACCTGTAGCAGGTATTGTCCGTACTGGTTCTTCAGCATCGGCTGTGCCAGTTCCCGCATCTTTTCAGCCGTAATCCAGCCCTTGCGGAAAGCGATACCCTCCAGACACGCCACCTTCAAGCCCTGCCGCTTTTCGATCACCTCGATAAACGTCGACGCCTCGCTCAGCGAATCATGCGTCCCCGTGTCCAGCCAAGCAAAGCCGCGGCCCAAGGTCTGCACCTTCAGTTCCCCATCCTCCAGGAAACGTTGGTTCACCGTCGTTATCTCCAGTTCCCCGCGAGCCGACGGTTTTATATTCTTCGCGATGTCCACCACCTTGTTCGGGTAGAAGTACAACCCCACCACGGCATAGTTCGATTTCGGATGCTGTGGTTTCTCCTCGATGGAGAGACAGTTCCCTTCGTGGTCAAACTCCGCCACACCGTAACGTTCCGGATCGCTCACCCAGTAGCCGAACACCGTTGCCTTCTTCTCCTCTTCCGCCGTGCGCACCGCCTCTTTCAGCATCGCGCTCAGCCCGTTCCCATGGAAGATGTTGTCCCCCAGCACCAGGCAGGCCGAATCGTCGCCGATAAACTGTTCACCGATGATGAACGCCTGTGCCAGCCCGTCCGGGCTTGGCTGTTCCGCGTACTCAAAGTGTACGCCGTAGTCCGAACCGTCGCCCAGCAAGCGTTTGAAGCCCGGCAAGTCCTGTGGTGTCGAGATAATCAGTATCTCGCGGATACCCGCCAGCATCAGCACCGATATCGGATAATAAATCATCGGTTTGTCGAAGATAGGGAGCAGCTGTTTGCTCACGCCCTTGGTGATGGGATACAGACGCGTCCCGCTACCACCGGCCAATACAATACCCTTCATATCTAATCGTTCTTAAGGTTTTCCATTTGCGTTATTTATACAAAGTTAGGCAATCCCCCCGACATACCCAAACCTCCGCAGACAAAAATCGGGCGAAGCCACCTCTCAGTCGCTTCGCCCGATTTTCTCATCCACACCTTCTCATTAAACATTAATCAGACTCTCCAGTTTGTCAAGTAGATGACATACAGGATCCACCAATGGCAATACATCCGTTGCATGGCCAGATTCCAATGCTTCGTCACGATCATGTCTTCAGCCTCACGCAATGTCGCATGCGCCTTTTCCTTACGATAAAAGACAACTGCTTTAATATCCTCTTCACTCAAACTCATAACAACAAAATACCTTCGTCTTTCACATTATGAAAAAAAGGAGTAAAATGATATTTCATCCAATCTCTTACCGTATAGAGTACAGGACTGATGCACTCATTAAGCGACCACCCCAATTCAACCAAAGGATAAGAGACATTATCATAATCTTCCGCCTCAATTTTCTGCTTGTCCAACAGGATCAATATATCCCAATCCGAATCCGGACGGGCATCACCACGTGCCTGAGAGCCATACAGATAAGCATGGGAGCCAGATGGTAGCAATTTCTGCAAAGCATCTTTCAATTGAATCAATACATCTGTCTTCATCTTTCACCTCCTTTTATGCAAAGAAAAGAAATTCCCCGCAGAAAACCAAATCTCCACCGCCACAATCATCCTCTGTCCCCAAACAAAAATCGGGCGAAGCCGCCATTCCTCAGCTTCGCCCGATTCTTCATACTCTATTCTTTTTATCTGATATATTGTCCTTCAACCCAATTATTTGTAATATGCTTTACCAAAATACGTCCTTGATTTTGCTCAAAGAAGACATACCACGTAGTCTTACGTGCACTCTTCCGCCTGAAAAAAGCATATTCTATATCCACGCCCAAATAAGCAAAATGGTAAGCCAACGAATCTGCAATCTTATAATGCGGAACATTCGGCAGTTGCGATATAAAGTCCACAATATCATCCACAATTTTTTCCGCAGCTTCGTAAGTGGACAGATAACCCTCCTTCACCAGTGTTTGAGGCAGGAGTGTCAAGAAGTCCTCCGCTTCCGGTAAGATTCGAATTTCACATGTCTGCATAGATTTCCTTCAATTTTCCTTTGCAGGCATCCCGAAATTGCTCAAGCGTCACCCCCCGTTCCCATTCCTGTTCAAAAGTCTCCGATACCTTCTGTCGCTCCACGAAGTTCAGTACAGACTGCACATCTTCCAACGCCTCCATCCCCATAATCCGTTTCACCAGCTTCACCTTCAGCGCATCTATAGTTCCATACCCAGCAATCGGTTCATTCACCTCTTGCTTGCATTCCTGCTGTTCATCATATTCCTGAGTCGTCTTCATATCCATTCTTTTTCTGTTCCTGTCTTCGTATAACAAAGATATACAATTCCCCGCACAAAACCAAATCTCCACCGCCACAATCATCCTCTGTCCGCAGACAAAAATCGGGCGAAGCCGCTCTATCGCTGCTCCGCCCGATTTCTCATACCTAAAACCTGATACCTAATACCTAAATCTCACCCGCTTCGCACTCCCCAGCTCCTCCCGTTCCGTCACCGTGAGCCATCCCTCCTGCTCCAGTTCGAACAGGGCCGGATACACCCGCAGTTTCTCCGCTCCGCTGTAGGCGATGATGTCCTCCACCTCCACCCCGTCGGGATGCGCCTGGATATAGTCCTTTATCTTCCGGGTATCAAGTTCCTTGTAGTTCACTATTCCTCTAATTGAAAATTGATAATTGAAAATGGAGAATTATCCCTTAATACCTGATATTTGTCACTTTCCGTACATTGTCTCATAATACTTCTGGTAATCCCCTGAAGTCACGTTGTCCATCCATTCCTGGTTGTCCAGATACCAGCGCACTGTCTTCTCGATACCTTCCTCAAACTGCAGGCTAGGCTCCCAACCCAGCTCTTGCTGAAGCTTCGTCGAGTCGATGGCGTAGCGCATATCGTGGCCCAAACGGTCCGTCACGTACGTGATCAGGTCCATATCCTCACCTTCCTTGCGGCCCAGCAGACGGTCCACCGTGTTGATCACCACCTTGATGATATCGATATTCTTCCACTCGTTGAACCCGCCGATGTTATACGTTTCGGCAATCTTTCCGTTGTGGAAGATGACGTCGATGGCCCGTGCGTGATCCTCCACATACAGCCAGTCGCGTACATTCTCGCCCTTACCATATACCGGCAACGGTTTGCGGTGACGGATGTTGTTGATGAACAGCGGTATCAGCTTCTCCGGGAACTGGTACGGACCGTAGTTGTTCGAACAGTTTGTCACGATGGTCGGCATTCCGTACGTGTCGTGATACGCACGTACAAAGTGGTCGCTCGATGCCTTGCTGGCACTATACGGACTGTGCGGATTATACTTCGTCGTCTCATAGAAGAAATCCTTGCCGTAGGCTAGGTGATGCTTGCCCGACGATGCTTTCGTCGTAAACGGAGGCTCGATGCCTTCGGGATGCGTCATCTCCAGTGCTCCATACACCTCGTCCGTCGAGATATGGTAGAACCGTTTGCCCTCATACTTCTCCGGCAGGCTTTCCCAGTACAGCTTCGCTGCCTGCAGCAGGCTCAGCGTACCCATCACGTTTGTCCGTGCAAAAGTAAACGGGTCCTTGATCGAGCGGTCCACGTGGCTCTCTGCTGCCAGGTGGATGATACCGTCTACCTTCTCCTCTTGCATCAGGCGGTAGAAAGCCTCGAAGTCGCAGATGTCCATCTTCACGAACTTGTAGTTCGGACGTTTTTCGATGTCCTTCAGGTTTGCCAGATTGCCCGCATACGTCAGCTTGTCCAGGTTGATGATGCGATACTCCGGATACTTGTTCACGAACAGGCGAACCACATGGCTGCCGATGAAACCGGCACCGCCGGTGATGACTATTGTGCGTTGAAATGTTGCCATTTAAATTGAAATTTGAAAGTTGAAAATGAAAGTAATTGTCAATACCTAATACTTAATACCTCATACCTAAATCAATGCCTGCATGTTTTGCAGACAAACCTTCAGCGAATCCATCCAGTACGGAATGCGGATACCGAAAGCCTCCTTGATCTTGGTCTTGTCCAATACGGAATAAGCCGGACGAATGACAGGACTGGGAAACTCATGGCTGTGGCAGGGCTGGATGTCACACTCCGTATGCCCCGACAAGGCAGCAATCACCTTCGTAAAGTCATACCACGAGCATACCCCTTCGTTACTGAAGTGATAGATACCGTTCTTGCTGTAGCCCTGCTGTGGCTGTTCCTGTACATAGTCTTCGAGCACAGTATGGATGGCCTGTGCCAGGTCGTAGGCATAAGTCGGCGTTCCTGCCTGGTCGAACACCACCTTCAGCTGGGGCTTGGTGGTTCAGCATGGTTTTCACGAAGTTCCTGCCAAACTCACTGTACAGCCAGGCCGTACGGAGGATCACGTAGTCGCAGCCCGTAGCCAGTATATGCTGTTCCCCCTCCAGCTTGGTGCGTCCGTACACACCGGTCGGCGTACCCTTCTGGTCTTCCATGCAAGGCGTGTTGTACGGATCTCCGCCGAACACGTAGTCCGTAGAGACATGCACCAGCAGTCCGCCCGCTTCCTTCATGGCCTGCGCCAGATTACGGGGAGCATCAGCGTTCAGCACCCGGCAGAAAGCCTCGTCACTCTCCGCCTTGTCCACGTTGGTATAGGCCGCGCAGTTCACGATGCACTGCACGCCCCGTTCCCGTACGATACTGCGTACTGCTTCCAGATCGGTGATGTCGAGCAGCGTCGTTTCCACACCTTCCGCCTCCACCACATCCGTAAACACAAATGTATGTGAGGATGCCTTACTGACCAGCCTCATTTCATTGCCCAGCTGACCGTTAGCGCCAGTAATTAAAATATTCATAATACTGTATTAGTAAAGCTCAATATTAATATCAAATGGGCTGTCGAAATCTTTCAGTAAAGGATGTTTGGTATCCTTTTCACTGAGAATAGCCTTATCCATAGGAATATGCCAGTCAATTCCAAGGTTCCCGTCCAGAATACTTATCCCCCCATCCGCCTGTGGAGCATAAAAGTTGTCACATTTATACTGGAAGATAGCTTCATCACTCAATACGGCAAAACCGTGTGCAAAACCTCTTGGTACAAAGAACTGACGGTGATTATCTTCTGTAAGTTCTACTGCTACATGCTTTCCGTAAGTAGGCGAATTTTTTCGTATATCTACAGCTACATCAAGCACAGCACCTTTAATCACTCTTACAAGCTTGCTCTGAGTAAAAGGCGGACGCTGGAAATGCAGCCCACGCATCACGCCATAGCTCGACATGCTCTCGTTGTCCTGTACAAACTGTATCTTGCCGACTTTCTCTTCAAACTCCCGTTGCGAGAACGATTCAAAGAAATACCCCCTCGCATCCTTGAAGATGCGTGGTTCGATGATTACCACGCCCTCTATATTTGTTTTGATTACGTCCATTTTTTAATTGATAATTGATAATTGAGAATTGAAAGTTGAAAATTAATTCTTCATTCTTAATTCTTCATTCTTCATTTTCAAAGGTTGGGCTTTCCCGTCCGTTCCACCTCGTCCACTACCTGTAGCAGGTACTGCCCGTACTGGTTCTTCAGCATCGGCTTCGCCAATTCGCGCATCTTGTCGGCTGTGATCCAGCCCTGACGGAACGCAATACCTTCCAGGCAGGCAACCTTCAAGCCCTGCCGTTTCTCAATCACCTCGATAAACGTCGACGCTTCGCTCAGCGAATCATGCGTCCCCGTGTCCAGCCAGGCAAAGCCGCGGCCCAGGGTCTGCACTTTCAGTTCTCCGTCTTGCAGAAACTCCTGATTCACGGTTGTAATCTCCAGCTCCCCACGTGCCGACGGTTTGATGTGTTTTGCTACATCCACGACCTTGTTCGGGTAGAAGTACAAGCCCACCACGGCATAGTTCGATTTCGGATGCTGTGGCTTCTCCTCAATGGAGAGACAGTTTCCTTCGTTGTCAAACTCCGCCACGCCGTAGCGTTCCGGATCGCTCACCCAGTAGCCGAACACCGTCGCTTTCTTTTCTTCTTCGGCGGTGCGCACAGCTTCTTTCAGCATCGCGCTCAGCCCGTTGCCGTGGAAGATGTTGTCGCCCAGCACCAGGCACGCAGAATCATCGCCGATGAAATCCGCTCCGATGATAAACGCCTGTGCCAGCCCGTCGGGACTGGGTTGTTCCGCATATTCAAAATGTACGCCGTAGTCCGAACCGTCGCCCAGCAAGCGTTTGAAGCCCGGCAGGTCGTAAGGTGTGGAAATAATGAGAATCTCACGGATGCCTGCCAGCATCAGTACCGATATCGGATAATAAATCATCGGTTTGTCGAAGATGGGGAGCAGCTGTTTGCTCACTCCCTTGGTGATGGGATACAAACGTGTACCGCTACCACCGGCTAAAACGATACCTTTCATAGAAATATATTTATTTTAACAGATGTTGTAAACTATCAAATCGAACAATTTTACTTCACCAATCCATCCACATTCTGCTGTCATATCTCCAGCTGTCTTTTAACGCCTCTGATAATATTTTATTAGAAAAGACCATTAAAATAGAATCAGGTTCTTCTGCCTTAATGCCATTGGCATATCCCTCTGGAATATACAACACCTTACTATCCGAAGCTGACAAATGATATACTTCCGGCTTCAATTCTGGCGACGGAGTTTCCCAATTATCAATCTTAACAAAAGCAGTAGTAAAGGAACCTTTCACTGCATAAAACCATTTCTTTTCATGCTGATGTGCATGCCATGCTCTAATGATAGAGGTATCCTTCTGATAAATGACATAAAAGCGTTCTATCTCACTCATATCCAGATTGTTCACATGAGAAATCTGTCCTCTATAATCAACCGAAATACCACCATTAATTAAAGTTATACTATCCATTTTAAATCCAAACTCTACCATTAATTTTTTCTACTATCTTCTTTTTATTAAACGTGCTATTTAGCAAATCAGCAGCAGCCTCTGACATCGCCCTCTTTTCCTCTATTGACAAATTAAGAAAAGCAGAAAAACTTTTGGCTATATCTTCTACATCATCCGGTATTGCTCCATACCCTATCTGATATTGTTCCACCATTTTCCTCACTTCTCCATTAAAGATGGCAAATATGGGTTTTTGAGTTGTCAGATATGCCTGAAATTTGGATGGTATCATTATCTCATACAACGGTACATTTTTTAATGAGATAATTAATACATCACTAGCCTGATAATAGTCAGACATCTCTGCTAATGGAATGCGACCTGTGAAATTTACATTTACGATATTCTCATTGCCCACTATTTCTTTCAGTCCATTCAGATAAGAGCCATCTCCAATAATATTTAAGCTAGCACCAGGATTATTCTTTACAAACAACCCAAATCCCCTAACTACATTATCCAAATTCTGAACTTTTCCTATATTACCAGCAAATGTGAAATTGAAACTGCCAGGCAGCTTCACCTTACCTGTAGGTTTATATTCCATCAACGACCAATTGGGCACAAAATCAATAATTTTATCAGAAACATACCTATGAATTCGTTCGGTAAATCCTTCACACGAGACCAATATAGAATCACAATTCTTATAAACCCATTTCACAAAGTGATCCAAACAAAACGAAAGAAATTTAGTTTTCTTAAAGCCATAGGCATAAACTGTTTCCGGCCATAAATCTTGTGTCCAAATAGTGACCTTTGCACCAAAGAATTTCTTCATTAAAATACCTGCAGTTGCTAAAGTCAATGGGCCCGTTTGATAAATAAACACCCTGTCAAAACGGCGACCAATAAACAAAATTACCCAAAAACTCCAGAAAACAAAAGAAAAATAATTCAGCACTTTTATGAATACACTTTTCTCATACCCCTGCCATACAGGAAAACGATGCACTTTTATTGTATTAAAGTACGTAGTCTGGTATATCTTATTTTTATATCCTTGATATACTTTTCCAAACGGATATGAAGGTGCCCTCGTCAACACTTCAAAATCATATCCATCCTTTTCCCATTCCTGCACCAAATCATTAATCAGAAAATCTTCCGGATAAAAAGCTTCTCCTATTATTAATGCCTTATTTTTTCTTTTCATTAGCTCATATCATATTGTACATACAAATCCTTATGGGCATTCATCCAATCATTTAGCTCCAATAGCATTTGTTCATAAGGCGGAACTTCATAATCAAATCTCATAGATTTAGCAATTGATTTGTTTACTCCATTTCCATCAAATGGCAAGATTTCAACATCCTGCTTGTGCCATATTTTCTTGAACAGTTGCAACAAATCATACTTAGCTATCCCCACTCCATTACTCAGCTGTACTAATCCGCTTTTATTCTGCACAATAGCACTATCAATCGCCTTCGCCAGTTCCAAGGTAGTCACACCACCCCAAATAGCAGTTTTAAAACCATTTATTTCCCCGTGCTGATTCATAAACCAATGGAAGAGCCCTTCACCATTCTTCTTCAACTCAGGCCCAATAATAGACGTACGTATTGTTAAATCCTTGTCATTTATCACCTCTCCCAAAGCCTTACTTCGCCCATATACGTCATCAGCATCCCTAAAATCATCTTCTGTATAATTTCCACGTTTCCCTGAGAATACACAATCCGTACTGATATGGATAAGTTTAGCACCTACTTCATCTGCCATTTTTTTCAACAAATGGGGGAAATAGGCATTTATCAGAATCGCATTCTCAGGGTGTTCTTTTGACCCTTTGATTAACACTCCCACACAATTCAATATAATTTCCGGCCGTACTCTATGTATTACCTCAGCCACAGCATCCCGATTGGTCACATCAACAATGATACTATCCTCCGTCAACGGGGTACGAAATACGACATTCGTAATTTCGTACTTACCCGTATTCTGAAGATAGTAATAAGCGATATGTCCGGCCATACCGGTGGCGCCGAACAACAAAATCTTTTTCATTTGAATACTAAAAACTTTCAGATGTTTTTATGCCAAACAGTTCTGTTGACATAATCTGTATACGACAGAATAATGCGGACTACTTTCTTGGATACGTTATCAGCCGCATAATCAGGAATGGAATGAATAACGTCTTTACCCTCTTTATATTGAGAAGTCACCAAATCAATAGAGTCCAAAATACGTTCTGCGCTCAGTCCCGTCATTACCAATGTACCCTCATCCATACCCTCGGGACGTTCATGAGCCTGGCGTATCGTGATGGCTGGGAAATGTAAAATCGAAGATTCTTCTGTAATGGTACCGCTATCAGAAATCACGCAAAATGCATTCTGTTGCAACTTTACATACTCCATAAAACCAAACGGTTTCATAAACTCAATCATAGGATTTGAATTAACAAAACCAATGGCCTCCAGTTTCTTTCGTGTACGCGGGTGTGTCGATACAATTACCTTCTTATGATACTTCTCTACAATAGCATTCAGAGAAGCCAGCAAATCCGAAAAGTTCTTTTCCGAATCTACGTTTTCCTCTCTATGCGTACTTACAATAAAATATTCACCTTTCTTCAAACCTTCTTTTTCCAGCACATCATTCCGTTCTATTTCTTCTTTATGGTACTGCAGCACTTCCGTCATAGGTGAACCGGTTTTTATAACTGTTTCCGGTCTCAACCCCTCATCCAGCAAATATCTGCGTGCGTGTTCCGACAAAGGCATGTTGATATCACTCAGATGATCCACAATCTTACGGTTTATTTCCTCGGGTACCCGTTGATCAAAACAGCGGTTACCTGCCTCCATGTGGAAAATAGGAATTTTTTTCCGTTTAGCAGATATTACCGAGATACAACTATTCGTATCACCATAAAGCAATACCGCATCCGGTTTTACCTCTTCCATCAAAGCATCCGATTTCTGTATTACGTTGGCTATGGTTTCAGCCGCATTCTTTCCAGCTGCATCCAAAAAATAGTCCGGTTTACGGATATGAAGTTCGTTAAAGAAGATTTCATTCAACTCATAATCAAAATTCTGACCGGTATGAACTATAATATGCTCCGTATACTTATCCAGTTCAGCCATCACCCGACTAAGCTTTATTATCTCAGGTCGGGTACCTACAATTGTCATTACTTTCAACATAATTGTCTCCTCCTATCCTCTTTTATTCACTTCTAATTTCACGAGTCTTGGCTTTCACTTCGAGCCCCATATCTTCACGAACAAAACGTAGTTTCATCAGCAATTCTTTCATTCCTTCCACATCCAGTCTGTGCGTGTTATGGCTATGGTAATCTTCAATTTTAGAAACCTCTTCATTACCTTTAGTGAAATACTTGTCATAATTCAAATCGCGTGTATCGCAAGGAATTCGGTAATAATTACCCATATCAATAGCACGAACCATTTCCTCACGCGTCACCAAGGTTTCATACAATTTCTCACCATGGCGGGTACCTATCACTTTCACTTCCGTATCCAGATACTTCGGATTTATCTTTCCGTATGTCTCCTTCAGAGCTTGTGCCAGTGTCGCCAAGGTAGCAGCCGGAGCCTTCTGTACAAACAAATCTCCATTATGCGCATGAGTAAAAGCGTATACCACCAAATCCACAGCATCATCCAGTGTCATCATGAATCGGGTCATATTCGGGTCAGTGATGGTAATAGGCTTTCCTTCCATCATCTGCTCTACCCACAAAGGAATTACCGAACCTCGACTTGCCATCACATTACCGTAACGAGTACAGCAGATGGTCGTTTTTGCATTCTCGCCAAGCTCACGTCCCTTTGCAACTGCCACTTTTTCCATCAAGGCTTTACTCATCCCCATCGCATTAATAGGATAAGCCGCCTTGTCGGTAGAAAGCACAACAACACTTTTCACTCCATGTTCAATGGCTGAATTTAATACATTTTCTGTTCCCATGATATTCGTTCTCACTGCTTCCACAGGGAAAAACTCACAACTGGGCACTTGCTTCAAAGCAGCTGCACTAAACACGTAATCAACTCCGTTCATGGCCACATCAACAGAGGATTTGTCGCGCACATTACCAATATAATACTTCACTTTAGGATTTTGCAGTGCATGGCGCATATCATCCTGCTTCTTCTCATCACGCGAAAAAATACGAATTTCCTTAATATCGCTATTGAGAAAACGACGTAAAACTGCATTACCGAAAGAACCTGTTCCTCCAGTAATTAATAAGACTTTGTCTTGGAATACAGACATAACTAATTTGTATTTATTATTTTAAATAATTCAGCCCATGAATCTTTATTTTTCCAAACAAAAGGAGTATACCTAACACCTTTCTTTACTTGGCCGATTGCTTGAGACCACATTGCCCTATTATTATAGGGTAGAAAACTTACTCCAGAATATCCTTCCAACACTTCGCGAGCAAAAGGTAAATCCGCTGAAATTATAGGACATCCAACAGAGGCAGCTTCAATGAGTGGTAAGCCCAAAGTCTCTATATAACTTGGGAATACCATCACATCACACTGTTTGTACATTGAAATGACTTTATTATAAGGTATTTTACCCATAAAATGAACATTACCTTCAATCTTACAATCCAAATCATCTCTATTGCAAGTTAAATACAATGCTATTTTATCATTCTTCAAATCATTAATCACATCAATCAATAACCGATGATTCTTATAAAAAAAAGGAGTAGCTGGATAGAATAGGTTTATAGCTTCATCATTAACAAATCTTTCATTTTCAACAGTATTTAAAGGCAGAATCACTTCTGGCAAAGTCACATGAATTTTACGAGCATCAACATGAAATCTTTTTATGAAACCTTCTTTAATATAATTCAATTGCACAAATATCTCCGTACGTGAATTCAAAAGTTCTTTAACAAAAAAAGGATATATATACTTATAAAACCATAATGTTCTCTCATTCCGATTCCAAACAGACCAACGTTGAGGAGAGAAAGGGAGAGGTTGATGATAATAGATATAATTGGGAATTTTAAAACCGGTTCTAAAGTTTGTATTTTGAAGAGATAAAGAAATATCAGGTTTTATATGATGCCTTTTTAACCAATAACATACACCCAAGTTATCCCATAGGAAACGGCTTATCAAACCTTTTACATGATGTATCTGAACCAAAAGGACATTACACTTTTCTGACAAAAGATTAACAATTGGGCTAACAAATACTATATACCTTACATTTGTATCTATAGGAATATTTTCAACAAATTGATTTAATATAGTAAAAGCGCCTGAAGAGTCTAATGCAGTTGCATTTACGATAACAGTCTTCATCATTTCTTTACATTAGTGTTTAAAACCGACTTTCCTTAAAAGAAAGACTTATAAAGTACGTGAGCACTCAGTAAGCGTCCAATTTTGACATACCCCATAGGGAAAGCCCCTTTGGGGAGCTTTCCTCTTAAAGTTTTCAAAAACCGGACTTGATTTTTAAAATTTGTTAGTATTGATTCCGATGGTCATCGGTAGCAAGTTCTCATAATCCCTGTGCCCTTTGACCACCTCATGGAAAAATTTCTTCAAATAAGCCAGGACGGAGATACCGTTGGCCCGGCAAGTGGATAGTAATGCAGACACGAACTTGGCGCGCGCATGGGCCAGGCAGCTAACGCTTCTTCTGTTCCTTCAGGGCGGCATTCTCTTTCCGGAGCTTTTCTATCAGCGCGTCACGATCAGACAGCATTCGCTTCAGCTCATCAATCATCCTGGTTTGTGCTTGTGAGCTTTCATTCAGAGACAGCAGCTGTTCGGTCATATGGTCGAGCTTCGCCAGAAGCTGCTCCCTTTCTGCCTTGTCAGCCTTGCGCAAGGAAAAAAGCTCATCAAGCAACATCGATTTTTCCATGGAATTCATATCATCTCCCCTTTGTCATATTTGCAACGCATATCATGGAAGTTTCGCAGGTAATAAAACCTGTTCATTCCTGTAATGTTCAACATAGCCCCTCCAGCTTCTCTATCAGGTTTTTCAAACCCTCGTAACTTAAGTTCCGTTGCTGTATGTGCATTCCACCCGTCATACGGATATCTATCATGAATCTCACCGGAGGGGATGACAAGGCATCTCTCAAGGATAGGGTGGAAGCTGAAAGATCCTTTTCCGGTTCTTGCTCCACTTGTTGTCCTTCTACCTGTACCGGGACAATGCGATGTCGGATATCCTTGTACCATTTGTGAAACAGATTGTAGGGTACTTTGTTTATCAAACAGAAGTCTCGGATGGACTCCCCTTGCGGCATCGCCTCCGCTTTGTAACGGATGAACAAATTATTGACTGCGCGGTTATCCTCACACTCGGTAAAGCAAATAAATTTGCTCTGCTCTCGTTAAGCCAAATAATTCAAAATCGCTGCTGCTATATATGTTTACTGAGTTTTTGATTACAGCAGCGAAGATCGAGCTTTTTATACTTTAGGGCAAGACATCAAAATTGGATGCTTACACACTTACAGATTTACTTTTCAAAAGAAGATTTCTCTGGAAGAATATATTCAAAAGCTTCAATTAAAACATCTTTGGCCTTTTCAAATTCTACGCTAGAATCTGAGTCATTCAAACAAACAATTTTCTTTTTCCGATTACGGATTAAATCACATATATAATCCAAATTATCATTTTGAATACAAAGAAATTCAGAATCCTTCCAAACATTATAGGGCGAAAAGCATCCTGAACAAAGTTGCCAATAACGCATAATATATTGATTTACATTTGTAATATCCCTAAAACGACTCTCTGAAGTCTTCTGCAACAATTCAGGCTCCAATTCCCACACACGTTCAAAAGTTGATTTCAAATAAGCATTAGGCATATGAGGATCTACAAACCCTGTATGTAAACTCCAGGGTTGTAGCACTAAAGTTCGATACCATTGACTTATATATTTAAGATTTAGCCATTTCGACAAATTCTTCTTTAATAGTTCTCTCTTTGGAAAATACTTATTAATCAATATCAGATTATTACATATTATATGTTCAATTCCCTGATTATTAGGTTGAAGAACATTTAATGCAGCGATATCACAAGGAAGATTATTTTTAAAGAAACGATCTGGAGATATCCGATCTATTAAAAATGTATCATCGTTAAAATAAATAAACTGACTAGCCAACCCCGGTATACGATGTATATTCAATTCTATGGAATGAGAATTGAAAGTTGGCAAGCAATTTGATGGAATAAAGTCACTATGTTTAACAACATGTAATTTAGGGGCATTCAAATTTATCCATTTAGGTAAATGACCATAAGTTACAAAATGTACCTTATGAACCCAAGGCGCACATTTCTCAATTCCTCGAAACAAATACTTCAAGTTATCCCAATCTCGAAAACGTATATCTCGTTTGTCACCTGGAAGCGTAGAGACATAACGCCTATAATCAGCCTGCCAAAGAGGGTCATTTCCATCAACCCAAAGAAGTACAATGTCTATCATTTTAATAAAATATTTACATCAATCAAATATCGTCATATAAGGAGAAACCCCTAGTCCACTACCCAAGCTCAACTGATTAACAGCTATATTCCTTTCAAATAATATCAAATATACCAAGAAAAAAACAATTGTAACAAGTTTACTATATTTAGGATAAAAAGTTTTACATACAGGTATAAATATAAATGCAGGAACAAATATAAAACATTGCAGAAGTCTTCCAAATATATGGATCTTAAGAGCCAATGAATAAGTAAATATATAGCAGAGAGTTAAAATAACAAAGAAATCAGTATGCATATACCGCATACGTATTTTTTTATTCAACACTAAAAACAAAAAAGGAAGTATCAAGTTTAGGGCTATTCCGATTCCACTTCCGATACTAGTTTCTCGGTTATAAGAATTTACTGCATATACCCCATACGGAGAGTCTAAAAAAAATTGATTATTAAACACACTCTCAATAAAATAAGTTCCTGAAGATAAAACAAGAAGACACCCTATAAATATCCAAAAAGCAAACCTAGACATTTTAAAATGCTTCAGAAACAAAAGGGGAAAATATAAAATAGACGAATAATGAAACAGAAAAGCAAGAGTAGCACAAAATAAATATTTCAGATTACCTTTTTTCTCATACAAAAGAAATATACCACAAACGAGAAATCCCAAAGCTATCACCTGTCGACTCGTACTAATACAGTTAAGAAAAACTATAAGAAAATAGATCACAATAAACGGAAAGAATTTTTTCTTAGGGACAATATAGCATACAGGAAAAAAAGCTAAAATAGCTAATACTGAAATAAAAGCCTGAGGATCAAATCCCCATGAATTCATCCATACTCCCAAAAACTGAAACCCCCATTCATGGTCATCAGTATTATTCCGATACAAATTATATAAATCAATATACGCCCAATAATCTGTTCCAATGCCTTTTCGAATAGATGCAGGAATTACTATTGATAGGAAAACAATAGTTCTTGAAATATATTCAGAGGATCTATTTGCTGAAACCTTAACAAAATATCCAAATACAATAACAAACAATAGTATTGTATTATAAACTAAATATGTGAATAACATGCAATCTGATTTGCGCGATTCTATTTAATAGTGTTTTTATAGCCTGTATCAAGCCTGACAAAGAAGCTTCTATCTCATAACGAGAGTTATAATGACTAATATTAAGTCTAGATAAAGAATAATTCGTTGCTTTAGAATTATGTTCATTTATAACAGCATGTGTAAATGAAGACATCCTACATGCTTGAATTACATTTTGGGTAACATCTCGTTTATGACCATATGGGTATGCGTATAAACTGGTATTAAACAGTATTCCTACTTGTTGAGAACATTCCTCAAAATCTTTATAAAGTGATTTGTCATCCAATAATGATAAAACATCATGATTTATAGAATGCCCTCCAAATTTATGTCCTTTCTTTTTTAAAGAGTCAATTTCATCTTCCCTTAATCCTCTAAATCGAAGTTCAAAATAATCTTTTTCTATAGATAGTTTTTTGTATGGATACTGCTTATCCAATAGTTCCATAAGGGTAACCTTATCATAATTTTCATAAAGGGAATTAATTGCAGAATCAAAAGCTGTATGCCTACTATTTTTATCAGATAAAGTTACTTGAGAATTTCCTATCCGATATACTCCTTTAGGTACATAAGCAAACCATGCCATTATTTGATCAATCCATAAAGGCCCTACCCCCACATTTGTCAGTGGAATAAAAAAATAAGCTTTATTATTCCACTTTTCCAGAATCTCATTTGCTACTAATGCTGTACGATATCCATCATCGAAAGTAACAACAGCAGAATTAGGTTCACCCAAATTGGTTGTAATTTTAAAACGCTTATTCACAATAGACATAATCCATGCAAATTTCGAATAAGAGGTACATACGATATCCTGCTCAAAGCTATTATTGACAAACCGATCGGGTATAATATGGTGGAATACCAAAATACGCTGCTTTTTCCGACGAATAAAATAGAATAAATAAATAATACCCAAATAATAAGATAAAAAACAAAAGATAATTTTCACTTTCTTTGACATAACTTTATCATCCCCTTCCTTAGAACATTCTTGATTTCATTAATTAGAAAATACCAGAAAGGCTTCAAATCCCTTTTATTCCAGTATAAAAAACAATTTACTTTACGAAATTCATTTAGCCATTTGAAAATAGGATATCTATATTTTAAAGCATATTTAAAGTCAACAAACTCACTCATAAAAGTAAAGTCTTTAGCTATAGATTTAGGCAACATCTCGATTTTTTCATATTGATCAGTCATTGCTAAAAACCATTGATATGGTAAATTGACTCCACCAAATGTAGGTAAATAACCATTACCATCATTTCTTAAATTTATTTCTAAGAAATACTCCTCATTGTTATTTGAAAGTAGAAACTCTACACTAAACAATCCGCAGTATCCCAACTTATCAATAAATTCGTATAATTTATCCACAGAAGACGATTCATTTATATCCTTAACCATATACCCATATGCTGTAGCCCCTAGCCCTTTAGGGAATTGCCTTGTTTTGTATAATAAGCAAGGAATCACTGTTTTACCATTGCCGTTGCTCCAACCTAAGAACATTGTTTCTTTCTTTTTGAGAATATAATTTTGTATTTGAATCATATCACAATATAATCTCATTTTTTTTATAGACTGCAGCAATTCATCTTCTGAAGTAATAATATCATAAGATTTAGGCCCTGAAGCACTGTCTATTGCTTTAATCAGACAAGGATATACAAGTTCTTCAGGTAATTTGTCGTTTTTAGAAAAATCAATCACCCAACTTTTAGGTGTAATTAAGCCAACACTTTGAGCTAAATCACACATAAATTCTTTATTAAGAGTTTCCGTTAATGACCACTTCCTGTTAATAATTGCAGGCAAAATAAATTTCTTTTCGAGTATATCATAATTTTCCCCTACAATTTTTACTTCACTATCAAATGTCGGATATATGACTGGCTTATACTCTTCATGAGTAAAATTTTTCAAAATCAGACTTAAGCCATCATCTACATTGTAAACAATCCAAGTTTTCTTTATATACCTACTCTTCTCAACAAATGGATATGTCTTATTGGGATTAACTAATATTAAATAAGAAAATAGGCCCATTTCACCTAAACTTCTAATTAGACCCAATGTGTTATGATGATTCTCTCCAAATACGATAATTTTATGCTTTACCTCATTTGTTCCCATTACGACAAAGGATAAAATATTTTATAAATAAAAATATTTAATACGCGATATTCTGCTTCAAGAAATTCATACCTTCCAATTTCCAAGATGACAGTTTTTCATTAATTATCTCCCAATGGTAATCACTCATCAATTGATTCAAATCATTGGATAAGAATTTATGATCTACACTCAATTTGGAAAATAAGGTCAACATGCGATCATTCATCTTAGAAGAAAATCCAGTGGCAGGTATTGAAACAAAAGGTCTATTAAAAATCAGAGAAAACACTGTCCCATGAAAAGAATTAGTAATTACATAATCTGCATTACAAATTAACCCCAACCATTCATTCACCGTTGGGAAACATGATTCTGAAATATATTTTTGACCTTGACTTGGAATGTATACAACATTCAATGAATGACTGTTAGCAAAGTCATATGCATACCTTAAATTAAAATCATTTTTATTCCCCAGTAAATAAATCAACAAATACGGATTTTTCCCATTAGGTTTTACAGACATCTGTAGATAAAAATCCTTTGAATGCAGCAATGTAGGATCCGGGACTAACTTAATTTGATTTAAGCCTAATTGGCGACAGAGATTTACTCCGCTATACTCTCTTAAACTAACAGCAGACAGATTAAATAAATATCTTTTAAGCCTCATTTGATCTTTATGTTTCAGATAATCTGTTGCACCAAAACTAGCCGCATAAGAGATACGTGGAGCACCATTAGTTACAAAATCAAGAAAATAAGTTCCATCCAATTTATTCCATACTTGATCACTACCTGTTACATAATAATCAAAATTCGGTGGATTATTTATTATTTGCTTTCGATTATACTTACATACAGTATATTGAATGTGAGTATCTATAAACTCATCAATACCTCTTGAATGAAAAGCACTTTCCTTATCTATTTTCATTCTAGTAATTCGAGTAAATATAGAATTGAATAAGACGACAGGATTAAACAATCGAAAATACCTAAAAACAATCTGTTTAAAATTTCTTTGCGGGCCAGATGTATAGTATCTAATTAAAAATGGTTCAACTCCTAAATCCTTTAAAACACATTGTAAAGCATAAATTTGCAATGTTTGTCCGTAATTATCCTTCGATCTCCAATGAGTTATTACACCAACTTTTTTAGCCATATCTATTTATCTCATTTCAAACTATAATATAAAATATCAGTACTTATTACTCTTTACTCTATTCACTAATACGTATTCTACAATTTAAAAATATTCCGAACAATACGAACTCCATTTTCGCTAAGCATTTTCTTAGCAACGTCTCGAGCAACTCCTTTTAAAGAAGAAATCAAATTTCTAACCATGAATAAAGCTTTACTCTCATCTTCACTATCTGTAAAGGCTTCCATTATAATTGGTCTATCAAACATTTTATCCTCCAAGAAATGTTCAATATTCGCTAAAAACTCATCTTTACCATCGGCAGAGATATATTCATATCCCAAATCTTCCGCATAATGTTTAACCAATTGATGAGATTTATTTCCATAATGACCGCCAGCAGCCATATAAAGATCAGCCTCATTCCCAAAGGCTGCAGCAGGATGTTTATAATTGCGAAATTCCGTTCCTTTCCCATTGTTTATCAATAGGATACGTACATTTCTTCCAACATGTCTATTCCCTATAGAATTCAAATCATAGAAAAAAGCTAAATCACCAACTACGCCAAAATATAATTTATCTGGATGTACCAAAGATGCACCTATTAAAGAAGAAACACCACCGTCTATTCCAAACCCTCCGGTATTTGAGTAAACGGAAACGCTGTTCGGTACCTCAAAAAAATTCCAGGATCGCAGACTATTCAAAATACCTAAATGTAATACAGAATTCTCAGGTAAACGAGTAGCAATATGTTGAGCTATCCAAATATTTGAAAAAGGTATATCTTCTGGAATTTTATTCCACAAAGTAGATAATTGTTCACTAAATTCCTTGAAATAAGAATTTTGCATTTCTGTTGGAGTTTCAACATAATATTCAAAAAAATACTGCTCAGGCATTTCAAAGACATAACTTAATTTCCGATAAGGATCTCTTAATTCTCCATCTGGATTCACACGCCAAACATTTTTAGGATATAACGGATAAGAAGCTCCAGAAACTTCCCCTATATGTATCAGTAAATCCATACTACAAAATTTACTGATACATCTGTCTTGAGTAAGCAATAATGAAGCCAATACTCGGTATTTGCCTTTATACCCACTAGTATGATCGCAAATAACAACAGCATTATGAGAAGCACAAAAGTTATCCAACGCTTCCGTTTCTTTTTCTGAAAACTTAAGATGAGAACCAACGAAAACTGCAACTCTTCCTTGTGGTAGTTCTGGAAATTTATCATCCAAACAAACTCGTCGTATCAACTTAGCTTTAGGGAGTTCCTTTACCGAATAATCCCGACTATAGGCCGTTGTCAAATTAAGATGTACAGGTCCCCCTCCTTTATGGCGCAATTCTAAAATAGCTTTATTAATCTTAATCGTATTACTCCATTCTGTCGTTGCATCATTGGTTATAGGAATGTGTTCGCTTAATAAAGCAATATCATTCTGTATAACCCTACGATCTATCACCTGTGCACATAAATGTCCAATTCTAGTTATGTCTTGTGTACTCGTCACTGCCAATAGTGGCAACTTACGATAATAGGCCTCCGTGAGCCCAGGTATATAATTACGTGAAGCTGTTGCTCCTGTACAACTTAAAACGACAGGTTCTCCTGATTCAGCAGCCATACCGCAAGCAATGTAGGCAGCGCTGCGCTCATCTACTGACGAGTAACACTCAAACCAAGGATCTTGTTGGACACTTGCTACAAATGTCAAATTGGTAGCTCCCGGAGAAAGCACACACTTCTTTATACCGTGTTGCTTCAATAAAGATATAAGAATCTGTATGCTACGTTCGTTGGTATAAAATTTTCCTTCCATAAATATCATTTACATTTTAAAAAGTATAATCCATATCGTCAAACGAGATAAGGCCAGCTCCACCTGTCATATAAACCATATCTCCTACAATTGTCTGTCCCATGGAACTTACTAAAACTACAGCCATATTAGCTATTTCTTCCGGCAAAGCATAGCGACCAATCGGATTACTGTTAAGTACTACCCTATCCAAGTCATTTCCTACCAACATCGGAGTTGCCGTTGGGCCTGGGGCTATTCCGTTTACTGTTATACCATAGGGGGCAAGAGCTTTAGCCAAACCCAAAGTCATGCCACGTATACCCCATTTAGATAGTGTATAGGCTGAAATGGCAGGACGTAGACAAGAAGATGAACCTACGTTCAAGATGTTCCCACATATCTTGTTTTCTTTAAGATATCTACCAAACAACTGTGACAAGAAGAATACTCCTTTCAGATTAGTAGCTATCACCTTATCGAAGTCTTCCGCCACAGCATTGGGCATTAATGCACCCAATACGCCTGCATTGTTTACTAAAATATCGATACACGAAATCCACTGGCTCTCACTTGATTTAAAGCCATCTGAAACCGTTCCTGAAACGAATCAACGCGCATATTGTCCATTACTAAGCTAAACAAACGCCCTTTGTACTGCCCATCAACGTTCAATTCTGCACAAGCACGTTGCAAGCGTTCTTCACTGCGCCCTGTAATCACAACAACAGCACCACTCCGCAAAAAAGCCTGCGCCATATGGAAACCTATTCCACCTGTTCCCCCTGTTATGAGAGCTACACGTCCTTTCAACAATTCATTAGGCGCAAGATTTATTACTTTAACCTCGAACTTACGAGCTGGAATGTTATTGAGAATGAACTTTACCATCCTCTTCATTTTTCTTTTTAATGACATGATTGTATGTGAATTTTCAAATTATTTGCTAATATCCTTTCATTTGAGACTCTTTCAAAATAGCTTGATTGAAGTGCCGTTGAACATACTAAATTTCACAGGAAACACAGCTTGCATAAAAATAATTCCATAAACTATCTTTTACGAACTACTCTATGCCAAATTTTCGCAGAGGCATTAACAAACAAGGACTGTTCACTACGATTTAAACCAAACTGGTATATCATAACTCCAGTAAATAATAGAACCAACAATACCACAGCCACGAAATGCACAAAAGCATGCGATATAGGCAGCTGAATCCACCAGGCAAATACCCCCGACAAGGTAGCTACCACAGCGGCATTGACTAATACATCTATACAATAACGCTTGACTGGCAGCCGATAGGCTTTTCCCGACAACCAGATACGTGACCACATAATACCAACCTCTACAACTATGGAAACCACATAAACACTTTCGGGTGCAAAGTCCAGCCGAAGTGCCAAGTACGATAAGAGTACATTACCTACATTCAACACGACCAATGCGATTTCGTACACACGTATATTTCCCTCTGCCAACAAACCTGTCATCAACGGTTGAACCAAACAGTCCATCAAACAAAATACCATTAATAACTGAATGAAGAGTGCCGTGTGCTCAGGGACTGAAACAAGCCAAAGCCCCAGTGCATAATCAATGCACTTCATCAATGGAAGTCCTAACAGTAACATCAAATAAAATGAAAAGCGTGAACTTCTGAATATCAACCGATGCATCTCATCCAAATTGCCGGAAGAATAAAACTTCGTTATCTGAGGATTAACTGCTTGCATGAAGTTAGATACAAACATAGTGACCGCACTGGTTACTTGAGAAGTAATACCTCTCGCCGCATTCACTACGGGACCACAAAAAATATTTAGCAAGATATTTACACCGTGTTCTTTCAAAACGAAAGAGCCGTTCCCCAAAAACGCCAACCCTGAAAATGCAAACATCTTCGATAAAAGTTGCTTGTCAAATCCCCAGGCAAAACGACATTCTACAAAATGACGTTTGCAATAAATGGCGTAGATACTTCGAACAATCAATGAAACCAGCACCATACAAAGCGCATAGAGCAATAATTTGTCGGTTGAAGCAACCAATAACAAATAGGCTATTAACAGTTTCAAAACTGCTTCTACAATGCTAATGTATGCAAATGCCTTCATTTGCTCATGAGCAATAATTAATGCGTTATAGGGCACGCTGAGCAAATTAACAAAAAATGACAACGTAGAGAACAGCAACACATAGAGGGTAACGCTCAAACGTCCGTCGGGTATCACCATCTTATTTTCCACGAACCATACACCAAAAGTGCCTATCAGCAAACTGATAATCAAACCCATTGCCACCTGTATGATAAGCGACGATGAGAATATACATTGCAACCTTTTAATAGTCACATCAGGTTGTCCCATTTCGTAGGTGATAAATCGGCTGATAGCCACCGACAAGGCACCCGAAAGAATATTAAACATGGCAACAAAGCCACCAACTACATTGTAGATACCGTAGTCTTCTTCGCCCAATGCAGCAAGTACTACACGCACCGTGTAAAGGCTTACAGCCATGATCAGAATCTGGCGAAAATAAAGGAATAATGTATTTTTAGCTATGCGTTTATTATTATCTGATGCGTTCATCCAAACTTTAATTTCATTTATGGACAATAATTATTACTGGTGCGATAAAATCGCATAGATTTTAAATATCACCAAATAATG
>CAYQOV010000029.1:0-33498 GCA_964419245.1 uncultured Bacteroides sp. | reverse complement strand
TCAATGTTCTTTCATCGTTTTTCCCTCATTCTCGTTTTTTTGTTGTATCTTTGCCACACATCTCAAACATAAGCAACTGCATTTTTATTATCAACCCTTAAACCCATTAAAAAAAACTATGAGAGTCCTATCCTTTCTGACCGTATGTCTATGTACAGTTTTATGGTTCATTTCATGCAGTGATGAAAAAAACGATTCACCAAGTACTCCTCTTTTTTCTATTGAGGAACAGTATCTACAACAAGACTTCGAACAGGGAGCAACATCTGTAGTCATTCCTGTAAAAACGAATTTAGAGACATCCCAATGGAGTGTTAAGTCAGACCAATCATGGTGTCTAGTTGATCAAGAGCGCTCCTCTTCACAGGCTTCTGGCATTCTGATCAGCATACAAGCCAGCGAAGAACCCGACATTCGAACGGCCACCATAACAGTAAACTCCAGTGTCGAAAATTACAATATTCAAGTACGACAATTAGGTTATGGTCCTGCAATCTTACTAAAACAAGAAGCAAAAACTATATCCGCAGACGGAGGTTCATTAACTATCACCGTCACATCCAACATCGAATATACGACAACACTGTCTGAAAGATGCGACTGGATACATGATACTCCGGGAACCCGTGCATTAACAGATAAAGATTACAATTACACAGTAGACACCAACCCTTTATATGAAGAGCGCAGCGCCACTTTCACCTATACAGGGATAAAATATACAGATGTAGTAGCCACTTGCACAGTAACCCAAGAAGCTAAAAGTGCCGGCGTGGACGACGTTATCGTAGAAGGCGACATTAAAGTAACACCTACCAGCGGTAAAGCCAGTGAGAATCAGCCGGGACAAGGTATTGAAAACAGTTTCGACGGAAAGTTCAGTCCCCAAGGGGAGCCCTACCACTCCATCTGGAACCAACAGGCAGCCTTTCCCGTTACCCTGGAATATTTCTTTGACCAAAAGCCAGACCTTGATTACCTCATCTATTACACAAGAAGCGGAAACGGTAATTTTGGAGAAGTTGATATTTATACGGCTACCGAAAGCGAACCCGAATATAAGTTGATGGGAAGTTATGACTTCAAAATGCAAAATGCAGCAAGCCGAGTTGATTTCAAGAATACACTTTCCAAAGTAACTAAAATCAAATTCAGTGTCAAATCCGGTTTGGGAGGATTTGTCAGCTGTGATGAAATGGAATTCTACCAGAAGAACACAGATAAGACTCTCGACAAACAACTGTTGACCGTATTTACCGACATCACCTGTACTGAACTGAAGTCTGATGTAACAGAGGAACAAATTAATGCTCTGCCCGGATACTTCATCAAGCTCGCCACCATGTTGCGCAGCAATACGTATGATCCGTGGGAAAAAGAATTCCGTATCCAGTCTTACCAGCCCTATAGCAATGTAGAGGAATGGGCTAAGACACTGATGACCAAACGCTACAGCAATTTGGACAATCCAACCGGTATTTATGTAGAACCAGGTGACTCATTGGTAATTCTCGTTGGCGACACATACGGCAACTCATTGTCCATCCAAAATATTGGCGAAGAACAAGCCAGCGACGGGACCTATACCTACGTACAAACAGCTGCCAGCGGTGAAACACGTTTCTTACAGGAAGGCGTAAACAAGATAGGCTTTACAAAGAAAGGCATGCTTTTCCTGATGTATACAGCCAATCTGCTCGACCCCAACGCTAAACCGATTACCGTACACATTGCACCGGAAAGCGGAAAAGTGAGCGGTTTCTTCGATTTGAAAACTCACAAAACGAATGAAAAATATCAGGAACTGATTGGAAAAGCCAATTACAAATACTTCTGCGTTCGTGGCGAACGTATCATGTTCTACTTCCACCGCGAGCAGATGAAACAGGCTGTGCTGAGTGATATATTGTCAGCCATCAATTTATGGGACGACATTATCAGTTGGCAACAGGAACTGATGGGTATCGAGGATGTACGCCCTTCACAGGTCAACAATCATCTGTTTGCTATTTCGCCTGAAGGTAGCTATATGTGGGCTTCAGATTACCGCATCGGTTTTGTCTACACATACCTGAACAACATCCTGCTGAAGGATAACGTTATGGCGGCCAAAGACAATGCCTGGGGACCTGCTCATGAAATCGGCCATATCCACCAGGCAGCCATCAACTGGCCCGGCAGTACCGAGTCGTCCAACAACCTGTTCTCCAATTATATCCTCTACAAACTGGGCAAATATTGCTCCCGCGGTAGCGAACTGAGCGACCTGGCCAACTCACGCTTCGAACGCAAACAAGCATGGCACAACATGGGTGATGCCACTCATCAGGGGGAAGATACCGAGATACATATGCGCATGAACTGGCAGTTGTGGAACTACTACCACCGTTGCGGCTACAAAACCAACTTCTGGCAGACTCTGTTCAAACTGCTGCGCGAGAACCGCATCGTGGAAAGCAACCCGGGCGAAGGACAGCTGAAGTTTGCCATGATGGCCAGCAAGGCAGCTAATGAAAACCTGACCGATTTCTTCGATTTATGGGGATTCTTTGAACCGGTGAACGAAACAATTGAGCAGTACGGTACTTGGAACTACGTAGTGACCGAGCAGATGATTCAGGAAGCCAAGGCTTTCATGGCACAATTCCCAGCTCCCAAACACGCTTTCCAATATCTGGAGGATCGCAAACAGGGAGATGAAGGACTGGATATCGTTGCTCCAGACGCTGGCTACTATACTCAGTTCCAGGACAACGTAAAGATTACCAAGACTATCAGCTACAGTCGCTCAGGACAGCAAATCAACATCACCGACGGAGATGAAGCTGTAGCCTTTGAAGTAAGGAAAGACAATAAGCTACTCTACTTCTCTAATGCCTTCCACTTTACTGTACCTTCATCCATATCGTTAGAAGGAGCAGGTATCTATGCGGTACAAGCCGATGGAAAACGAATAGAATGCAAGGCTCAATAAGTCTTCAACAATAACAAAAAAAGTCTGCCAACCTGTCACGATAAGTAAAAGACTATCAGATAGACAGATTGGCAGACTTCTTTTATAGGATATATTCAAGAAGATATTTTATAAACTCCCGATTTTTTCTCTAACTGGAGAAAAATTTTTCCCCAGTCAGAGAAAAATAATGCTCCAACTACACTTCATCCGGCCAAGGACAAGGCTTACCCGTACTCTTGAATGTAGGACGCTGGGCATCAACCTTGCGCAGATACTGCCCCAATTCCTTGGACAGGCGGCGCACGATGTCGGGATGCTCGGCTGCCACGTCGTGCTTCTCGCCGATGTCTTCGGGGATGTTGAACAACTCCTTCTTGCCGGTCTCGTAGTAATATACCAGCTTCCACTCGTCCTTGCGGATGGCGCAGTCCAGATTGATACCCGGTCCGTCATTGCCCCAGATGTTGGGGAAGTTCCACACCAGTGCACGCCCCTTCGAGGGGTCGCCCGTACCACGCAGCAACGGCACGAAGCTGACACCGTCCAGCGGAGCTATCGTCTCATAATCTTTCACGCCAGCCATTTCGAGCAACGTCGGATAGAAATCCTCAATCATCAGATACTTGTTGCAACGTGTGTCGGGTTTCACTACGCCCGGCCAACTTACAATCATCGGCTCGCGGATGCCGCCCTCGTAGAGCGAACCCTTGCCGCTGCGCAGAGGCGCATTCTGCGTATGCACTTCACCATCGCGCCACTCGGGCTCGGCAGCCAGTCCGCCGTTGTCGCTCATGAAGATGACGATGGTGTTGTCGGCCTCACCGTTCTTTTCCAGCCAGTCCATCAAGTCACCCAGACTCTTGTCCATACCCTCGATAAGCGAAGCATAGGCAGCCTCCTTATCGCTCAGCCCCTTGCGCACATACTTCGGAAAAAAACGCATGTCCTTGTCGATAGGCACATGGATGGCATAATGAGCCATATACAGGTAGAAAGGCTGGTTGTACTTCTTGGCCTTGTCCAACGCCTTGATAGCCTCGCGCGTCAGGGCTTCGGTAGCAAAGACACCCGTTCCCCAGTAATTCTCCAGTCCGGGAATGGACATCAGCGAGTAAGCCTTGCCGTCGCGCGTGTGGCCGTAGTTCTGTTCGCTCAGGTAAGTGGCCAGTCCTCCGGCCGCATGGCCGGCGATATTCACCTCAAATCCCCAGTGGGTGGGATTCTCGCCCGGCGTGTCGATGGAGCCCCAATGAGCCTTGCCGCAATGGATGGTATGATACCCGCTCTGACGGAGCAGTTCGACGAACGAAGTGCCCACATACGTGTTCGGTGTTCCTGCCACCTGGCTCACACCATTATAGTTCCAGTCGGGCAGCTCTACCGTCGCGCTTTGACGGTCGGTCTGCTTGTCGCGCTCCAGTGTCCAGTTGGTCACCCGATGGCGGGCGTTGTTGGCTCCCGTAATGAGGCTGCACCGGGTGGCCGAACTGATGTTACAGGCATACGCCTGGGTGAACATCATGCCCTGCTTGGCCAGCCGTTCCATATTAGGTGTCTCGTAGGCCTCGTTATAAGGAGTCTTCTGTGTCCAAAAAGGCAGCGAGGTATCCTGCCATCCCATGTCGTCCACCATGAACAGGATGATGTTCGGGCGTTTCTGCTCCTCGGCAGACGGTTGCTTCTTCGTCGCTCCCCATCCGTCAGTCATGGGTACCAACGGCGTCAGAGACAATGCGGTAAACAAATATTTATTCATAAATCAGAGAGTTTAGATAATGGGGTTAGTAGAATATGAAAGTTAAAGTCAGAGCAGCTATTCCACATAATAAACACTGAAGTTTCGTATCTGCGGAGTGTCTGTGCATTGCTCCACAACTACACGGAAAGCTGTTGCCTCTACGGGGTCGAAGCGTTCGATGCGCTTGTGTCCCACCGAAGTTCCCTTGGCCACAGTGACCCACTTCCCGCCTGTGCGGGCTTCCACCCGATAGGCACGGATGCGTTCGCCCAGCGTGATATCTTCCTGCAGGATGTAATAGTTGGCTTTCTGTTTGCCCTTCAGGTCCAGCGACAGTTTCTTCGCCTTTCCGGAAGTCTGTGCCAGCGGCGTGCCGAAACGGCGGGCAATCTCGTCACCCCATTCCTTCAGGCGCTTCACGTCACCCTCAGGTATCACTCCGTCCGGGTTGGGCGTCAGGCCTACAATCAGCGTAGCATTGCGTCCCACCGACTTCTCGTACATGTCCATCAGGTTCTCCAGCGGATAGACGGCCTTGTCGTCGTCACCCGGTTCCCAGAACCATTCGTGGCGGCCGTTGTATCCGCGCAGAGGCGTGTCGGCCATAGCGGGCACCCAGTAGCGGCCGTCAGCATCGCCGTGGGCCAGCAGTTCGTTGTGGTTCCTCACTCCCTCGTTCGCATTGCTGTGACTGTAGGGATAAGGGAAGCTCGACCAGCAGGGATAGCCTACCGTACCGCTCTCCGACCCTCCCCAGCGGAAGTCCGCACGGTTCACGTTGTGGTAGAACAGGCATTCCGGCTGATATTTGGTTACAATGGGTTCCACATCGGGTCCCAGTCCCTTCGGGTCGTCGGCACCGCCGTCAAACCAAATCATAAACAGGTCGCCGTAGCGGGTACAAATTTCCGTCACCATCTTCTCGCACAGGCGCTTGTACCAGGCCTGGCGGTTGCGTGCAAACTCACCATCGCCCTCGGCCTTGAAGTTATGAATACCCAACAAAGAGTTCCAGCGGATGCCGATATAGATACCTGGCTGGATGCCATACTTGCGGCAGGAATTTACAAAGTCGCGTACCACGTCGCCCTTGCCGTCACGCCATTTCACCGCCTTCAGGCAATAGGGATTCACGTCGCTCTGCCACAAGCCGAAGCCCGTTTCATGTGTAGCGGTAAGTACGGCAAACTTCGCTCCGGCCGCCTTGGCCGCCTGTATCCACTGGTCCGTGTCGAGCTGCGTGGGATTGAAGATATTGTAATCCTCCACCGGATTGATACGATTGTTTCCCTGGCCGTACACCAACCCGTCGAACACATGCAGGTCATAATGGAACACAACACCCATCTCCGCCTCGTGCCACTTCAGCTGATGAGGGGCAGGCACAGGATGACTTTCCTGTGAACATACAGAAAGTGTACTTGCCAGACACAACAATCCGAATAAAATTCTTTTCATCATACTCTGTTCAATTTAATATCATAAAATAAAGAAAGTGTGCCAAAGATACAAAACCCACTTAACCTTTGGCACACTTGACTCATAATAGAATTAAATAAATTCTACTATTCCTGAATAGCAAAGCTACCCGGCTCAATGGGCCAACCCGGATTCTGGTAAACTACCGAAGTGGAAACATCGCCACCTTCTTCGGGAGTAGACATACGGAATACATCGTATGACAGCGGAGAAAGATAATTGGCTGTTTCAAAACAGTAGCCATTGTGTTTGTTTACCAGTTCATTCTTGCCTTGCGGACGCAGATACTTGCTTACAGAAGCTTCATTGGGAGCCGAATAAGTCAATTTGCAGACCGTGCATGCATTCTCGAATTCAGTATGGAATTCATCCCAATAGTTCATGCCTTCCACCCAATAGTTTTGCATCATGTCCAACGCACGCCAACGATACAGGTCGTCCTTACGCATACCGTCAGCGATAAACTCACTGCGACGTTCACGACGGATGTTGTAAGTTGTAGCGTCTACAAGCTGAGTGCCCGAATAGCGTGCCAAGTCGATTTCCTTGGTCAAGTCAGTGGCAGCAATGGTTTTCTTATAATCTGTATCAACACCGGCACGACGACGTAAAGCAGTCCAATACTTATTAAGTGTCTCGTCATCGAGGGTATTGTATCTCAAATAGTAGGCCTCAATATAATTCAGATAAGCTTCAGCTGCACGGAAGATAGGCAATGCCAACGGATAAGCATTATTGAAAACGACATCATTATCCATCCAACCTTTACGGGGAATATATCCGGTGCTCGTTACACTGATACCACCACCAGCGGCTACCAATCCCGGGAACTGATACATTATGTCATTGCCATTCATTGTCATAATCTTGTCACCGGGCTTTGCCACAGATGTTACAAGACGCAAGTCACGGTTAGCCATCACATCCACCAGGCTCTTATCTCCTTGATAATAGGTACCGGCTGCATAAATGGGCAGACCGTTGTCCATCAGATAACTGTCAACCAACGAACGGGTAAAACCTGTACCATTTCCATGAGAGAAGATATAGGTACCGTCTGCCGTTTCAACAGCGGCATAACCATGAGTAGCTCCCACTACCTGATTCTGTACCTTGGCCTCTTCGCTATACATACGCCACAACAAAACTTCGTCACGCTGGCTGGAAAGATCAGTTTTGTTATACATGCCGGCATAATCGTCTACCAAAGCAGATGCGTCGCCCACCAACTTGGCAGATTCGATAGCCTGATCCAAGAAGAAATTCATTTCTGCCGTCATATCCGTATTGAAAGAAGAGGCATCACCCGGCCATCCCGGACCTCCCGGAACACGAGCCGTACCGGCATGATACTTTTCCCACGTAGCCTCATACAAAGCGACACGCGACTTGAACAACAAAGCACATTCACGGTTCAGACGATGTGCCGTAAAGGCATTCGACTTCGGATACAGACGTTCGATAGCCTTATCCAAATCATCCAAAATGAAACGGGCAACTTCATTACGCGGCTTGCGCTTGTTCGCCTCTACATTGGCTGCATAGTCACCGTCGGTCAACACTTCTGTCACAATGGGGAAATCGCCATAAGCCTTCAGCAAGCTGAAATAAACATAGGCACGGAAGAAATACATTTCACCGATGTAATGTTTCACATTGTCATCATAGCTCAATGTTCCCTTATCTATATTTTCCTGAGTACGCTGCAGGAAAAGATTACAGTTACGGATTGTACTGAAACTTCCATAGCTGCCGCTCGAACCGACCTGAATACGTTGGGGCAAGAAGTTATCAACAGCTCCCACGGTTGTCATGTCATCACTATTGTTGTCGGTTGTAAAGTAGCCGAAGGTTCCTGTACCCGTACCATGGTCGGGGAACAGACCGTACATATTGTTACAATAGGGTTCCAACTGGTTCTCGGCAGTGAAGAAGTTGCCGTCCACGTTATCAGAGATGGGCTCTTTATCCAAAAAGTCCGAACAGGCAGTACCCATCAATAAGGTTGCCGAAAATAAGAATATATATTTCAGTTTCATAATCATAGATACTTATTAAAATTACAATGTTACGTTAATGCCACAAGAAAGTGTACGGCTCAACGGATAAGTCATACCGTTCTGATACAGGGCTTCGGGATCGAAGTTCTTGCTGATGGATGTACCTGTCCACAGATTGTCACCCGAGAAGAATACTCTGACACGTTCCAATCCCGCCTTGTTGACCCAAGTTTTGGGTAATGTATAACCAATCTGCAGGTTCTTCAGACGAATATAGGCTGCATTCTGCAGATAACGGGTCTGAGTATAGTGGTTTTGGTTGTTCGAACGGATAGGACGCGGGAAGTAAGCATTCGTATTGGCACCCAACGGGTCACCTTCAGGACGGAAGAAATCCCAATGCTCTACATAACCGGTAGAACTCCACTCGTCACCGTTGATACCCCAGAAAATCATACCGTCCAACCAATAATCTCTCTTGGCCACACCTTGGAAGAAGACGCTGAGGTCAAATCCTTTGAATTCGGCACCCAGGTTCAGACCGAAGCGGAAACGCGGAGTACTGTTACCGATAACCTTCAAATCCTTGGGATCGTCCACAGAAGTACCCGACTGGATTTTACCGTCGCCATCCAAATCGGCATACATGATATCACCGGCTTTCCAGCCTGCACTACCACCGCCTATCAGGCTCTGATCCACTTCTGCAAGGTGGGCAGCCATTTCTTCGTCAGTCTTGGCCATACCTTTTGTCACATATCCCCATATTTCGCCCAGTTCCTTACCTACCCAATAAGAGCCGGAGAAACTCTTGCTGGCATTGGGATATTCAGTAACATGTGTACGCGAGTCGGAAAGATTGAATGCTACGTTATAGTTGAACTCGCCGATACGGTCCTGCCAGTTCAGCTGAAGTTCCCATCCCTTGGTACGCAAAGCGGTATTGTTACGGCTCGGTGCCGATGCACCAACAATCGGAGAAATTTCCTGTGCCGGTCCTACCATGTCCTTCGTATCGCGGATAAAGTAGTTGAAGTAACCGCTCAACCGGTTATTGAAGGCTCCAAAGTCAACACCATAGTTATAGCTGTACACGCGTTCCCATGTCAACAACGAGCTGACCAGTCCCGGTGCACTTGCAATATTAGATTTACTAGAAGCATCAATCAACCAACGACCACCAGCATCAGGACTACCTACCGTTACATTCTGAATAGCATATGTAGGATAATATGAATTAGTATTCTGATTTCCGAGACTACCATAAGAGAAGCGTGGCTTCAACGTATTAACCCATTCAGAAAGAGGCTCCCAGAAAGATTCGCGAGCAATATTCCAACCTACTGAAACAGAAGGGAAAGTAGCCCAGCGCTGATCAGCGCGGAAACGGGACGAACCGTCGCGACGAATGTTGAACTCGAACAGGTAGCGTCCGTCATAGTCGTAGTTCAGACGGCCGAAGTAACCCAATGACGACCATTCTCCACGATAACCGCCGTTACTCTGCGTTCCTGTTGAGGTATTGATGTCGGGATTGTTGTCGTTCATCACATCCGAACGCTTAGCCAACACATTATTATACCGATAGCTTTCGCTGTTCATACCTACCATCACTTTCAGGTTATGGTTTTCCAGGAAGTTAAGGCTATAGTCAGCATAAGCCGATGAAGTAATCATCGTTTCGCGCTGCTGTTCGCTATAAGCCCAAGTCTTGCCGGCAGCCAGGTCGGCATCACCGCCCAGCCACTGTTCGGGTACCGGATTGTTGTCTCTGTCATACAGATATACACGGGCCACATTATAAATATGTTCGTAGCTACCAGTACGCAATGCCAGATCACCATGAATGGTCAGGCCTTTCACCGGAGTCAAAATCAAGCTACCTTGTGTAAAGTAAGTGTCATCCTGTGTATTGGAACGGCCACCTGACGTCAGCTGCATCAATTTCGGGTTACGGGTATAGTGCCCGTTGTTGTCGTAGAGCGGCATGTTGGGATGCAGTTTGGTCGTCTCAGCAAAGAAACGGTCGCCATACAGTTTCAGGAAGGTAGGCATGCCGATGTCTTCACGGATGAAACGGCTGTTGAATTCCAAACGCATCCACTTCGTAATTTCGGCACTGATACGGGCGCTGGCATTGTAACGTTTCTTGTTATCATCTGCATAGTTCATCTGACCGTCCTGGTCGAGGAAGGCACCCGATACATAATATTGCACTTTCTCGTTACCGCCCGACAGGCTCAAGTTATGTTCCTGTCCGAAAGCAGTCTTGTCAATAAAGTTACGCGGCCAGTTCTGGTTGTCATTCGATCTTTGATTGAACACGAAGCAATTGGTAGCCTGGCTCAACGACGGGTCGGCTGTTGTTGTAATTTCACCACGCATATATTGTTGGATACGTTCAATCGTTGCGTCATCAAAGAAATGGGCAGCACCTGTCCCCGAATTGTCCATACCACGATTGAAATACTGGGCAAAGGTGTAAGCGTCCATCATGTCGGGAATGTTGGTCGGACGAGACCAACGCAAGTTATTAGAGTAAGAAATGCTGGTCTTGCCCTGCTTGCCTTTCTTGGTTGTAACCAAAATCACACCAAACGGAGCACGCGAACCATAGATAGCAGCCGAAGCAGCATCCATCAATACAGAAATGTTGTCGATATCCTGCGGATTCAATTGGTTGATATCACCGGCAACACCATCGATCAACACAAGAGGAGATGCGCTGGAACCTGTACCCAAGTTACCTGTACCACGAATGTTAAAAGAAGGATTGGCATCCAGTTTACCACCGGCATCGGGCATACTGATATTAAGACCCGGTACTACACCCTGTAAAGCCTGTCCGACAGAAGTAACAGGGCGGGATTCCAGTTTTTTGTTGTCCACTGAAGCAACGGCACCGGTCAGGTTGACCTTCTTCTGCGTACCGAAGCCTACTACCACCACTTCGTCAAGCATCTGATTGTCTTCTTCCAACGTAACGGAATAAGATTTTTGCGAAGCATTAACCTTTACTTCTACATCTTTATAACCAATGTAAGAAACTGACAAAGTTCCGTCAGACGGAACATCTTTAAGATTGAATACACCGTCCAAATCTGTAATCACACCGTTGGACGTACCTTTGACAAGCACGCTGGCACCAATAATCGGTTCACCCTGTTTGTCTGTGACTTTACCAGTAATACTAAGATGCTGGGCATACATAAAAAAACAGCTCCATAGCATCAAAAAGAAAATAAGGATTCTTTTCATGTTTTTCCTTTTTAGGGTTAGACAATGAGGTTTTTTGATGTTGCAAACATAATGTTTTCATATCAAAACGAATATACATGAATATTTCATTCAACATACACGTTTAATACAAGCTGCTGTTTTTCCGCATTTTCTACAAAATTCCAAGCCACAAAAGGAAATCGGGAGAGAAGCAAGATGGCCTTAGCAATGCAAATGCCAAACAATACTGAGAAGGGGGATGACACAGTGCTGCATGACGATGCGACACAGTGCTTTGTTGGGGTGTAACACAGCACTGTGTGAGGTACTGACACAGTGCTGCGTCATAGTGTCAGGAAGCACTGCGTCAGCCCTTGTTGCGACGCACAATGATCCCGCCAACAGACAAAAGCTTCCGAACGATGCCTTTAACCTTATATTTTTCCTCATTTCACTTCGATAAATAACATATTTTTTATTCCTTTGTACAACGCTAATTCAATATCGGACATGAACCTTAAAGCCTTTTACATAGTAACCATCAGCCTACTCCTATTTACAAAAATACCCTGCCATGCATTCTTTGAGAAAGATCTTCATCTGCTAACTATGAAAAACGGCCTGGCCGACAACACAATCCACTCCATTTGTAAAGACCGTAATGGGTTTATCTGGCTGAGTACGCGCGACGCCCTAAACCGTTACGACGGAAAACAAGTGAAATCTTTCCCTTTCGACAGTACCAGTACCAATATCTCGGTTTTGAAAGAAATAGCTGATGGACTCCTGTGCTTCGAAAGTAGAGGTACTCTCTATGGATTCGATTTGCGGAATGAACGTTTTCTTCCCATACAAACAGAAGACGGAAAACCTTTCAGAGCCATTGCTACTGAATCAATAAACGACTCTACCTTATGGGTACTGAACAACGAAGAACTAATATTGGCCCGAAAGACAAACCAGCCACAAGACAAAGCTGTTGTTCTACACATACTGAAACGATATTCGCAATGGAATGAAAAAGGGCATATACTAGCCAAAATGTCACTGACGCCAGACAAACGCCACATCTGTGTAGCAGACACACAAGGGAAAGTAATGATTGCCGAAACAGACCGAATGGAAAACTGCAAAACCATAGATTTAGGATTCGGATACCCCATACAAATCAACCACATTTTGTACGATGAAGACGACAACATCTGGCTTTCGACTCTCACGTATGGCATCATACGCTACAATGTAAAGACCGGCCATACCAGCCGCATGACTTACCACAATAAATATACAGCTAACCAGCTATCACATACCGATGCATTCAGCGTGATACGCCTGGAAAAGAATCGTTATTTAGCTGCTACATGGAACGGATACACACTCATCAATCTGAATAAAAAGAATCCAGACGAGATGACCGGACAGGTTTTCAACAACACCACCTCTTATATATTTCGCGACATCGAGACACGAATGATCACAGCCTACTACGACCCTCAAGGCATCCTATGGATAGGGACAGATGGTGGCGGAGCCATCTGGTCGGACCTACGAGAGCAGTTTTACAAACGTTACTACCAAGACAGACATAATGAAATCTGTTCCATCGTAGGAGATGACGAAGGTTACGTATGGCTCACAACCTTCCATCGAAGTATTCTTCGCAGCCGTACCCCCTACCATGCTGATGAAGAATTGGATTTCATATCAGTAGGAACCCCGGAAACTCAAAAACGAAACACCGTACTGAGTAGCACCAAAGACAAAGAGGGAAACCTATGGTTTGGCAATGCAGACGGCACATTAACCCGATATGATGCACGGAAGAAAACTTTTCAAATCATAGAATTGGCTGACAGTTCAAATTTGCCCAACCAAACCTCTGTCTGGAGCCTACTGACTGACAGCAATGGGCAAATATGGATTGGAACGCAAAGTGGCTTATTTGTGATCGATCCTATTTCTATTTCAAGCAGAAAAATTACTTTCATTAATAATAAAGGTGAAAAGATTCCTCCTCTCTACATTCGTGCACTAGCTGAGACTTCCGATCATAGTCTATGGTTAGGCACTACTTCCGGACTCTACCGATACAAAGGAGAAGGAAACATTCTTGACACCGGATATGAAAGCAAAACCGACATGACAGACTATTCAATCCGTTCATTACTAGCTGCCCAAGATAGCATGCTGTACATTGGCTATATGAATAGATTTGCAGTCCTGTCACCATATGAAAATCGCATTATACAAACTTTCACTACCCAAGACGGTCTTTGTAACGACTTCGTGGGTTGTATTACCGAAGACGGAAATGGAAATATTTGGATAGGCTCCAACTCGGGCATCTCACGATATAATAACCATCAACGATTGTTTCATAACTATTATGTATCGGGAAGTAACCGTTCGGCCCTATATTGGAAGAAAACTTTATTTTGGGGTAACAATAAAAACCTGACTTATTTCAAACCAGAGAATAGCGATCGTTTCGAACAATCCAAACGTGTACTGATAACCGGACTGGAAGTCAATAACCAACTAATAAGAATCGACCAAGCTGTCAATGGACAACATATCCTTCCATACGACATCACCTATTTATCAAATATCCGTCTCAATTATAAGAACCGGGACTTTTCCCTTACCTTCAGTAACCTTTCCTATTCTGACGAACGGGAAACATATGCTTATCGACTGTATCCCTACCAACAAGAATGGATCTATACCACAGGAGAAGAAAAGGTGTCCTATACTAACCTGAAACACGGTAACTACACCTTTGAAATCAAAAACTTACATCCAGACAACACAGCGAACCAAACAACTGCCCTGCATATCACCATTGAACCTCACTGGAGTAGCAGTGCTTGGTTTCGTCTCTGTATCTTCATAGCAATAGCACTATGCATACTATTCGTCTTCAGACGAATCCGATTGAGGGCAAAACGTATGGAACACGAAATGCAACTGGAGCACGAAGTATTTACTGCCAAAGTAGAACGTGACAAAGAAAAACAACTGCGCATGGAACGCGAACGGTTCTTCACAGAAATTGCCCATGAACTACGGACACCACTTACCTTAATTCTGGCCCCACTGCAAGAACTACAGCATATCGAAGGACTATCCCCAAAAATACAAAGACAATTGAAAACAGCCTTTGACAATAGTAAGTCGTTACATGCCCTTATGGACCAACTGCTTTTCGTACAAAAAGTAGAAGCTGACATGGTAAAGCTCAAAGTGGCAAAAACGGATATCAATCAACTAGTGGACAACCTATGCGAACCGTTTAAGTCAATGGCTGAAAAAGGACACTATCAATTTCATATCCATCTTCTGCCCGAACCACTTATGTTATGGATCGATGCAGAAAAAATAGCATCCGCTCTACGAAATCTACTATCCAATGCCTTTAAATATACCTTACCAGAAGGAACTGTAGAACTGGTTGTAGGAAAAACCGTCATAGATGGACATCCTTTCTGCAACGTCACCATCAGTGACACAGGAGCAGGCATACCTCAAGAAGTAAAAGAACACTTGTTCGAACCTTTTACGACAGGAGTAAATACCCCCCATACACTCTACACAAACTGGAATCGGTATGCGTATTGTGAAAAACATTGTCGATTTACACCACGGATATATCCGAACTGCCGATCGTCCTGGCCACGGCACCATCATCAGCCTTTACATTCCCGAAGGAAACACTCACTTCGACACAACCAACGAGAAAGTAAGCCTCTATAAACCGGCTAAACAACCACAACTTGCCACCACAGGTAGCATATCGGATACAGCCGACCACAATCACGAAACAGGAAAAAGGCTGCTTATCATCGAAGACAATGCTGATATCCGCCAATACATCGGCAGTCTGTTCGAAGGAGAGTTTGCCATTGAAGAAGCAGGCAACGGTGAAGAAGGCATCCGCGCTGCCCACGAACAAACACCAGACCTCATTATCTGCGATATCATGATGCCTGTCAAAGACGGTTTGGAATGTTGTCGCGAACTAAAAGAATCGCCACAAACTGCCTCTATCCCCATCCTGATGCTCACCGCCAAGTCTGAAGACTCGGACGTCATACAAGCGTTGGGCATCGGAGCAGATGACTATATGATGAAACCCTTCAATCCAGAGATGCTGAAGTCAAGAGTACGCAACTTGATACGCCAACGTGAAAGGCTAAAACGGTTGTATGCAGGTACTCTGAGACTGAAAACAGAAGAAAGAAAAGATGAAAAAGAAGAAGCAGAAGACTACTTTATCCAGCAGGTAATACAGATAATAGAAGCCAACCTAGCAGACGAGAACTTCAACGTGAAAATGCTGGCTGACCAGCTTCACATGAGTCAACCGACCCTCTATCGAAAAATCAAGCAACGGAGCGAACTGGCTGCCATCGACATGATCCGTAGTGTACGAATGAGCAAAGCGGCTTCGCTCATCTTGGAGAACCGATATAGCATGCAGGAGATAGCTGAGATGGTGGGCTATAATGACACACGCACTTTACGAAAACATTTTGCAGCACAATTCGGCGTATCTCCCTCCAAATACAGCGAACAGAATGCCGAAGAATAAGGAGGGAGTCAGCCGGATCAGCCAATGTAATTGCTATAACGTTGGAAGAAATGACGGAAGGCATTCCATCGCATCAGCCCCTGCTCGAAGACAAAGATACCCAGCAGAGCACAACCGATACCCAGCGATACGTCGATGATATAATGATGCCCCGAATAGACAGCTGTCCACCAAATACCAACCATAATGAAGGCAAAGAGAGCAATGAGCCAACGACGGCAACGAGCCATGACGGCATAGGCTAGGGCCACAACCATGTAAGCAGCATGGAGCGAAGGAACGGCTGCGAAAACATTGGCATTACGTCCATAGATGCCTTCGAAAACGGTAATACCCAAAAGTTCGTCAAATCGACCAAGGCCAGCTACATTGCCTGGCGTGGAAAGTACTGGTTCAAAACCATAGTTCATGGCATACCAGGGCGGAGCAGCCGGGTGAATATAGTATCCGACAAAACCTATCAGATTAACCAGCAGGAAAACCATTGAGAAACGCAAGTACATGCTGCGCTTCCCCTTGAAATAGAGCCACAGGCCGAAAGCAATAGGGACGGGCACCCAACAGAGATAGAAAATGCCGGCCATAAAATCGGCCACACTACAATGGTGTTGAGCAAAGAACTCACAAGGAATCAGCGTCTGTCCGCCAACTGTAATGCCAAACAGGCTTTTCTCAGCCTCATAAAGTCCCTGCACATCGATAGGGTTTACCTCGTAATTGGGCCATACTCGCATCCAATCATAAGATATAGCGAAAACAATAAAAGGAAGCAAAGCTACCGCCAACTTGCGGGTATAGCTTCCTGCAAAGAACAATAACAGAAAAAGTCCTGCCATCAGAAAATGCTCAGGACGAATTCCTACAAATATCCCTGTCAACAATAAGAAAAGGGAGGTTATCACAAGAACCGACAAGGTTTCCCTTGCCGGAGGCAGAATTGATGATTTCATCCGATTATTTCTTCAACAGTTTACGACAATGATTGATGCGGACAAATGCTGTCCAGTTGGCCAACACGGCAATAATGGCCAGAGGAGCTATCAAGATGTACACGCTATCGAATGCTGTGCAATCTTGAAAAACGCCACAGAAGATGGCACCCAAGGCTGTCAGCACCACACGCTCGGGACGTTGCATCAGGCCCACCTTGCACTCCAAGTCCAAGCCTTCGGCACGGGCACGTACATAGCTCACCATGAGCGAACCGATGATGGCCACCCCCGTAATGATGCTTCCCCAGAAATACCCCTGAAGGAGCAGAAAGTAAAGGATGCCGAAAAGGGTGAACAACTCGCTATAACGGTCGAGCACAGAGTCGTAGAGCGCGCCGAACGTGGAAGACATATTTCCCACACGTGCCACACGCCCATCCATCATGTCGAACAACCCGGCAAACAATACGATACCACCTGCCCATCCGGCACAGGTCAACGCCTTATCGCCACCGGCAAAACTTGCATACACAAATACGACAGCTGCCACGATATTCAACACCAGCCCCGTAGTAGTAATGAAATTGGGAGTTATTCCCACTTTAATCATGCCATGCACAACAGGATTGATAATCTTGTAAATCAACTGTTGCAAATAGTCTCTATAGTTCATATACAGAATAAATAATTAATAATATCCCAAGCATTGCGACGTTCACTTCCCTTTCCGAAAGATGCGCCTGAAGTTAAGGTTGCGGTAAACAAATGTCCGCTGCATGCTGTAGTTCCAAAAGAAAGCTACGGTTACAGCAACAAGCATCTTCGACACAATGAACATGTTGTCCGCATAATAAGCAGGCAGTCGCTCCATCCAGCCCATTCCTGTGACCCACTCGGTCAGAGCAAAGGTTCCCCAGGTGTTGAGCATGATGCTCATTCCCCAGACAAACAGGTATTTCACGGCCACGTAGACTTTCTTACATCCGTCGGCATGAAACACCCAGCCATAATTGATGACGCAGTTCGTAATACCTCCCACCACAGAGCCGATAAACGTGGCATACAGGTAGAAAAGGCCTCCAAACTTTACCAGCGAGATGGTCACCAAGAAGTCGACGGCACTTGCCAGCCAAGCCGACAACTGCGCCTTACAGAACATCCACACTTCCCTGCGTCGATGCCTGCGCCCTCCTCCGTCTACCATCAACCGATTATCCATCTGGCTACAATCAACAGGATAAAACCATAGACGCCCGACAGGATGTCGTCCATCATTACTCCCCACCCTCCAGGCAACTTCTCCATCCTGCGAATGCCCAAAGGCTTGAGGATATCAAAGAAGCGGAAGAGCACAAAAGCCGCCAGGCCATACCACACGTGTCCGGCAGGTGCCGCCAGCAGGCTGATCCACACGCCCACCATCTCGTCGACCACCACCCGCGAAGGGTCTTCGCCCCAAGCAGGTTCCAGGCGGTCGGCTGCCCAAACGCCGGCCAAGGTAAAGACCAGTATCAAGGCCACCGTAAACCACAACAACGCCACTCCTGACAGAAGGAACGACAGAAGGTACCACACCAAAGCAGCCAGTAACGCACCAGCCGTACCAGGCGCCACAGGCGAAAAGCCTGAGCCGAACCCCGTACCAATCAGCATCGGAAGGAAAGGAGGTCTGTCCATAGTCTTATCTATCGTTTCACACAAAAGAGGGTGTACTCCTCTGAATTGCCTGTAATCTTCGGCGTACACCCTCTCTCCCTTTTATTATGTTATACAATCATTCTTTACATTGATCCATCTTTTAGTCAAGATAGTCAGGTTCTTTCTCACCCACCATGCCGCGGATGGTCTGCTTCACCATGCGCCATTGCTGGAAGAGGTCGTGCACAGGCTGGTGTTCGAAGTCGTGCATCGGACTCTTGCAGAAGAACGAAAGCCACGTCTGGATGCCACACATGCCTGCACGCAGAGCCAGGTCGCTGAAGAGCACCAGGTCGAGCGCGATAGGTGCGGCCAAAATGGAATCGCGGCACAAGAAGTTGACCTTGATTTCCATCGGATAACCCATCCAGCCAAAGATGTCGATGTTGTCCCAAGCCTCCTTGTTGTCCTTACGGGGCGGATAGTAATTGATACGCACCTTGTGATAGACATTGCCATAGAGGTCGGGGAACTTCTCAGGCTCGAAGATGTTGTCGATAACCGACAGCTTGCTCACCTCCTTCGTCTTGAAGTTCTCGGGCTGGTCGAGCACCTCGCCATCGCGGTTGCCCAAAATGTTGGTAGAGAACCATCCGCTCACACCCAGCATACGCGTCTTGAACATCGGCGCCAGCACGGTCTTCATCAGCGTCTGTCCACTCTTGAAGTCCTTGCCTGCGATGGGCACATTCATCTTCTTGGAGAACTCCCACATGGCAGGTGTGTCCACACAGAGGTTGGGAGCACCCATCACGAAAGGAGCGCCCTCGGCAATGGCCGCATAAGCATAACACATGCTTGGCGAAATCACTTCCGTATTGTTCTCCTTCATAGCCTTCTCCAGCGCCTCCAGCGACATGTGTTCGTCAGAGAGGGGCACGAAGATTTCCGTACTTGCCGCCCACAATACCACGATGCGCTCGCAACCATTGACGGCCTTGAACTCGCGGATGTCCTGACGCAGCTGCTCCACCATATCCCAGCGAGTGGCTGTCGACTTGATGTGCGTACCGTTCAGGCGTTTAGCAAAGTTATGGTCGAAAGCAGCCGTCATCGGACGGATAGCCTTCAGTTCGTCTTTTACCAAATTCAGGTCTTTTTCCTTCAACACTTCGGCGTACATGGCTGCCTCGTAAGCATCGTCGGCAAAGATGTCCCAACCGCCGAAAACAATGTCATTCAGATCGGTCAGAGGAACAATATCTTTAATCAGATGCTCCTTGCCGTCCTGCATTTTCATTGTGGCCATCTGGGTTATCGAACCGATCGCCTTTGCCAGTCCCTTACGGGCTGCCAATACACCTGTAATCATAGTGGTGGCCACAGCGCCTCCCACTCCAACAACCAGTACGCCAAGACGTCCTGTTGCTGGTTTAATCATTTCTCTCATGCCATTATTTTATTTAGAGTTTAAAAAATTGCTCAAAGTTAGGAGATTTTACTGATTTACAACTATCCTTTTTTCCATTTTGTTGGTCTATTAGCAAGATTTAAGCAAAAAACTGACATAAAGCAACTTTTTCAGTGTTTCTAAAGAAGTTTTTTCGATGCATTCTCCCCTCATGGCCAATCCATAGGAAAGCAATGCTTTAACCAAAGGAAAACGGTGCTTTAGCATGAAGAAAGCAGTGCTTTACCGATCCCATCACAATGACTTTCAAGACAGGTTATCGTTTTTGTTCTTCTTTGGAAGAGACCGGCTGCTTCGGCTCGATGCGAGTAGAGTCGGCATACATGCGGAGAACCTCCAACGTACGCGCCCGTCGCTTGCGGGCACGAATGTTCCAAGCCCCTTTGTCGGGCATCAGGCTATAGCCCGAAGGACGGCTGATGGCCTGCCAGCCGAGGACTGACTGATTGGCCATACGCCCCATCACGCCATAGCGAAGGCCGGTAGCTTCTATCTGCTCGACCGTCTCGCGAGGGCCGGCATCGAGTGGCGATTTGGCCCAATTGGAGTAGATGGTTCTCGTCTTCAGTTCGTAGAAGGGATCGTTGCGCCAGGTATTCTTGTCGACTTTTATCTTGCGTTGCCTCACAGGGTCCCAATTGTAGGGCGTGTTGGCTGTATAGGGGAAGAGGGTCAACTTCACCTTGCGTGGACGGATGCCCTGCACGGCAGGCAAGGTTTCGTCCACCTCGAGCCAGGGCTTCGACTCGACGGTCTTAGGACTTCCCCAAGGGGTTTCGTCCACCTCCTTCAGGATGTCCAGATTGAGGATGATCTCCCCGTCGGATTGGAGCAGCTGCTGGAGGCGAAGAGAGTCGGCTTTCGTCCAGTCTTGCGCACAGAGGGGGAGAGCTGCCAGCCAAAGCAGCCCATATAGGTACCAAAAACGTTTCACAATGCAATCGGATAGTTAGTACGTAAATGAGTTTACCACCACATGTAGCCACTGCCGCAGAGGGGCTCGTCGTAGCAGGGATCTACCGTCCACATGGTACGCGGATACTTGCGGCTCTCCCACCAGCGACGATATCGGGCAGCGGCGTCGAGCACTTCTTCGTCGGAGAGGAAGTAGATGCCTTCGTAGTTGTCCGCATCGATATGCACCATCTTGCACCCCATCGAGGCGTTATGCCCCAAGCGGATGGTTTCTACCGTCCAAAGGATGCATTCGCCCAAGCGAAGCCTTCCGCCTGCTGAATAAGAAGCCGTGGCCAAAGGGAAGGAAGGGATGAGCGTCAGGTCGTCAGCATACTTCAAGAGGCGACCGATGTCCTCGCGTGTAAATTTGGGCACCTTGCCCAAGGCATCGTCTCCATCGGGGTGGTATTTGCCCGACCGAAGCTGGTCGACAAAAAGGTCGACATCGGGATTTTCAGCATCGAAAGTTTCGGCATGGCACGCAGTGAATGTCAGTGCCAACGTCAACAGGCAGCCTGCAAGGAGGCTGTATAACAAGGATTTTAAAGTGGTAGTCATAGTCGTTGAGCTTTATCGGTTAATAAGTCATGCGAACGCCGCACAAAAGATTGAAATTGGCAGGTCGCTCTGTCCGCAAGGTGCGGGTGGAAGAATCCGTATCGAAATGATAGGTCAGCATCGGCTCGGCAAAAAGGGCGAAGCGGTCGTTCAATTTATAGCGTACGCCTACCCCTGCCAAAGCAGCCAGTTGCAAGGGTTCGGCTCCGAAGCTGTTGTTTTCGGCTCCAGCCACACATTTTTCTACGCTTCCGCCAGCCATGGCATAAAGGTCGACTTTGTCATTGCCTGCCAGGTTTACGTTCAATCGCACAGGGATGGAAAGCGTATGATAGGTGTGACTGCCTTCTGGCAACGCCACGTCGTGCAGACGATTGTATTGCAACCCTGCTTCCAGCGAAAGGCGCTTGCCTAAGTGGCGCTCTACGCTGACGCCTGTCGTCAAAGGCATTCTGAAATCGCCATCGGGCAAAGAACTGCCCACGTAGGCTTTCAAAGCCCAGTTGCGCGACTTCAAGACAGACTTGGCTACGGATTTTTCTTCTACCTGGGGTGACGAAGTGCTCTCTTTTGCTGGCATGTCTTCGGCCGACGAGGCAGCATGATAGCCATTACCTCCCATACCTGCATGGTAGCTGCCCGACTTGTTTCGTCCTGCATGGCCATACACCTGCTGGGTGACGCGGATGGAAACACGTACAGACATCGTCTGATCGCCTTCACCCTCAGTACCTGAAGCAGATAACATGGGCTGCACCTGCCCAGCAGAAGGGGTTACAGGGGCCGTTTCTTTCACGCTAGGCAAGATTTCTTCCAAACGGTCGCCGTCCAGACTTGCGCCAGGCACGAGTGCCGCCACCTGCGTAAAGGCTTCTTCCATCTCCTCCTTTGGAGAGAAGAACCAGAAAGCAGCCGACGCCATGCCCAGTACCAACACGACCGACGCAGCGGCTGCTATCCTATAAAAAGAGGGGGACAAGATCCGACGCTTGCTTTCGGCAATGCCTGAAGCGGGCAAATCGCGCTCCAATGCTTCCCAAAAGCGATCGTTGACAGGCATCTCTGACCTGCCCAGCTTCTGACGGAACAATCCGACTATTTCTTCATTATTTCCTTTCATGCTCTGTATATTCTTTTATTCTTTTTGCTAACAAACTCTTGGCCCTGTGGAGTTGTGAAGTGGAGGAGTGTTCCTTGATATGAAGCAGGCGGGCTATCTCCTTGTGCGACTTTTCCTCGAACACATACAGGTTGAAAACTGTTCGGCATCCATCGGGCAATTCGGCCACAAACTGCATCAAAGTATCCTCAGACAACTGGCTTCCACTTTCCGCCACTTCCGCTTCATCCACAATGTCTGGTAAATGTTCTTCACTGACTATTAACTGATTGAAGCGTTGTTTACGCCGCAAGTAGTCGATGGCCTGTGTCATCATCACGCGCGTCATCCACGTGGCCAGCGAACATTCGCCACGAAAGGTGAAATTGGAAAAGATCTTGATGAAACCGTCGTGCAACACATCGTGGGCTTCATCGATATCGCCCACATAGCGATAGCACACGGCCAACATCTGGCGGGAATAAAGGGTGTACAACTCTTTCCGAGCAGCATTGTCACCTGCCCGACACCCTTCAACCAGCTCTATTTCACTATCCAACACCAATACCTTACGTTACGGACGCTTCCTCGCGTCTTTTGTCTGTTAGACGCAGCATTCATCCAAATGCTGCAACCCTAAAATCAAAAAGAAGTTAAAAGAGAGACAAATTTACGTCTCTAAATACACGAACAAAAAAGGAAAGCCCTCCATAAACTGCCCCGCAATCAGACAATCTATGAAAGGCAAATTCTGTTATCTAATCAATATGAAAATCAACAAGCCTTGAAACTCATGTCGAGTCCCTTCACAGAGTGCGTCAGGGCACCGACAGAGATGAAGTCCACGCCACACTCGGCATAGTCGCGCAGAGTGTCGAACGTAATGCCGCCCGACGATTCCGTCTCGTAGCGACCACCCACCATCTCGACGGCCTTGCGAGTCATCTCAGGCGTAAAGTTGTCGAACATGATACGATCCACGCCACCCAAGTCGAGTACCTGCTGGAGTTCGTCGAAGTTGCGCACTTCGATTTCTATCTTCAGGTCCTTGCCCTTGGCCTTGCAATATTCCTTGGCACGGGTGATGGCCTTGTCGATGCCGCCAGCAAAATCCACATGATTATCCTTGAGCAGGATCATGTCGAAAAGGCCGATGCGATGGTTCACACCTCCGCCTATCTTGACCGCCATCTTCTCGAGGATGCGCATGCCAGGAGTAGTCTTACGAGTGTCGAGCACGCGGGTGTGCGTACCCTTGAGGCGTTCCTGATACTTGTGGGTCATGGTGGCAATGCCGCTCATGCGTTGCATGATGTTCAGCATCAAGCGCTCCGTCTGGAGGAGTGACTGTACCTTGCCTTCCACAATCATGGCCACGTCGCCAGGTTTCACCTCAGCACCGTCGTTGATGTAGACGGTCACTTTCATCGTTGGATCGAAGCGGCGGAACACTTCCTTGGCCACTTCGATGCCAGCCAGGATACCTGCTTCCTTGATCAGCAACTTCGACTTGCCCATCGCCGTCTCAGGAATGCACGAAAGGGTGGTATGGTCGCCATCGCCTATGTCTTCTGCAAAAGCCAGGTCAATGAGCCTGTCTATCAGTTCTTGTTCCTTATTCATTTGTCTTATCAATTCTTATTTGGTGTATAATGTAATTGCTATTTACTTTTCTGAGGAAACAATTCACGCGATACGTTCCTCTGCCCGTCTGCATTGTGCCGACAAGGAAGCCTGACTCATTTCGCTTGCCTTGATGCCTGACATCAAAACGACTCACCTTGTTCTTGGCAAAAAAATCCGTCAGGATATCTGAGGCCATTTCTTTATCGGCATGGGTTGTCTTGCTCAAGATAACCAACTCTACCTTATCGCCCATATAGCGGGTCAGGCCCTTGGGACTTCCTTTTTGAAAGGCTGTCAACACTTCGGCAGGGATTTCCTGCGCCATCAGTGCAGCCACCCCTGTCCATAAGCAGAACAACCAAAAGAGTACCTGTTTCTTCATATCACAAGTGTTTACCCACGCAAAGGTAGAAATTTATTGTAAAAAAACGCAAGAAAAGTCGTACTTTTGTGCACAAAACCAACCCCAAAGACGTATGAAAACCATTCTGCTTGTTGTAGGAAAAACCGTTGAGCCCCATTTCATTACGGCCATTGCCGACTACGTGCAACGCACGAAACGCTACCTGTCGTTCGACATGGAAGTGATTCCTGAGCTGAAGAATACCAAAAGTCTGAGCGAAGAAGTGCAAAAGGAAAAGGAAGGCGAACTGATCTTGAAAGCACTCCAGCCGGGCGATGTCGTAGTGCTCCTTGACGAGGGAGGAAAAGAAATGCGCTCCATGGAGTTTGCCGACTACATGAAGCGCAAGATGAATACGGTAAACAAGCGGCTGGTCTTCATCATCGGAGGGCCGTATGGCTTCGCGCCGAAAGTCTACGAGGCAGCACACGAGAAGATGTCGCTCTCACGCATGACTTTTTCCCATCAGATGGTGCGCCTCATCTTCGTAGAGCAGCTCTATCGCGCCATGTCCATCCTGAACGGAAGCCCTTACCATCATGAATAATTACGATCTCGATACCTGGAACCCCTTGTCCGACAGGGACATCTCGACGAAGCGGGCGCGCGGATTGGGTGCCTCGCGGGTCAATGTCTCGCGGATGCGAAGGGCTGCCTGCGGGTCTTTGGCCACCATGTAGAGGTAACCTCCCCCACCCGCGCCAGGCAACTTACAGCCCAGCGTATAGTCCTTGATCTTATTGATAATCTCTTCCACGGCGGGCGGATTAGTACCGCTGTCCAAAGCCTTGTTTTGCGTCCACGTCTTGCCCACCAGCTTGCCGAAGGCCTCGAAGTCGTTGCGCTGGATGGCTTCGGCCATATCGAGCGCATGAACTTTCATCTCGGCCAGCAGGGAAAGATGAGGTCCTGAATTGAGGAACATCGAACGGACAATCTCTGCCAAAATGCCTTTGGCCGTGCGAGTGATACCTGTGTAGTAGAGCAGGTGGCAGGCGCGATATTCGGGTTGTACAAACAAGTGGTCGGGCAACCAACGCACCAAAGGTTGCTGAACGAAGCCAGGCTCCGTCTGCAAGAGCTTGATACCTTGAAGCACACCTCCATACTGGTCCTGCCAGCCACCTCCCGTAGTGAGCAACTGCTCAAGGGCGAGGGTGCGACGGCACACTTCGTTCTTGTCCCACGACAGGCCGCAGAAATCGCTCAGCGACCCCAAGACGGTGGACGCCAGGATGGAGCTGGTACCCAACCCTGACCCCGCAGGGATGGCCGAGAGCAGGGTGATTTCAATGCCCGTTCCAAAGGCCTGAAGCTGTTCGACCAATGTCTCGTAAGCTACTTCAGAGAACTTGGGCGAGAAACCAGCCAGCACCAACGCCGCCTTGGGGATGGAGAAGGGCGAACCTATCTTGCAATAGTCGTGCAGTTCTTCGTACGTACGGATGACCTCCATAGCACCCATGTCGATGGAGCGGAGGATGATGTGGAAGTCCTTGCAGGGTTTGACATAGACCTGCAGGGGCGGCTGGCCGTTGAGCTCGACGGCAATGTTCACCACATGTCCGCCCGCCAGGAGCGAATAAGGGGGCGTGTCGGTCCATCCACCCGCCATGTCGACACGCACAGGGCTTCGTCCCCACACAATCTGGTCGCTATAGACGTTGAGCATGGGACGGCTCTTGTGTTCGTAGAGGTCGGCCAGCAGGCCCTCGCGGAGCAGGTCGAAGGCAGCCTGTTCGTCGGCCTTGTAGTCGGCGCCGCCCAGTTTATCCACCTGCGCACGAAGCATGCGGTTGTGGATGCGTTGCATCAATGGGGCATCGTCGGGCAGCGGAGCTGGCTTCGGCAGGTCGAGGCGATGGTATTCGCGCGCGGCGTCGGCCAGGTCGAGCTGGTAGAAGACGCTTTTCTCATAGTTAGTGGCCAACAGTTCCCAGTTCTTCTTGGCGAAGGCTTCGCGTTGGGCATAGAGGCGGCGCAGGTCGGCACGGGCGGAAATCTCGTCGGCCGAGAGGCGTTCGGACGCCAGCCACTTCTGACGAACCTCCCACGAGATGGGGTTAGTGGTCATCCAGGCAATCATCTGCCCCATCGTCTCCACATCGTACACCACAGGGAAGAGGGCGGCCGCCTGAAGGTCGTCGTGACGGCTTGGGAAGTCGTCCAAAGTAAGTTCGCGGCACTCCATCCAAAAGTTGAAGGAGTTGTTCAGATAACGGGTATTCTCATCGTCCACCCCCCCCTTGAAAGCATTGTCGAAGCCATAGGGGCGAACCGCCCATCCTCCACCCTGCAAGGGCACGATGTCAACGCAATAGCCATCGAACAACACCAGCTCCCACTGGTTGCGGGGCACACCCGTGATGATATGTCGCGCGCCAAGCTCCCACGAAGCGGGCACACAACTGTTTTCTATCCACACGTTTTCGTTGGCCTCGGAGAACTTGATGCCCACTTCTGCGTTTTGGGTGAAGATGGAGGCATTGGGTTTCACCTTGCGGTGCATGATCTGACGCTGGTCGGACACCTTGCTTTGCAGGGCGAGGGTGCTCGAAAGCAGCTCGCGGCTGGTGCCATAGTGATAAAACTCACCACTAGGCAGGGGCAAGATGGCCACCGACAGGGCGTTCAGCTCGTCGTCGGCAATGCGCGGATGGGCACCCAGCGCCCGACCGAAGTCGGAGTAGAGGTCGTAGTAGCGCAGATCGGACCAGGGAACGGCAGGATCTGTCGGCCCTTCGGCCTTGAGCGAACGCTTCTTGAGCAGCTCCACGGCACGGTCGCTCAAAAGCCAGATGCCGATGTCCATCAGGAAGAGATGGGTTTGCGCCAGATCTTCGAGCTCGGCCAGCGAAGGTTTCTGAAGCATGAAGTCGAGCACTTCGGGCTCCTTGCGGCTGGAGACGAACACGCCATGATGGGTAGCCAGCACAGGGTCCACCCACAGGCCGTAGCACACGACGTCGGCCTCAGGAATGTCCTGCAAGGGCTTCTCGGCACGGATGTAGACGTCGCCGCTGGCTATAAGGGTACGGAGCGACTCGGGAGCACGCTCCATGATCTTTTCGTACAAGGGCAGCTGCAGGGAGAGCAAGTTCTGACCCAACCGCTGGCCGCGCGCCCAGCGGAACACGGGCAGGGGCGTCAGAATCTTGCCCGACGGGGCATAGGACGGCAGACGTCGGCTTTGTCCGCCGGCATGGAGGAGGATGCGCTTCTCGGCTCGTGCCTCGGCGGAGCGATTCTGCTCCCACTGGCGCAGGAGCCAGGTAGTACCACCACCCGAACCCAGCTTCATGCCGACAGGGTCGGACGTACAAAACCATTCGTTCGTGTCTACACGTTCCAGTTCGGAGAAGGCCTCCACCAGGTTGGGGGGCAATGACAACAGCTTTTGCATATCGTTCTTTTTTTGTTGTGTCCAATCATTATTGGCTACAAAAATAAACAATTCTGAAGAAAAAACCTTCCCCAAAGGCAAGTTCTTCCTTCAAAACTCATCGCGGGTTACGAAGATGAAGTTGTCTCAGCACCCCTCGCCCACGGCCTCGGCCAGTAACGGCGGCAGGTCGAAGTGGGCCGCCTTGATGCGCCCGATCAGCTCTTTGCCCGCAGGGGTCGGCACGAAGTACATCTGACGCTTGTCCTCGCGCCCCACCTGGCGCACAATCAGTTCCTTGCCCTCGACGGAGCGGATGACTTTCGACGCGTTGGAGGCCGACAAGCCCAAAGCCTCGGCCACCTCGCTGGAGCTCAGCTTGCCCCGCGACAGGAGCGTACAGAGCAGCATGCCTTCGTTGAGCGACAGGCCATAGGCCTGCTCAAACTGGGCCTCGAACTCGGCGATGGCCCGATAGATGTCGCGTATCTTACACAAAGTTTCCATATATAAATGAAGAATGAAGAATGAGGAATGAAGAATGAGGAATGAAGAATAAGGGGCAAACTGGCCACACGGAAATTCTTCATTCTTCGTTCTTCATTCTTCATTCCAATTAGATGAACAGGTTCACATTCGCCTGGTCGGCACGGTCCATGTAGGTGGCCACGCCGCCCACGGTCACTTCGTCCAGCAGCTCCTCGCGGGCGATGCCCATCATGTCCATCGACATCTGGCAGGCGATGAACTCCACGCCCTGTGCCAGCGCCTGCGCACGGAGGCTCTCCAGCGAATCCACGCCCTTGCGCTTCATCAGGTAGCGCATCATGCGGCTGCCCATGCCCAGCATGTTCATCTGCGAGAGCTTCAGCTTCAGCGAACTGGAGGGCAACATCCAGCCGAACATGCGGCCGAAGATGTCTTTCTGCACGGCGGGTTTCTTCACTTTTTTCAACACGTTCAATCCCCAGAAGGTAAAGAATATGGACACCTTCTGACCCGTAGCGGCTGCTCCGTTGGCCAGGACGAAGGTGGCAAGCGCCTTGTCCAGGTCGTCACTGAAGAGGATCAGCGTCTTTCCGCGACCGCCATTTCCGCCATTTTCGGCCTCACAAACGCCATTTCCTTTCTCCAAAAGCACGGTATAGCGGCCTTTCGACTCCGATTTTTCAATCAGTCGGTTGCCGGTGGTGTGGCACCAGGCCGAGGCGTCGCGAGCAAAACCGGCATCGGTAGCCACCACTTCCACGCGCTGGCCGGGCACGGCGGCGTCCATCGCCTCCTTGACCTTCATGATGGGGCCGGGGCATTGCAGGCCGCAGGCGTTGATGCGCACCACGGGGCGGTCGCACACGCACGACGCATTTTCAGCCCCTCTGTGCGACGCGGACGGCTCGCGGGTACAAGAACACGCCTCGGTAGGCAAAACGGGCGCTACGGCCGCGGAATAGGTTTTGTAGCCGCCAATCAGGTTGCGCACGTTGGTGTAGCCGCGCCCCATCAGGATGCGTTGCGCCAGATAGCCGCGCAAACCCACGGCGCAGAACACCACGACGGGACGGTCCGCCGGCACTTCGGACAGGCGCTGGCGCAGGTTGTCGAGGGGAATGTTCACGGCGCCAGGGATGGTGCCGAAGGCAAATTCCTCGGGCGTGCGGGTGTCGATGAGCACGAGGCCGTCTTTCTGCGCCGCCAGCTCGCGCCAAGTGATGGCGGGCATGGCTCCGCTCAGCAGATTGGAGGCCACATAGCCGGCGATGGCGATGGGGTCCTTGGCCGACGAGAAGGGCGGCGCGTAGGCGTGCTCGGTTTCCACGAGGTCGTACACCGTTCCGCCGTGCTTGATGAGCTGGGCAATCTGGTCGATGCGCTTGTCCACGCCCTCGTAGCCCACGCACTGGGCACCGTAGAGGCGGCCCGTCTTGGGGTCGAAGGTCAGCTTCAGCGTCAGGGGTAGGGCGTCGGGATAGTAGCCGGCGTGCGAGCCGGAGTGGGTCACGGAGCTCAGGTAGTCCATGCCCAGCTGCTTCAGGCGCTTGGCGGCCAGGCCGGTGGAGGCCACGGTGAGGTCGAACACCTTGGCGATGGAGGTGCCGATGGCGCCCTCGTAGGCGGTGACGTTGCCCAGGGCCATGTTGTCGGCCACGATGCGTCCCTGCCGGTTGGCAGGTCCGGCCAGGTAGTTCAGCCAGGGCTTGCCCGTCAGCGGGTGCGGAAACTCGATGGCGTCGCCCACGGCATAGACGTCGGGGGCAGAGGTCTGCAGGTACTCGTCCACCCAGATGCCGCCCGTTTCGCCCAGCTTCAATCCGGCCTCCTTGGCCAGGGCCGTGGCGGGACGCACGCCGATGGAGAGCAGCACGAGGTCGGCCTGCAGGGTCTTGCCGCTCTTCAGGAAGACGGTGAGGCCCTCGTCGGTGCGGCGGAAGCTGGTGACGCCCTCCTCCAGGTAGAGGCCCACGCCCTTCTCCACGAGGTGCTGGTGCACGGGAGCGGCCATGGAGTAGTCGATGGGGGCCATCACCTGATTTCCCATCTCGACCACCGAGACGGCCACACCGGCGTGGTGCAGGTTTTCGGCCATCTCCAGCCCGATGAAGCCCGCGCCCACCACGACGGCACGACGCACGCGCTTCTCCGTGAGGTAGCCTTGATGCGGTCGGTGTCGTCCACATTGCGCAGGGTGAAGATGCCCTCCTCGCCGATGCCCTCGAGGGGCGGACGCACGGGCGTGGCGCCGGGCGAGAGGAGCAGCTTGTCGTAGGTCTCCTCGTAGGTGGTGCCGTCGGCACGGCGCACGGTCACGGCCTTGCGGGCGGGGTCGATGGCCACGGCCTCGTTCTCCACACGCACGTCGATGCGGAAGCGCTGCCCGAACGACTGGGGCGTCTGCACCAGCAGCTTGGCGCGGTCTTCGATGACGCCGCCGATGTAGTACGGCAAGCCGCAGTTGGCGTACGAGATGTATTTTCCCTTCTCCAGCAGGATGATGTCTGCCGCTTCGTCCACTCTTCTCAGTCGGGCGGCGGCGGTTGCTCCGCCTGCCACGCCCCCAATAATCAGGTATTTCATAACGTTTCTTGTTGTTGGGTTTTCGTTGTTGTTTTCGGTTTCACGCTGCAAAGAAAAGCATAATTTCCGAGAAAACATAATTTCCAGTGGAAAATTTATCAGAAAAGATATTATTTTCTTTTGGAAAGCATTGTTTTGTGGGGAGGAAAGCACCGTTTTGCGGGCTGGGAAGCAATGTTTGCAGAGAGGGGAACCATATCCTCGCCGAAGCGCGGCGGGCGGCGGCGCATCGTGTCTACCTGCACAGGGATGTGCCTGTCGGTTCAGGGGAGATGGCTGCATGAAGTCGATGCGAGAGAACCCTGCCTGTCGCCAATTTCAAGGGAACTGTCCAATTACAAATTACGAATTACAGATTACAGTTAGCAAATTTCAATTTTAAAAAGTGCGTACAAAATTTTATATTATATATATAATATATATATTATATATATAATATAACTGTATAACTCTCTCTCCCAAATATTCAGTTTCGCTAACTGTAATCTGTAATTCGTAATAGCGATTTCTTAAGCAAGGGCAGGCAATAACGATAAAATAATATTACACAATAACAGAGCCGTTACGCATAAATCATTACAAGCAAGAGAGGTCAGTCCATCCGTTACCACCCCAGCTTCTCCAGCCCTGCGTCCTGATACCACTTCAGGGAACGGTAGGCCGCATCGCGCTGGGTGCTGCTGCCGGGGATGTAGTGGGTGATGCCGTTGGCACCCTCCATGGAGAACATGCCGACAAACTGGGAGTAGTTCTTGGGCGTGGTGCTCCAGTAGGCAATGGCGGCGTCGAAGGCCTGCGTCCACGTGGCATACGAGGCATCGTCGAGCACCTGCTCCATGAGTTGCTTCAGGTCGAAGTAGCCCACGTAGTCGCGACCCCACCCCTTGTGGTCGTAGTCAAAGACTTCTTCCTTCAAGACAGCTATGTCCACCACCTCTTCGGGCAAGAGCTGGGCGGTGAGCGCAGCCAGCTGCTCGAGGGCGTCGGTGCGCATCACGCAGATGGACGTACCGCCCGTCCAGTTGGAATTGGAAATGCCGATACCGCCGTTATAGATTTCCTCGTAGGCAGCAAAATAGGCCTTGGACATCTCGACCGCTGCCTGATCGGCCGACATCAGGGGAACCAGGCGTTCGTAGGGAGCGCCGGGACCGGGGTTCTCGGTAGGCGAACCGATGTAGTAGTCGGTAAAGCCGCGCAGCTCGTAGGCCACCTCGACAGAGGCCATGAAGCAGGCATCGAACATAAGGAAATCGAGATGGGGCGCCCCTTCAAGGACAGATACCAACTCGGAGATATTCATGCGATGGTCGCCGTCGGTCTTGTCCTGCCCCACCCAACGGGTCGAAGCCTGACCGTAGGGGATCCACCCGTCGGCATGCGACCAGTAAATCAAACCATAGCCTTCGGCCAGAAAATCGGGATTGGAAAATACGTCGGCAAAAACTTCGCGCGTCTCGTCCACGCCCACGGAGTTGCGGTCGTCGTAGGTGCGCACCACGTCTTCCACCACCTGTCCGTTCTGCTTCTTCAGTTCCACAAGGCGGGGCGAGCTGCCCGTATCAATGTAGACGAGCAGATGGAGCATACCGTCGGATACCTGTGCCATGCCTTCCTTCATTTCAGCCAGGTCTTCCAGGGCAAAGGAAGAAAGATTGTTGTCGGCAGCCAGATAGACCAGCACCGTCCGCTTGTAGGGCGTTGTTTGGGGCTCATCGTCTTTGTGACAGGACGTCAGCAGAAGGGAAAGCAAAAGAAGGGGGAACAGGAACCAATGTTTCATCGCAGGATACTCCATTAATTTATTTCAGAAAATCACATCCGTATACACACGCTCACGCTTATTCTTCTGGCTTCTTGAACTGAAACTCCGAAGTCTCGATCGGCCGCAAGGTCTGCTTGCTCTTCAGGTAGCCCGACTTCACTTTCGAAGCCTCTTTCTCGAGCTTCTTCTTGTTGTCGGAGAAATAGATGACGCACGTATAGTTGAGCTTGTTCATGTTATACTCCAGATGGTTCTTCAGCTGGTAGGAATACAAGTCGCGCTGGGGCAGGAAGCCATGCTCGTTAAGGCAAACGCTGTCCAGCAACTGGATGTCGGTGTAATAGACCAGCGTATCGGTGAACGAAGCTGCCACACCAAAAACATACACGGGTTTCTCCTTGTCTTTTTTCATCGTAAAGGCGGAACATACCAGGAAGGTCAGAGCCACCGCCATAATCAGTCGAATGTATTTCATACGTCTTTCTGTTTTCAAAAATTCCAAATTATCACTTTATAGGGGACAAAGGTAACAAAAAAAACGGCAGAGCTGCACGCCACTGCCGTTTTTTGAATTCTTTTTGTTTGTCGGAAACCGATATTCCCACTCATCCC
>CAYQOV010000028.1:0-33758 GCA_964419245.1 uncultured Bacteroides sp. | reverse complement strand
TCCGGTAGCAGTGACGAAGTTCGAGATGTCCGCCGGTCCTACCTTGACCATCTCATAGGTGACCTGCTGCTTCCGGCTGCTTCCTCCGAACAGCCATATGGCTGCTCCGGCTACGATGATGACGCCTGCCGTGAGGCTGATGATTTTCTTCTTGTTCATATTCTAAATCTAAATTTTGATTGTTTTCTATTTTGTTAGAGTTCAAACTTCTCGCCTTGATAGAACTGGAGCAGGCCGGCGTTGAGTAGTGCCATGTACTTTGCCTGCAACATTTCTTGCTGGGCGCTGAGGAGATTGTTCTTCTCGGTAAGCAGTTCGACGGTATTCTTCATGCCCAGGTTGAACTGTTCGCTGACGAGGTCGTAGCTGGTCTGTGTGCTTTCCAGTTTCTTGCTGGCGGCCACGTATTGTTGCTGGGCGCTATTGGCGTCGAGCCACAGGTTCTCGATGGTTTTGTAGAGCGTTTTCTGCTTGTCGAGCAGGTCCAGTTCACTGGTCTGTTTCTGGAGTTTGGCTTTGTTGACCGACGACTTGGTTTGGCGTTTGTCAAAGATAGGAATACTCAAGGTGAGTCCCAGTGAATTGTTCCAGTTCTGCTTGACCTGTTCGGTGAAGCTGAAGTCGTTTCCGTTGGCGTTAGTGCTTCCGATGCCTGCGCTGAGGCTGATGGTAGGCATGTAACCTGCACGGGCAATCTTGATATTGAGGTCGGAAGATTCGACGTCGAGTTTGCCTGACTCAATCTCGGGGCGCATCAGCAGGGCGGTACGGTAGACATCGGTCTTGGTGGGCAGGGGCGAAAGCACCTGTGTGTCGTCGGGCATTGTCATGTCGAGGTTCATTTCCTCGCTGCCGTCCAGCTCTAGCAACTGTTTCAGCTGGAGTTTGTAGTCCTGCAGGGTGGCCTGCGAGGTGACCAGCTGATAGTTGTCGCTGCTCACCTGTGCGTCCAGCTGGGCCAGGTCGCTCTGGGCGATGCTTCCGGCTTCGAAGAGCTGCTTGCCGCGTTCGTATTGGGCCTGGCTTACTTCGAGAGTTGCTTCGTTTATCTTTACAGCTTCGGCAGCATAGAGTATCTGTACATAGACCTGCATGATGCTTTCTTCGATGGAGTTTTCGCTTTCGGCTACAGCCAGATCGGCGATACGTTGACTGAGTTGCTGTTGCTTGATGGTATTCAGACGTTTGCCACCGTTGTAGAGCGTCCAGTTGGCATCGATGCCATAGCTTCCGTTATAGGATGTCTTGCTCTGGCTGGTGGTGATGTTGTCGCCGCTGATGATGGTACCGTTGGTGGTGTTGGGGCGGTTTACGACGCGCTGGCTGACGCTGGCGTTGAGCGAGGGGAAGAGGTCGGCTTTGACCGTCTTTACGTCTTCCTGTGTGCTCTGGGCACTGATACGGTTGCGGCGGATGGTAATGTTGTGCTGCAAGGCATAGTCTATGCACGTCTGTAAGTTCCATTGCTGAGGAATGGAAGTGTCGGCTATGCTGTCGGTCTGCACGGTCGGCACCGTCTCGACGGTTTGTGCTTCTACGCAAGTGATACCTGCCAGGCAGAGAGCCGTCAGGGTGAATGTTCTTAGATCTGTCATATTGCTTGAGAATTTGGATTTTTCTACTCTATGATTTTGTATCTCTCTTCTTTTTCCTGACACAAAAGTAGTAGACTACTGGCAGATGTGAAAAAAAGATGGACATAGGGCGGATGGATAACGGCCAGTCGACAGATTTCACCGACCAATCGGCTTTTCTGTCGGTGAACAGTTTTTTTAGGTGGTGGACTATTGATTTTTTCCGGTGAAAGTGGTTGGCGGTTTCAAAGATTGGATTATCTTTGTATTACTATGTTTGACCTTAAACCATGAAGCAGTTTATTCTGACAGTTTGGCAATTCTATCGCGACGGCTTTCGCAGTATGAAGCTGGGGCGGACGTTGTGGCTGATTATCCTCATCAAGCTTTTTATCCTGTTTTTCATTCTCCGATTGTTTTTCTTCCCTGATTTCTTGAATCAGGTAACTGAAGGTGGAGAAAAGGATGGATATGTGAGCCATGAATTGATTGAAAGGATGCCGTAAAAAGATTCATCTATTTACAACCTAACCATTTATTTTCTGATTAAAATCTTTATTATTTATGATTGAACACATTGATTCTTCACTGATCGACTGGTCGAGGGCACAATTTGCACTGACCGCCATTTACCATTGGATTTTTGTGCCGCTGACCTTGGGGCTGGCCGTGGTCATGGGCCTTATGGAGACCTTCTATTATCGGACGGGCAACCTTTTCTGGAAACGGACCGCCCGCTTCTGGATGAAACTTTTTGGCATCAACTTCGCCATAGGCGTGGCTACGGGGCTTATTCTGGAGTTTGAGTTCGGTACCAACTGGAGTAACTACAGCTGGTTTGTGGGCGACATCTTCGGAGCACCGCTGGCCATCGAGGGTATCGTGGCTTTCTTCATGGAGGCGACGTTCATTGCCGTGATGTTCTTCGGCTGGCAGAAGGTGAGCCGCGGCTTCCACTTGACTTCTACGTGGTTGACGGGTTTGGGTGCCACCATTTCGGCCTGGTGGATACTGGTGGCCAATGCGTGGATGCAATACCCTGTGGGGATGGAGTTCAACCCTGATACGGCCCGCAACGAGATGGTGGACTTCTGGGCCGTAGCCACTTCGCCGATGGCCGTCAACAAGTTCTTCCACACCGTCCTTTCAGGTTGGGTGCTGGGAGCCTTGTTTGTGGTGGGAGTCAGCTGCTGGTATCTGTGGAAGAAGCGCGAGCGCCGCTTTGCCATGAGCAGCATCAAGGTGGGTGCGTCTGTAGGCCTGTTTGCGGCACTGATGGCCGCCTGGACGGGCGACGGGTCGGGCTACCAGGTGGCCCAACACCAGCCGATGAAGCTGGCCGCCATGGAGGGTTATTACGAAGGGCAGGAGGGAGCCGGTCTGGTGGCCTTCGGCGTGCTGAACCCTGCCAAGCAGCAGGCCGGTGACGGCGTGGAGCCTTTCCTCTTCCGCATGGAGATTCCCAAGATGCTCTCGTTGCTGGCCGAGCGCAAGGCCGATGCCTTTGTACCAGGTATCAACGACCTGCTGGAGGGTGGTTACGAGCTGAAAGACGGCACTAAAGCCCTTTCGGCCACAGAGAAGATGGAGCGCGGACGCAAGGCCATCGAGGCCTTTGCCGCCTATCGGGAGGCGCGTGCCCAGTGTGACGATGCGGCGGCCGGGGTCGCTTCCGTCGAGCTGAAGGAGAACATGCCATACTTCGGCTACGGATACATCAAAGACGTGCACGAGCTGGTGCCCAACGTGCCGCTCACCTTCTACATGTTCCGCGTGATGGTGATGTTGGGCGGCTATTTCATCGTGTTCTTCCTCGTGATGCTGTTCGTGGTCTTCAGGAAAGACCTGAGCCGCCTGCGCTGGTTGCAGATGGTGGCCATGCTCAGTGTGCCACTGGGATATCTGGCCGGTCAGGCAGGTTGGGTGGTAGCCGAGTGCGGCCGCCAGCCGTGGACCATCCAGGACATGCTGCCCGTAGGTGCGGCCATCTCGAAGCTGGAGGTGGGTTCGGTGCAGACCACCTTCTTCCTCTTCCTGTTCCTCTTTACCGTCCTGCTGGTGGCCGAGGTGGGCATCATGCTGAAAGCCATCCGTAAGGGACCTGAGAATTCAAACGTAGACATTCATTCTTCAAATTATTGACGTTATGGCATTACTTCAACAATATTGGTGGTTTGTGGTCTCCCTGCTGGGAGCCATTCTGGTGTTTCTGCTTTTTGTGCAGGGGGGCAATTCGCTCCTGTTCTGCCTGGGCAAGACGGAAGAGCAACGGCGCATGCTGGTGCTCTCGACAGGGCGCAAGTGGGAATTTACGTTCACGACGCTCGTTACCTTCGGAGGCGCCTTCTTCGCTTCCTTCCCCCTGTTCTATAGTACCAGCTTCGGCGGGGCCTATTGGTTGTGGATGATTATCCTCTTCAGCTTCGTGTTGCAGGCCGTTAGCTACGAATTCCAGCTGAAGGCGGGCAATCTGCTGGGCAAGAATACGTATCGTGCCTTTCTGGTAGTGAACGGCGTGGTGGGGCCTGTCTTGTTGGGCGGAGCGGTAGCCACGTTTTTCACGGGTTCGGCCTTCTATGTGGATAAGGGAAGCATGACGGAGACGATGATGCCCGTCATTAGCCGTTGGGCCAACGGATGGCACGGACTAGACGCACTGGGCGATCCCTGGAATGTGGTGCTGGGGCTGGCAGTGTTCTTTCTGGCACGGGTGCTGGGTGCCTTGTACTTTGTGAATAGCATTGCCGACGAAGAGTTGGTGGGCCGTTGCCGCCGTTCGTTGTGGGCCAATGCGAGCTTGTTTTTGGCGTTCTTCTTGGGCTTCTTGGTGCGCACGCTGCTGGCCGACGGCTATGCGGTCGATCCTGAGACAGGACTTGTGTGCATGGAGCACTACAAGTATCTGACGAATTTCCTCGAGATGCCGCTAGTGCTGGTGCTGTTCTTGGCAGGTGTGGTCTGTGTGCTTTGGGGCATCGGGCGTACATTGTGGAAGAAGGGTTTCGACAAGGGCATCTGGTTTGCAGGTATTGGTACGGTACTGACAGTACTGTCTCTTTTATTGGTAGCCGGCTACAACAATACGGCTTACTATCCTTCGACGGTCGACCTGCAAAGCTCGCTCACCTTGCAGAACAGCAGTTCCAGTGACTTTACTCTGCGAACTATGGCTTATGTATCCATTCTCGTCCCCTTTGTGCTGGCCTACATCTTCTATGCCTGGCGGAGCATCGATAACCGCAAGATAGAGCGGCAGGATACGGTTGGTGAATGACAGTAGCGTTTTTCTATTATCGTCTTAAAAAAAGGCACGGATGCTGCAGCTCGCGAGCTGTCTGGCATCCGTGCCTGAATAATATAGAGAGTTTTTGAGTTTGCTTTATTTGACCAGTGTCGATGAGGGGTGATGTCCTGCTCGGGTAGTAGCATCGGTTGCTGCATCCTTGAACTTCACTTGATAGAACTTTTCGTTCTCATAAATGGTGTTCACGCGGATATTCAGTCCTTCCTTACCTTCCAGCAAGTCTGCTATATTGTCCAGTTTGTAGGAAACAATGGCCGAACCGGGTACGAGTTGTGAATCTTCATTGGCATTATGGCGGAATTCCAATGTCACATAACCAGCCTGATCATTTTCGTCTGTTGAGGCTTCGTTTACTACCAGACTCAGCATGTGTTTTTTGTCGGGATTTTCGCTGTGCATGAACTGACATTCAATGTTCAGGTAATCCTTGCGCGTGAGCCACATCTGTGTAATGTTGATTTTGTCATCACCGATGCTGTCTTCTTTTTCAGCAGGCATGAAGTAAATATCCATAGTCAGTATGTCTTCTATCCAACGAATTTTTGCATTGTATTCATAGCCGGGCATTTCTTCGGGCAGTTCGTCAAAGAAAACGAAAGCTCGCTGACCGTCTACAGCTTTGTAGTTGTGCAGATTGCTCATGTCGCCGGGGAAGAGCTTACTGTTTTCGTCTAAGAGGACGTAAAAATCACCTTCACTGTCACTCAGTGTCTTGATGGTTCCCACCGTAAACAAGGGATTGCTGTCGTCGTCGTCCAGACACGACTGGAATATCGGCATGACCGATAGCAGAAGTATGCACGCAATGAAAGTCGTGCGGATTTGTTTCATCATGTTCGTATAGTTTTTAATGGTTTTTGTCTGATAAACGCAGTTTTAGACAAAATACTGCATTCCGATTTGTTAAAGAAACAAAAGTGTATTTTTCTTCCCGGACGATGCAGTATTTTTGCGTCCAACGCATTTTATAGACAAACACGTGTAAAAGGAGAATGGAAGAAAAAGAATTGGCCGAACAGTGTCGGCGGGGTGACAATCGTGCCCGCCGGGAATTGTACGAACGCTATGCAGGGCGCATGTTGGCTTTGTGTCTGCGTTATTCGGGCAATCGTGAAGTGGCCGAAGATCTGCTGCACGACGGCTTTTTGAAACTGTTCTCTTCTTTTGATAAGTTTACCTGGCGTGGCGAAGGTTCGTTGCGGGCCTGGATGGAGCGGGTGATGGTGAACACAGCGCTGCAATACCTGCGACAGAACGATGTACTCAACCAAAGTACGGCTTTGGACGATCTTCCTCTTGAGGCTTACGACGAACCAGAACCTGAAGCCTGTGAAACCATTCCCCAACAAGTGTTGATGCAATTTATCAGTGGACTGCCTGCTGGTTATCGTACAGTATTCAACCTGTATGTTGTGGAGGGCAAATCACATAAGGAAATTGCTGCCCAACTGGGCATAAATGAACGTTCGTCTGCTTCTCAACTGGCCAGAGCCAAGGCTTCATTGGCAGAACAGGTGAGGGCGTGGATGAAAGCGAATAGATAATACATTATATTATAGTATTAAAGATATGAGCGACGAATTGTGGTTAAAGAAAATCAAGGAACGGTTGGACGACTGTTCGGAACCTCTACCTCCCGGTGGTTGGGAGAGGTTGCAACGAGAGTTGGACAAGGCTGCTCCTGCTGCGGTTCCCCATCGGAGTCGTCTGGTGATGATGCGCCGATGGTCGGTAGCAGCTGCCGCTTCGGCATTGGTAGCGGTTGCTGCGGTCAGCCTGTGGTTGCTTCAGAGTCCTGTAGGGCAGGAGGTACGTCGTGCCGAGGTGCCCGTTGTTACTCAGCCGGACGAGATACCAGGTTCCGTTCCCGAAAACGAACAGTTGGCTTTGGCATCTGAAATTCCTTCGCGGACAAAGAATTCCAGAACAGTTGTTCCGGTGAATGTAGCAGCTGTGCCCGTGTCGGAAGCGGCAGAAAATATAGAGACCAAAGAAGGTGAAGATGTCATTGAGACAGTGCCTGTCGTAGATGTTCCAGAGGTAGAAGATGTAGCAGTTCCCAAAGAAGAGAAAAAGGAGTCTGTACGCCGTTCTACTCCGAAGAAGACCAGTCTGGACGAACCGCGTGTCATCAGTCGGTCACAAAAGAGAGAGGATGGATGGTCGTTCGGCCTGTCTGTGGGAAACCGCAGTGGTTCTTCCGATGGTGGTGATAAGGATCTTATTTATGATTCGGGACCTGGCGGTCTGGTACAGGGCAGTAACATCAACCTGAGTGCAACCACCAATGGTGTGATAGCCATTCCCGGTGAGCAGGAGTTGACGTTCAAGGACGGTATGCCTTACGTGCTGAAACGGAGCGATGAACCGGTCGATGCCAAGCATCGTCAGCCCGTCAGTGTAGGTTTTTCAGTCAGGAAGAATCTGGGGCATGGCCTGTCTGTGGAGTCCGGCTTGATGTATACCTATTTGTATTCCGACCTGTATTTCGGTAAAGGCAACAACAGTGTGGAGCAGAAGCTGCACTATTTGGGTATCCCGTTGCGTGTCAACTGGAATTTTGTCGATACGCGCAAGTTCTCGGTATATCTGTCTGCCGGTGGTGCTATAGAGAAATGTGTATATGGGAAGCTTGGTGACGAAAAACAGACAGTGGATCCTGTACAGCTTTCGGTTTTGGGTGCACTGGGTGCTCAATATAATCTATCCCGGCGATGGGGTCTGTATGTAGAACCGGGTATATCTTATTATTTTGACGACGGCTCTAAAGTACAGACCATCCGCAAGGAACGTCCCTGTAGCTTTACGCTACAGGCAGGTTTGAGACTCACTTATTGAGTAGAAATTTGAAGATAACTGGTTTGGTCAGTTGACTATCACGATGGGGAAATACTCCTTGAACTGTGCTTCGGCTCGTGCCAACTGTTCGGGAGTATTTTCTTTTATCTCTTTCAGCTGGTAGTCCAGTCCCATGGCTTCGTATTTGTGTACTCCCAGCCGATGGTAAGGTAGTATTTCCACCCGTTGTATGTTTTTGTAGGTTCCGAGTATTTCGCCCAGGTGGCGGATATCTTCTTCCGCATCGCTATAGCCGGGAACAAGAACGTAGCGCAGCCAGAAAGGACGGTTGTGTTCTTCCAGCCAGGCGGCTGTACGCAGTGTTTGTTCGTTGCTTCGTCCTGTGAGCAGTCGGTGGCGTTCGGGGTTGATTTGCTTGACGTCGAGCAGTACGAGGTCGGTCAGTCCAAGCAGCGTCTCCACATGCTTGTTCCAGACACCTCCGTTGCTGTCTAGGCAGATGTGGATACCCTGTGCCTTCAACGCTTGGAACAGTGGTATCAGTGCTTCAGCCTGTACGGTAGGTTCTCCACCACTGAAGGTAATTCCTCCTTTTTTCCCGTAAAATGGTTTTTGGCTGACGGCCATCTCCAGTATTTCCTCAGGACGTGTTTCTTTGCTTTCCCCCTTCGGGTCGATGGTGTCGGGGTTGGCACAGTAGAGGCAACGGAACGGGCAGCCTTGCAGAAAGACGACGAGCCGGAGTCCCGGCCAGTCGAATGTTCCCATACTTTCGTAAGAATGAACTCTAATCATAGTTTGTTACATGCGTTCGTGGAATGAGCGGCTGATTACTTCCAGCTGGTGTTCACGGCTCAGCTTGATGAAGTTCACGGCGTAACCGGATACACGGATGGTGAGTTGCGGATACTTTTCGGGATGCTCCATGGCGTCCTCCAGCATCTCGCGGTTCAGTACGTTCACGTTCAGGTGGTGGGCACCCTTGGTGAAGTAGCCGTCCATCATTGTTACCAGGTTTTCCACACGTTCTTCGGCCGTTGGTCCCAGCGACTTGGGTACGATGGAGAACGTGTTGCTGATTCCGTCCTGCGAGTCGCGGTAGCGCAATTTGGCTACAGAGCTCAGGGAGGCGATAGCTCCGTTCTTGTCACGTCCGTGCATGGGGTTGGCACCCGGAGCGAAAGCTACACCTTTGGCGCGTCCGTCGGGAGTAGCACCTGTCTTCTTGCCATACATGACGTTGGATGTAATGGTCAGCAACGAAAGGGTGGGGCGTGCGTTCTTGTAAACAGGCAATTTCTTCAATTCTTCGCTGAAGTAGTAAACCAAGTCTACGCCGAGGTGGTCCACACGGTCGTCGTTGTTGCCGAAGCAGGGGAACTCGCCTTCGATGTCGAAACCTTCAGTCAGGCCGATTTCGTTGCGACGTGCCGTCACTTTGGCATACTTGATAGCCGACAGAGAATCGAGTGCGATAGACAGTCCGGCTACACCGTAGGCCAGGTTGATGCGCGGATCTGTATCTACGAAAGCCATTTGTGCTTTCTCGTAATAATACTTATCGTGCATGTAGTGAATGATGTTCATCGCTTCGTTGTAGACACGTGCTATTTCGGTAAGTACCTTTTTATAGTTGGTCATTACCTCTTCGAAGTTCAGTGTGTCGCTGGTCAGTACGGGGATGCCTTTCACCATGACGGTACCCGTGTTTTCGCAACGTCCGCCGTTGATAGCCAGCAGCAAGGCTTTGGCCAGGTTGGCACGTGCTCCAAAGAACTGTATCTGCTTGCCGATAGCCTGATAGGATACACAGCAGGCAATGCCGTAGTCGTCGCAACCGCGAACCTCGCGCATCAGGTCGTCATTCTCGTATTGGATGGAGCTGGTGTCTACCGAAACTTTGGCACAGAAATCCTTGAAGCCTTCGGGCAGGTCGGGACTCCACAGTACAGTGAGGTTGGGTTCGGGCGATGGGCCGAGATTATAAAGTGTCTGCAAGAAGCGGAACGAAGTCTTCGTTACCTTTGTACGTCCGTCGTTGAAACGTCCTCCAATGGCTTCGGTCACCCAAGTCGGGTCGCCTGCAAAGATATCATTGTAAGACTGCATGCGCAGGTGGCGAACCATACGCAGTTTGATGACAAACTGGTCGATAAGCTCCTGGGCGAAAGTCTCGTCGATATGTCCGTGAGCCAAGTCATATTCAATGAAGATATCCAGGAAAGACGATACGTTACCCAGCAACATGGCAGCTCCGTCCTGTTCTTTTACGGCAGCCAGGTAAGCCATATACACCCACTGTACAGCCTCTTGTGCCGAAGTAGCAGGGCGACTCAGGTCAAGTCCGTAGTATTCGCCCATTACTTTGATTTCTTTCAGCGCCTTGATTTGTTCGGTTACCTCTTCGCGCAAGCGGATGCGTGCGTCAGTCATGGGGCCGGTCAGGTTGCGCTTGTCCTCTTCCTTGGCTTCAATCAGGCGGTCGATGCCATAGAGGGCCAGTCGGCGATAATCACCGATGATACGTCCGCGTGCATAGTTGTCAGGCAGTCCGGTGAGGAAGCCCAGCGAGCGGAAAGAACGTATTTCGTCAGTATAGGCGTCGAACACGCCGTCGTTATGTGTCTTGCGATAGTGTGTGAAGATATCCTTCACTTTGTCATCTACTTCCAAGCCGTTTTCGCGGCAAGCTTTGGCCACGACGTTGATACCGCCGAAAGGTTTGATGGCGCGTTTCAGCAGTTCGTCAGTCTGTAAGCCGACAATCAGTTCATTTTCCTTGTCGATGTAGCCTGCTTGATGTGAAGTGATGGTGGATACTGTGGTATTGTCCAAGGAGCGGACACCGTTGTTGTTTCTCTCTTCCTCGAGTGCTTTCAGGCAAATTTCCCAGATGCGTTTGGTACGTTCGGTAGGTCCTTGCAGGAAAGATGCGTCTCCGGTGTAGGGGGTGATGTTTCTGCTGACAAAGTCAGTCACGTTGATTTCTTTGCTCCAGAGCCCGTAAATGAAAGTCTTGTTCAATTCCATAATATTCATTCAGTTTTTGATGGGTTATAAGAAATAATTCTTTTGAGCGTGCAAAAATACATTAAATATTTCATATATATGGCATCTTTATGCGTATTTCTATGCTGAATAACATAAAAATGACAATATGTAGGTATTTTTTTTCTGAGACTATTGTATTTCAGAAAAATATTTGTACCTTTGCCCCGCCTTTGAAAAATGGAGGTACTTCCCAGTGGAGTTTTGGAGAGGTGGCAGAGTGGTCGATTGCGGCGGTCTTGAAAACCGTTGTGCTGCGAGGCACCCGGGGTTCGAATCCCTGTCTCTCCGCTGAAACCTAAGGCATTAGGTAGTCGAATTAAGACAAGTCCCGTAAAATCAACGTTTTACGGGACTTTTTCTTTTTATCCGGTGGACAACCGAAAGACATTAAAATGCCCACTTCAGACAAAGTTCCGTTACTAAATCGTTACAGAAAATTTTCCTGATTTTTCTGTAACGATTTTTGATGTAAGTCCTTGATTTGTAGCTCGTTGATAATATGGATGAATTATTACAGCAATGATTTAGATTGCGGTTCTTATGGAGTTTTTGACTTTGATGAGAAAAAATATGTTGGTGGAGATGCCTACAACTATATTATTTCGGCATCTCGTTCATCTGCTGTTATGATAAAAAGCCTAATATGGGTTGTTCTTGGCTTTTGTTCGATAATTGTAGGAAGACTTTTTCTAAAAAATAGTAATGGAAATTAAAGTGAAGACACTTAAAAAACTCATAGCAGTTTTTTCCCACTCATAATTATCTCATACACCATTTATGATAAGAAGAGAATGGAAGAATTGAAAGAAATAGAAATTAAGGGGATTTAGAAGAAGCTGTTGAAAAAGAATATAATACGGAAGTATATACACTGACTTAAATAACTTCGAGGAAATACTTGAAAAGAATAAGGAAGATGATAAAGCTATAATGTGAGAAATGTGTATAAAAGTATATTTAGTGAAGAATAATTTTACTAAATTTGTACCACTACAACAAGGCGCAGTTATATGCTATCCGTTGTGTAGGATAGTATATAACTGCCAAAATATATATATATATATTTGCATCATATTAATCTTTGATAAATTGTAGCCTATGGCACCTCCCCCAATAGAACAATCTACCCGGGAAGAACGACAGGCCTTTGTATTTGATGCCTGGAAATGCCTGCACGACTGTGAAATGTGCGGCAAATGCCGTATCCTGAAAGGAAAGGATGTGGAAATTCTGTATGCTGATTACATTGAGGGCCGGCGTAGCTATATCGATGTTACGCTGGACATAAGGAATAAAAGCTATTGACGGGAGTCGCGCTTTAAAAAATGGAGGGATTTATGTTATGTAAAATAAGTAAAAAGCAATTAGTACTATATTTGTTGGGAATGAATATTATGTCTCTGGGAATCTTATTAAGTACACGGACTCATCTGGGTGTAGCAGCTATAAGCTCGGTCGCCTATTCCTATTCGACCTTCCTGCATATTTCATTTGGAACAGCAAATTTTATTTTATATATACTATTCATTACCGTTCAGGCTGTTTTGCTTAAATCTTTTTCATACAAGTTGTTTTTGCAAATTCCAATGGCATTTCTCGTGGGTGCGTTTATTGATGTGTACGACTTTATTGTTCCCATTCTGAATCCAGATTTTTCATTCGGGCTCTTCTTATTGATATTGTCCAATATACTTACTGGCATTGGAGTCTATGCGATGACAAAGGCTGATTTGATATTGGACCCGGGAAATGCTATTGTGGAAACACTATGTCAGGTATTGCATAAACCTTTTTCTTATTTGCGTATACGTTTTGATATATCTTTAGTGTTATTTACTATTTTATCCGGACTTATACTTGTACAGAAGGTCGTAGGTGTTGGATTAGGTACAGTTATTTCTGCATATCTTATCGGAAAGACCGTTGGCCTGACCGATAGAATAGTGGAGAGGTATCGGAAATGATCTTGAAAAGGGGCATGTTTTGTTTTAAATCCATTAGTGTCCCATTTTAACGGGACACTGATGAAAGAATTGGGCTATAAGAATTATCCTTATGAATTGGTTGTCTATGAACAGGAGAAAGAGGTTGAACGGGAACCTGCTCAAACCTAGCTGACAAAACGCCTGACGGAGGTGGCTGCTCAATATATCTGTACCCATCAAAAGCATCTTTCTTTATTTGGCTCATCCGATGCCTCATTTCCCTGTATATGCTTCGAGCCGTTTTCAAGGAACTTCAGACCGGAGAGAATATGGTGATGTAATCGGGGAGTTGAACTGGAGTGTCGGCGAGATACTGCAAGCACTCCATCAGTGTTAGATCAGAATACCAGGGTTGTTTTTACTTTAGACAACGGTCTTTGATATGATGAAACCTGGTATCGTCTTGCTATATCCTTATTTGTTAAATAGCTAATAACCAAATGAAAAAGCTGATTGTTGCCCTTACTGAAAATAGGGAGATTGGGATGCCGAACATGATGTTCAACATGCCGAATAGTATTTTTTCTCTTTTCGCCTCTCTGTATGTCCGATGTTTTCTTATGACGTCTTTCGACTGCATTGGTCGTTTTTGTTTCGGGGGCTTCTCAAAGGTTAGGGAGTAGGATTAGCAAATTTTTTAGACAAAATACTACCCCTGAAAGGGTGTGGAGATTTTTCGACAAAAAATGAGTTCCTAATCCCGTCTTTACCTTTGCCCCAAGCAACGAAAATGACACCTGATGCCGTCTTGGATGGCGGCATGGAAACAGAGGCATACGCATAGAGAGGCGGAAAGGAAAAGGGAACAGAGGTATTGGCGTGCAGCGCCATGTGGATGGATTAAGGGCGGCGCTACCAATAAGCGGAAAGTTGGCTTTCCGACCGCCGTGTGGAAGTCATGTAACCGACATTATCATGCGCGCATGGTTTACGGTTACTGGTGTTCCTCCGGTGGTACATTGTCGTAAAACGGGATTGTCTGCTGTTGCTTTGTCTTGTCTGAAATAGAAGGCAAACTTTGCTTGATTTTCTCATAAGACCAATCCCACCATTTCAATGCTTCCAGTTTTTGAATTGTATCGTCCGTGAAACGTTTCCTTATTGGTCGAGCAGGAACACCGCCAACTATCGTATAGGGTGGCACGTCTTTCGTAACAACGGCACGGGTAGCTATGATAGCTCCGTTTCCGATGTGAACGCCAGCCATAATCACCGCCTCATAGCCTATCCATACATCGTTGCCTATCACGATATCGCCTTTGTTATCCCAAGCCGTTATCACATCCGATTTCTCCAAATCCCAATCCTCATAAAAAAGCGGAAAAGTATAGGTGGATAAGGATTTCAAGGTATGGTTGGCACAGTTGAACAGAAATTTCACACCACAGGCAATGGAACAAAACTTACCAATTATCAGTCGCTCATGGTTGATAGGGTAATGATAAAGCACATTGTTTCGTTCGAAAAGTAACGGATCGGACACGAAATCATTGTAGATGGTATAATCGCCCACTTCGATAGACGGGTCTTTCACAACCGCATTCAGGTACACAGTCTGCGTGTCGCCTGTGCGTGGATATATCTTTTTCATCATGACATTCAGTTTTTAATAGTGTTTATATTTAAGATAAATAACAGATTGCACTCCAAGTCCAATCACGAACAGGTATTCTACCGTCCAATAAACGGCAAGGGGTACATCCCAATAGCTCAATCCCCACAGGTAGAGCAGATAGGCGACAATGGTTGTCGCCTGAAAGATGAAAGCTGTCCGTGTTGCTCCTGTTCCCGTTACAGCATTCATATAGACATAACCGGGCAAGGCAAAGACGTAGTTAAGCAACATGATCACAAACGGCAACCATGCGGTTTGCACTATATTCGAATTATCTGTATAGACACTGACAACAGGCTGATGGAATACCAACGCAAGCGTAATCAGCGGTAAGCCGACGGCATAGCCTAATCGGATTACCCTGCTGCATAGCGGAAACACTTGTTCTCTTTCGTTTGCTCCAATCAGATTGCTTACCAACGAGCCAGTTGTGGCGGCAAACGAACTGACAATGACAAAGAACAGGGTGGATATGCTTCGGAGAATGTTTGCCACTGCAAGTTGCAATTCTCCCAAATGTTCTATTGCTACGAAAAACAGAAACCAAGGGGCTACGCTGATAAACGAATGGAACATGCTCCAAACGGATACACGACAAACATGGAGTAATACACCTTTGTCGAAGCTCCAAGACAAGACATAAAGCCTTTTATCCATTTTGCGTGAAACACGGATTGCCAACACTGCCAACGAACACGCTTCGGCAAAAGATGATGCGATGGCTGCACCTGTTATTCCCATGTTCCAATGGAATATGAGTAGCCAATTACTTGGAATGTTTACTAATACGGCTGTCAGAGCCGCCATGTTCAAGGCTTCTGTATAAGTAATACCGACCAGGAACGAACGCAGGGCAAGGAACGGAAAGGAGAACAACAGTCCCCAAATTCGTCCGTCCAAATAATCAATCACAGCATGATAGACTTCCGCAGAAGCAATCAGCTTACTTAGAATAATCGGGGAAAACAGTCTGGAGAACAAAAACAAAAAGACAGCAAGTCCCGACAGGAAAAACAATCCTTGAAAAAATGTCTTCCCTGTTTCGGAATAATGCTGCTCGCCATTACGCCGTGCGATAACGACCTGTAAGCCCAAACTGAAACCGAAGCCAAGCATATAGATAGCCAGATACCAAATCCCGGCAAGAGCGGATGCACCCAGTTCTATTTCTCCTACATGTCCCAAGAAAATAGCATCGGTAATATTGATAAGTTGTTCGATAAGGATGCTCATCATTACGGGAAAGTTGATGAGCCAAATATTTTTATATGTATAGTTCATTGTTCAACTTGATATGATGCGACAAGTCCTGCTGCACAAGGCGGCATGACACATCGCATAATTATAAATTTGGAATAATGGTAAAACAAGAAAGGACAAACCTATTATAAGCCTGTCCGTTGCTGAATAGCTATGACTAAAATGCTATCCGTTAAGCGTAGCTATATGCACACTTGCCATTTCATATTGTTGAACAATTGGTTTTCTATGGTAACTATACCACAAAAGTAGTAAAAAATAGAAAACAGATATTATAATTCAAAGCTTTTTTGAGTAAATACTATCTCTATTTGTTTTTTGGGGAAAATAGAACATTGTAGCTTGGATGGTTATAGATTTAATAACTCTCTCTCTGCAAAAAAGTGTCGTTTTTATTATATAGCTTTACCTTGGGTAAACCTATTCGTCCCCCCCCCCTTCCTTATATTTATTTCACTTCATCGTTTTTTAGTTTCTGTAGTAAAACTACCCTACAGGGTAGTGGAAAAGTCTCACGAAGTATGGAACTTTGCAGCAGAAAACTAAAAGTTATCATACAATGAAATTAATTAAAGTATTCTTATTCGGACTTATTGGTAGCATATTACCTGTCAGTTTATCCGCACAGACCATAAGCGGAAAAGTGATTGACGAGAACAGTCAGCCATTGCCATACTACGCCAATGTGGTGTTACTGTTATTGCCGGATTCGGCATTTGTGAGTGGAGCTATCAGTGGGGAAGACGGTTCTTTTAAGCTGGAAGTTAAATCGGATATAGACAATAAAATCAATAACAAGAATTAAAGATGAAAAAATACATTGTTTTAATTGCAGTATGTATTTTGAGTTATGTTTCAGTCTTCGCTCAAGATACAGAAAGAGCAGAAATGGAATGTCTGTACAGACTAAGTTTTCTTAAAGATACCACAAGTACTGTAACTACAGATGATTTGATGGTTTTGAGATTCAACAAAGACAAATCGTTGTTCTACAGTTATAACTCTTACACACTGGATTCACTGCTGTGCTCGGACAAAGGTTCTTCTATTCAAATGGATATTTTAGCGAACGGCTCCAGCAAGTATGGGAAACGTGTAGTATCCTACAATATCCTGAAAGACTTCAGGAATAATCTGATAGACTATACAGACAATGTCGGTGGAGAACATTACAGATATGAAGAAGATTTGCCTGATTTTAACTGGATAATCTCAACCGAACAAAAGGAAATCTGGGATTATACTTGTCAGAAAGCGACATGTAATTTTCGAGGACGTACTTATGAGGCCTGGTTCACTACTGAAATACCCGTAAAAGATGGTCCGTGGAAGTTTCATGGACTTCCCGGTCTTATCTTGGAGGTCTATGATATACAGAAACATTATTCCTTTGTATTCGTAGGGCTTCGTAACAGTGACGCAAACATCACTATGCTGCCACGCCAGTACACTAAATCATCAAGAGAAAAGTATTTGAAAGCATACAAGAATTACATTAAAGATCCTGTTGCGTTCATTTCCGCGGCTTCAGGAATGAAAATTACAGTCAATGGTTCTTCCAGAAGAAAACCCAAACCAAACAAATCTGTAAATTATGATGTAATGGAACGCGATTAAACTTTTATTTATGAAGAAACTTGTGTTGTTCAGCGTTTTTGTATTTTGTTGTACTCTATCCATCTTTGCCCAAAGTCATTCAATTATGGGTACGGTTGTTGATAGTAGTACTCTTGAACCTATTACAGGAGTCAATGTGATTGTCAGGCATTGTACAGACAATGGCATAATTGCATACACAACAACTGCTGATAATGGAACCTTTTCATTACAGATAGCTCTTGAAAATCTTGTAAACTATACTTTACAGGTGACCTGCTTAGGGTATGAGCAGCAAACGCTTAAATTGAAAGATGACAATTATTCCATAAAGCTAAAAGAAAAGAATTTTGAATTAAAGGAAGTTTCAGTCAAGGCTGATAGGATTATCCAAAACAGAGATACAACAAGCTATTTTGTTACCAATTTTGCAACGGCGAAAGACAGGACTATTGGAGATGTACTTACCAATATGCCGGGAATCAATATCGCAGAGAATGGTAAGATTTCGTATAATGGTAGTCCTATAAATAAGTTTTACGTGGAAGGCATAGACCTGTTTGACGGTAAATATAACTTGGCCACAAACAACATATCCTATGAAAATATCGCACGTGTGGAAGTCATTGAGAATCATCAGGCAATTAAAGCATTGCAAGGGACAGGTGTAGATACGGAAACAGCGATAAACCTAAAACTAAAAGATAGTGCCAAGTCCGTTTGGAACGGCAACCTTTTAAGTAAAGGTGGTTTTACCCCCGATGAAGGTCTCTGGGAAACAGAACTGTTTGCTGCAAGATTTTCATCAAAGAGCCAGAGTGCAACAACTTTGAAATCAAACAATACTGGGAAGAATATTGCAGACGAGGGTAATTCACTCACAATTGATGACCTTTTGTATATGTATCCCGGTAGTGAAATATCCGGAAGTTTAACATCTGCACCCTCTATTTCGACCAACCTGAGCAATGATAGGACTCGTTTCAATCGCACCCACATGTTCAGCAACAGTAGTATGTGGAAGTTGTCAGAATCGGCCCAGATAAAGTCGCAGATTATTTATACAGATGACAAGAATACCTACGACCAAAGCATAGAGTCGGCCTATTATCTGATGGACAGTCTGTTGGTTAAAGGTACTCAAGAAACAAGTTCTGTAAAAAACAAAGGCTTACAGGCATCTGTTATTGCGACCATTGATAAAGATTCGTATTTTCTTTCTGATGAACTTTCCTTTAAGTCGAACTGGAGAACTTTTACTTCGGAAATTAATGGTGACTTCAATTATCATAGTATTGCAGACATTACCACATATAATGTAGAAAACAAATTGAAGTATGTAAAGAAAACGGGTAATAACATCTTCCAAATAATGTCGCTTAACAAGTATCAATTTATTCCGGAAACTTTGTATGTAGGTGGAGAAAATGTCAAACAACAGAAGATTGATAAAGGCAACTTCTTCTCAAATACCAACTTCAGATTTTTGCATAATATCAAAAGGTGGTCTTTGGGAACGAATATGGACCTCTTTGGGAATATATATAATTTCAATAGCTTGTACAATGATGCAAGTATCAACTATCAGAATGACTTGAATGTGAACTATATTGGGGCACGTCTGAATCCGGAAATCATATACCAGAATGAGAACTTAAAACTGAATCTGAAGTTTCCATTGTCTGTGTATTATTTTAGCGGTGAACAGTCTGCAACAAAGATTTATGTAAAACCTGATATTTACCTGAAATGGAAGTTCCTTCCAAGGTGGACACTGTTTGCTAATGCTGCCATAGGGAACTCATATACAGGCAATGGTTTATATTATACAGCACCTGTCATGACGGATTACAGAGCAATGTATGCCGGATTTTTGAATTACGATGGGAAAGTTGAAAAACGCATAGGTGGAAGAATAAGTTATGCAAACCCTTCTGACATATTATTTGCAAATTTAAGTGTGACGCATTCTGAGGAAAACACCAAAAGAAGTATTTCAAAACAAGTTGATAACGGATATGTATATTATTTATACGAACCAGGAAATGATAAATATAAGTTACTGCTTGCTGATGGAAGCATCAGCAAAGGTATAGAGTTGATAAATGGTTCCATTGAGTTGAGCAGTTCTTTTCAGAACCATAATATGCCGCTTGAACAGAATGGCTACATATCAACAATCGACTTTGGAAGTATCAATTCGGGAATATCGCTTAAATCAAATCCATGTGGTTGGTTCAATATTGATTATAAGATTGGACATAGATACAATTATATGAAGTCTGAAGTATTAAAGTCTGTGACCCAACATTTGACGCAGAAATGCTTATTGGTATTCTATCCAATAGAAGACATTAGCATTAAACTGAATGGAGAACATTATCTATCATTTTTTGATTCGGGACAAAAGAAGAATACGTTCCTTGCAGATTTGGAATTTGTGTATCGATACAAGCAATTTGATTTTTTGGCATCAGTTACCAATTTGTTTAATCAAAATGTGTATTCTTACACAATATATGGCGATTTAAGCAGTACTACAACCCAATACAATATTAGAGGAAGGAATGTTATGATTGGAGTAAACTGGTATTTCTAATTGTCTTAACTATTTATTATAGAAAATATCTATATAAACATCAATAATCAGAACTACCCTACAGGGTAGTGGAAAAGTCTCACGAAGTATGGAACTTTGCAGCAGAAAACTAAAAGCTATCATACAATGAAATTAATTAAAGTATTCTTATTCGGGCTTATTGGTATCGTATTACCTGTCAATTTATCCGCACAGACCGTAAGCGGAAAATTGATTGACGAGAACAGCCAGCCTTTGCCTTACGCCAATGTGGTACTGCTTTCATTACCGGATTCAGCGTTTGTGAGTGGAACCATCAGTGGTGAAGACGGAACTTTTTCCATAGAAACGACATCGGAAAACCAGATAGTAAAAATATCTTCTATTGGATATAAGACGGCGTATAAACCAACTACTCTTGCCAATGTCGGTATCGTACAGCTCGTATCAGATGCACAACAATTAGGGGAGGTTGTTGTTAAAGCTGACTTACCTAAAACACGCGTAAAAGGTAATGCTATGATAACAACTGTTGCAGGAAGTGTGCTTGAAAAAGCCGGAACAGGAAATGACCTGCTCAACAAAATACCGGGGTTGTCTGCCGATGACGGATCAGTGAATGTCTTCGGAAGCGGAGTAGCTGAAATCTACATCAACGGAAGAAAAATGAGAAACAGTTCGGAACTTGACCAACTGTCGTCCGACGATATAAAAAGTGTAGAAGTCCTTCGTAATCCAGGAGCCAAATACGATGCTTCAGTAAAAGCTGTTGTACGAATCATAACTAAGAAAACACAAGGAGAAGGATTCGGTTTCAATAATCGTACATACGTGGGATACCAGTATGACCTTGCTTTGCTCGACCAGTTTAACTTTAATTACCGCAAGGGAGGATTCGATCTCGGAGGAATGTTATTCGGCAGAGACAACAAGTTTGAAGAAAACAAGATACTGACACAGAAAACATACCTTGATAAAGTATGGACACAAAATTTGGATATGAAAAGTCCGTTTCACACTCAGGATATTGCTGCCATGCTTTCATTGAATTATCAGTTCAACGAAAATCATGTGATGGGTGTAAGGTATGATTTTAGCAGAAATCCTCAGATTGAGATGTGTCTGGATATGAATTCTTCCATTCATGTGGATAATCTATTAGAAGAAGAAAGTAAAAGTAACACCAATTCAATAACCACAAACAACAGACATACCGTAAATGCTTATTATAATGGCAATTTCAATGATTGGAATGTGGATTTGAATATGGATGGAATGTGGTCGGATAGTAATAATCCTATCGTAGCTGAAGAATATGTCAAGCAATCGGACAATACGGAAGTAAACAGTACTATCCATACACTGGGTAAAAACAGGAATGAACTTTATGCTGCCAAACTTGTAATGGAGCATCCATTATGGGAGGGTAGCTTCTCCATAGGCAGTGAATATACATACAGCAGCCGTATTAACCAGTACGTAAACGATGAGAATATTATACCTGACAACGACAACAAAATCAGGGAAAATGCTGTATCCGCATTTGCTATGTACGCACGTAGTTTCGGCCAGTTGCAAGCTCAGGCAGGTGTGAGATATGAGCATCTGAATTCCGATTATTATGAGTTTGGGAAAATAATGGATGAGCAAAGCCGTAAATATGACAATGTTTTTCCGTCTGTATCCTTATCCTATCCCATAGGTAAAGTCCAGCTGATGGTAAGTTATTCAGGCAACATAGAACGACCAAGCTACTATAAGCTGTCAAGTGCAGTAATCTATGGCAACAAATATACATACGAGAGCGGGAATCCGCTTCTGCGTTCTTCGATACAGAATACGCTGTCGCTCTATACATCTTGGAAATGGCTCTATTTCAATATGAATTATAGTCGCATCAAGGATATGCAGATACAGATAAGCCAATCCTATTCGGATGCAGATCCTTCCATTTCTCTGTTCACGCATACCAATGTTCCTAAGGTGGACAAGCTGAATGCCACTTTATCTGCATCACCGACGATTGGTATATGGTCGCCACAGTTCACAGCCATGTACAGCCAGCAATGGTTTGTTATGGACACACCAGATGGTCCCAAAAACCTTAATAATCCTATCTGCTTTTTCCAGTGGAACAATACATTCAGCTTGCCTAAGGATTTTCAGCTGAACATAGATCTGGAGACATCCACACGAGGAGAAGACAGCAGCTACCGTATTATTGAGCCCGGCAGTTCGGTAAATATTTCCTTATATAAAGGATTTTTGGGTGGAAAACTGGCCGTGCAACTGCAAGCCAATGACATCTTCAATACTTCATCCTCGGACATACTGATGTACAGCGGTAATCGAATTACAATACTTCAGCCGGAATCGCTACGCAGTTTCGGCATGACAGTGCGATACAAGTTCAATACAACAAAGAGCAAATATAAGGGAACCGGAGCCGGAGACAGCCAGAAAAACCGTATGTAACTTATGACAACATCAATTTCTTATATAAATCTCTCATGGGCCGTTGTGGGCATCATCGACAAGGATGTCCACAACGGCCTTCAATCCATGAAGCGACCAGACGAACCGATAGAAACTACCATCGAAAGATATGTGATCGGTTATCTGGTTTTCTGGCATATTACCTTTATTGATAAAGAAAAGATGAACAGATGTAACGATGAAAAGGTCATCGAATTTGGACGGAAGAAGATGGAGGAATACATCACTACCCATCCTCCAGTGGCAACTTTACCGAAGTTCTACATTGTGTTTCTAAATCAGCCTCAGATTGGCTGCGATGCCCACGGCCTCAGTGATGTTTTCTGCGTGTAGCTTTTCGAAGAGTTTCTTCTTGTGGAACTTGACGGTATTGGCATCAATAAAGAGCGTTTCTCCTATCTCCGTGTTCGATAGTCCCTTGACGGAGAGCTGGAGAATCTCTTTTTCTCGGTCGGAAAGAATCAGTTCCGGCTGTTTCCTCCACCGTCTGCCCTCGAACGAATAGACATACCGGTCGGTACAGGTATGGTCTGTAATGAGGACTTCCCCAAGTGCCTTTTCAGGTGACAAAGAAACAGTACAGAGAGCCAGCCAAATATCGCCTTTCTCACTCAGCATGACGGGTGTCAGTTTGTGGTGGATAAGGTGTGAATGCTTTTCTGAGGTGCGAATATGAAAGTTATACTCGATGGACAAGTCAAGTCTTTTTTCTATAGGTTGGTCATAGTAGAATCGGAATCCGGCTTCGTTGATTTCCATAAGACGGTTTATCTCGTCAGACGGAACAACATCAAAATAAAAAGCATAACCTTTCTGTTGCACTTCTTCCGGAGAACGACCGCAGAGAAACAGCGGGTTGGGCGATACGTAAAGGAAGTTCTTGCGGCTATAGTCTATGATATAAAGACTGTGATTAGTATTGCGTGACAGAGCGTTGGCCATGGTAATACATATTTCGGTCTTGTCATAATCACAACCGGAAATCTTCATCTGTGAATTGATAGGACGAAAAAAGCCGTTGATATCCTTTTGCTGCATAATTGATATTCTGATTGACCATGCAAAATTATAAAAAGTACAGACTATTTTTATGATAGCCATTGTCCTTTTTTGTCTATGTGTTGAATCTTCTGCTCTTTTGCGGCTTTTCCATTGATTTACACAACTAATTCAGAATTTCCTGACTGGAGAAAAATACGGATACTACAGTTTGATATATAGAACTCTGGAGATGAAAATGCAGTATCCCTCTTTAGCTCCGTAAAGTCTCTCTTTAGCGCGCTAAAGTGCCACTTTACGGAGCTAATGTTGATGTTTAGGGTGGGTAATGTTGGCTATGGAATTTTAGTCCTCCCGGGTGTATTCCTCGATGTCGCGGATGGCCTCCTTGGCTTTGCGACGTTCATTCTTGAGATACCGCAGGCCTATGATGGCTCCGGCCACGAACCCGACACCTCCTCCGATGCAGATGGATTCTCCGCTTTCTTTGGGGTAGCTCTCAATGATGAACCAAACAATCCATAGCAGGGCGAACGGCAGTCCGAAACACAGCCATTTCAGCCCCAGACGGTTCATGCGTATCAGAGCTTTGCTGATGTCCACCAGATTGTCGGTCGATATTTCTTGGATGTTTACGCCTTTGTGGCTGTATATCTGATACAGGCAGGCGGCAATCAGAAATAGGGAAGTGACGACACAGAACATCCATGAATAGTTCATCCAGATGAAAAACATATTGCAATAGATCAGGGCAAACGGAATTCCTATATACATGAGTCTCTTATTGCGATTGATATAGGTCAGTTTTTCCCGGGTGGATTGCATCATCATTTTTTCGCTGATAATGGTTTCTTTGGCCAGCTTGTCTTTCAATAACCGGATTTGTTGTTTCATTTCTTCCAGTTCGAAGTTATCTTGATACTTTTCCATACTGATGCGTTTTTAGCGGTTCGACATTTTTTTCAACTCTTCCTTGATGCGATACAGGCGCACGGATACGTTTTTAGTCGAGATGCCGACGATGGCACCTATCTCTTCGTAACTCATGTTTTCCAGCCATAGCAGGACGATGGCACGATCGAAAGGCTTGAACCGGTGGATGCGGTCGTAGAGCTGGCGGATTTGCCGGGAGTCTTCGTCTTTGTCTTCAAACAGGTTGATGTCCATGGTTAGTGGGAGGGTGGCCCGCTTCTGCTTTTTCCGTTCGTAGGAGATACAGGTGTTGAAGCTCACCTTCCAAATCCAGGTATCAATGCTGCTGCGGTTCTGGAAAGATGCGTAGCCTTTCCACAGATTGATGAGTACTTCCTGAAACAGGTCGCTGACTTCATCGGAATCTTTCGAGAACATGAAGCACACTGTGTAGATGGTGCTTTTGTGTTCCCTGATCATTTGCGCAAATGTAGTATCCAATGTTTCCATATCGAATTAAGTAGTTGTTTTTTGTCCGTTAGACGCAGGCGCCGTCGGAAAAACTACACAAAAATAGAACTTTTTGGGGAGGAATATGAGAAAGTGGTAAAGAGTAACTGGTCGATTGTAGCATGAAGGCGCAGATTACGCGGGAATTCACGGATCGTTTTTTTATTCTTTTCCGTGCTCTTCCGCGTAATCTGCGCCTTAATAATGTACTTTATATATTTAAGGATGACAGTTCGTATTATTGCTTCTTCAGCGTGAACTCCAATTTCTGCAATCCTAGTTTGTAGACATTGGCAAGAATCAGTGCGTAATGCAGTTCTTCGCCTGCCTGCATGGAACCTGTGATGTGATTGAACTCGTCCTCCGGAACTACATCCTTGAACATCGGTCCCGATGAACCGTTTCTGATCAGGCGGATTTCATCAGTAAGGGGTGACAAAACATAAATATAAGTTGCCATATAAGGGATACGTTGGAGATCTATCCAATTCGGATCATCTTTAGGGAGAATGTTTTCTATCCAAAGCCGGGCCATATCATAAGATGGTAACCGATCTCCGTTATTATATCTTATATTACCTTCACTGTCAACCAACAGTTCTTTTCCCATAGCAATAGCATATTTGTTGATGGGGCATGATTCCTCATACTCGATATCTTCTTCCGATTGGATTTCTTTGTCATCCGGTATTTCAGGCTCAGTGACAAGCCGGTCCTGAAGAATGGATACAAGCGTATAGGTGCGGTCTGGAGCATCCATCGGCGGATTGGCAAGAATGGTTCTTTTGACCCGAAGTTCATATTCATGCTCTTTTTCGTAGGTGAAGCCTTCGATGGCGTCGAATGCAAGCGGTTGCCATTCTTTGAAATTGTCTTCAGTCTTGATGAGCATACATTCTATGGGGTGTTCTTTATCGGTATCGGAGGGGGCATACATGATGCCTGTTTCCGAAGAAACCGACATGGCAATCTCTTTCACGATATCTGTCGGCTTGTCGTCGTCATTGCAAGCTGTCCAAAAGAGACAGATGAACGTAAACAGGGAAATGATAAATCTGTTCATGGTTATACAATTTCTCTATGGGCTCAATAGAGGTTTAAGGTTTGGAATACAGAAACGTGAGCCGATTATGCCGTTTTTCAAGTATGAGATAGGCATAGCGTTTCTTCTTTTTCTCTCTCATGCGTATAGGTTTGGAAGGATATTCTTAACCCGATTACAAAGATAGTAAACCTGTTATAAATTTCTAGTATCGGACGTGATTTTTCCTTTTCGTTTGTTCAAAGCTGTTTGCTTTTGAAATGGAAATGTTACCTTTGTACTGAGGTGTACCATTATTAAGAGTATGAAAAAAAGTCTGATATTTTGTCTGTTTATTCTTTGTAGTCTCTGTCGGGTGCAGGGACAGACCGAAGTTTGCTTGGTGGGGACGAAACATAATCCTTGTACGTATTTCAATAGTGATAGTGTTTATGCCATCCTGTTGCGGGTTCAGCCCGATGTGGTGTTGATAGAGCTGGATTCTACTTTCTTCGACAAAAATTTCCGCTTCGATCTGGAGAAGTATCCCGACCTTCTGTCGACTAATGAAAACATAGGAGCGCATCGCTACCAGCAGGAGCGGGGCGTAGATTTACGTCCTTTCGAAATTACAGGCCGAAACGAATGGTATCGGGAGCACCGGTACTTTGAACGGCAGGACAGCATGTGGCGTGACGCATTGGCCTTGTATCGGGCGGATAAACTGAGTCGGAAGAATCGGGAAGATATGGAGCTAATCCTCCAAGTGATGAACTATAATGATATGAAATTTGCTTCACCCCGTGACATGAATTCCAGCATGACGATGGGATACTTGTCGCTTCGTGAGTATATTCTTTATCAGAAACTGGTGTCCATTGTGGAAACAGAGGAATTGCTCAGCCGTTGGCAAAGCTTCGTTCGTCTTTGGTCGTCCCGTTGGTATGAGCGCAACGAAGTGATGGCTGCCAATATCCGGCGGATGGCCGAAGCCTATTCTGGTAAGCGTTTGTTGGTATTGGTTGGCCTGGAGCACAAACCCGGACTTCTGAAGATGTTGAAGGTGTGTGACGGGTTGGTGCTTAAAGAGTATTGGGAGTTTTAGAAGTAAGGCTGTAGCCGGATAAAAGGAAATATCTGTTGAAGTTGGGGCGTTTTTCCATGGATTTTCCGTAAGTTTGTCGAAACCAAGAATTGTTTGAATGATGAAGACAACCGATATACTTGAGAATTTGAAAATAGAACAGTTGAACCCTATGCAGGAAGCCATGGGCAGGGCATATGGGGAATGCAGAAGTCTGATTGTTCTTTCGCCTACGGGTTCGGGAAAGACGCTGGCATTCCTCCTGCCGCTGGTACAACGCTTGTCGGCTTCGACGGAAGAGGTACAGGCTGTGGTGCTGGTGCCATCGCGCGAACTGGCGTTGCAGATCGAGGGTGTATTCAAGGCCATGAACACGGGCTTTAAGGTGATGAGCTGCTATGGTGGGCGTCCGGCCATGGACGAACACCGCACGATGAAGAGTCTGAAGCCGGCGGTCATCATAGGAACGCCTGGCCGCATGAATGACCACCTGCATAAGGAAAATTTCGGAGTAGCACAAATCAAGACGCTCGTGATCGATGAGTTCGACAAATGTCTGGAGTTCGGTTTTCAGGAAGAGATGGCCGAAGTGGTGGGCCAGCTGCCCCGGTTGGAGAAGCGAGTGTTGCTCTCGGCTACTGATGCCGAAGAAATTCCTCAGTTCACGGGAGTGGAAGAAGGGGATAGGGGAGTGGTGAAACTCGATTTTCTGGAAGGTGAAGCCGTTTCTTCCCGTCTGAACCTGCAACAGGTGCTTTCGCCTCAAAAAGACAAGCTTGAGACTCTTTATCGGTTGCTTTGCACCGTGGCTCATAAGCCGACACTCGTGTTTGTTAATTATCGTGAGAGTGTGGATCGTGTGGCTTCCTTCCTGAAGTCGAAGAAGTTTCCTTGCGAAGCCTTTCATGGCGGCATGGAGCAACCCGACCGCGAACGGGCGCTTTACAAATTCCGTAACGGCAGTTCGCCTGTGCTGGTATCGACCGACCTGGCTGCCCGCGGACTCGACATTCCCGGCATCGAGAATGTGGTTCACTACCACCTGCCCGTTAACGAAGAAGCTTTCACGCATCGCAACGGACGTACGGCCCGATGGGATGCCACCGGCTCGTCGTTCCTGCTTCTCCATGCCGAAGAGCGTCTGCCTGAATATATCCATCAAGATGTTCCCGTTTTCGATTTACCTGAAGAAACACCCAAACCCGTCAAGGCTCGTTGGACAACTTTATATATAGGTAAAGGAAAAAAGGACAAGCTGAACAAGGTGGACATCGTAGGTTTTCTATATAAGAAAGGTGGGCTGTCGCGCGAGGATGTCGGTCAGGTCGACGTGAAGGATCACTATGCCTTTGTAGCCATCCGTCGCAGTAAGGCAAAACAGGTGCTTTCTTTGGTTCAAGGCGAAAAAATCAAGGGAATAAAGACGCTTATTGAAGAAGCGAAGTGATTTTGGAAGCTGTTTTAGCTTACATTTTGTAAAGTGAACATTGTGATATTTCCCGGAAAATAAGTGTGAATTTTACATTTTGACACTTCTTCGCCCTAGATATTGCTATCTCTACATAACAAAATAGCGTATTTATTGTGTGTAAAACAATAAAATGGAAAGCATTTTGCCCTGAAAAGCGAGAAATTGGATAGAAAAATTTGGATTATAGAAATAAATCCGTAATTTCGCCTTGTCGAAAGACATAAATAACGCATCGTATAACCAAAACTTTGTTACAATGAAAAAGCATAATTTCAGTGCAGGACCCTCCATCCTTCCGCGTGAGGTCATCGAAGAAACAGCTAAAGGTGTATTGGATTTTAATGGCTCCGGACTTTCCGTTATGGAAATCAGCCATCGTTCCAAAGATTTTCAGGCCGTGATGGACGAAGCAGTTGCTTTGTTCAAGGAATTGCTGAATATCCCTGACGGTTATTCCGTTCTGTTCCTCGGTGGTGGTGCCAGTACCCAGTTCTGCATGGTTCCCTATAATTTCCTCGAAAAGAAAGCTGCTTATCTGAATACGGGCGTATGGGCCAAGAAAGCTCTGAAGGAAGCCAAAGGTTTTGGCGAGGCTGTGGAAGTGGCCAGCTCGGCAGAAGCTACATATACCTATATTCCGAAGGACTATACCATTCCGACAGATGCCGACTATTTCCACATCACGACGAACAATACCATCTATGGTACGGAAATCCTGAAAGACATTGACTCTCCCGTGCCTTTGATTGCCGACATGTCGTCCGATATCTTCTCTCGTCCGATCGACGTATCCAAATATACTTGTATCTATGGCGGTGCACAGAAGAACCTGGCTCCTGCCGGTGTGACCTTCGTTATCGTGAAGAACGAGGCTGTAGGCAAGGTTTCCCGCTACATCCCGACCATGCTGAACTATCAGACACACATTGATGGTGGTTCCATGTTCAATACGCCTCCCGTACTGCCCATCTATTCAGCCATGCTGACCCTCCGTTGGATCAAGGCTCAGGGTGGTGTGAAGGAAATGGAGCGTCGTGCCATTGAGAAAGCCAACATGCTGTATGCCGAAATCGACCGCAACAAGCTGTTTGTGGGTACGGCTGCCAAGGAAGACCGTTCGCGCATGAACATCTGTTTCGTGATGGCTCCCGAATACAAGGAACTGGAGGCTGACTTCCTGAAGTTCGCTACCGAAAGAGGAATGGTGGGCATCAAGGGTCACCGTTCGGTAGGCGGTTTCCGTGCTTCTTGCTACAACGCCATGCCGAAGGAAAGCGTACAGGCCTTGATCGACTGCATGCAGGAATTTGAGAAACTCCATTAATTCAAATAAATCAATTGTAGTTCACCACAGATTGCACAGATTACCACAGATACTCTTATGGGATGATGACTGTGATGATGGGTGTATTCTGTGGTGAATTCTTTTTCCAACCATTTAAAACACTATAGTTATGAAAGTATTGGTAGCAACTGATAAGCCGTTCGCCAAAGTGGCCGTCGACGGTATCCGTAAAGAAATAGAAGCAGCCGGTTACGAACTGGCTTTATTGGAAAAATATGGCGAAAAGGCTAAATTGCTGGAGGCTGTGGCCGATGCAGATGCCATTATTATCCGTAGCGACATCATTGATGCTGAAGTGCTCGATGCCGCCAAGCAACTGAAGATTGTGGTACGTGCCGGTGCAGGTTACGACAACGTGGATTTGGAAGCCGCTACGGCTCACAATGTATGCGTGATGAACACGCCGGGCCAGAACTCCAATGCTGTAGCTGAGCTGGCTTTTGGTCTGATGGTGATGGCTGTACGCAATATGTACAATGGTACTTCCGGTTCTGAGCTGAAGGGTAAGAAGCTGGGTATTCATGCCTATGGCAACGTAGGTCGTAACGTGGCACGCATCGCTAAGGGCTTCGGTATGGACATCTATGCTTACGATGCTTTCTGTCCGAAAGAAGTGATCGAGGCCGATGGTGTGAAGGCGGTTGCCAGCGCTGAAGAGCTTTATTCGACTTGCGACGTCGTTTCTCTGCACATTCCTGCTACGGCTGAGACGAAAAACTCCATCAACCATGCCCTCGTTGGCCGTATGCCGAAGGGTGGTTTGCTGGTGAACACAGCCCGTAAGGAAGTCATCAACGAAGCCGAGCTCATCCAACTGATGGAAGAGCGTGCTGACCTGAAGTACATGACCGACATCATGCCTGCTGCTCATGAAACGTTTATGGCCAAATTCGCAGGTCGTTATTTCTCTACACCGAAGAAGATGGGTGCCCAGACCGCCGAGGCCAACATCAATGCCGGTATCGCTGCCGCCAAGCAGATTGTCGGCTTCCTGAAAGACGGTTGCGAGAAATTCCGTGTGAACAAGAAATAATAGTAATTCAGATTTCAGAAACTGTAACATGGCAACAATCAAACCATTCAAAGGCATCCGTCCACCACAGAATCTGGTGGAGAAAGTTGCATCACGCCCCTATGACGTGTTGAACTCCGATGAAGCCCGTGCCGAGGCCGAAGGCAATGAGATGTCTCTCTATCATATCATCAAGCCCGAGATAGACTTTCCTGTTGGTACCGACGAGCACGATCCGCGCGTCTATCAGAAAGCTGCCGAGAACTTCCAGATGTTTCAAGACAAAGGATGGCTGGTGCAGGACGAGAAGGAAAACTATTACATCTATGCCCAGACGATGAATGGCAAGACGCAGTTCGGTCTGGTGGTAGGTGCATACGTGCCCGACTACATGAACGGTGTCATCAAGAAGCACGAGCTGACCCGTCGCGACAAGGAGGAAGATCGCATGAAGCACGTCCGCGTGAACAATGCCAACATCGAACCCGTGTTCTTCGCCTATCCCGACAACAAGACGCTCGATGCTATCATTGCCCGCTATACGGCACAGAAACCTGTTTATGACTTTATCGCTCCGGGTGATGGTTTCGGACATACGTTCTGGATCATCGACCAGCAGGAGGATATCGATGCCATTACACGCGAATTTGCCAAGATGCCTGCCCTCTACATTGCCGACGGACATCATCGTAGCGCTGCCGCTGCCTTGGTGGGCGCCGAGAAGGCCAAGCAAAATCCCAACCATCGGGGCGACGAAGAGTATAACTACTTCATGGCCGTCTGCTTCCCCGCCAACCAGCTGACCATCATCGACTACAACCGCGTGGTGAAAGACCTGAACGGACTGACGCCGGCGCAGTTCCTCGAAGCGGTGGGCAAGAACTTCATCGTTGAAGAAAAAGGTACGGACATCTACAAGCCTACGGGCCTGCACAATTTCTCCCTTTATCTGGACGGCAAGTGGTATAGCCTGACCGCCAAGCCGGGTACTTATGACGACAACGACCCCATCGGTGTGTTGGACGTCACCATCTCCTCCAACCTCATTCTGGACGAGATACTCGGTATCAAGGACCTCCGTTCGGACAAACGAATCGACTTCGTAGGCGGAATCCGCGGTTTGGGTGAACTGAAGAAGCGTGTGGACAGTGGTGAAATGAAAGTGGCTCTGGCTCTCTATCCGGTCAGCATGAAACAGCTGATGGACATTGCCGATACGGGTAACATCATGCCACCCAAGACGACGTGGTTCGAACCCAAGTTGCGTTCGGGGCTCATCATTCACAAGTTGGAATAAAAGGTGCGGGGAGATGTTCCCGTCAAGATAGATACGCCCTTTTCTGTGAAAAGAAAACGGTGCTTTTCGGATACGAAAGCATTGTTTTCCTTAGTGGAAAAGGGCGTATTGTTTATTGTTGGTCCAATGTCTTTCGGGCGGCTTCGGCTCCACTTTGGATGATACGGCGGGCGTGGTGAAACTCCATCATGTCGTAGTCGTGGGCAGACATCCGGATGAGGATGTCGGGCTTGAAGCGTTCGATGTCGTAGCGGGTAATTTGCTGCATCATCAGGCGCGACGATTCGGCCAGGAGTTTGTAAGGGTTCATGCGGCGGCGTTTACCGTTGTCGATGGGAGCATTGACATCGACGGCCACAAGCAGATCGCCCGGCGTACGAATGGCGTGGCGCAGAGGCAGGGGATTGAGTAAGCCTCCGTCCACCAGTATGTGTCCTTCCGTGCGGACGGGACGGAACACCATGGGAATGGAGATAGAAGCACGAATGGCGTTGAATAGACTGCCAGAGGTGAATTTCACCTCCTGCTCGCTCACGATGTCCGTGGCCAGGGCGGCATAGGGAATGGGGAGATTCTCGATGGGCACGTCGGGGACAATCTGTTTCAGTTCGCGGATGAAGCGGTCGCCCTTCACCAGGCCATCGCGGCTCAGAGTGAGGTCGGCCAACTGGAACATTTTGCGTTTGTCCCAGCTGCACAGCCATTCTTTGCATTCGGTCAATACATGGCACCCACCATGGCTCCCATGGAGCTGCCGGTGATGGAGGCGATTTCGTAGCCGTATTCCAACAGGGTTTCTATCACACCGATGTGTGCAATGCCACGGGCGCCGCCCATGGAGAGTACGAGGGATATTTTCTGTTTCTCCATAAATTTACAATAAACAATGTATAATAGAGAGGAAAGTTCAGAAACGTTCGTCGTTGCGCCGTTCCTCATTGGCTTTTTCGGGTTCGGTCTTTTTCAGTCGTGCGCCGCAATACTTGCAGTAGAGGGCTTCGAAGTCGTGACCGTCACGGTGGCAACGGGGACAGCGGCGTTTTTCCAGCTTCTTATGTTCGCTCACCATCGTAGCCGAGACAATGCCCGTAGGGACAGCTATGATGGTGTAGCCGATGAGCATAATGACGGCCGAGAGGAAGCGGCCCACGGGGGTAACGGGTGTGATGTCGCCATAGCCTACGGTCGTCATGGTGACGATGGCCCAGTAGATGCTGTTGGGAATATTGTTGAATTGAGAGTTGGGGGCATCGCCTTCGATGGCATACATCACCGTGCCCATGGACGTGACGAGGATGAGCACGAAAAAGAAGAAGATGAAAATCTTCGGTGCACTGATCCATAGCGACCGCAAAAGCAGGTTGCCTTCGTTGATGAAGGTAAAGAGCTTGAAGATGCGGAAGATGCGGATGAGGCGGAAGGCACGGATGACGAGCAGATAGTGTGTGCCGTGCAGGAAGAAGCTCAAGTAAACGGGCAGCGTGGCCAGCAGGTCGACGATGCCGAAGAAGCTGAAGATGTACTTCCGCGGCTGCTTCAGGCAGTACACACGTGTCAGGTATTCGATGGTGAAGAACAGCGTGAGCACGTACTCCACGACCCTCAGCACCAGGTATGCCGAATGGGGGAAGATGTGCATACTTTCCAGGATGACGAGCAGCACGCTGAGCACGATGCTGCCAATGAGTATGATGTCGAACAGTTTGCCTTTGGGCGTATCCGATTCGAATACGATGGAGTAGATTTTCTGTTTCAGTTCTTCGTTGTGCAGGAAGTGATGCCAACGTTGGTGTAGGATGGAGAAGTATTTCATCATGCTTTTTTGCTTGGTTATTGTATGGCAAAGTTA